>NZ_JBITHZ010000004.1:0-650509 GCF_044458585.1 Nonomuraea sp. NPDC050451
TGGTACTGCACTCGGGAGGGTGTGGGAGAGTAGGTCGCCGCCGGACAATCTTTGGAGGGGGTTCGACGCCTTGGGCGTCGGACCCCCTTTTTTTTTGTGCTCAATGAGTGCCGAGCGTGGCGGCCGCGACCACCAGGAGCATCGTGCCGGAGACGGCCGAGATCCGGCGGGCAGCCTTCGGGGTCCGCGTCAGGGCGTGGCTGGCCCGTGCCGTCGCCAGGGCGATCAGGCCGTACAGGACGGCGCAGTTCGCGACGTGGAGCAGGCCGAGTACGGCGAGCTGGAAACCCAGGGGGACGCCCGTCTCCGTGGAGATGAACTGAGGCATCAGGGACAGGTAGAGCAGCACGCCCTTCGGGTTGAGCAGAGCCGTGAGCATGCTCTGCCGCAACACCCTGCCCGCGGGCTGCGGGGTCGCGCCCGGGACGGGAGTGGCGGGGTTCCTGAGTGACGCCAGGGTCTTGATCGCCAGGAAGACGAGGTACGCGGCGCCGGCGTACCGCATCGCGGGCAGTGCGGCGGGGACCGCGCGAAGTGCGGCGGCGAGCCCGGCGGCGGCCAGGACCGTGTGCACGGTGTAGCCCGAGCAGATCCCCGCCACCGCCGTGAGGCCGGTGCGGCGGCCCTGGCCGAGCGAGCGGGCCATGACGTAGAGCATGTCGGGGCCCGGCGTGAAGATCAGCAGCAGGTCCATGCCCAGGAAGAGCACCAGCAGCCGGGTATCCATGAAAACCACCTCCTTACTGGGACGGTAGTAAAGGAGGGGTGGCATGCGATGGCCTATTTGTGCTGCTCCACGCGGCGGGGTGGCAGGATATTGCGTTGTGGACAGGATTGACCGCAGGATCCTCCAGGAGCTGCAGCGGGACGGGCGGCTGAGCAACACTGAGCTGGCCGACCGGGTCGGGCTCACGCCGTCGCCGTGCCTGCGCCGGGTGCGGCAGTTGGAGGAGTCCGGCGTCATCCGCGGCTACCGGGCGCTGGTCGACGGGGACGCGGTGGGACGGGGGTTCCAGGCGTTCGTCACCGTGGTGATGAGGTATGAGGATCACGACACGGTGGCGGAGTTCGAGCGGCTGGTGGCGGGGATGCCAGAGGTGGTGGAGGCGCATCGGCTGTTCGGCGATCCGGACTTCCTGCTGCGGGTGGCGGTGGCGGATCTGGCGGCGTACGAGCGGTTCTACTCCGAGACCCTCTCCGGGCTGCCGGGGGTGGCGCAGGTGACGTCGCACCTCGCGATGAAGGCCGTGAAATCGGACACGGGGCTGCCGGTGGACGCTTGAGGCCCGACGCTCGCACGGCCGAGCGGCCATGGCGTCGCGTCCGGCTCGGCTTAAGGGGTCAGAGCGCGTCGGTGTAGGCCTTGGCCAGGCGTTCCATGACGCTCGGGCCGTCCCGTTCCGGGGGCGGGGCGCCGAGGTGGATGGTCCGCAGCTCGGCCATGAACTCGTTCCACAGCTCCGGCCCGCCGGCCGCGAGCAGCTCCGCTCGCACCCGCAGCCGCTTCGTGGTCGGGCGGTGGCGCAGACCCCACTCGCCGAGCTGCGCGAAGATCGGCACCAGCTGGATCGACGCCTCGGTCAGGCTGTAGGCGGCCCGCCGTCCCGGCCCCGCGTCCTCGCGGGTCAGCAGGCCCGCGTTCACCAGGCGCTTCAGCCGGTCGGCCAGGATGTTGGAGGCGATCCCCTCCTCGGAGCCGGCGAGCAGCTCCCTGAAGTAGCGCCGGCTCCCGAACATCACGTCCCGCAGCACGAGCAGGCTCCAGCTGTCACCGAACGCCTCGACCGCGGCATTGATCGGGCAACCCGAACGCGCCGACTCCGCCAACTCGTACCTCACCTCCGAACCGGTTGCAATCTACCACCGGGTGGCCTAGCGTGAGCCTACCGATTGCAAATCGCAAGCAGATGCAGGAGGCAACGGATGAGCGACACCGAGCCGCAGACCGCGGGCGGAAAGGTGCTCTGGCACTTCACGATGTCGCTGGACGGGTTCGTGGCGGGGCCGAACCACGAGATGGACTGGATGGTCGGGGCCTCGTTCCGGCCGGGCCTGGTCGACGAGTACGTCGAGACCACGGGCGCCGTGCTGGGGGGTCGAGACGGCTGGGATCAGTACCCGGATCCCGGCGGCATCTACGGCGGCGCCTGGAAAGGGCCGCTCTTCGTGCTCACCCACCACCCCGAGGACGCGACACCCACCGACGGGGTCACGTTCCTGAGCTGCGACCCGGCGGAGGCGGTGCGGATCGGGCTGGAGGCGGCCGGCGGCAAGAACCTCGAGGTGTTCTCGCCGACCATCGGCCGCCAGCTGCTCGAACTGGGACTGATCGACGAGATCGACCTGCACATCGCGCCGGTCCTGCTGGGTGAGGGTATCCGGCTGTACGACAACCCCGGCGGCGAGCCGATCCGCCTCCACCGGATCGGCGAAGGCGACCCCGTGTCGGTCCTGAACGTGCGTTACCGGCCCGCCACGGCGGCGAAGCTCCCCGAATAGGCGGGGCGCAGCCGTGCCCCAGGGCCGGTGGCACGGCTGCGGTTCGGGATTACTTGGGCAGGACCAGGAGGGCGTCGCCGACGCCGCGCTCCACGCCGTCCGAGGGCCGGTTGATCAGCTTGTTGCCGACCACCATGGCCGTCGAGCCGCCCCCGTCCAGGTTGATGGCCTGCGTGGCCCCGAGCCACCGCATGAACTGGGCCGCCTCGTGGAAGTTCGCCCCCACGGTCACTCCCGGGTTGCGGCCGTCGATGGTGGCGATGATGAGGCTGCCGTTCCTCGTGGTGCCGAGGAGGGTGCGCGGGTGGCGGCGCAGGATCATGTTGACGGAGTCGTGGCCGTCCTGCTTGGCGGTGATCTTCACCTTGCCGTTCCGCACAAGGCCGACGCCGCCCGCGATCACGTTGAGGTCCGGGGTCAGCGGGAGGGCCTTGCGGGTACGCAGGTCCACGACCTTGGTGTCGACCTTGACCGTCCAGTCCTGGAAGGCGTGCTCGTTGAGCCAGTCGGCGGCCAGGCCGTTGCCGTGCAGCACCCGCGTCCCGGCGGCCACCGCGGCGCCCGACTCGCGCACGCCGACGACCTTGCCGTTGGCGTCGAGGACGGCGTCGGTCCCGCCGGTGGGCGTCTTGGCGCCCCACTCCTCGGTGTAGAGCACCAGCTCGTCCGTCGTGACGGCCCGGTTGACGCCGTTGACCTCGGTCTTCTGGCCGTCCTGGGAGGCGGCGGTGACGGTGGTCTTCAGCTCGGTGACCTTGGCCGTACGGCCCTTGAGGACGACGGCCGAGCGGCCGGGGACGGCCTCGCTGAGCAGCCTGCCCTTGACCACGGACGCGCCGACGGGCTCGCCGCGCAGCGCCTTGTCGGTGTGGATGTTGAAGAAGCCGCCGTTGACGCCGACCACCGCGTTCTGGGCCTTGGCCATGGACGAGACGGTCTCCCGCTTGGCCACGCTGGTGCCGAGCGAGGCCGCGAACGAGCCGCCGAACGCCCCGGCGTCGATCATCACGACCTTGACGTCCCAGGGACCGGTGGTCTTGAGCCCGTCGTCGCCGAGGTAGTCGACCTTGACCTTCAGCCCTGCTTCCTTGAGCTTCTTGGCGGTCTCCTCGGCCTTCTTCTTGTCGTCGAGGGACCAGAGGCCCACCCGGACCATGTACACGGTCTGGGAGGGGGCGTCGGCGACGCTCGGCCGTACCACCTTCTGCACGCTCGGGGTCTCCCCGGCGGCCTCCACCTCGGCGGCCTTGGCCTCGGCGGTCGTCTGCATTCCGTAGTCGCGGCCGCTCGGCATCAGCACGGTCACCGTGTAGCCGTCGGTCGCCGAACCGGCCTTCACGTCGTACAGGTCGATGCCCTGCGCGACGGCGGTCATCGTCTTGGTCGGCACGGGCCTGCTGCCCAGCGGGAACTTGGCCGACGGGAACCGCACCGACGCCTGCTCCGCGGCAGCGGGCAGGGTGGTGAGAGTGAGCGCGGCGGCTATGGCCAGGCCGCCGGCGAGGGTGCGTCGAGACATGAATTCTCCAGAGGGCGGAAAAGGGACCGCACCATACTGGCGAGATCATGGTCGCCGGGGCAGGCGAACACGCTAAACGGTAAAAGAGGTTACGAGATTGACACCGCAAACGGATACACTTCGCCTATGACACGCATCAGCATGTGGTGGCGGCCGACAGACGGCCGCTGATTTCCCCATGCGCGGGCCGTCTCCGAGACGGCCCTCCAAGCGTGCGGTCCTCTCCGAGACGGCATGACCTGAAAGAGAGAGACCGAAATGAACGACGTCGTCCTCACGGGTGACCGCCCGACCGGCTCGCTGCACCTCGGCCATTACTTCGGCTCGCTGGCCAACCGCGTCACATTGCAGGACAAATTCCCCATGTACGTGCTGATCGCCGACTATCAGGTGATCACCGATCGCGATCTGCCGGGTGCGATCCAACGCAACATCACCGAGCTGCTGCTCGACTATCTGGCGGTGGGCATCGACCCGGCCAAGGTGACGATCTTCCAGCACAGCGCCATCCCTGAGCTGAACCAGCTGCTGCTGCCTTTCTTGAGCCTGGTGTCGGTCTCCGAGCTGCACCGCAACCCCACGGTCAAGGACGAGATCGCGCACAGCTCGCAGCGGGCGGTCAGCGGCCTGATGTTCACCTATCCGGTGCACCAGGCGGCCGACATCCTGTTCTGCAAGGGCACGCTGGTGCCCGTGGGCAAGGACCAGCTTCCGCACGTGGAGGTGACGCGGCTGGTCGCGCGCCGCTTCAACGAGCGGTACGGCGAGGTGTTCCCGGAGCCCGAGGCCATGATGGGCGAACGGCCGCTGCTGCAGGGGCTCGACGGCGGCAAGATGAGCAAGAGCCGCGGCAACGCGATCGCCCTGTCGGCCACCGAGGACGAGACGGCCGCCCTCATCCGCAAGGCCCGCACGGACTCCGACCGGCTGATCACCTTCGACGAGACGCGCCGGCCCGAGGTGGCGAACCTCCTCACCCTGGCCGGCCTCTGCCTCGGCCGCTCGCCGCAGGACGTCGCCGAGGAGATCGGGGACGGGGGCGCGTCGGCGCTCAAGAGGCTGGCCACCGAGGCGGTCAACGAGTTCCTTCGGCCGATCAGGAGGCGCCGCGCCGAGCACACCGAGGAGGAGGTGCGGCAGATCCTGGCCGCGGGGAACGAGGCGGCCAGAGAGCGGGCGATCATGACGCTGGACGAGGTGCGGGCGGCGATGGGCTTCTGACAGGGGATTCGGGGAGCGAGGCCAGGACCAGCTCGGTGGGGACGGAGCGGAGGGGGCGGCGGTGCCGGGGCGCGCGGAAGCCCGCCGCCCGCAGCAGCTCCGACACCTCCCGGAAGCCTCGCACCCTGCCGCCGGCCGTGACCAGGTAGTTCAGGTCCAGCAGGTGCAGCAGGGCGCGGCTGGCCCGGCCGGGCATGACGCTGTCCCCGAACTGGTCGCCCACCACGACCGTCCCGCCCGGGTTGAGGGCCGCCGCCACCCGCCCCAGGAGGGCGGCCGCCTGCGCGTCGTCCAGCCCGTGCACGACGTTGAACATCAGCGCGATGTCGTACCCCTCGCCCAGGTCGCCGTCCAGGAACGACCCGGCACGCACGCTCAGCCGGGGATGGGCGGCGGTGGCCCTGAGCGCCTGCGGCAGGTCCAGCACAGTGGCGTGGAGCCGGGGGTGCCGCCGCAGCAGCTCCAGGCTGAAGCGGCCGTGGCCGCCGCCCACGTCCAGCACCCGCCGGGCGCCGCGCGGCACCGGGACGGCCCTGGCCATCGCCGGAGCCTGCCGCCCGGCCAGCGCCGCGGTCCACGCCTGGAACGACCGGGACAGCTCGGGATCGCTCTCCAGCAGCTCGTAGAAGGGCGTGGCGGGCGCCCCGTCACGGACCGCCGTCTCCAGCCGGGGCCAGATCACGCACGCCGTACGTTCCCAGAACTCCAGCCCCGCCACCAGGGACTGCGGCGAGTCCGTCGTGAACCACAGCCGCGAGGCCCGGGTCAGGCGGTAGCGGCCGCCGCGGACCCGCAGGTAGCCGAGCCCGGCCAGGGAGCGTAACAGCATGTCGGAGGAGCGGGCGTCCAGGTCGAGCCGGGCGGCGAGCTCGGCGCCGGTGGACGGGCGTTCGCGCAGGGCGTCGAAGACCCCCGTCCTGGCCGCCGCGACGAGCGCGTGCAGGCCGAGGACGCCGAAGTAGTCGAGCATCGGAGGCACGATCGACAGCCGGTGCGCCGCGGCCTCCAGGGCGTTGTAGAAGAGGGGCACGAATGCGACGCTAGGCGCCCGGGGCGGTCAGCGGGGTTCGCGGCGGAAGGACTCCAGGGCCAGGAGCGCGACGTGGAGCGACATGCAGGACTCGACGTCGTCCAGGTCGGTGTCGAGGACGCGTTCGAGGCGGCGCAGGCGGTCGTAGAAGGCGGGCCTGGACAGGTGGGCCTTCTGCGCGGCGACCGCTTTGTTGCGGCCGGCGTCGAGGTAGATGCGCAGGATCCGGGTCAGGTCGCCGCCCCGCTGGGCGTCGTGCGCCAGCAGCGGCCCGAGCTCCCGCTCCGCGAACGTCTGCAGTCGGGCGTCGTCGCGCAGCAGGTGCAGCAGCCCCCGCAGGCGCAGGTCGGGCAGCCGGTAGAAGGCGCGCCCGTCCGGCTGGCGGACGGCCACGTCGGCCACCTGCTCGGCCTCCAGGAAGCTGCGCCGTACGTCCCTGATGGACTCCACGACCGAGCCCGCCGCCAGCACGAACGCGAGCCCGCCCGGACGCCACAGCACGCGCAGCCGCTCGGCGAGCGCGGTCAGCGCGGGCTCGGCCTGGGTGCGGGGCGGAAGAGGCAGCAGGACCCCGACGCGCTCCTGGTCGAGGGCCCCGACAAGGGCGGGCAGGCGGGCGTCGCGGCAGGCGGCGGCGGTGGCCTCGGCGAGTTCTCCGAGCTGGGCCTGGCCGTCGAGCGCCTGGTCGGCCGGCTCGGTGGGCCTGATGACCACGCTGATCAGCTTGCGTCCCGTGAGCGGTACGCCGACGGCCCTGGCGCGGGCGGCGGCCTCGTCGGGGTCGGCGTAGGCGTGGGTCAGGATGCCGGTGATGATCGTGCCGTGCGCCTGGCGTTCGAGGGACTCCTGGTGGCGTTCGAGCAGGCGGCCGAGGGCGAGCGTGGTGGCGGCGCGCTCGGCGAGCACCATGTCGCGCGGCGTCGGCGCCGAGTCGCAGATCAGGATCAGCCGGCCCCAGTCCTGCCCGCGCGCGCCCACCGTGGTGACCACCCATCCGGAGGCCGGGTCGTACGCGGTCCGCTCGGCCGGGGCCACGGCCCTGGACCTGGTCTCCCAGCCGGCCAGCAGCGCGCCCGCGTCGCGCCCGGCGGACTCGCAGGCCAGCACCTGGTGGGCGAGGTTCTCCAGCAGCACGGGCCGGTTGGACAGCCTGGCCACCTGCGCCAGCACCTCGGCGGGCGAGGCGCCCTCGACCGACAGCTCGGTGAAGACCTCGTGCAGCTGCTCGGAGGCCCGCAGCTCTTCCAACTGGATGTCGATGATCCGCGCGTGCACGGACTCGGTGATCTGCACGAACGGCGTCTCGCGGGCCAGCACGATGAGCGGCAACCCGTGCTCCTCGGCCCTCTTGACCACGGCGGGCGGCAGCTCCTTGACGAACCTGCGGCCCAGTTCGACGATCAGCCCCGAGGCTCCCACGGAGGCGAGGTCGCCGATGTAGTCGGCGAGCTTCTCCGGGTCTTCGGGCAGCGCCACGCCCGTGGTGAGCACCAGCTCCCCGCCGCGCAGCAGGTGGGCGAGGTCGGCGATCTCGCCGACGTGCACCCACCGGACCCTGGTGTCGAGCCGGTCGGCGCCCGCGACCACGCGCGGGCTGCCCCGGCGTACGGTCTCCAGGGCGAGGACATCGGCGATGGTGGGCAACACGGGGCAGAGCCTAGCCGATCGTTCTGTAAGAACGGCCATGCTCCCATTTACGCTTTGTCACGAGCCGAGGTCCTCCTCCCGGTATTCCTGCCGAGGTTCGCGCACCCGTAGCTCGACCCGGCGAATCTTGCCCGAGATCGTCTTGGGCAGCTCGGCGAATTCCAGCCGCCGCACCCGCTTGTAGGGGGCCAGTTCTCGGCGGCAGTGCTCGAAGATCGAGCGCGCGGTCGCCTCGTCCGGCTCGAACCCGGGCGCGAGCGTCACATAGGCCTTCGGTACGGCCAGGCGTACCGGATCGGGGGCGGGCACCACGGCGGCCTCGGCCACGGCGGCGTGCTCCAGCAGCACGCTCTCCAGCTCGAACGGCGAGATGCGGTAGTCGGAGGCCTTGAAGACGTCGTCGGTCCTGCCGACGTAGGTGATGTAGCCGTCCTCGTCGCGGGTGGCGACGTCGCCGGTGTGGTAGAAACCGCCCCGCATCGCATCACTCGATCCACCGACATATCCGGACATGAGGCCTACGGGGCGGCGGGCGTCCAGCGGCAGGCAGATCTCGCCGTCGTCCCCGGGCCTGCCGCTGACGGGGTCGATCAGCACGACGTCGTAGCCGGGCAGCGGACGCCCCATCGATCCGGGCTTGACCGGCTCGTCCGGCGCGTTCCCGATCTGCGCGGTGGTCTCGGTCTGGCCGTAGCCGTCCCTGATCGTGATGCCCCACGCCTTGGCGACCTGGTCGATGATCTCCGGGTTGAGCGGTTCGCCGGCGGCCACGGCCGTGCGCAGCGGCAGCTTGCACGCCGCGAGGTCCTCCTGGATGAGCATCCGCCACACGGTCGGCGGCGCGCAGAACGTGGTGACCCGCTCGTCCCGCAGCACCTCCAGCAGCGCGGGCGCGGAGAAGCGCTGGTAGTCGTGGATCAGCACGGTGGCGCCCGCGTTCCAGGGGGCGAAGACGTTGCTCCAGGCGTGCTTGGCCCATCCGGGCGAGGACACGTTGAGGTGCACGTCGCCCGGCTTCAGCCCGATCCAGAACATCGTCGACAGGTGTCCGGCCGGATAGGACGCGTGCGTGTGCTCGACCAGCTTCGGCTGCGAGGTCGTGCCGGAGGTGAAGTAGAGCAGCAGCGTGTCGCTCGCCCGCGTCGGCGCGTCGGGGACGAAGAGCGAGTCCTCCTCGTACGCCTCGTGGTACGGCAGCCAGTTGTAGGCGTCGCCCACGGCGATCTTCGTGTATTCGCCGCCCCCGAACTTGCCCGCGTCGGCGGCGTTGGCGATCACGTGGGCCACGCCGCCCCTGACGACGCGCTCCGAGATGTCCTTGGCCGTCAGCAGCGTCGTGGCCGGGATGATGACCGCGCCCAGCTTCATCGCGGCCAGCAGCGACTCCCACAGCTCGGCCTGGTTGCCCAGCATGAGCAGGATCCGGTCGCCCCGGCGCACGCCCTGCCGGTGCAGCCAGTTGGCGACCTGGTTGGAGCGGGCGGACAGCTCGGCGAACGTGTAGCGGGCGCTGCTCGCCCCCACGATCTTGAGAGCGACGGCGTCGGGCGTCTCGGTGGCCAGCATCCCGTCGAACCAGTCGAGCGCCCAGTTGAACTCCTCGAGCTCCGGCCAGCGGAAGTCACGGCGGGCGGTGGCGGCGTCGGCGTGGAGGAGGAGGTCGCGGGCGGCACGAAAATCGCTCATGCGGCCGCCTTCGTCGGCCGCATGAGCGATAAATCGGCTGTGTTCGACTGGTCGCTCGCTTCGCTCGCTCATACGGCGATCCTGCTACGTCGCCAGCCGCCGCTCAAGGCCGTCGAGCACCGACACCAGCCCGAAGTCGAAGGCCACCTGGCGGAGAGTCCGCGGATCGTCGTAGGCGGTCATGTCCATGCGCTCCAGCATCTCGGGATAGTCCTTGACCGCCCTGGCGACCATCTCCTTCATCTCGGCGGGGTCGTACTCGTGCTCGCCCATGGCGGAGTTCCAGGCGACCTCGGGGATGGTCATGCCGTAGGTGTAGGCGGTGAGCGTGCTGCCGGCGTAGTCGACGTCCATCCCCTCGAATCCGGCCTGCTTGAACATCCGGCGCATCCGGTCGGCGACCTGGATGGCGTTGGGGCCGAGCGCGGGCATGCGGCCGAGGAGGTCGGCCGACCACGGGTGGCGCAGGATCACGGCGCGCATGCTGTAGGCCAGGACCGAGGCCGCGTCGCGCCAGCCGGCGTCCTCCGGCTCGGGCATGCTCATCTCGCCCCACACGTGGTCGTAGACCAGCTCCAGGAGCTCGTCCTTGTGGGCGACGTACCAGTAGATGCTGGTGGCGCCCGCGCTCAGCTTGGCGCCCAGCTTGCGCATGCTGAGCCCGTCGAGGCCCTCCGCGTCGAGGATCTCGATCGCGGCCCTGACGATCTCGTCACGGCTGCGCCCCGGGCTCGCGGTCTTGCGCGGCTCGCGAAGCCAGACGGAGGCGAATTGCTTGCCGGTCATCCTCCAAGGATAAATCCACTCGCACACTGTACGAGAGTTGTCGTACGCTGTGCGAGTGGACTCGAACACTGTACGAGACCCCCGCCGCTGGTGGATTCTCGTCGTACTCTGCTTGGCGCTTTTGGTGCTTGTCGTCGACAACACCGTTCTCAACCTCGCCATCCCCTCGCTGAACGAGGAAATGGGCGCGACGCCGTCGGACATCCAATGGATCATCGACGCGTACGTGCTGGCCTACGCCGGTCTGCTGCTCACCTCGGGCAGCCTGTCCGACAAGTACGGCCGCCGCCTGTTCCTGATCGTCGGCCTGGCGTTCTTCGGCGGCGCGTCGCTGCTGGCCGTGCTCGTCACCGAGCCCTGGCAGCTCATCGCCGCCCGCGCGCTGATGGGCATCGGCGGATCGCTGGTCATGCCCTCGACGCTGTCGATCCTGATGACCGTCTTCGACGAGACGGAGCGGCGCAAGGCGATGGCCTCCTGGAGCGCGGTGGCCCTGGTCGGCATGGTGTCGGGCCCCACCCTGGGCGGCCTCATGCTGCAGCACTACTGGTGGGGCTCGGTCTTCCTGGTGAACATCCCCATCGCGGCGATCGCCATCGTGGCCGCCCTCGTGCTCATGCCCGAGAGCCGCAGCAGCGGGCGGAAGATCGACCCGGTGGGCGTGGTGCTGTCGACCGTCGGCCTGACGGCGGCCGTGTACGTCATCATCGAGCGCGAGTGGAACGTGATCGGCATCGCGATCGCGGTCCTGGCCCTCGGCGGCTTCGTGGTCTGGGAGCGCAAGCAGGCGCAGCCGATGCTGCCCCTGCACCTGTTCGCCAACCGCAACTTCAGCGGGGCGTCGTTCTCGATCCTGCTCATGGCCTTCGGCGCCGGTGCCGTGATGCTCATGCTGACCCAGTACCTGCAGTTCGTGCTGGGCTACGAGGAGATGCAGGCCGGTCTGGCCATGCTCCCGTACGGCGTGGCCGCCGCGATCTTCAACGGCGTGGGCGCCGGCCTGGGCAAGAAGGCCAGCAACCGGGTGCTGATCGGGGCCGGCCTGCTGGTGATGGCCTGCGGGTTCGTCGTCATGGCCACGACCACCGGATATCTCCCGCTCCTCACGGGGCTGGTGATCATGGGCGTCGGCGGCGGGCTGGCCGGGCCGTCCGCGTACTCCTCGCTGATGAGCGCCATCCCCATGGAGCACGCCGGCGTCGGGTCGGCGCTCAACGACACCGTCCAGCAGGTCGGCATGGCGATGAGCATCGCGATCCTGGGCAGCGTGCTGGCCGGGCAGTACACCTCGCAGATGCCGGCCGACCTGCCCGCCGCCGCCAGGGAGTCGATCGGCGGCGCGCATCTGTCGGGCTTCGCCGAGGCCGGCAACCAGGCGTTCACGTCGGCCATGCACCTGGGCTCGTGGGTCGGGGCCGCGTTCTGCGTGGCCGCCGCGCTGCTCGCGATGGCCGTGCTGCGCCCGGCCGCGGCAGCCCCGGAACCAGTGAAGGTCTAACGGACACGGGGCTCCTGCATGCTCTTCAGACTGTCGAGCTTGTGGGTGCGCTCGTCGTGGCCGATCTGCCGGAGCAGGTCGGCCACCGAGCGGTAGCGGCCGTACTCGGCGGCGTACGTGCCGGGGTCGGGCACGAAGTCCAGCTCCGGGTTCTCGGCCACGAACGTCATGTACTCGTGCTCGGCGTGGTCCTCGAACTCCGCGTTCAGCCGGTAGCTCCAGTCCGGCCTGACCAGGAACAGCACCCAGGACACGTGGTAGTAGAAGAACGCGATCAGCCAGGGCGCGGCCCGGTGCAGCAGCCAGGTCTGCCGCTGCCCGGTGCGCTGCACCAGGTCCTGCAGGATCAGCAGGTGCCACTGCTCGTTGTCCTGGTCGGCGCGGGCCTCCACGATCCGCTCGAAGACCCGTCTGGCCAGCGCCGAGCGGCCCCGATGGCGGTGCACGGCCCAGTAGCCCATCCGCTCCCACGCCTGGTACGGCACGCGGGCGATGATTTCCAGCATGGCGAACTTCGTGTACGAGCCCTGCTGGCCGTACATGATGTCGACGGGCTTGAACATCATCTTGGCCAGCAGGCTGTACTTCATGCGCGGGGTGTCCAGCGTGTCCTGCTGGGCCCGGCGGAGCTGGTCGCGGTCGAGCTTGGGCGGGCCGGCGGGCGCTTCGGGGCGGTGGTCGACGGTGATGGTCATCTCGATCTCTCCTTCGCTTTCGGGATGATCCGATGGTGGCCGACCGGCACGGCCCCGGTCGTCGCCCGCCAGTGGTCATTCGCCGTGCCTCCTGCGGCGTAGCGGCCGCGCCCCGCGTACATCGCCAGGCGGACGGGACATCCCCTAAGGGGCGTCTCCTCTGGGGAGTCCGGGTAGTTTGCAGGGTGTAAGTGGATTTTGGGCTCCTCCGACAGGTTGCAGTGGGGGGCTGGGAGGAAGAAAAGGGATACTCGGTAACATGTCGGAGCTACTCGCGCGCCATCGGGCAGTCATGCCGAACTGGCTGGCCCTCAACTACAACGACCCCATCGAGATCGTCAGCGGCAAGGGCAACCGTGTCATCGACGCCGACGGCAAGAGCTACCTGGACTTCTTCGCCGGAATCCTGACCAACATGATCGGGTACGACGTGCCCGAGGTGCGCGAGGCCGTCGAGCGTCAGATCGCCACCGGCGTGGTGCACACCAGCACCGTCTACCTGCTGCGCGGCCAGATCGAGCTGGCCGAGAAGATCGCGCGGATCTCCGGCATCCCCGACGCCAAGGTCTTCTTCACCAACTCCGGCACCGAGGCCAACGAGACCGCCCTGCTCCTGGCCACGTACGCCCGCAGGACCGACCAGGTGCTCGCCATGCGGCAGAGCTACCACGGGCGCAGCTTCGGCACGATCGGCGTCACCTCCAACCGCTCCTGGAAGAACAACTCGCTCTCCCCGCTCAACGTGACCTTCCTGCACGGCGCCGACCGGCATCTCGCGCAGTTCAAGGGCATGTCGGACGCGGAGTACATCCAGGCGTGCGTGGACGACCTGCGCCACGTGCTGGCCACCGCGGTCTCCAACGACGTGGCGGCGCTGATCGCCGAGCCGATCCAGGGCGTGGGCGGGTTCACGATGGCCCCCGACGGGCTGTTCGCCGCGTACAAGGAGGTTCTGGACGAGCAGGGCATCCTGTTCATCTCCGACGAGGTGCAGACCGGCTGGGGCCGTACGGGCAGCTCGTTCTTCGGCATCGGCAACCACGGCGTGACCCCCGACATGATGACCTTCGCCAAGGGGCTGGGCAACGGATTCGCCGTCGGCGGCATCGTGGCGCGCGGCGACCTGATGGACGCCCCGCACGCCGTGGGCCTGGCCACGTTCGGCGGCAACCCGATCTCCATGGCCGCCGCCAACGCCACCCTCGACTACGTGCTCGACCACGACCTGCAGGCCAACGCCGCGCGTACGGGCGAGATCATCATCGGCGGCCTCAAGGAGGCCGCCAAGCGCCTGCCCGTGGTCAAGAGCGTGCGAGGCAAGGGCCTGATGTTCGCCGTCGAGCTGGAGAGCCCCGCCCAGGCCGCCCGTTTTATGGAGGAGACCAAGAAGGCGGGCCTGCTGGCGGGCAAGGGCGGCCTGTACGGGACCGCCATCCGCATGGCCCCGCCCCTGACCCTCACGGTGGAGGAGGCCGTCGAGGGTCTCGGCATCATCGTGACCGCTCTGGAAACCATCAACGCAGAGGCAGCAGCTCAGTGAAGTCCGTCAACCACTGGATCAACGGAGCGCTCGCGGACGGGGACTCCCGCGCCGCCGAGCTCTTCAACCCGGCGACCGGCGAGGTCAGCGGCCACGTGGCGCTGGCCTCCGTGGCCGACGTGGACGCGGCCGTGGCCGCCGCCGTCGCGGCCTTCCCCGCGTGGCGGGACGCGTCGCTGGTCAAGCGGGCGCAGGTGCTGTTCCGCTTCCGCGAGCTCATGTACGCGCACCGCGACGAGCTGGCCGCGCTGATCTCGGCCGAGCACGGCAAGGTCCACTCCGACGCGCTCGGCGAGGTGGCCCGCGGCCTGGAGGTCGTGGAGTTCGCCTGCGGGATCCCCCACCTGCTCAAGGGCGGCTTCTCCGAGGGCGTCTCGACCAGGGTCGACTCCTACTCGATCCGCCAGCCGCTGGGCGTCGTGGCCGGCATCACGCCGTTCAACTTCCCGGCCATGGTGCCGATGTGGATGTTCCCGGTCGCGATCGCGTGCGGGAACGCCTTCGTGCTCAAGCCGTCGGAGAAGGACCCGTCGGCGTCGCTGCTCATGGCGCGGCTCTGGAAGGAGGCCGGGCTCCCCGACGGCGTCTTCAACGTCGTGCAGGGCGACAAGGTCGCCGTGGACCGGCTGCTGGAGCACCCCGACGTACGCGCCGTGTCGTTCGTCGGCTCCACCCCGATCGCCAGGTACGTCTACGAGACCGGCACCGCGCACGGCAAGCGCGTGCAGGCCCTCGGCGGCGCCAAGAACCACATGCTCGTGCTCCCCGACGCCGACCTCGACCTGGTGGCGGACTCGGCGGTGTCGGCGGGGTTCGGCTCGGCGGGGGAGCGGTGCATGGCGATCTCCGTCGTGCTGGCCGTGGACCCGATCGGCGACGAGCTCGTCCAGAAGATCGTCGAGCGGGTGGACAAGCTGGTGATCGGCCCCGGCGACGACCCGAAGTCCCAGATGGGGCCGCTCGTCACCGAGGTGCACCGCGACAAGGTCGCCTCCTACCTCGACCTCGGCGTCGAGGAGGGCGCGAAGCTGGTCGTGGACGGCCGCGAGACGGCCGTGCTCGGCGGCGGCAAGGCCGCGGAGACGCCCGGCTTCTGGCTCGGCCCGACCGTGCTCGACCACGTCCCGCCGGGCTCGCAGACGCACACGGACGAGATCTTCGGGCCGGTCCTGTCGATCGTGCGGGTGTCCTCGTACGAGGAGGGCCTGGAGATCATCAACGAGGGCCTGTACGGCAACGGCACCGCGATCTTCACCAACGACGGCGGCGCGGCCAGGCGCTTCCAGAACGAGGTCGAGGTCGGCATGGTCGGCATCAACGTGCCCATCCCGGTGCCGATGGCCTTCTACAGCTTCGGCGGCTGGAAGTCCTCGCTCTTCGGCGACACGCACGTGCACGGCACCGAGGGCGTGCACTTCTACACCCGCGGCAAGGTCGTCACCTCGCGCTGGCTCGACCCCTCGCACGGCGGCGTGAACCTCGGCTTCCCCACGAACAAATAGGCGCGCGACGCCCGGGGCGGGCGGGACGAGCGTCCCTCCCGCCCCACTCCCCGGTAAGCTCCAGCACACGGACAAGGGGGGACATCGTGAGTCGTCGTCGTGCTTATGCCCTGGCGCTCGCCGCGTCGGCGCTGATCGCAGGCATGGGCGCGGCCCGCCCGACCCCCACCCCCACGCGTACTCCGACCTCGAGCCCCACTCCCACTCCGAGCGCGACGCAGAGCGACGGCACGCTCCAGATCCTCACCTACCGCGGTTACGCCGAGTACGGCGGCACCAGCCCCAAGGTCAACTGGGTGGGCACGTTCGAGAAGGAGACCGGCTGCCGGATCGCCAAGCTCGACACCGTGCAGAGCGCGAAGGAGATGGAGGATCTGTCCGCCCAGCGGCCGTACGACATCATCTCCGCCGGGCCCGTGCTGGCCGCCAAGCTGATCGACGCCAATCTGGTGCAGGCCGTCGACCCGGCCAAGGTGAGCGGCTACGACGACATCGACAAGCGCTTCCGCGACATGTCCACCGTGTCCGGCAAGGTGTACGGGGTGCCGTACCTGTGGGGCTATCACGAGTTCATCTACGACTCGACCAAGGTCAAGGGCGATCTCAAGCAGGCGTTCGCCTCCGACCGGGTGGCGCTCAGGGACAGCCCGCTGACGATCGCCGACGCCGCGCTGGCCGACGGCTCGGCGAAGGACCCGTACGAGCTGAGCCAGGACCAGCTCGACCGCGCGGTGGCGCTGCTCGAGCAGAGCAAGGCGCGCACGTACTGGCGGAGTCCGGTAGACCTGGTGCAGGGGTTCGCGACCGGGTCACTCGACTACGCCCAGGCCACCCCGTACTACCGCCTGCTCCTGCAGAAGGCCGGAAAGCCGGTCAAGACGCTCCAGACGCCCAAGACGACCGGGTGGGTGGACTCCTGGATGCTCGGCGCGAACGTCCCCGACACCACCTGCGCCTACCGGTGGCTCAACTGGGTGACCGCGGCCAACGCGCAGCGCGACGCCGCCGCGTGGGTGGGGCTGGCCCCGGCCAACGCCAAGGCCTGCAAGGGGCGGGCCGAGCCGATGTGCGACCTGTACGGGAGAGGCAAGAAGCTCGACCGGGTCGACTTCGCCGTACGGCCTCCCGGGGGTTGCCGGGCGGAAGATGGGGAATGCACTGATTATCTCACTTGGCTGGATAGGTGGCAGAAGCTCGCCAAATGAGGGCGAGCAGCCGATCCCCCTGTGACAGTGCCGCGGGCGCGCCCGTTCCCCCCTGGGCGTGGCCTGCCAGGGACGCCCCGGGCCTTCCCCCCCGTCCCGGGGCGTCTCGTCAAGCGTGCTCGCTCAGCGGGACGGGAAGGCCACCACCGTCGACTTGGGTGTGGGCAGGAGCGCCTCGGCGCAGTCGCCGCAGGCCAGGACCGACGAGTCGTCGGGCAGGCGCCCCACGCGCACGCGGGGTCGCGGCCATCTCTTGTGACAGACGACGCAGGCGTCGCCCTCGCGCTGGGCCCAGGTCAGGCCTTCAGGGTCGAACGTCAACATACTCCGCGCCGTTCTGGTCGGACTCCAGCTCATCATGCTTCCTGCAGTCATCGCCCATCCGTATACCGGAACCGTTATAACCCTGACCGTGGCCGTGAGTGTCCTGCTGAGCGTCAAGTCAGGGTGAATTCTCTACCCGAGCGACGCCACTTACACCACAAAATCGGGCATCCAGCCGCAAGCCGGATGCCCGATTGGTGGGGTTTCTTCTAGAGTTCGGCGATCGCCTTCTCCAGGATGCCGAGGCCCTCCTCGAGCAGGTGCTCGGGGATGACGAGCGGGGGCAGGAAGCGCAGGACGTTTCCGTACGTGCCCGCGGTCAGGACCAGCAGGCCCTCGGCGTGGCAGCGCTTGACGATCTCCTGGACGGCGGTGGGGTTCGGCTCCTTGGTGCCCGGCTCGACCAGCTCGATCGCGATCATCGCGCCCCGGCCGCGGACGTCGCCGATCACGTCGAAGCGCTCCTGGAGAGCCTTGAGGCGGGGGATCATGATCTCGCCGATCCGGCGGGCCTTCGCGACGAGGTCCTCCTCCTCGATGGTCTCCAGCACGCCGAGCGCGGCCTCGCAGGCCAGGGGGTTGCCGCCGTACGTGCCGCCGAGGCCGCCGACGTGCACCTTGTCCAGGATCTCCGCGCGCCCGGTCACGGCGGCCAGCGGCAGGCCGCCCGCGATGCCCTTGGCCGTGGTGATGATGTCGGGCACGACGCCCTCGTCCTCGCACGCGAACAGGTTGCCCGTCCTGGCGAAGCCGGTCTGCACCTCGTCGGCCACGAACACGATGCCGTTGGCCTTGCAGAACTCCGCGATGCGCGGCAGGAAGCCCCTGGCCGGCACGATGAACCCGCCCTCGCCCGCGATCGGCTCGATCACCACGGCGGCCACGTTGCCCGGGCCGATCTGCTTGGTGATCATGTCGATGGCCTGCTCCGCGGCCTCCTCGGCGCAGTTCTCGGGGCCGGAGGGCCAGCGGTACGGGTACGCCAGCGGCACCCGGTACACCTCGGGCGCGAACGGGCCGAAGCCGTGCTTGTACGGCATGTTCTTGGCCGTCAGCGTCATCGTGAGCAGCGTGCGGCCGTGGTAGCCGTGGTCGAACACGACGACGGCCTGCCTGCCGGTGGCGTGCCTGGCGATCTTGACCGCGTTCTCCACGGCCTCGGCGCCCGAGTTCACCAGGAACGTGCGCTTCTCGTGCTCGCCCGGGGTCAGCTCGTTGAGCTTCTCGCACACCCGGACGTACGACTCGTACGGGGTGACCATGAAACAGGTGTGGGTGAAGTCGGCGACCTGCTTCTGGACGCGTTCGACGACCTTGGGGGCGGCATTGCCCACGTTGGTCACGGCGATGCCGGAGCCGAAGTCGATCAGCGAGTTCCCGTCGGCGTCCTGCACCACGCCGCCGCCGGCGCGGGTGACGAAGACCGGCAGCGTGGTGCCGATGCCGGGCGGGACGGCGGCCTGCTTGCGGGCCAGCAACTCCTGCGACTTGGGGCCTGGGATCGCGGTCACGACGCGCCGCTCCTGGGGAATGCTCATGGATTCGACGCTACGGCGGGCTCCCACCTGCGCCGATACGTCGATATGTCACACTGAAGGTGTTGTCTTCGACGGAATGGCCAAATTTGCCGGAATGGACAAATTTCGTATGCCGCCTACGCTCCGGACCGTCGTACGCCGCATGAGGCTCCGGCCGGTGGCCGGAATTCCCGGCCATGGGGCCCGCGGCGTGCTGGACGCCGCGGTGCGCTGGGTGGCGGTCAGCGAGCTCGCGGACCCGACGCCGTACCTGGAGGGTGGGGAACTCCTCCTCACCACGGGCATGCGGATGGAAGGCGACCAGTCCCAGTATGTCGCCCGCCTCGTGGCCCGCGGCGTCGCCGGGCTGGGCTTCGGGGTCGGCGTCTCGCACGAGGAGGTGCCCCCCGCGCTGGTGAGCGCCGCCGAGGAAGCGGGGCTGCCGCTGTTCGAGGTGCCGCGTGAGACCCCGTTCATCGCGATCGGCAAGGGGGTCAGCGAGCTGCTGGCGGCCGAGCAGTACGACGAGATCAGCCGCGCCTTCGCCGCCCAGGGCCGCCTGACGCGGGCGGCGCTGCGGCCGGAGGGCATGCACGCGGTGATCGACCGGCTCGCCAAGGAGGTCGGGGGGTGGGCCGCGCTGCTCGACGAGGCGGGCGAAGTGCGCCACGCCACGCGCGGCGCCGACACGGACGCCGTCGTCTCCGAGCTCTCCCGCCTCCGCACCACCCGCCCCTCGGAGCCCCGCCTTCTGGAGCCCGGCGGCCCCACGGAGCCGAGCCCTGCCGAGGAGAGGGGCGCCGGTGGCGGTGGCGGTGGCGTGCGTGGCGGTGAGCGCGGTGGCGATGGCGTGCGTGGTGGGGTCCGCGGCGGGGGTGGGGTGCTGCCCGCGAGCCTGGCGTTGTCGGGGCCGGGGGAGCACATCGTGGTGCAGCCGCTGGGCGGCGGCGGTGCGCGGCCGCGCGGCTTCTTCGCCGTCGGGGCCGGGCAGCCCTTCTCGCCCGTCACCCACACGGTGATCAACGCCGCTGGATCCCTGCTCACCCTGGCGCTGGAACAGAGCAGGACCCAGCTCGAGGCCGCGCGGCGGGCCCGCTCCGCCGTACTGGAGCTGCTGCTCTCGGGTGCGCGGGAGCAGGCGCGGGCAGTGCTGGGGCCGCTCGGCGGGCGGCTCCCGGAGGAGCCGCTGGCGGTGCTGGCGGCGGACGCCGACGCGCTGGAGGCGCTGGAGCCGCTCGCGTTCGCGGCGCTGTTCACCGACGGGGGCGCCGCCTCCTTGGCGGAGCGGCCGCTGGCCGTCGCCCTCGTGCCCGACACCGTGGCGGAGAAGGTGGCGCTGGAGACGGACGCGCCCGTGGGCGTGAGCCTGCCGTGCGGTTACGCCCCCGAGGGCCTGAACGGCGCGCTGGACCAGGCGAGGCGCGCCCTGGCGGCGGCGGCCGGGAACGGTGGGACAGGGAAGGGCCGGGTGGTGAAGTTCGGGGAGCTGGCCGGGCAGGGGCTGCTCGGGCTGCTCGACCGGGCCGCCGCCCAGGCGTTCGCCGCCGCGCTGCTGGCCCCGCTCACCGCGTACGGGTCCCGGGCCGACCTGGTCGAGTCGCTGCGCGCGTACCTCGACAGCAACGGCCACTGGGACGCGGCGGCGCAGCGGCTCGGCGTGCACCGCCACACCCTGCGCTACCGCATGAAACGCGTCACCGAGCTGCTCGGACGCGACCTCGACGACCCGGGCGTGCGCGCCGAGCTGTGGCTCGCGCTCGAAGCCACCCGCCGATAGCGCGCTAGTCCTGCTTCTCCACCAGGTAGCAGCAGATGGTCGCCGTCGTCACGGCCTCGTACGTGCGCCCGTCGCGCAGGTGACCGGCGCGTTCCAAACTGATGGCCCCCTGGGCCGCCGCCCACAGCGCGTCCGCGATCTTGCGGGGCTGGGTCGGGACCAGGTAGCCGGCCGAGATGCAGTCGGCGATCACCCGGTCGAGGATGTTCAGGGCGGCGCGGGCCAGGGTCCTGGCACGCTCGCTGGGTTCGAAACCGGGGATCGCCCGCTCGAACATCAGGCTGTAGTAGCCGGGCTCCGACAGGCACGCCTGGCGGTACGCGGGCCCGAGCGAGCTCAGGTGCTCGAACGGGTTGCGCCGCGTCGGCACCGCCTCCAGAAAGCGTCGAAACCGCTCGAACCCCTCCAGGTAGAGCGCCTCAGCCAGCCCCTCCCTGTTGCCGAACATCGTGTAGATGACGGTCGTCGTGCATCCCGCCTCGGCCGCGATGCGGCGCATGGTCAGGCTGTCGGGCCCGTCGCTCTCGAGGAGGTTCACCGCCACGTCGAGGAGGCGGGAGCGAAGTTCGTCGTGGGTGGCGCGCTCACCCAGGAGGTAGGCGCCCTGCAGCCCCAGCGGCGCCGAAGTCATGAGGCCTCCTTTGCGACCAAGGAGCAGCTATGCGTCCTTGTGACCTCACGCTGTTCGGTCACGGGGCCCACGCCTTTCTCAGATCGGGGGCCCGCCGCGCTGGAGACCCGCACCGATGACTTAGCCATGGCGGAGATCGCTCAAACCACTCCGCATGGTAAACATCCCGAATTGGGTCTACTTCTGTTACATCATGGGTATACCAGGGGGCTTGTACTTAACGGTGAGCCCTGGTGGGAGTCTTGTGCACCATGGTGTAAATCCCCATCTCCCGCTTGGCATAACGTCATGTGTATGGACGTGCGTACCTTCTGGCTGGCCGGCCGCGCCGCGACCGGGGACTCCGAGCTCACTGTGATCAACCCCCATGACGGGCGCGTGGTCGGGCGGCACTCCGTACCGACCGATGCCCAGGTCGAAGAGGCCATCGCGGCCGCGCACGCGGTGGCGCGGGAGGCCGCCGCGCTGCCCGTGCACGTGCGGGCCGAGGCGCTGGCCCACGTGTCGCGCCGGCTCGCCGAGCGGGCCGACGAGATCGCCCACCTGATCACGGCCGAGAACGGCAAGCCGATCTTCTGGGCGCGCGGCGAGGTCAACCGCGCCGTCGCCACGTTCCGCTTCGCCGCCGAGGAGGCCCGCCGCTGGTCCGGCGGCGTGCAGCGGCTCGACACCGAGCCCGCCGCGGCCGGGCGGCTGGCGTATGTCTCGCGCGTCCCGTACGGGCCCGTCCTGGCGATCACCCCGTTCAACTTCCCCCTGAACCTGGTCGCCCACAAGGTCGCCCCCGCCATCGCCGTCGGCGCCCCCGTCATCGTCAAGCCCGCCCCCGCCACGCCGCTCTCCTCGCTCCTGCTCGGCGAGATCCTGGCGGAGACGGACCTGCCCGCGGGGATGTTCTCGGTGCTGCCGATCGAGAACGAGCGCGCCTCGGCGCTCGTCCAGGATCCCCGTCTCCCCGTGGTGTCGTTCACGGGCTCCGCGCCCGTCGGGTACGCCATCGCCGACCAGGTCCCGCGCAAGCACGTGACGCTCGAACTGGGCGGCAACGCCGCCGCCGTCGTGCTCTCCGACGCCGACCTCGACTGGGCCGCGCAGCGCATCGCCCTCTTCTCCAACTACCAGGCCGGCCAGAGCTGCATCGCCGTGCAGCGGGTCATCGTCGAGCAGCCCGTGTACGACGTCTTCGTCGAGCGCCTCCTCCCGGCCGTCTCCGGCCTCGTCACCGGCGACCCGGCGGACGAGAAGACCCAGGTGGGCCCGCTGGTCTCGGAGGCCGCCGCGGAGCGCGTGGAGCAGTGGGTCAAGGAAGCCGTCGCCGCGGGCGCCCGCGTCCTGGCCGGCGGCACCCGCGAGGGCGCCACGATCGCCCCGACCGTGCTCGCCGACGTCCCGCACGACGCCAAGGTGGCGTGCGAGGAGGTCTTCGGCCCCGTCATGATCCTCCAGCCCGCCGCCTCGATCGACGAGGCGTACGCGATGGTCAACGACTCCAAGTACGGCCTGCAGGCCGGGGTGTTCACCCGCTCCCTGGACTCCGCCTTCCGGGCGAACCGGGAGCTGGAGGTGGGCGGCGTGATCATCGGCGACGTCCCCTCGTACCGGGCCGACCAGATGCCTTATGGCGGGGTGAAGGACTCGGGGATCGGACGCGAGGGCCTCCACTCGGCGATGGAGGACCTCACGTACGAGAAGGTCATGGTGCTGACGGGCCTGACGCTCTAGCCCTCTGCCCCCTTCGCAACCCGCGAGCCGCTCCACTCGGGTGCAGGGGACGGCCGCGGGGGCGGGGCGCCACGCCACTCCAGCGCCGGTGCGGCCTGCAGCGGGACGGCGGAGTGCGGCGCAACGCGAACGGCGCCCAGCTAAGCGCGCCCCTGAGGTGCCCGGTGTGCGGCTCGGCGGGTCGTCTCCCGGGTGGCGGGTCTCAGGGGTGCATGGCCGTGCGGTGGCCCGCCGGGAGTGCGGTGGGCCACGTGGGAACGGCGGGTGGGTGGGTCAGCTGACGACGACCTGGGGGCCGGAGTCGTCGCCGAGGTCGACGTCGACGCCCATCTCCTCGGCCAGCCGGAGCGCCTCCTCGATCAGGGTCTCCACGATCTGCGACTCCGGCACCGTCTTGATGACCTCGCCCTTGACGAAGATCTGCCCCTTGCCGTTGCCCGAGGCCACCCCCAGGTCCGCCTCCCGGGCCTCCCCGGGGCCGTTGACGACGCAGCCCATCACGGCCACCCGCAGCGGCACCTTCAGGCCCTCCAGACCGGCGTGGACCTGGTCGGCGAGGGTGTAGACGTCCACCTGGGCGCGGCCGCAGGACGGGCAGGAGACGATCTCCAGGCCGCGCTCGCGCAGCCCGAGCGACTCCAGGATCTGGGCGCCGACCTTGACCTCCTCCACCGGCGGCGCGGAGAGGGAGACGCGGATCGTGTCGCCGATGCCCTCCGCCAGCAGCGCGCCGAAGGCGACGGAGGACTTGATGGTCCCCTGGAAGGCGGGGCCGGCCTCGGTGACGCCGAGGTGGAGCGGGTAGTCGCACTTGGCGGCGAGCAGCCGGTACGCGTTGATCATCACGACCGGGTCGTTGTGCTTGACCGAGATCTTGATGTCGCGGAACCCGTGCTCCTCGAACAGCGAGCACTCCCAGAGCGCCGACTCCACCAGGGCCTCGGGCGTGGCCTTGCCGTACTTCTGCAGCAGGCGCGGGTCGAGCGAGCCGGCGTTGACGCCGATGCGGATCGGCACCCCGTGGTCGGCCGCCGCGCGGGCGATCTCGCCCACCTTGTCGTCAAATTTCTTGATGTTGCCGGGGTTGACCCGAACGGCCGCGCATCCCGCCTCGATGGCGGCGAAGACGTACTTCGGCTGGAAGTGGATGTCGGCGATGACCGGAATCTGCGACTTCTTGGCGATGATCGGCAGCGCGTCGGCGTCGTCCTGGGACGGCACGGCCACGCGCACGATCTGGCAGCCGGACGCCGTGAGCTCCGCGATCTGCTGCAACGTGGCGTTGACGTCGGCGGTCACCGTGGTCGTCATCGACTGCACCGAGACGGGTGCGTCGCCGCCCACGGGCACGCTGCCGACCATGATCTGGCGGGAGTGTCGGCGTTCGGCGAGCGGCTTGGGACGGACCGTCGGGATGCCGAGAGCTACAGAAGACATTTCAACCCTTACTGTGACGACGGTTTCCAGTCTAGGTAGTCAGCGGGACAGCTCGATCGCGCGGGCCCGGGCCCAGGCGTCGGCCGCGAGCACTTCCTCGACGGAGTCCGCCGGGGTGACCTGGTGCTCCTCGACGACCTTGGCCACGGTGTCGACGATCGCCAGGAACGGCAGCTCGCCCCGCATGAACGCGTCGAGGCACGCCTCGTTGGCCGCGTTGTAGACGGCCGGCGCGGTGCCGCCCTCGCCGCCGACGTGCCTGGCCAGCGCGACGGAGGGGAACGCGACGTCGTCGAGAGGCTCGAACGTCCACGTGTGCGCCCTGGTCCAGTCGATGGCCCGCGCCGCACCCGGGATGCGGTGGGGGTGGCTGAGCGCGAGCGCGATCGGCAGCCGCATGTCGGGCGGGCTGGCCTGGGCCACGGTCGAGCCGTCGACGTATTCCACCATGGAGTGGATGATCGACTGCGGGTGGACCACGACCTCAATGCGGTCGAAACCCAAGTCGAACAGCAGGTGCGCCTCGATGACCTCCAGCCCCTTGTTGACCAGGGTGGCGGAGTTGATCGTGATGAACGGGCCCATCGACCAGGTGGGGTGCGCCAGCGCCATCTCGGGTGTGACGTCGGCCATCTCCTCGCGCTTCATCCCCCGGAACGGCCCGCCGCTCGCGGTGATCACGAGCTGCTTGACGCTGCCGGGGTCGTAGCCGTCGGGCCCCGAGGCCCACAGGCACTGCTGCACAGCCGAGTGCTCGGAGTCGACCGGGAGGATCTGGCCGGGCTTGGCGAGCCGCTTGACCAGCGGGCCGCCGATGATCAGGGACTCCTTGTTGGCCAGCGCGAGGGTCCTGCCCGCCTCCAGCGCGACCAGCGTGGAGGTCAGCCCGAGCGCGCCGGTGATGCCGTTGAGCACCGTGTCGCACTGCCAGGCCGCCACCTCCGCGACCCCTTCGGGGCCGCCGAGCACCGTGGGCTTCACGCCGTGCGCGGACAGCGCGTCCTTCAGTGCGGGCACGGCCGCCGCGTCGGCCACCGCGACCGCCTCGACACCGAACGACGCCGCCTGCCTGGCCAGCAGGTCGACCCGGCCGCCGCCCGCCGCCAGCCCGGCGACCTTGAAGCCGCCGGGGTTGGCGGCGACGACGTCGAGGGCCTGGGTGCCGATGGAGCCGGTGGAGCCGAGCACGACGACGGATCGGAGGGTCTCTTCTTGCACCTGTCCATTGTCCCCGCTGCAGGGCGCGCTCGGGCACGCGGCGCCGACCGCGCCAAAATCCCCGCACTTATGTGACCTGAGATAACGCAGTTAATGTATGCCGGAATACGGCTATATCGGTATGCGCAAATCTTGAGAAATCTGGATATTGCTACGGCTACCTTCCGTACCCCAGGTCCGGTTTCGGGAGGTACGTAATGCACCGCGCAGTCGTTCTGCTTTCCATCCTCACCCTCACCTCCGGCGGCGCCGCCCTGCTGCCCGCCGGTGCGGCGCAGGCCGGCGTACAAATGCGGCCCAAACCCACCCAGCACGCGGCCGCGGACACCGCGTCCGAGCAGCGGCAGGTCCTGACGTACTGGACCGAGCAGAAGATGGAGGCGGCCCAGCCGCTGGACGCGCCCAGCCCCAGGACGGGGGCGAAGGTGGCGCTGGGAGAGCCTGCCGAGGGCACCCCGTGGACGGCGCCGCCCACCGGGGCGACGCGTGCGGGGGTGGAACTGCAGGCGGCCCGGTCGTCCGGCCAGCCGTGGACCGGCTCCGGCGCGGTCGTGAAGACCACCGGCCGGATCTTCTTCACGACGCAGGGGCGCAACGCGTCCTGCTCGGGCTCGGCGGTGACCAGCGCGAACAAGAGCGTGGTCCTGACCGCCGGCCACTGCGTCAAGCTGAACGGAACGTTCCACACGAACTGGGTCTTCGTGCCCGGCTACAACAGCGGCAACCGCCCGTTCGGCACCTGGGCGGCCACGAAACTACTCACCACACAGCAGTGGAACGCGAGCGAGGACATCAACTTCGACGTCGCCGCCGCCGTCGTCGCGCCGCTGGAGGGCAAGACGCTGGTGGACGTCGTGGGCGGCCAGGGCGTCGCGTTCAACCAGGGGAGAAGGCAGCAGATGTACGCGTTCGGCTACCCGGCGGCGGCGCCGTACGACGGCTCGAAGCTCATCTACTGCAGCGGGCGGACCTTCGACGACTTCCTCGTGAGCGAGGACCACGGCCTGACCTGCAACATGACCGGCGGTTCGAGCGGTGGCCCCTGGATGCTGAATTTCAACGAGTCGACGGGTCTCGGCACCCAGAATTCGGTCAACAGCTTCAAATACAACTTCGCCCCCAACTGGATGTTCGGCCCATATTTCGGGAACGAGGCGCAGAGCGTCTACCAGGCGGCGCAGAGCACCAACGCACTCTGAGCTATTTACCGAAAGTAGTCACAAGAACACATCTCGTGGTGCAGACTCGGGGGGCATGACCTTGAGCACCCCCCTGCTGGCGGCCGCCCCGCTTTTGGCGGGGCTGATCGGGCCCGCCCTCCTTGGTGCGGCCCCCGGCCAGCAGCAGGCCGACCTGCCCGACCTGCCCGATCACAGGGCGATGCGTCACGAGATAGTCGAGCACGTGGCCGCCCGCACCACCGCCGAGCAGCGGCGCGTGCTCGACTACTGGACGCCGGAGCGCATGGCCGGCGCACTGCCGATCGACCTGCTGGACACCGTGACGGACGGCGCGGGCCTGCTCAGCGGCCTGACAGGTCGCACGGGGGTACGCGCCGCTCCTGACGTGTCGAGCCGGCGCCTGACCCCGCAGAACGACGGCGTGACCACGGGCGTGTCGGGTGACGGCCTGGCCGCCTGGCTGTGGGGCCGCACCCCCCGGCACCAGGCGGCGGCCGCCAGGCGGGACCGGGAGTCCGCGCCCAAGCGGCCGGAGACCAACACCGTCGGCTCCCGCTGGATCACCGGCGGCGCCGTGGCCAGGACCACCGGCCGCGTCTTCCTGACCGTGCGCGGGGCGGACTTCGTCTGCTCGGCCAGTACCGTACGCAGCGCCAACCGGGACGTCGTGGTCACCGCCGGGCACTGCGTCAAGGACGGCGCCGGCGGCTGGGCCGCCAACTGGACGTTCGTCCCGGGGTACGGCACGGGCGGGGCCCAGCGGTTCGGGGTGTACGCGGCCCGCCGCATGTTCGTCGCCGGGCCCTGGTCGCGCAGCGGCGACGACAACTACGACGTGGGCATGGTCGCGCTGGCCACGTCCGGCGGCAGGCACGTGGCCGACGTGGTGGGCACGCAGGAGATCGCCTTCAACCCCGCTCGCGGGGGCCAGGCCTTCGGCTTCGGCTATCCCGCCGACCCGCCGTACGACGGGCATCACCTGGTCTACTGCGCGGGGCGGCTGCGGGCCGACCCGTACGGGCAGAGCCGCGACCAGGGGCTGGGCTGCGAGATGACGGCGGGATCGAGCGGCGGGCCGTGGATGACCACATTCGACCTGGCCACGGGCAAGGGCACGATCACGTCGGTGAGCAGCTTCAAGTACAGCGACGACCAGCGCACCATGTACGGCCCGTACTTCGGCGACGCCGCCAAGGCCCTCTTCGACACGGCGGAGCACGCGTAGCCCGGGGAGGGGCATGAGCGTCGACGTACCGATATCCGGGCACCGGCTCCACCGGGACGGCCGATGCCGTCCCGCCCGGTTTCCGCCACGTCGAGCGTGCCGCCCCTCCAGGTGGTCTTGCAGGCGAGTTGACGCCGCACCTCGGCCATGCCGACGTCGGCGATGGCTCGGGCCGGCGGGCCGACGCCTGCCTCGGTCGTCGGTGGTTCGCCGGGATCGGCCACAACCAGCCGGCGGTTTGAGCAGCCAGTGCCACCTCGACGTACTCGACGCCGAATCTGGCCAGTCGGTCGGGCGTCCCGATATAGGACGGTTACGGCATGCAATCACGCGATTACAAATTGGCAAGCTTTTCCCCATACCCAAAGTGATCAACCGGTCGCTCACGGGAGCATCGCAAGGCCTATGAACATGAAGGGGGCCGGGTGAAGCGGGTCGTTGGGGTTGTCGCCGGTGTCGCGGTGCTCGTCGGCGGGATAGCGAGTGGGGATGGGATGGCGGTGGCCAGCGGTGCGAGACAAGCGCCCGCGGCCATCGCCTGGGGACCCTGTCCGATAGGGGGTAACGGAAGGCCGGCGCCGGCCAACCTGGAATGCGGCACCATACGCGTACCGCTCGACTACCGGGAGCCATGGGGCCAGACGATCCAGCTGGCCGTCAACCGCGTCCGGGCCAGGGTGTCCAAGAGCGCCAACTACCTGGGCGCGCTCCTGGTGAACCCGGGCGGGCCGGGGGCGCCGGGGCGGAGTCTGGCCGAGTTCGTGGCCTCGTCCCTGCCGTCGGACGTGAGCGAGCGCTACGACATCGTCGGGTTCGACCCGCGCGGCGTCGGGGGCAGCGAGCCGACGCTGCACTGCGTGGATCCGGACGTGTTCTTCAAGGCTCCGAGGCCGGACGCGGTGCCGAAGGGGCCGGCCGAGGAGCGGGTGCTGATCGGCAGGGCGCGCGAGTTCGCGGACCGGTGCGGCGCGCGCTGGTCCTGGCTGTTGCCGCACCTCACCACCGAGAACTCCGCCAGGGACATGGACTCGATCCGTGCCGCGCTCGGCGAGCAGAAGATCAGCTACCTCGGCTACTCGTACGGCACCTACCTCGGCGCCGTCTACGCCACGCTCTTCCCGGCCAGGGTCAGGCGGCTGGTCATGGACAGCACGGTCGACCCCACGGGCGTCTGGTACGACGCGAACATCCGGCAGGACGGCGCCTTCGAGCACCGTCACCGGCAGTTCCTGACCTGGACGGCCAAGCACAACGACGTCTACCGGCTGGGCACCTCGCTCAAGCAGACGTCGTTCGCCTACTACGCGATGCGCGACCGGCTGCGGGCCCGCCCGGCCGGCGGCGTCGTGGGGCCGAGCGAGCTGGACGACACCTTCACGGTCGCCGGGTACAGCGACCGGGTCTGGCCCGCGTTCGCCGCGGCCTGGTCCGCGTACGTGCGCCAGGGCGACGCGAAGAGCCTGGTCGACATCTACAAGAAGCACGGCGAGGACGACAAGGCCGACGAGAACGGCTACGCCTCCTACCTGGGCGTCCAGTGCAGGGACGCCAAGTGGCCGCGCAAGTGGGAGAAGTGGCGGGACGACATGACCCGGCTGCACCGCCGGGCGCCGTTCCTGACCTGGCCGAACGCCTGGTTCAACGCTCCGTGCGCCTTCTGGCCGGTGCGGGGCGGGACGCCGATCGAGGTGCAGGGCTCGCCGAACCTGCCGCCGGTGCTCATCATCCAGTCCCGTGACGACGCCGCGACGCCGTTCAAGGGGGCGCTGGAGATGCGCAGGCACTTCGTCCGCACGGGCCTGGTGATCGACGCCGGCGGCAACCACGGCGTGTCGCTGACGGGCAGCGAGTGCGTGGACGAGCATCTGGCGACGTACCTGCGGGACGGCACGGTGCCGCCGCGGGACGTGGAGTGCGCCGCGCAGCCGGAGCCGCGCCCGTCCACCCACATGACGGCGGACGCCGTGAGCCCTCCGACCGGGCTGCTCGGGATCCTCGGCACGCTTGGGCTCTGACTGACGTCAAGAAAGGATTACCGTGGCCGTCTCCCACTGAGCCAATCGGTGACCCTTCGCGTAGTGTGACCTTTGTGATGCTGCGTACATCGGCGTCGCGCGTGCTCGACGACAGCGACCGGGACGAGGTCCTAGCCCTGCTGGACACCGACCCGGTCGCGAACGTCTTCGTCTCCTCCAGAGTGCGGGCCGTCGGACTCAATCCGGCGAGACTGGGTGGGCAGATGTGGGGGTTCGGGGCGCGAGGCGGCCTTGTGTCACTCTGTTACGCCGGGGCCAACATGGTGCCCGTCAACGCCGGTCCCGAGGCCGTGCATGCCTTCGCCGACCGTGCCCGCAAGCAGGGGCGCCGCTGCTCCTCCATCGTGGGCCCGGTCGACGCCGTCTCTCTGCTGTGGGAGCGCCTCGAGCCGCACTGGGGCCGGGCGCGCGCCGTCCGCTGGGCGCAGCCGGTCATGGCCACCTCGCGCAAGTCGCCGGTGCCCGCCGATCCGCTGGTACGCCGGGTGCGGCCGGAGGAGTTCGACATCCTGCTGCCCGCCTGCGTGGCCATGTTCACCGAGGAAGTCGGGGTCTCTCCCAACCTCGGCGACGGCGGCGCCCTCTACCGGACCAGGGTCGCCGAGCTGATCAGGATCGGCCGCTCCTACGCGCGCATCGACGACGGCCGCGTGGTGTTCAAGGCGGAGATCGGGGCCGTCACGCCGCAGGCCTGCCAGATCCAGGGCGTCTGGGTCGCCCCCGAGCTGCGGGGGAGGGGCCATGCCGTGGCCGGCATGGCCGCCGTCGTGGAGGCCGCGAGGAGCCTGTTCGCCCCCGTGGTCACGCTCTACGTGAACGACTTCAACCTCTCGGCCAGGGCCGTCTACCGCAAGGTGGGCTTCCAGGAGGTCGACACCTTCATGTCCGTCCTTTTCTAGATACGGACGAGCTTGTCGAACAGCCTGGCCAGCTCGGTCTCCGGGTCGGCGGTGAGTCCCGCGTGCACGGGCCCGGCCTGGACGATCGTGCTGCGCGGCGCGGTCAGCCAGCGGAACCTGCCGCCGAGCGACTCCTCGGCCAGCGGTCCCGGCCGCTCGCCGCAGGCCAGCTCGTACGCGCTGAGCGCACGGCGTATCCCGTCGAGGTCGGCGTTCGGGTCGAGGGCACGCAGCCGGGCGGCGTCGAGCTCGACCCGCGCGCACAGGTAGCCGCGCGGCTGGCAGTAGAGGAGCACGCCCGCGTTGATCAGCTCGCCGCGCTCGACCTTGGGCACCACGCGGATCACCGCGTACTCGTAGACGTCCCTGGTCACCGGCCGCCTCCCCGCCAGAACTCGCCCACCGACCCCGGGCCGCCCTTCGGGGCCTTCGCCTCGCCGCGCACGAGCCACTCGCGCGGCCCGTGCGCCCGCTCCATCAGATGCTCGACGTACGCCTCGCGCACCGCCCCCGGGTCGTCGAACCCTGGCTCGCCGTCCAGCCACTCGTCGGGCACCATCGCGGCCACGCTCTCCAGCAGCTCCCGCGTGATCCTCGCGGCCAGGTGGTCGCCCGCGGCCTCGACGTCACCGGCGAACGGCGCGAGCACGTGGTCGCCCGCGTCGAACTTCCGCTGAGGGTCGGCCGTGCGCCAGTTGTGGTGGAACCAGAGCGCCGCGCCGTGGTCGATCAGCCAGGTCTCGCGGTGCCAGACCAGCAGGTTGGGGTTGCGCCAGCTGCGGTCGATGTTGTGGATGAGGCCGTCGAACCACACCACCCTGGCCGCGAACACCGGGTCCGCCGCCCAGGCCAGCGGCTCGAACCCCAGCGCGCCCGGCAGGAAGTCGATCGCCAGGTTGAGGCCGGAGCTGGCCTTGAGGAGGTCCTGCACCTCTTCGTCCGGCTCGCGGATGCCGAGCTGCGGGTCGAGGTCGATGAGCTTGAGATCGGGGGTCCTGAGCCCGAGCCTGCGGCCCAGCTCGGCCGCGACGATCTCGGCGACGAGCACCCGCCGGCCCTGGCCCGCCTCGCGAAACTTCACCACGTACGTGCCCAGGTCGTCGGCCTCGACGACGCCGGGCAGCGAACCGCCCTCTCGCAGCGGGGTCACGTAACGGGTGGCTGAGATCCTTTCCAGCACAGGAGGAAGGCTATCGCCCATCCGGGCCCCTCTCCCTCCCGGGACGGCGCGCGGCGCGATCGATCAGCCGGCCGGGCGGCGGAAGGGGGCGAAGGGGTGGTCGCGGGAGGCGTCGACGGCCGTGAAGGCGTAGTCGAGCATGCGGCGCTCGTACGCGGCCTTGGCGCCGGCGAGGGGCTGCCCCTCGGCCGCTGCGAGCAGCTCGCTCAGCAGGTGGGCGTCCCGCAGGCCCACGTTGGCGCCCTCGCCCCGGCCGGGGCTCATGCTGTGCACGGCGTCGCCCACCAGCGTGACCGCGGGCTCGTCCCAGGGCTCCACCCGCCGCGCCGAATGGACCTGCAGCACGAACGTCGCCTCCGGGTCCGCCTCGCGCACGATGCGCCGCACGCCCTCGTGCCAGTCCCGCACCGTGTCCATGGCCAGCCGGTGCAGCCCGGCAGGGGGCACGCCGTCGGGCCGGAGGCCGGACCCGCTCATCGTCCATGAGAAGTAGCCGGGAACGTCCGTCAGGTGCGCGCCGGGAGCGTGGCGGGCCACGGCCTCGGGCACGGGGGTGAGTGGACGGCAGGTGGCGATGCCGATGGCCGTGCCGTCGGGGGCGGTGACCCGGTTGAAGGAGTCGGTCAGCTCGGGCGGCGTGGCGGCCAGCAGTGCGGGCGTGATCCACGTGCGGCCGTACAGCGTCCAGCCGAGCTCGTCCACCGCGGCGCCGGGCAGGAGCTGCGCCCGCATCCGCGAGCCCACGCCCTCCGCCCCCACGAGCAGGTCGCCGTCCACATGGTGGCCGTCCGCGAAGTGGGCGCGCACGCGGCCGCCGTCCAGCCGCTCGTACCGCTGGTAGTCCATGCCGAACCGGACCGGGACCGCCGGCTCGGCCATGAGGATCTCGCGGAGCGTGAGCCGGTTGACGCCCAGGCCGTCGACGCCCGGCCGCTGCTCCGGGAGGTCCTTGGCGAACTTCGGCCGCAGGCCGGCGTCCATGAAGATCATGCGGGTGGCCGGGCGGATCGAGGTCGCCACGGCCAGGTCGAACAGGTGGTCCGGCAGGCAGGCCCGCAGCGCCCGTACGCCGGTGTCCTTGAGGCTGATGCGGTAGCCCTGGGGGCGGTGGGCGGCCGAGGGGTCGCGTTCGAAGAGGGTGACGGCGAGGCCCGTCCGGCGCAGGCCCTGGGCGAGGCACGATCCGGCGATTCCGCCTCCCACGATCAAGACGTGTCGGTCATTCATGTCACGACTGTAACTGTCACGACAGCAAATGTCTACGCAGGCTATTCTCGGGGGATGAATGAGGACCGTGCGCCGCAGTCGACGTTCGAGCTGGTGCTGGGGGGAGGGTCGCTGCTCGTGCAGGTGGGCAGGGAGCTCAACACCGAGACCGAGCGGCGCCTGGCGCCCCTCGGGCTCACGGCGCAGCAGGCCGCGCTGCTGCTGCACGCCTCGCGCGGCGGCGGCACGCCCAGCCTGCTGAAGCGCCGGCTCGGCACGGACACGGCCGGGATGACCAGGCTGCTGGACCGGCTGGAGGCCAAGGGGCTGCTGCGGCGGGAGCGGCATCCCGAGGACCGGCGCTCGATCGTCATCGAGCTGACGGACGAGGGGCGGGCGCTGGTGCCCAGCCTGCCGCCGATCTTCGGGAGGATCAGCCACCAGGTGTTCGCGGGGTTCTCGCCGGAGGAGGTCGCGCAGGTCACGGACATGCTGCGGCGGATACTGGAGAACCTCGCCGAGGAGGGGCCGGGCGCCTAGAGAGACCGGGTGGCGCGGGCGCGGATGGCGGCGAGCATGATGCGGCGGATCAGGCCGCTGCCGAGCCGGATCACCAGCCAGTACCGCAGGAACGCGCGCCGCGCGTCCTCGCTCGTGGCCACCACGCGGGTCTCCGTGACGAGCCTGATCCGCCCCTCGCCCGCCTCGTCCAGCCGGAAGCTCAGCGTGCCCTTGGCGTAGCCGGGCCGGTCGAACGCGTCGAAGTCGGCGGCGCCGGAGATCGTGCCGCTGCTCTCGGCGTGCCCGAGGCGCCACCACTGCCCGATGAGTCCCATGACCAGCTCGTGCCCCGGCTCCTCGGCGAGCGGCGTGAAGCGGGGCATGCTCCGGTGCGGCCGGCCGCCGCTGAGGCGCGCGGCCACGTCGCGGATGGCCACGACGGCCCGCAGATCGAGCGAGCCCGGGTCCTTGACGGCGTCCCAGACGCGCTCGCGCGACGCGTTGATCACGATGGAGTGCCGCTCGGAGGCGTCGGGCCGCGGGATGAACCGGTCCGTGAGCGTGGGCATGGGCCACCTCTTTCCATACGGATGCGTATGGTCCGACTATACGGTGGCGTATGGAAGGATGGGCGGGTGGGCCGGTTGAACGCGGACGACTGGGCGCGGGCCGCACTGGAGGCCCTGGCCGAGGGCGGGCTGGCCGCCGTGGCCGTGGAGCCGGTGGCGGTGCGGCTCGGCGTGTCGAAGGGCAGCTTCTACTGGCACTTCCCCAACCGGCAGGCGCTGGTTGAGGCGGCGCTGGAGCGGTGGGAGGCCGGCACCGAGGAGATCATCGCCCGGCTGGAGCCGGTGCCCGATCCGGCGGAGCGCATGCGGACGCTGCTGGAGTGGGCGTTCGGCGACGGGCATGACGCCGCCGTCTCGTTCCGGCTGATCAGCGAGGCCGACGACCCGGCCGTGGGCCCAGTGGTGGGCCCGGTGGTGCGGCGGGTGACCGAGCGGCGGCTGGCGTTCATGCGAGCCGTCCTGGAGGAGGTCGGCCAGCCGCCGGACGAGGCGGCCCGGCGGGCGCTGACCGCGTACGGCGGCTATCTCGGCCTGGCCGCCCTGGCCCGCATCGGCGCGGTGGCGGCCGCGCCGAAGGACCTGGCCGACGCCCTGGAGGAGCTGGGCCTGCGGCCTCGCTGACGTCAGATCTTCGCGATGACCTCCTCCGCGAAGCGCTCCATGGTGGCGATCTTGAGGTCCAGCGTCCCCTCGCCGTACCTGGCCTTCTCCTCGGGGGTGGCCAGCCACCACGGCGCCGCCATGGTCCCGGTGACGCCCTTGGCGGCGAAGCGGCGGTAGGTGTCGGCGTCCGGCATCACCGCGAGCGGCGCGATGATGTCGAAGGGCTCGCTCCTGCCGCTCTCGTCGAGGTGACCGCGGAGCGTGGCGAGCACCACGTCGAACTGCTCCTCCGTGTAGATCCGGTTCCCGATCCAGCCGTCACCCAGCCGGGCGGCCCGGCGCAGGGCGGCGTCGCTGTCGCCGCCCACGTAGACGGGGATCGGCCGGTCGGGGGTGGGCGAGATCGACAGCTCGGGCAGGCCGTCCAGCGCGACCGTCTCGCCGGCCCAGAGCGAGCGCAGCGTCGGGAGCATCGCGTCCAGCCGCCGTCCCCGCGTGTGGAAGTCCTGCCCGGTGCCGACGAACTCCTCCTTGCACCAGCCCACCCCGACCCCGAAGGTCACCCGGTCGTTCGACAGCACCGCGGCCGTGGACACCTGCTTGGCCACGGTGAACAGGTCGCGGGCGGGAGCGATGTAGACGTTGGGGGAGAAACGCAGGGTGGTGGTCACCGCCGCCATGGCGCCGATCGTCACCCACACGTCCGGCCAGTGCGTACGCGCGTCCCAGCGCGGCCGGCCCGACCGCGAGTACGGGTACGGCGAGGCGAAGTCGGCGTAGAACAGGTGGTCCGACAGCGTGAGCGTGTCGAACCCGCACCGCTCGGCCGCCCGCGCCAGCTCCAGGAACTGGTCGGTGTCGACGAACGAGGCTCCCAGCCAGAATCTCATTGGAACTCCGGGATGACCTTGGTGGCGAACAGCTCCAGGTTCCGCTTGACCGTGTCCAGCGGCAGCACGCCCTGCTGTCCCTGCATGTAGAGCCCGAACCACTCCAGGTCGGGCATGCGGTCGAGCATCCGCTGGATCCCGCGCTTGACGTCGTCCGGCGTGCCGAACAGCGCCATCTCCACGTCGTTCATCCGCTTGGCGTCGCCCTTCTCGGGGGAGATGGGCTTGTGCTTCTCGTCCTCCTTCTTGCGCAGCACCTCCAGGTAGCCGAACGGGCCGAAGAAGGCGGCGAAGTCCTTGGGGATGCTGCGGCCGAAGGTGTTGATGGCCTCCTCGGTGGTGTCCGCGATGCCGACGATCTTGAGGATGCCGGTGTGCTCGCCCAGCTTGTAGTGGCGGCCCTGCTTGGCCGACTCCTCCTGGTACAGCTTGGCCTTGGCGGCGTGGTCGTCGGGGTTGGGGGTGAACATCCACGGCAGGATGTCCTCCTGGGCGGCCCTGATGACCGACCGGTCCGAGATCGTGAACGGCTGCCACAGCTCGGGGTGGGGGTTCTGGTACGGCCTGGGGCAGACGGAGACGGCCTGCACCTTGCCGTCCTCGGAGATCTCGCCCGGCGCGCCGAACGTCTGGGTCCACTCCAGCGCGGGCCATCCCTCGATGCCCTCGTACGGATACGGCACCTGGTAGTCCAGTACGTCCGACTTGTAGCGCAACGTCTCCTGCGTCCACGCCAGCTTCATGATCTTCAGCACCTCGCCGAAGACGTCGAAGTTCCGCGTGTCGGAGGCCGACCCGTCGGAGCGCGCGGCGGCGGCGTGCCAGCGCTGGCCCAGCACGTTCATCCACCGGTTCTGGTAGCCGCGCGCCACGCCCAGCCGCAGCCGTCCCTTGCAGAACTGGTCGAGCAGCGCCACGTCCTCCGCGGCCCTGATCGGGTCCCAGGCGGGTAGCACCAGGCCGAGCGGCGCGAGCAGGATCCGCTCGGTCCTGGCGGCGAGGTCCGTGAGGAACATCAGCGGGTTGACCGAGAACTCCATGCCCTCCGAGTGGAAGTGGTGCTCGGTCATCATGAGCGCGTCGAACCCGAGCTGGTCGGCGTGCACGGCTATCTCCCGCACCTCGTGCAGCAGCTTCTGGTACGACTCCGTGTCGCGCCCGATCGGGCGTTTGGCCTTGGCGTTCTCCTCGGCCGCGTACCCGGAGCCGGGAATCTGCGGATTCAGGAAGATAGAAAACTTCACCGGGGACCTCTTTCCGCGGAATGGTCTTCTGCAAGGTACTCTGGAAATCTTAACCGAGCAATCGCTTGGTTAACTAGGAGGAGGTCCCATGAGACTCGGGGTCACGATGTTCGCCACGGACCTGACCATGCCGGTCCAGGACCTGGCCAGGGCGGCGGAGGAGCGCGGCTTCGACTCCCTCTACGTGCCCGAGCACACCCACATCCCGGTCTCGCGCCGCACCCCTCCCGCGGCGGGGCAGGACGTGCTGCCCGAGGAGTACAAGCGCACGCTCGACCCGCTCGTCGCCCTGTCCTTCGCCGCCGCCGCGACGCGCCGGCTGCGCGTCGGCACCGGCATCCTGCTCGCCGCCCAGCGCGACCCCATCGTGACCGCGAAGGCGATCGCCACGCTCGACCACCTCTCCGGCGGACGCGTCGTGGTCGGGATCGGCTTCGGCTGGAACGTCGAGGAGATCGAGAACCACGGCGTCCCGTACGCGCGCCGCCGCGAGGTGACCAGGCGGAACATGCTCGCCATGCAGGCACTGTGGCGGGACGAGGTGGCCTCGTTCGACGGGTTCGAGCCGTCCTGGTGCTGGCCCAAGCCGCTCCAGGAGCCGCCGGTGTACGTGGGCGGCGCGGCGGGGCCGAAGCTCTTCGCCCACGTCGCCGAGTACGCCGAGGGCTGGATGCCGATCGGCGGCAAGGGGATCAGGGCCGCGCTGCCGATGCTCCGCGAGGCGTGCGAGAAGGCCGGGCGGCCGATGGCCAAGGTGATCCCGTTCGGGACGCTGCCGACCAGAGAGAAGCTCGACTATTTCGCCGGGCTCGGCATCGAGGAGGCGGTGGCCACCCTGCCCAGCGCGCCTGCGGACACGGTGTTGCCGATCCTTGATGATTATGCGCGACTGATCGATTCCCCGGCATAATCAGGAAATATGTCCGCACTCCGAGCCGATGATCCGCGACAGCTGGGATCGTACCGCCTGTTGCGCAGGCTCGGCCAAGGCGGACAGGGCGTCGTCTACCTGGGCCACTCCGAGCAGGGCGCCCAGGTCGCGATCAAGCTGCTGCACGCGAGCCTGTCCGGCGACCCGGACGTGCGGCGCAGGTTCCTGGGCGAGGTCGAGGCGGTCCGCAGGGTGGCCGCGTTCTGCACGGCGCAGCTGCTCGACGCCGATCTCGAGGGCGACCGGCCCTACCTGGTCAGCGAGTACGTCGACGGCCCCTCGCTCCTGGAGCACGTGGTCGCCAAGGGGCCGCGCCTGGGCGGGTCGCTCGAACGCCTGGCCATCGGCACCGCCACCGCGCTCGGGGCCATCCACCGGGCCGGGGTGGTCCACCGGGACCTCAAGCCGGGCAACGTGCTGCTCGGGCTCGACGGGCCGCGGGTGATCGACTTCGGGGTGTCCCGGCTCATGGACACCACGGCCACCACCAACGCGATGCCCGTCGGCACCCCGGCGTACCTGTCGCCCGAGCGCATCAAGGGCGAGCCCGCCGGACCGCCCGCCGACTTGTGGGCGTGGGGGCTGACCGTCGCGTACACGGCCACGGGGCGGCACGCGTACACGGCGGACACCTACCAGGAGGTCCTGGCCAGGATCCTGTACGGGAAGGCGGACCTCGGGCCGCTGACCGGGCGGCTGCGGGAGATCGTGGAGGCCTGCCTGGCGCCGGAGCCGGGGAAGCGGCCGGACGCGGAGGAGGTGCTGCGCCGCCTGCTGGGGCAGGCGGCCGGAGGTGGCGACGTGCTGTCCTCGGGCGCCCAGGCCGCCGTGGGCCCGTCCGCCCGTGTCTCGTCCATCATCGGGTCAGACGGGGCGCTCGCCGATCGCGAGCTGAGCACCGCCGGACTCCGGCTGGTCATGGAGACCGCGCCCGACGGCGAGCCGGGGCGCATCCACGACCCCGACCCCACCACGAGCTTCCCCGCCGTCAACCGCGACACCGCTCCCGTGCCCCCGCCCCGCCGGCGGGTGAAGATCTGGCAGGTCGCCGTGGCCGCGGCGGGCGTGGCCATGGCGGTGGCGGGGTTCGTGTTCTGGCTGCGTGGGGCCCAGGGGCCGGGCCTGGAGGGCACGTGGACGGGCTCGGCCGAGCACTTCACCGCCCAGCGGGTCTTCCCCGTCGAGCTGCGCCTGGGCCCCGACGGCGACGGCGGGGCCATGCTGTGGGGCGCGGACCTGCACTGCTCGGGACGGCTGTCGCGGACCGGGAGCGGGACGGTCTTCACTCTTGACCGGGTCACCGGCAACGAGTGCTATCCCGGGACATTGCGGATGATCCCGACGTCGGCATCGAACCAGATGGACATCAAGGTGACGCGCGAAGGTAAGGACGAGGTGACCTATTCGGGCACGGTCACCCGGGCATCCTGACCAGCTGTGTCACGGTCAGGCGGCGATTGCCCTGACCACCGTTGACTCGGGGCGGCCCGTTGCTTTCAGTAGAAAGCAGGCGAGGGTGGCGGCGAGGGGAGACGCCCGTGCCGACGGCGCAGCCGCTCAGAACGGGGGACCCACAGCGACTCGGACAGTACGAGCTGTCCGGGCGGCTGGGTGAAGGTGGACAAGGCGCGGTCTTCCTCGGCTGGAGGAGCGGGGAGACCTACGCGGTCAAGCTGCTGCACGGACCCGTGGGTGACGAGCGGGCGGCGTTCCTGCGGGAAGTCGAGCTGGCCAAGCACGTGGCGAGGTTCTGCACCGCCCAGGTGATCGACGCCGGGTTCGACGAGGGGCGTCCGTACATCGTCAGCGAATACGTCGACGGGCCGTCGCTGCACAGGGAGGTCGCGCTCACCGGGCCGCGGCGGGGCGGGGCGCTGGAGCGGCTGGCGGTCAGCACGGTGACCGCGCTCACGGCCATCCACCGGGCCGGGATCGTGCACCGGGACTTCAAGCCACAGAACGTGCTGCTCGGCTCCGACGGGCCGCGCGTCATCGACTTCGGCCTGGCCAAGGCGCTGGACGCGGCGGCCACGGTGAGCGGGCGCGGGGTGGGCACGCCCGCCTACATGGCGCCCGAGCAGATCACGGCGTCAGCCGTCACGGGGGCCGCGGACGTGTTCTCGTGGGGCGCGACCATGTGCTTCGCGGCCAACGCCACGGCGCCGTTCGGGCAGGACTCGGTCGCGCCGGTGCTGCACCGCATCCTGACCGCGTCGCCCGAGCTGGGCCGCCTGGACGGGCGGCTGCGGACCCTCGTGGAGGCGTGCCTGGACAAGGACGCGCGAAACCGGCCCACCAGCAGGGACCTGCTGTTCGAGCTGCTGGGGGAGTCGGAGGTGCCGCCGGAGGTGCTGAGCTCGCCGCCGGCCCACATCCTGCGGGTCCCGCCGCTGGTGCCCGAGCAGCGCTCGTCGGAGCGGTCGCCGATGGCCGCGCCGGAGGCCACGGGCAGGTCCGGCGGCTACCTGCTGCCCGAGTCCCGCGCCGGCGCGTCCGCGCCCACGGAAGAGGCCGGCGCGTCCACGCCCACAGAGGAGAGCGTGTCCGCGCCCGCGTCGTTACCCGCCGGCTCCGGCCCGGGGAACGGTCCACCACCGGCGGGGGCGTCCAAGGTCGCCTGGCCCAGGGCCGCCATCGCGGTCTGCGCGGCCCTGCTGGTGACGGCCGCCGTGCTGCTCACCGCCCACATACCCACGGCGAACAGCGGCGACCGGCCCCAGGCGCCGCAGGGGGCCGGTCCGTCGGTCCCCCCGCGGTCGGATCCGGTGAAATCCCGGCCTCCAGCGGACAAGACGACCGCGCAGAAGCTCCCGCTCAAGACCACGGGGACGCTGGAGGCGCGCGGGCCCACGGCGCAGCCGCCGGTGGTGCGCCCGGTCCCGGTCCCGGCCCTGGCGGGGATGGACAAGGGCGCGGCCACGAAGGCGATCAAGCAGGCCGGACTGGTGCTCGGCACCGTCACCCAGCTCGACTCGCCGAAGAGGATCGGCCAGGTCCTCAGCGCCCAGCCCGCCCCGGGCATGCTGGTGACCAGGGGCAGCAAGGTCTCGCTGGAGGTGTCGGCCGGGCTGGCCGTGCCGGCGGTCACGGGCCTGCAGCGCAAGTCCGCGGAGAGCGCCCTCACCGACGCGGGCCTGGCGGTGGGCGCCGTCACCCGCTCCTGCACCGACCGGCCGGACGGGCAGGTGCTCTCCACGGAGCCCAAGGCGGGCCGGCGCGTCACGGGCGGCACCTCGGTGGCGCTCACCGTCGCGCGCAACGGCACCACGGTCCCGTCGGCCGTCGGCCAGGCACTGGAGGACGGGCGGGCGGCGCTGATCGCGGCCGGGTTCACGGTGCGGACGAAGGGCCAGGTCGTGGACGACGAGTCGCGGGTGGGCACGGTCCTCGACCAGAGCCTCCAGCCCGGCACCTGCGCCAAGCCGGGAAGCGCGATCGAGATCGCCTTCGGCCTGGCCGCCCAGTCGGGCCCGGACCCGGGTGAGCCGGGGGAGACCCCCACCGCCGGCCCGACCTCCGGCGAGTGACCTTCCGCGAGGTCACTGCAGGGCGTCGGCCGTCAGCCCGGCGACGAAGGAACGGTTCCTGCCAGGGTGACGGTCTCGCCGTGCAGCCGCGACCTCTCGGCAGCCCAGGCGATGAGATGGCTGTGCAGGCTCTCGCCCGGCGAGGAGAGGATCGAGGAGCGGTCTCTGGTGGCGACCGCGGTCAGGAACGCGTCGACCAGCGCCTCGTCACCGCCCCCGTGGCCGCCCCGGGCCGTCGAGTCCCCCGTGGGGCGGGTGTCGACGGTCTCCTCGCGGCCGGTGACGAAGTCGAAGAGGGTCAGGCGGTCGCCGTCGCCCTCGATCCAGCCCCGCGTGCCGAAGATCCGGGTCTGCCGGTGGAGCGCGGGGGTGAAGCCGGTCATGGTGAACGACGCGGTCGTGCCGCCCTCGAACTCCATGTTCACGACCTGGTGGTCGACCACGTCGTTGTCGCAGGCGTACACGCATCGGCCGTACGGGCCCGTCCTGAGCGCCTCCAGCACGCCGGCCTCGGAGACGTCGTCGGTGAGCACCGACACCGGCCACTCCGCGCGCCCGGCCAGCGGCAGGTAGATGCGTTTGGCCGAGTACGGGCACGTCGACTCGACCGCGCAGTCCAGGCAGCGGTCGGCGGCGCCCTCCGGGCGGTTCTCCGGGCGGAAGTGCTTGAGCCCGCCGAACGACGACACGCGCGTGACCTGCTTGCCGGTGACGTGCACCAGCCAGTCGAGGTCGTGGCTCGACTTGGCCAGCAGCATGAACGTGGACTCGTCGGTGCGGCGCCAGTTGCCCCGCACGTAGGAGTGCGCCTGGTGCCACCACCCGACCGGCTCCAGGTGCTGGACGCTGACGATCTCGCCGATCCTGCCCTCGTCCAGCAGCGCCTTCAGCGCCCGCGTGTACGGCGTGTACCGCAGCACGTGGCAGACGGCGAAGACGGCGTCGGAGCGTCCGGCGGCCTCGACGATGCGCCGGCAGTCGTCCTCGGAGACCGCCATCGGCTTCTCCAGCAGGATGTCGTAGCCCAGCTCGGCGAAGCGCACCGCGGGCTCGACGTGGTCCCTGTCCTGGGTCGAGATGATCACCGCGTCCGCCTGGCGGGGGAGCGCGGCCAGCTCCCGCCAGTCCGCGTACGGCTCGGCCTCCGGGAACCTGGCGCGGCGGGCCGCCAGCGGATCGGCCACCGCGACCACCCGCGCCCGGCCGCTCCCGGCGGCGTGGCGGGCGTAGGAGGTCCCCCGCGAACCCGCGCCGACGACGGCGAGCGTGACCATTGCGCCTCCCACATATGTAAGTAGTTCACGTATGTCGGCCGATGCTAGGATCCTGGCTGTCGCTCGTCAATGGGGAGTCACAGCGGAGTTATGAGAAAGGGTCTCATAAGTTGACCGAGCTTCGCCCAGGTGACGCGTCCCTGCTGCGCAAGGTGAACACCCAGGTCACGCTCAGGGCGCTGCGCCGCGAGGGCGTGGCCACGCTGACCCGGCTCGGCCGCATCACCGGGCTGTCCAGGCAGACGGTGGAGGCGGTGCTCGACGAGCTCGGCGAGCGCGGCTACGTCACGGAGCTGCCGCCCGACGAGGGCGTGATGGGGCGGCCGGCGCGGCGGTTCGGGTTCCGCGCGGACGCCGGCCACGTGGTGGGCGTGGAGGTCGGGGGCGACGGGATCGTGGCCGCGCTGGCCGATCTCAACGGCGAGGTGATCGCCTGGGAGCGGGCCGAGGTCTCTGGCGACGCCGCGGCCCACGAGCGGCTGGAGGCGGCCCGGCGTACGTCACTGAAGTGCGTGGATGGCGCGGGCGTCGCGCGCAAGCGGGTCTGGGCGGTCGCGGCGGGCACCCCGGGCATCGTGGACCGCACCGGCCGGGTGACCCTGTCGATCACGCTGCCCGGCTGGACGGGCGTGGACCTGGCGGAGCTGGCCGGGCGCTGGTTCGACTGCACGGCGCTGGCCGCCAACGACGCCAACCTGGCCGCGCTCGCCGAGCACTGGCGCGGCAGCGCGCAGCACGCCTCCGACGTCGTGTACGTGCTCATCGGCCACCGGGCGGGCGCGGGCATCCTCATCGGCGGGCGGCTGCACCCGGGGCGCAACGGCGCCGCGGGCGAGATCGGCACGCTGCGCCAGGTCGGCTGGGAGGACGCGGCCCGCGAGCTGGTCAAGGACGCCTCGGCGGCCGAGGTGTTCGAGGCGGCGCTGGCGGGCGACCGCGACGCGGCGCGGCGGGTCGACCGCTACGCCGAGAACCTCGCGATCGGCGCCTCGGCGCTCGCGCTGGCCGTCGACCCCGACCTGCTGGTGCTGGGCGGCGGTCACTCGCAGGCGGGCGACGTGCTGCTCGAACCGCTCCGCCGGCACCTGGCCGAGCTGTGCGTGAGCGTGCCGGAGGTGGTGGCCTCCACGTTCGGGGACGAGGGTGTGGCGCTGGGCGCCGTACGCCTCGCGCTCGACCATGTCGAACGGGAGGTGCTGGGTCTCTAGAAAGCCCGGCAGGCCTCCAGCAGCACCTCGCGGACCTGCTCCTCCGGCAGGTCCATGGTCCTGACCGCGCCCCACTGCAGCGCGCCGAGCAGGGCCCAGCTCTTCAGCCTGGTCTCCGGGCCGGGGTCGGGGCCCACCAGCCTGCCGAAGATCTCGTCCCTGAACGTCCTGACCGTCGCGCGCTCCGAGTCCGGCGAGCCGGGGTCCTCGGCGGCCAGGTCCTCCATGAACAGGCGGATCACCGAACGGTAGCGCACCGCGAAGGTCACCAGCGCGTCGACGAACGCCTCCCTGCTGGGGAAGTCGGTCCCGAGCAGCGCCAGCATGTCGTCCCCCGCCGGGGCGAGCAGCTCGGAGGCCAGGCGGTCTTTCGGGTGGAAGTGGTAGGCGACGGCGGTCTTGGTCAGTCCCACGGCCGCGGCGATGTCGGCCAGCGAGGTGCCCGCGTAACCGCGCTCGGCGAACAGCTCTCTGGCCGCGGCCAGGATCCGGGTCCGGGTGTCGTCGGGTGTGGTCATCATCTCATTTCCATGCGATGGATCCCCCTCCGGATATTTCCTGCTTTATCGTAGTCCTGTACGACCGTACAGGACGGCCGTCGAGAGGGACTTGGGCGATGACGCGGTTTCTTGGGCGGCTGGGCGGCTGGTGCGCGCGGCACGGACGGTTGGTGCTGGCGTTATGGGTGGTCGTGGCGGCCGCGCTGATGGGCGGGAGCCTCGTGCTCGGCAGCCCGGTCAGCAACGACGTGACGATTCCCGGCACCGACGCGCAGCGGGCGCACGACCTGATGAAGACCGGCTTCGGGCCGGGGTACGACACCGGCGGGACGGTGCAGCTCGTCCTCTACTCCGCCGGCGGGCCGCTCGTCGAGAAGCCGCGCAAGAAGGCCGTCGAGGACGTCCTGGCGCGCCTGCGCACGATGCCGCACGTCGTCGGGGTGGACACCCCGTTCAGGCGCGGTGGCATCTCCGCCAACCTGCAGATCGGGCTCATCGCCATCCGCCTGCAGGGCCACGACGGCACCAAGGTCGCCGATAACACGCGGGCGCTGTCGAAGGCGGCCGACCCGGTGCGGGCCGCCGGGATCGAGGTGGTGGCGGCCGACAGTTCCACCCCCGCCGACAAGGACATCAAGACCGGGCCCAGCGAGATCATCGGCGTGGTGTGCGCGCTGCTGGTGCTGGTGTTCGCGTTCGGGACGCTGGCGGCCGCGCTGGTGCCGATCTTCACGGCCCTGGTCAGCGTCGCCACGGGGCTCGGCGTGATCGGGCTGCTCGGACACGTGCTCGACGTGCCCAAGCAGGCGGGCATCATGGCCACGATGATCGGGCTGGGCGTGGGCATCGACTACGCGCTGTTCCTGCTGTCCCGGCACCGGCGGCTGCTGGCCGACGGGGTGCCGGTGGTGGAGTCCGTACGGCGGACCGTGGCCAGCTCGGGCGGGGCCGTGGTGTTCGCGGGCGGCACGGTGATGATCGCGCTGACCGCGCTCATGCTGGGCGGGTTCCCGCTGCTGGCGACGCTCGGCTGGATCACCGGCATCTCGGTCGTCACCGCCGTGCTGACCTCGGTCACCCTCGTCCCCGCCCTGCTGGGAGTGCTCGGCCACCGGATCAACGCGCTCAAGGTGCCGTTCCTGCGCGGTGGCGGTTCGTCCGGCTCCGGATGGGCCGGCCTGGGGGCGTGGGTGGCGCGCCGGCCGTGGCAGGTGCTGTTCGGCAGCGTGCTGGCGCTGGGCCTGCTGGCCGCCCCGGCGCTGGCCTTGAAGCTCGGGCCGCTCGACGACGGTTACGGCGCCAAGGGCTCGGAGCCCAGGCGGGCCTACGAGCTGATGGCCGCCGGCTTCGGCCCCGGCATCAACGGCCCGCTGCTCGTGGTCGCCGAACTGCCCGCCAAGGTGGCCAAGGAGAAGGACCCGGTCGTCGACCAGATCGCCCGCGAGGTCGGCGACGTCGACGGCGTCGCGCACGTGGCCACCCCCAAGGTCAACTCCTCGGGCCGTTCGGTGCTGCTCCAGGTCGTCACCGAGTACAAGCCCAGCGACCCGCGGGCCTCCGACGTGGTCAAGGACATCAGGGCCGTCTCGATGCCCGGGGTGAGCGTGCACGTCGGCGGCAAGGTGGCGGCCATGACCGACGCGGGCACCCGGATGTCCGAGCGCACCCCGCTGGTCATCGGCGTGGTGGTGCTGCTGAGCGCCCTGCTCCTGCTGTTCGCCTTCCGTGCGCCCGTCGTCGCGGTGAAGGCCGCGGTGATGAACCTGATCTCGCTCGGCGCCGCCTTCGGCGCGCTCGCCCTGGTGTTCTCGATCGGCCTGGGCAGCCGCCTGGTGGGCATGGACGCCCCGGCCAGCTCCTCGTACCTGGAGACGGTCTTCTTCTCGGTGCCGATCGAGAGCTATGTGCCGCTGATGCTGTTCGCGGTGCTGTTCGGGCTGTCGATGGACTACGAGGTGTTCCTGCTGACGGCGGTGCGGCAGGCGTACCTGCGGCACGGGGACAACGCGCGGGCGGTGGCGGAGGGGCTCGGTTCGACGGGGCGGGTCATCACGTCGGCCGCCCTGATCATGGTGGCCGTGTTCGTGGCGTTCATCGCGTACCCGGACCCGATGGTGAAGACGTTCGGGGTGGGGCTGGCGGTGGCCATCGCGGTGGACGCCACGATCATCAGGGGATTCCTGGTGCCGGCGACGATGGTGCTGCTGGGGCGGCTCAACTGGTGGTGCCCGCGCTGGCTGGACCGCCTCCTGCCGAACCTCTCGGTGGAGGGGCACGAGGAGGAGGAGCGGTCCGCGTCCGAGCGGCCCGAGCCGGTCAAGCTGGGGGTCTAGCCACCTCCTCAGTCCGTGTCGGCGAGGTTGCAGGCGGGGACCCAGCCGACGATGCCGGTGGCCGCGTTGCGGCCGTGGTGCCACAGGATGCTGTCGAAGTAGTCGTCGCACTGGTAGTGGCCGCGCTCCTCCGACCAGTCCGACTCGAAGCCCTGGCCCGGGTAGCCGAAGCCGACGAGGACGGCGTCGCGTCGCGGCTCGCTCCAGATGACCACGCCGACGGCGGCGAAGTCGTACACGCCCTTGGCTCCGGCGGGCGCCGGGCCGGTCATGGCCACGGCCGTCAGAATCGTGGCCATGGTGGCTCGCCGGACGCGCACCCTGAGTCTTCTCTCGGTCATGACACTCAGAGTAAGAGTGACGTGACGTCGGGTGTTCGTATTTCAGAAGGTGATGACGGTACGCGCCACCGAACCCTCCCGTACGTGGGCCACGGCGTCGTTGATCCGGTCGAGCGGCAGGCGTTCGGAGATGAGGCCGTCGAGGTCGAGGCGGCCCCGCAGGTACTGCTCGGCCAGCATGGGCAGGTCGCGCTGGGGCGCGGCGTCGCCGCCCTGGGTGCCCATGAGGCGGCGGGAGGCGAACAGCAGGCCGGGGTCCACCTCCACGGCCTGGCCCTGGGGCGGGCTGCCGACCATGACCGTGGTGCCGCCGGACTGGGTCGCGGCGAAGGCCCTGGCCAGGACGCCGGGTGCGCCCGTCGCGTCGAAGGCGTGGTCGACGCCGCCCTTCACCAGCTCGTCCACCTGCCGGGGCAGGTCGTCGGCCACGATCGTGTGGGTGGCGCCGAAGCGCTCGGCCAGCTTGAGCTTCTGCTCGGCCACGTCGGCGGCGATGATCGTGGTGGCGCCCGCGAGCACCGCGCCCTGGATGACGTTGAGGCCGACGCCGCCGCAGCCGACGACGAGGACGCTGGCGCCGGGCGGGACCTTGGCGACGTTCATGACCGCGCCGATGCCGGTGACGACTCCGCAGGCCAGCAGGCACATGGCGTCCAGGGCCGCGTCTTTCGCGATTTTCACGCACATGGCCTCGGTGACGACCGCGTACTCGGCGAACGAGCCGATGCCGATGAAGCGGCGGGTCTCCTGGCCGTCCAAGGTGATCCTGGGCGCGCCACCCATGATCGTCTGGAACCTGACGGGGCCCGAGCACAGGTGGAACCGGCCCGCCCCGCAGTTGCGGCACCGCCCGCAGGGGCCGTTCATCGAGATGATGACGTGGTCGCCGGGCCGGACGCCGGTGACGCCCGCGCCGACGCTCTCCACCACTCCGGCGCTCTCGTGCCCGAGGATGAACGGCAGCCTGCTGACCACGGGGCTCTTGCCGTCGATGGCCTTGAGATCGGAGCCGCACACGCCCGACGCCTTGATCTGCACGCGGACCTCGCCCGGACCCGGGTCGGCGATCTCCACCTCGCGGATCTCCATGGGGGCGTGGAAGCCGGTCAGGACGGCCGCGCGCATCAACATGCGCCACACGGTAACCCGGCCTTGTGATTGCGAGCAAGCGGTTGCTCGGGTAGCCCCGTTGACACTCTCCCTGGGCGAATTTACGCTCGGCGCAAAACCAAGCGAGCGCTAGGCCAATTTTGCGGGAGGCCAGGATGGTACGGCGGGTCGCGGCGGCACTCACGGTAACAACGTTGCTCGTCTCCGGGTGCGCGGCCCAGCAGAAGAGCGCGGTCGGTTCGGCGGCGCCCGGAGTGACCGGTACGACGATCAAGGTCGGCGGCGTGCTGACCAAGACCAGCGCCAGCGGCTACTCGACCAAGGACGCCGAGATCGGGGCGAAGGCCAGGTTCGAGCGGGCCAACGCCGAGGGCGGCGTGAACGGGCGGAAGATCGAGTTCATCGGCGCGGAGGACGACGGCCAGGACGCGGCCAAGGGCGACGCTGCCGCCAAGAAGCTCGTCCAGAAGGACCAGGTCTTCGCCCTCGTCCCCGTGCACGCCCCGAACTTCGGCGGCGCCGCCTTCCTGGAGCAGCAGGGCGTGCCCTGGTTCGGCTGGGCGACCGGCCCGCAGTGGTGCGGCACGAAGACCGGCTTCGGCTACAACGGCTGCCTGGCCCCCAAACAGGGCGCGGGCTCCCAGACGTGGTGGGGCCGGCAGCTGGCCGACCTGCTCGGCGGCGCCGAGGGCAAGAGCGTGTACGTCCAGACCTCCGACTCCAGCGGCAGCAAGTACGGCGGCACCACCATCTCCCAGTCGTTCACCGCCGCCGGATTCAAGCTGGTCGGCGTGAACTCCGGCCTCCCGGCCGCCGCACCACCCCCTGACTGGCTCCCGTACGTCAACAAGATCATGACTTCGAACGGCGGCAAGGCCCCCGACGTCGTGGTCTCCGTGATCGCGGGCACCAAGTTCAACGTCGGCCTGTACTCGGCGCTCAAGCGGGCCGGCTACAAGGGCGTGCTCACCGACGCGACCAGCTACGACGCCGCCATCCTCAAGGACCAGGCCAGCGCGCAGGCCCTGGAGGGCGTGATCGCGGCGCCGATGTTCGAGCCGTTCGAGTCCACCGCCCCCGAGATCGCCCGGTTCAAGCAGGACGTCGAGAAGGTCGCGCCGGGCGCCGTGCCCACCCAGCACATGGCGATCGGCTACTGGTCGGCCGACATCTTCCTCGACATGCTCGGCAAGGCCGGCAAGGACCTCACCCGCGAGAAGTTCCTGGCCACCGGCAACGGCGACTACCTCTACGAGAACGCCGGGTTCGGCAGGATCCAGTACCCCAAGGACCACAGCGAGCCGAACGGCTGCGGCGCCCTGGTCAAGCTGGAGAAAGGCGCCTTCCAGGTGGCCAAGAGCATGAAGTGCTTCGACAACGTGCCGCTCAAATGATCCTTGGATACGTGCTCAGCGGCCTGGTCACCGGGGCGATCTTCGCGGTCATGGGGTCGGGCCTGACGCTGTCGTACGCGGCCACCGGGGTGTTCAACTTCGCCCACGGCGCCGTCGGATTCCTGTCCGCCCTGCTGTTCTACGAGCTCAACCAGGCGGCCGGGCTGCCCGCGTGGCTGTCGGCCCTGGTGTCGGTGGTGTTGTTCGCGCCCGCGCTCGGCTACGTGCTGCACAAGACCATGTTCGGCGGGCTCGCGCAGGCGGGCGAGACCGCGCAGATCGTCGCCACGATCGGCCTGACGATCGCGCTGCCCGCGCTGGGCCTGCTGGTCGTGGACCTGGCCGGGCTGCCGAGCGCGGACGCGACCTCGCTGCCGCGCGGTGTCGGCCCGCATCCGGCGCTCTCCTTCGAGGTGCTCGGGGCCCGGCTGGACACCGACCAGCTCATCACGTTCGGCTTCTCGGCGGTGGCGGCGGCCGGGCTGTGGGCGTTCATGCGGCATTCGCCGTACGGGCTGCGCATGCGGGCCGCCGTGGACCGGCGCCGCCTGGCCACGCTCCGGGGCATCGACGCGGACGCCACCTCGGCGCTGGCCTGGATGCTCGGCTCGGGGCTCGCCGGGCTCGCCGGGGTGCTGGCCGTGTCCGTGCTGGGGCTGGACGCGACGGCGTACACGGTGCTGCTGTTCGCCTCGGCGACGGCGGCGGTGTTCGGGCGGCTGCGCTCGATCCCGTGGACGTTCGCGGCCGGGCTGGCGCTCGGCGTGGTCCAGAACCTGGTCGCCGGATACACCGACTTCCTCGAAGAGGTCACCGGGCTGCGCACGGCCGTGCCGGTGATCCTGCTGTTCGCCGGGCTCGTCCTGCTGAACAGGTCGCGCGAGCGGGTCGCGGGCAGCGCGGCCGAGGACGCGCCCCCGCCCGACCACCTGGCGGGGCTGCCGCCCTGGCGCCGCAGGATGCCCTGGGCGCTCGGCCTGGCCGCGCTGCTCGGGTTCACGTTCCTCGCGTCCGAGTACTACGTGGGCGTGGCCGCGCAGGGACTGGTGCTGGCGCTGATCTTCTGCTCGTTCGTGGTGGTGACCGGCATCGGCGGCATGGTCAACCTGGCCCAGGCCGCCTTCGCCTCGATGGCGGCGCTGACCTGTGGATGGGCGTTCTCGTCCGGGCTGCCGTTCTTCGTGGCGATCGTGCTGGGCGTGCTGGCGGCCGCCGCCGTCGGCATGCTGGTGGCGCTGCCCGCGCTGCGGCTGGGCGGGCGGGTGCTGACGCTGGCCACGCTGGCCATGGCGCTGCTGGCCGACCAGGTGCTGTTCCAGGTGGACGCGTTCAGCAACGGGACCATCGGGTGGCCGGTGCCCGCGCTGGGGCTCGGCTTCGCGGACACCTCGGATCCGCGGGTGCGGGTGGTGGTGCTGCTCGTGCTGATCGGGGCGGTCGCCCTGCTCGTACGGAACCTCGAAAGGTCGGCCTCCGGGCGGGCGATCCTCGCGGTCAGGTCGGCCCCCGCCGCAGCGACGACGTCCGGGCTGTCGGCGCCCCGTACCAAGATCGTGCTCTTCGCGCTCGCGTCGGCGATCGCCGGGCTGGGCGGCGTGCTGTTCGCCGTCTCCAAGGGCTCGATCACCGCCACCGACCTGCCGGCGTTCTCCGGGTTTGTGTGGCTGGCCGTGGTGGTGCTCCAGGGCGTGCGCCGCGTCGGCGGCGCGGTGCTCGGCGGCCTGATCGCGGTGGCCGTGCCCGAACTGCTCGCCACGTGGGGCGTGTCCGCGCACGTCGGGGCGATCCTGTTCGGGGCGGGCGGTGTGATCCTGGCCAAGCACCCCGACGGGGTGCTCACCCAGCTCGCCGAGCTCCGCCACCGCCGCGGCGCCCCGCCGGAATGGGCCCCGTCGGAGCCGGTCCCCGCGCCGCCGCCCGTGCAGGTGGACGGGCCGCTGTTCAGGCTGGAGGGCGTGGTCGCCGGTTACGCGGACAGTACGGTGCTGCGCGGCGTGGACCTGGCCGTCCGGCCCGGCGAGGTGGTCGCGCTGCTCGGCGCCAACGGGGCGGGCAAGTCGACGACCTGCGCGGTGGCCGCCGGCGACCTGGCCGTCACCAGCGGCCGGATCCTGCTGGACGGCGAGGACGTCACCGCCTGGCCCGCCCACCGCAGGGCCCGCGCGGGCATCCTGCTCGCGCCCGAGGGCCGGGGCGTGTTCCCCGGGCTCACGGTGGAGGAGAACCTGCGGACTTGGCTGCCCGACCCGGGCCCCGTCTACGAGCGCCTGCCGCAGCTCGCCGAGCGCCGCGCCGTGCTCGCCGGCGCCCTGTCCGGCGGCGAGCAGCAGCTGCTCACGCTCGCGCCCGCGCTGGTGCGGCCGCCGCGGGTGCTCATCGCCGACGAGCCGTCGCTGGGGCTGGCCCCGATGATGGTGCGGCAGGTGTTCGACGTGTTCGCCGAGCTGCGTTCTCGTGGCGTGGCACTGCTGCTGGTCGAGGAGAAGGCCACCGAGGCGCTGGCCATCGCCGACCGGGTGGCGTTCATGCGGCTGGGGCGCGTCACCTGGGAGGGGCCGCGCTCGGAAGTGGACAGCGAGCGGCTGACCGCCGCCTACCTGGGGGTGCGGTGACATGCTGGCCGTGGAGGGCGTGTCGGTGGCGTTCGGCGGGGTCAGGGCGCTGGACCAGGTGTCGTTCGAGGTCGCGGCGGGTCAGGTGTGCGGGGTGATCGGGCCGAACGGGGCCGGGAAGACGACGCTGTTCGACGTGGTGTCGGGGCTGCGCCGGCCCAGCGAGGGCCGGGTCAGCGTGGCGGGGCGGGACCTGACCGGCGTGTCCCCGGTCCGGCGGGCCAGGGCCGGGGTGCGGCGCACGTTCCAGCGGACCCAGGTCTTCGGCCGGCTCACCGTGGCCGGCAACGTGCTGGCCGCGCTCGACTGGCACGGCGGCGGTGGCGGGCTCGCCGCCGACCTGGTCGGCTGGCCCGCCCGCCGCCGGCTGGAGCGGGAGCGCGGCGAGCGCGTGGCCGAGGTGCTGGAGCTGTGCGGGCTCACCCCGCTGCGCGACGCGTACGCCGCCGCGCTCCCCGTCGGGCAGCGCCGGCTCGTCGAGCTGGCCAGGGCCCTGGCCGACCGCCCCCGCCTCCTGCTGCTGGACGAGCCCACCTCGGGCCTGGACGCCTCCCAGACGGCACGCCTGGGAGAGGTCGTCAAGGCGCTGGACACGACCGTGCTCCTGGTCGAGCACGACATGGGCTTCGTCATGGACACCTGCGACCGGATCATCGTGCTGGACCTCGGCAGGGTGATCGCCGCCGGCGCGCCAGCCGAGATCCGGGAGGACCCGGTCGTCAGGGCCGCCTACCTAGGCTGAGTGGCGCTCGGTGAACGACAGGATGCGGCGCCAGGAGTCCTGGCACGCGTCCGCCCACTCGGCGTACGTGCGGTCGAAGAACGAGTGGGGCGCGCCCTCGTAGACGACCTTCTCGTGCTCCGTGCCCACCCGGTCGAGCGCCGCCTCGAAGGCGTCGAACTGCTCGGGCGTGGTCGCCGTGTCCGCGCCCGCGAGGAGCATCAGGAGGGGCGCGCCGGGCCCGGCCGTCGGCTCCTCGATGGCGCGCAGCGCGCCGTAGAAGCCGATGCCGCCGGCCAGGCCGTTCCCCTCGTACGCCTGCCGCCACGAGTGGGCGCCGCCCATGCAGAAGCCGACCGTGAAGACCGGGCCCTCGAGCTGCTCGGTGGCCGCCCTGGCGTCGGCCCTGACGTGCTCGGCCTTGAGCTGCCCGACGTGCTTCATGAAGTCGAAGTCGTCGTCCCGCTCGCCGAGACCCGCCGTGCGGCCGAAGTAGTCGATCGCGATCGTACGGAAGCCCGCCTCGGCGAAGCGCACCGCGAGGTCGCGGTAGTACGGGTGCAGCCCGCGCACGTCGGGCAGGATCACCACGCTGCGGCCGTTCGGCTCGGCGGGCTCGGCCCGGTAGGCGAGCAGCCGGTTGCCGTCGGCGGCCGTCAGCTCTATCTGCTCGTGAGAGGCCACCTCGCCCTGGATCGGCGGTGCGGGCGGCCTGCTGTCGGTGGAATGGCACATGAGGCCAGCATGCCCACCGTGATTCCGGCTATCCAGGTACTGGGAGGGTCAGGCTCGGCGTGTCCCGTCAGGGCTGTCCACGGGCAGACTTGTACCCATGAACCGGGAACTCGGGGCATTTCTCCAGGCCCGCAGGAGCGAGGTCACGCCCGAGGAGGTGGGCCTGGCGAGCGGGCCGCGCCGGCGGGTGCGCGGGCTGCGCCGCGAGGAGCTGGCCGAGCTGGCGGGCATCAGCGTCGAATACCTCGTACGCCTCGAACAGGGGCGGACCGCCCAGCCGTCCGCGTCCGTGATGGAGTCGCTGGCCAGGGCGCTGGACCTGAGCGAGGCCGAGCGGACGCACCTGTTCGACCTGGCCGCGCCGCGACCGCGCAGGCCGCGCCCGTCCGGCGGGGTGCGGCGGGAGCTGGTGGAGCTCATCGACCGGATGACGGACGTCCCGGCCATGATCTTCGACCACCGGCTCGACCTGCTCGCCTGGAACCGGCTGGCCGACGCGCTCTTCCCCGGCCTCTGCCGGCCCGGCGCCAACCTGGCCAGGTACAACTTCCTCACCGAGCCCGACCTGTACGCCGACCGCGAGGAGGTGCTCCGGGCCACGGTCGGGCAGCTCCGCCTCGCCACCGGCCGCCACGCCGACGACCCGGCGCTGACCGCCCTGATCGGCGAGCTGTCGGTGCACAGTCAACGCTTCCGCACCCTCTGGGCCGGTCGCGTCGTCAAGGAGCGCACCAACGGGGTCAAGCGGTTCACGCATCCGGTGGTGGGCGAGCTGGCGCTGCGTTACGAGACGTTCGACCTGCCGGGCGGATCGGGGCAGCGGCTGAGCCTGCTCCACCCCGAGCCGGGCGGCGCCAACGAGGAGTCGCTGCGGCTGCTCGCCTCGTGGTCCGCCTAGTAGGGTCCGCCTAGTAGGTGGGGGCGGTGCGGAACGCCTCGATGAGGTGCGCGCGTACCCTGGCCACCGCGGGTTTCGCCAGCGCGCCCGAGCGGACGGCCAGGTAGCCGGTGTTGATCGGGGCCTCGTCCGGCTCTGCCAGCGTGACCAGCGTGCCCGCCGCCAGGTCGCGGCGGCACAGGTAGGCGGGCAGCACGGAGACGCCCATCCCGGCCCTGACGGCGCTGAGCACGCCGCGCAGATCGGGGATGACGACCTGCGCCGCCATCGCGGGCCGCCTGCCGAACACGGAGCGCCAGTAGCGGCGCACGATGGGCAGGTCCTCGGCGTAGGCCACCAGCGGCACCGCCGCCAGCTCCCTCGGCCCCACCCCGGCGAGCGCCAGGGACGGGGCGGCGACCAGCAGGAACTCCTCGTCGTAGAGGGGGTCCGCGTGCACACCGCGCACCCGGGGCCGGATCGTGGAGATCACCAGGTCCAGGCGCCCGGCCGCGAGGTCCGCCAGGAGGTCGTCGGACAGCCCGAGCGTCGTGCGCAGCCGCAGCCCGGAGCGCACCAGCGGGGCGAGCATCGGCATCACCTCCTCGCACAGGAACTCGGCGGGCCCGCCCAGGTGCACGGCCGCGTCCGAGGGCAGCTCCGACTCCACCACCCCGTCCAGGGCGTCCAGCGAGGGCGCCACCCGGCGGGCCAGCTCGTCGGCGGCGGGCGTGGGCGCCACCCCGCGCGGCAGCCGGTCGAACAGCGGCCGGTCCAGCACCGACTCCAGCGTCTTGACCTGCGCCGTCACGGCCGGCTGCGACAGGCCGAGGGTCTGCGCGGCGGCCGTGATGGAGCCGGTCCTGTGCACCGCGAGGAACGTCCGCAGCAGGTCGAGCGAGATTGGCGACATATCACTATTCTGATACCTAAGGCGATATTTCGTTATTTGTTACTTATGGCGGGCCCGGGCGACGATGTGAGACATGAACAAGCGCATTCTGATAGCCCTGACCAGCCATGACGACCTCGGCGGCGTGGAGCGGACCGGATACTACGTGCCGGAAGCGGCCCACCCCTGGGAGATCTTCCGCAAGGCCGGCTACGAGGTGGACGTCGCCAGCGTGCGGGGCGGGCAGCCGCCCCAGGACGGGTTCGACGCCGGCGACCAGACCCAGGTGGCCTTCCTCGCGGAGATCGGGCAGCGGGACACCGACCGCCTCGCGGACGTCGACGCCTCCCGTTACGACGCCGTGCTCTACGCCGGAGGCCACGGCACCATGTGGGACTTCCCCGACGACCCGGACGTCATCCGCGTCGGGCGCGAGGTGTACGAGCGGGGCGGCGTGGTGGCGGCGGTCTGCCACGGCCCGTCCGCGCTGGTGAACCTGACCCTCTCCGACGGCTCGTACCTGGTGGCGGGCAAGCGGGTGGCGGCCTTCACCAACGAGGAGGAGCGGCTGCGCGGCGTGGCCGACGTGGTGCCGTTCCTGCTGGCGGACAAACTGGTCGAGCGTGGCGCCGAGCACGAGCCGGGCGCCAACTGGCAGGCTCAGGTCGTGGTGGACGGCAGGCTCGCCACCGGCCAGAACCCGGCCAGCGCAGCGCCGCTCGCGGAGCGCGTCCTCGACGTCCTCGCCGAACGGCGGGGCTGAGGAGCGGAATCGCCGCCGGATGGCGGTTGTTTGCCACGGCGCGGGCTCTGACCATCGAGGAGTGGCCCCATGGAAGGAATAACAGATGGCATTCCACCCCAACCTCGACCCAGAGATCCGCGCCTTTCTCGAGCGGACTCCGCTCCCGGCGTTCGACACGGCGAACATGACGCCCGAGGAGCTGCCCGGGCACCGTGCGCAGATCAACGCGTTCCTCGCGGCCGCGCCGCCGGCCAATACCGACGTGGTGATCGAGGACCGGCACGTGCCGGGGCCTGACGGCGCTCCCGACGTGCGGGTACGGATCTACCGCCCGGCGGGCGACGCCGAGGGGCGGCCGGGTCTGTACTGGATCCACGGCGGGGGGATGATCATCGGCACGCCCGAGATCGACGAGGCGATGATGATCGGCTACGTCGAGGAGCTCGGGTGCGTGGCGGTCTCCGTCGACTACCGGCTGGCGCCCGAGAATCCCCATCCCGCGCCGGTCGAGGACTGCTACGCCGGGCTGGTGTGGACCGCCAAGGCGGCGGGCGAGCTGGGCATCGACCCGGCCAGGATCGTGGTCGGCGGCGCCAGCGCGGGCGGCGGGCTGGCCGCCGCCACCGTGCTGCTGGCCCGAGACCGGGGCGGCCCCGACGTGGCGTTCCAGCTGCTCGTCTGCCCGATGCTGGACGACCGCAACATCACCCCGTCCAGCCACGAGTTCACCGAGGCCGTGGTCTGGGACCGGAGCGCGAACCTCTTCGGCTGGACCGCCCTGCTGGGCGACCGGATCGGCACCGACGACGTGCCCCCGTACGCGGCCCCCGCCAGGGCCACGGATCTGGCCGGGCTGCCGCCGGCGTTCATCGACGTCGGTGAGCTGGAGGTGTTCAGGGACGAGGACGTCGACTACGCGCTGCGGCTGTCGCAGGCGGGCGTGTCCACCGAGCTCCACCTCTACCCGGGGGCGTTCCACGGGTTCGACGGGATGGTCCCGGACGCCGAGCTCTCCAAGCGGGCGCGGGCGGCCCGGCTGGCGGCGCTCAAGCGGGCGTACGGGCTCTAAGGGCTCAAGCGGGCGTACGGGCTCTTAAGGGCTCAAGCGGGCGTGCCGGACCTGAGGTTGGCGCGCAGCCGTACCAGGGCGAGGGCCAGGTGGGCGCGCAGGCGGCCGGCCGCGTCGGCGAGCGAGAAGCCCAGCACGGACTCGGCCCGGGCGATGCGCGCGGCCATCGAGCTGTGGTGCAGGTGCACGGTGGCGGCCGCGCCGCGGACGGAGCCCGCCAGGCACAGCGCCCGCACCGCCGCCAGGGACTCCTCGCCGAGCCGCTCCATCGCCCGGACGTCGGCCAGCCCCGCGACCGCCGGCTCCGGCAGGTCGGCGAACAGCGCCAGGGCACCCAGCTCCGACCAGCGCATCACACGATCGTGCGGGCCGGTGAAGCGGAGCGCGGTCCGCGCGCCGGCCCACGACTCGGCCGCCCGCGCGCCCGGCAGCTCGGGTCCGATGCCCACCCGCGACCCCTCGGGAAGGTCGCGGGGCAGGGTGGTCGCCACCAGGACCGCTTCCGTGTCACCGATCCTGGTGGCGCGCACCTGGTGACCCATGGCGCGCAGGCCGGCGGCCAGCCCCCGGTCCGGCCCCCGGTCCGGCAGGGCGATCGCCAGGGCCTGGAGCGGGGCGGAGGGGGCGAAGCCGAGCAGGCGCAGGGCGCGGGCGCGTTCGGCCTCGTCGGTCTCGGCCGACAGCACCAGCTCCACCAGCGCGGGGTCCTGGCCAGACCGCGCCAGCGCGGCCGCGCGTTCCAGGGTGACCTCGGCGGCCACCGCGTACCGTTCGAGGACGATCTCGTCGAGCCCGTGCGCCGGCCCCTCGCGCTCCATCCAGACCGCCCCGAGCCCGTCGCTCAGCTCCCTGACCTGGGCTGGGGCCTCGGCGGGCGTGTCCACGGCGCCGCGGGGCGACGTGCGGGTGCGGCGGCCGGTGGCCGCGTCGAGCAGCCCGACCGGGCATTGCGCCAGCCGCGCCGTGGCCGCGAGCAGCGTGGGCACGCTCACGTGGTCGCGAAGCAGCGAGTCGAAGTAGGCGATCACCCGCACCGCGCTCTCCGCGTCGGCGTCGAGCGTGGACAGCTTCAGCAGCAGTCCCTGCATGGCCAACAGACTATGTCCGCAAACCGCTGTTCGAGCTACCAAGCGTGCGCTAGGTTGGTTATGTGGATCTCGACTTCTCCCCGGCCGAGCAGGGCTTCCGCGCCGAGGTTCGCGACTGGCTGCGCGCGCACGTGCCGGGATCGCTGCCGTCCATGGACACCTCCGAGGGCTTCGCCGCGCACCGCGCCTGGGAGGCGCTGCTGGCGGACGTGCGGCTGTCCGTCGTCTCCTGGCCCGAGAACTACGGCGGGCGCGGCGCCTCCCTGATCGAGTGGCTGATCTTCGAGGAGGAGTACTGGGCCGCCGGAGCCCCCGCCCGGGTCACCCAGAACGGCATCTTCCTGCTGGGCCCCTCGCTGATGCGCTTCGGCACGCCAGATCAGCGCAGACGGTGGCTGCCGAGGATGGCCAGAGGCGACGACGTGTGGGCCCAGGCCTGGTCGGAGCCGGAGGCGGGCAGCGACCTGGCCGCCCTCACCTCCCGCGCCGAGCCCGTGCCCGGCGGCTGGCGCCTGTACGGGCACAAGACGTGGAGCTCGCGGGCCGCCTACGCCACCCACGGGTTCGGCCTGTTCCGCACGTCGGGGACGCGGCACAAGGGACTGACGTACTTCCTCTTCCCCCTCTCGGACGTCGCCGTGCGGCCGATCGCGCAGCTCGACGGGCTGCCGGGGTTCGCGGAGCTGCACTTCGACGGGGTGTTCACGGCCGATTCGATGGTGCTCGGCGAGGTCGGCGAGGGCTGGCGGGTCGCGATGGCCACCACGTCCTCCGAACGCGGCCTCACCCTGCGCAGCCCCGGCCGCTTCCTGGCCACGGCCGACCGGCTGGTCGCGCTGGCCCGCGCCTCGGGCGACCCCGTGGCGGCCGACCGGGCCGCCAGGTGCTGGGTCGAGGCGGAGGCGTACCGGCTGCACACGTTCGCGACGGCGCGGCGGCTCATGGCGGGGGAGGAGATCGGGTCCGCGGCCAGCATGGGGAAGGTGTTCTGGTCCGAGCTGGACCTGCGCATGCACGCCCTGGCCATGGAGCTGCTGGGGGACCGGGCCGGGGAGGAGGGCTGGCTGGACGGGTTCCTGTTCTCGCTGGCCGGGCCCATCTACGCGGGCACGAACGAGATCCAGCGCAACATCATCGCCGAGCGGGTCCTGGGGCTGCCGAGATGAACTTCGGATTCACCGACGAGCAGCTCGCGCTGGCCGCCACTGTGCGGGACGTGCTGCGGGCGCACTGCCCACCGGCCGCGCTGAGGTCCGAGCGGCGGCCGGCCTGGGAGCAGCTGGCCGCGCTGGGGTTCTTCGGCCTGCTGGTGCCTCCCGAGTCCGACGGGCTGGGGCTCGGGCTGGCCGACGTCCTGCCCGCGCTGGAGGAGACCGGGCGGGCATGCCTGCCTGGGCCGGTCGTCGAGACCGCCGTGGTGGCGCCGTACCTGCTGCCGGACAACCCCAAGCTGGCCTCCGGCGCCCTGTGCGTCGCCGTGCTGCCGCCGGGGCAGGCGTACGCGCCGGACGCCGACCTGGCCGACCTGCTGCTGGTGGCCCGGGACGACGGGTGGCGCCTGGTCGCCAGGGAGTCCGTACGCCTCGTGCCCAGGACCGGGGTGGACGCGTGCCGTCCCGTGTTCGAGGTGGCCTTCGACGAGTCCGAGGAGCTGGGCGGCTCGGTCGCGCCGGCGCTGCGGCGGGCCACGGTGGCGACGGCGGCGCAGCTCGTCGGGGTCGCCAGGGAGCTGCTCGGGGTCACTGTCGCCTACGCGCGGGTCCGGACGCAGTTCGGCGCGGCGATCGGGTCGTTCCAGGCGGTCAAGCACCAGCTCGCCGACGCCGCCGTGGCGGTGGAGTTCGCCGCGCCGCTGGTGCACCGGGCGGCCCTGTCGGTGGACCGGGCCGTCGAGAGCGCCGACCGGGACGTGAGCGCCGCCAAGGCCGCCGCCGGCGAGGCCGCCGTGCTGGCGGCCCGGGTGGCGCTGCAGGCGCACGGCGCTATCGGGTACACCGAGGAGCTGGACCTGCGGTTCTGGCTCGCGCGGGCCTGGTCGCTGTCGGCCGCGTACGGCACCACGGCGGCGCACCGGGAACGCGTCCGCACCGCCCTCCTGGGCGACGACCCGCGGAGGTGGCCATGAAATACGGGGTGCCGCTCGGACTGGTGCATCCGGCCGCGTGGAAGGACGTGGCGGTGGCGGCGGACGAGCTGGGGTTCGAGTCGGTGTGGCTGCCCGAGCACCTCGTCTTCGCCACCGACCTGTCGCTCGCCCACTACCCGGGCACGTCCGACCCGGGGATCAAGCCCGGCACGCCACTGTTCGACGCGCCCGCGTACCTGTGCTGGCTCGCCGCCCTCACCTCCCGCGTCAGGCTCGGTACGGCGGTGCAGCTCCTCGCCCTGCGCCACCCCTTCGTCTCCGCCCGCGCGTTCGCCACCCTGGACGTGGTCTCGTCGGGGCGGGCGATCTGCGGGGTCGGCGCGGGCTGGTACCGGGGCGAGTGGGAGGCGGCCGGCGTCGAGTTCCGCACCCGGGGAGCCCGGCTGGACGAGGCGATCGAGGTCGTCAGGCGGCTCTGGAGCGAGCCGGTGGTCGCCCACTCCGGGAGGTTCTACTCCTTTCCTGAAGTCGCGTTCGAGCCCAAGCCGGTGCAGCCGCGGCTGCCGGTGCTCGCGGGCGGGGAGTCGGCCGCCGCGCTGCGCCGGGCCGCGCGGCTGTGCGACGGGTGGATCAGCATGCCGCACACCCTCGAGTCCATCAAGCCGCAGCTCGACCGGCTGGGGGCGGGGGTGCCGGTGACCGCGCACGCGTACGCGCTGGCCTCGCCCGACGAGGTGCCCGCCTGGGCGGCGCTGGGCGTGGAGCGGCTGATCGTACGGCCCTGGAGCCGCAGCCGGGACGCGGTGTCCCGGCTGGCGGCCTTCGCCGCCGACTACGGGGTCGGCGACGTGGCGTGAGGGTCGCTCAGGCGCGGTGACGTCCCCGCCTCCGGGGCTGGCCGGAGGCGTTCCGGCCGGGCTGGCTCGGGGCGTTCCGGCCGGACTGGCCGGTGGTGCTCCTGGCCGGGTGGCCGGAGGCGGCCCTGCCGGCGCCGACCAACTGGCGCTCGTCCTCGCGCCGGTACGGCTGCGGGGACCCGGCGGAGGCGTGGCGGCGGCCCGCCAGAGGGGCGTCCTGCGCGAACGGCTGCGCGCCGCCGATGTGCATGCCCTGGGTGGGCGCAGGACGGCGGTGGCGGCGGCCACGCGGCGGGAGGTCGGCCGTTCCGGACTCGTCGGCGGGGCGCCCGTGGCGGCGGCGACGTCCCTGGTACGTGGCGCCGATGTCGGGAGTGTCGCCGCCCCGGACGGCGGTCGGGCCGAAGGCGTCGAACGCGCTGGTCGCCTGGGGGATGACGATGCGCTCGAACGGCCCGGTGTCCACGAAGCGCTCCAGCGGTCCGGTGTCCACCAGGATCTCGACCGGCCCGCTCCGGGCGGGCTCGACCGGTCGGGAGCCGAAGAAGGCGTCGAACGGGTCGGCGTCCGCGGCTGCGCTGCGGGGCGCGTCCGTGGAGAGGTCGAAGGGGCGCGTGTCGAGCGGGCGCCTCCGGCGTCCGGCGGCCCGGGCGGCGGGCTGGACGGCGTCCAGAGCCGCGGCCGGCTGGAAGGCGTCCTGGGCGCCGGCGGGCTGGAGGGCTTCCAGGGCCGCGGTGTCCAGGGCAGCTGCGTCCAGGGCGGTGGTGGCCTTGAGGGTTTCCAGGGTCGCGGCCGGCTGGAGAGCGGCCGTTCGGCGGCTCGTACGGACCGGCTCGGCCTCGAGCTTGCGGCGGCGACGGCGGCGGTTGGCGGCCGGGCGGGGCGCCGTGGCCTCGGCGGCGACCGGGGCGGTCCGCAGGCGGCGGGTCTTGGCCACGGCCAGCAGCGCCAGGGCCGCCACCAGGGCCGAGCCGACCAGCGTCGGAGAGGAGATGGCGGGCATCGGGCCGGTGGCCGAGGCGTCCGCGTGCGTGGGGAGGGGCTCGGCGGTCGCCGCCGTGGTGTCGGCCGTCGTCGGCTTGGCGTGCTTGGCCTTCTTCGGCTGCTTGGGAGTCTCGGCGGCCGTGCCGTCCGAGACGGAGCCGGTGGCCACCTTGGGGGAGGCGGGCGAGGGGGCGGCCTGAGGCTCCTTCTTCGCGGGGGAGCTACCGGTCTCGGGGGCCTGGGCGGGCTCCTCGATCTCGCTGCGGGGGATCAGGGAGGTGAGCAGCTCGTTCCCGGGGGACTGGAGCACGCCGACGTCGGTGCCCGGCCCCTGCTTCAGCGCGGCCTGCTCCTCGGCCTTCTTCTGGGCCTCCCGCTGCTGCCGGGCCGCCTCCTCGTCCAGGCGGGACTTGATGCGCTCCGGATAGCCGTACCCGACGACCTTGCTTGTGTCACGTTCCTTGCGCTTGGCGACGCCTCCGTCGATGTTGCCCTCGATGGTGAAGATCGTGTCGCCCTCGACCCTCGTCACGATGCCGACGTGGTCGATGTTGTCGATGCTGTTGGAGCCGCTCCAGTCGTAGAAGACGAACGCGCCGGGCTTGGGCTTGTGGCCCCACGCCCCCTGCTCCTTGAACCACTCCGCGTGCGACACCGTCCACGCGAACTGCCCCATCCAGTCCTCGTACCCGAGCTTGTGGGCAGCCCAGGAGAGGTACATGTCGCACCATGGGGCGGAGCTGTAGTCGGCGTCGAACTCGACGTTCTTGCCGTACCAGGCACCGAACTTGGTGTACGCCCCTGATTTTTCGGCATACCCGAGCTGACTCTCCAGCAGCTCGATGAACTTCTGCATCTCTGGCGTCATGGAAGTATGGGGACACCTTCCGGGCAAGACCGGGTTTGCCCGCATAGATCCCGGGTAAAGGGACACCCCGTGACTAGTGGGACAAAACCGGAGGCTTGTCGTCTTCCGTGATGAGCGAGGCTACCGTGCCGTCTCGGCAGGTCAAGCCAGCACCAAGTGACGTTCAAGCTTTCCTAGACCAAGAACCCGCTGGTCAAAGATGCTGCCAGAAATGTCCAAGCTAAGGTGGTTTAATCCAAAAAGATCTACCTTGTTCCAGGTGAGAGCCTTGCCCCGAGTCAGTAGCCCGCGCCCGTGAGCAGCCCGCCGTCCACCGTGAACTCGCTGCCCGTGCAGTAGCTGGCCCGGTCCGAGGCCAGGAAGGCCACCACGTGGGACACCTCCACCGGCTTGGCGAAGCGCTTGATGACCATGGACTTCACGAAGGCGTCGGCGTCGACCTCGTTCATCAGGTCGGGATCCATCGCCATCGAGGTGTTGATCGCGCCGGGATGCACCGAGTTCACCCGGATCTTGAACCGGGCCAGCTCCCGCGCCGCCGACTTGGTGAGCCCGCGCACCCCGAACTTCGACGCCGAGTACGCCGACAGCCCCTCGGCCCCGACGTAGCCCTCGATCGAGGAGATGTTCACGATGGCGCCCCGCCCGGCCGCCTTCATGGGGTCGATCACCGACTTGATCCCGAGCCAGGTGCCCTTGAGGTTGACGCCGATCACCCGGTCGAAGTCCTCGGGCGACATATCGCTGATGCGCCGAAATTTCAGGATCCCGGCGTTGTTGACCAGCACGTCCAGCCGACCGTGCAACTCGGTGGCCGTCGCCACCGCCCGCTCCCACTCCTCGACACTCGTCACGTCGTGATGGACGAACGCGGCCCCGGTCTCCTCGGCCAGCGCCTTCCCCTCCTCGTCCAGCACGTCACCGAACACCACCCGCGCCCCCTCCTCGAGGAACAGCCGCACGTGCGCCGCCCCCATCCCGCGAGCCCCGCCGGTGATCAACGCGACCTTGCCGTCAAGCAACCCCATAACGCCCTCCAGCCGCGACGGCCACCGCCGCCGCCTCCATGGAGCGGTAGACGGGGATCCCCGCCGCCGCCGCGATCCGCCTCACTTCGTCCTCGACGCCCGGGGGCGCGCACTCGCCGTTCCTGGTGACGAGGGTGATCCTGGTGCCCGGCAGCGCGGCCTGCGCCTGCGCCACGGCCCGCGCGTACGCGTACAGGGGCTCCGCCGCGTCCCCGTACGTGAAGAACGCCTGGACGTTCACGTGCAGGACCACGTCGCCGTACGGCCGGCACCGCAGCAGCGCGGAGACCACCTCGGGCACGAGCCCGGCCCGCCCCAAGGGCCCAACCGGCACTTCGAGCGGGTTGCCGGAGGCCACCACCCCGAGCCCGCGCAGCGCCTCCAGCGCTTCCGGGGGCAGCGGATCCAGCCGTACCCCCGCCAGGTCGAACGCGTCGGCCGCCAGCACGCTCGCGCCCCCGCTCGGCCCCACCACCAGCACGCCGCCGGAGGCGTCGCGCGAGCCGTGCGCCTGGAAGTACGCCAGCACCCCGATCAGGTCGTCCTGGCTGGAGACCAGCACCGCGCCCGCCTGCTCGGCCACCGCCTCCCACACCCGCCGGTCGCTCACCATGCCGCCCGTGTGGGACGCGGCCGCCTCCTGCCCCTGCCCGGTCCGCCCGCCGACGAGCAGCACCACCGGCAGCTCCGCGGCCTGCAGCGCCTCGAACAGCTCGCGCCCGTCGCGCGGGTCCTCCAGGTACAGCCCGACGGCCCGCGTCTCCTCGTCCCGGGCGAGCCAGCGCAGCAACTCGGCGGGGGTCACGTCGGCCGAGTTCCCCACGGTGACGACCCGGCTGAAGGCCAGCCCGCGCCGTTCCCCGACCTTGATCACCTCGCCCGCGAGCCCGCCGCTCTGCGAGATCAGCGCCACCGGCCCGGCGGGACCGAGCCCGCCCCCGACGAACGTCTGCCGTCCCCGAGGGCTGTACACGCCCATGCAGTTGGGCCCCAGCAGCCGCGTGCCCGCCGCCCGCGCCGCCTCGGCCAGCTCCTCCTCCAGGTCCGGCCGGCCGACCTCGGCGAATCCGCCGCTCATCACCTGCACGAACGGCACCCCGCGCGCCTCCCGCAGCACCTCGGCGCAGCGTTCGGCCGGCACCGCCACGAGGGCATAGTCCACGTCCGCCTCGGCGAGAGACGGCACAGCCGGCACCCCGGCCACCTCGTCCGCCGTGGGATGCACGGCCACCAGCGGGACGCCCGCGGCTCGGTAGAAGCCGAGGAACATGTTCCCGAAGTTCGGCCTGGTCGTGGAGGCCCCGACGACGGCCACGGCTTTGGGCTCGAAGAGCGGCAGGAAGTCCGTCGCCGCACCGGACGCGCCCGCCACGGGCCCAGGAGAGGGCAGGTAGCGGGCGTCGACCGCGATCACCCCGGAGGAGCCGGCGATCACCGGGTTCAGCTCGAACTCGCCCAGTTCGAGCCGTTCCCACAGCCCGCCCGGGCCGCCGACCGTCATGAGCAGCTTGACCACCGCGTCCACGTCCACCGGCGGACCGCCGCGGCTCCCGTACAGGACGGAGGACCCGCGCAGCGACGCCAGCATGCGCCGCGCGTCCTCCTCCGAGATCGGGCAGAGCCGCAGCGCCGTGTCGCGCAGCGCCTCCGTCCACACCCCGCCCAGCCCGGTGAGGAGCACCGGCCCGAACCCGGGGTCCCGCACCAGGCCCACGATGAGCTCCACGCCGGCCTCGGCCTGCTCCTCGACGAGGAACCCCGCGACCTCCAGCCTGGCCCGCATGTCGGCTGCCCGCGCGGCGAGGTCCTTCCTGGAGAGCCCCAGCGCGACGGCGCCGACGTCCGACTTGTGCACCAGTCCCGGGCCGAACGCCTTCAGCACCAGCGGCTCGGCCAGCTCCCCGGCCCGGTCGAAGTCCAGGCCGTCCACCACCACCCCGCGCGGCACCGGCACCCCGGCCGCGCCGAGCAGCGCCTTGACCTCGTGCTCGTACGCGCTCACCCGAGCAGCTCGCGGATCTTCCCGCGCAGCAGCTTGCCGGGGCCGCCGGAGGCGTCCTGCGAGTGCGGCAGCGCGTCGGCCACCACGATGTGGTCGGGCCGTTGATGGGCGGGCAGGGTGTCGGCCAGGGCGAGCGCCAGCTTGGACGCGTCCAGCGTGTGCCCCGCGCGCGGCACGACCGCCAGCAGGACCTCCTGCTCGGAGGCCCCCTCGGGCACGCCCACCGCGCCGGCCTCGGCCACGCCGTCCAGCGCCGAGGCCGCCTCCTCGATCACGACCGGCTGCGTCCAGACGCCGCCCTTGAGTATCGAGTCCTCCCGCCTGCCCAGCACGCGCAGCACGCCGTCGGGGGAGAGCGTGCCGAGGTCGCCGCCGACGTACCACTCGCCGCGCAGCACCTCGGCCGTGCGCTCGGGCAGGCCGTCGTAGCCGGTCATCCGGTGCGGCCCGGCCAGGTTGATCTCGCCGACCTCGCCGACCACGCGCTCGCCGTTCGGATCCGTGATCCGCACCGCGTTGCCGGTGCGGGCGCGTCCCGAGGAGCCGAGCGGGATCGTGCCGTCGTCCACGCGGCCCATGCACGTGTACGGGGCCTCGGTCTGGCCGTAGTACGAGTACACGCCCGCCTGCGGCAGCCTGGCCTTGATCCGTTCGAGCATGGTGGCGGTCAGCGGCTCGCCGCCCAGCATGATCACCTGGATGGACGACAGGTCCACGTCCTCGTGCTCGGGGGAGGCGAGCAGGGCCGCGTAGAACGAGGGGATCTGTGAGAGATGCGTGACCCGCTCGCGGGGGACGACGCGCAGGAAGTTCGCCGGGCCCCAGTCCTGCTCCAGCACCAGCCGCATCCCGGCGTACAGGGCGGGCCCGACGATGGCGGGGAAGCCGATGCCCCAGATGATCGCGCCCGTACCGAACACCGAGTCGGGGCCGCGCGGCACGTCCAGCCAGATCTGCGCCGTGGCCAGCGACGACGCGTGCGTGTGCACGACCGCCTTCGGGAGCCCCGTCGTGCCCGAGGTGTAGTAGAGCGCCAGCGGGTCGTCGTACCGGCCGCTGATCGGCGGCTCCTCGTCGGAGTCGCCTTCGAGCTCCCGCACGTCGATCCACGTGGTCACGGCCGGGAGCGACTCCCTGATCTGCCCGACCACGCCCTCGACCGTCGCGTCGTACACGAACGCCGTGCACCCCGAGGCCGCCACCACGTCACGCAGCGTCTCCACCGGCCAGTACGGGTTCAGCGCCGCCGTCACCGCCCCGATCTTGGCCTGCGCGAGGTAGACCTCGGCCACCCGCAGCGTCTCGTTGAGCAGCGCCGCCACCCGCCGGCCCGGCCCCACCCCCTTCTCCAGGAGGGCGTGGGCGCGGCGGTTGACGTTCCTGTTGAGCTGGTCGTAGGTGAAGCTCTGCTCGCCGCAGTACGTGAGCGCGACCTGGTCGGGCGTGCTCAGCGCTCCGGCGGTCAGGATCGCGTGGCCGTAGTTGCCGTAGGGTGATCGCGCCATGGGGGAGGCCTCCAGTCAGAGGGGCTGATAGAGCACGAAGACGTTTCCTGAGGGGTCGCGCAGCACGGCCCGGACCTCATGCGGCCCCTTCTCGGGCTCCCGCACCACCTCGCCGCCGCGCGCCGTCAGCTCCCGCACGGCGTCCGCCACGTCGTCCACCTTGTACGACGGCGCGACCGAGGTCGTGACGTGCTCGGCGGGCCCGGCCAGCGCCACGGTAACCCCGCCGCCGTCGAGCGCCGCGAACCTGTCGCCGTCCCTGAACTTCACCGGCAGCCCGTAGAAGGCGATCGCCTCGTCCAGGTTCGCGACGGGGATGAGCACGTTGCCGAGCTTCACACGGACCTCCAATGGGGGAGTTCGTCGATGAACGTCACGCGTACCGGCATGCCGACGCGTACCTCGCCGGGGGCGCATCCCACCACGTGCCCGAACGCCCGCACACCGGCCGGCAGGTCCACCCAGGCCATCACGTACGGCTCCCGGCCCCGGTAGGCGGGGGCGAACGAGCGGTGCACGACGGTGAAGGTGTGCACGACGCCCTCGCCCTCGACCGGCTCGAAGACGAGTTCTCCGCCACCGCACCAGGGGCAGGCCGCCTCGGGGAAGTGGACGCGGCGGTCGCAGGACGTACAGCGCTGGACGACCAGCTCGCCGCGCTCGCAGGCGGCCCAGTACGCAGAGGTGTCACCGCTCATCGCTTGCCAAGCTAGCGCACGCTTGGTTACCCCACAAGGCCCCCACCGCCGCTTCGGCCCCGCCTCCGTTCCCCGCAGGGACCTCGGCTCCCCTCCTCTCCGAAAGGACCTCGGCCGAAGTATGGCGCTAAAGGGGCGGCTCCTCCGTGGGCGTCGACAGGGGCACCAGCATGGGCTCCTCGGAAGGCTCGTCCGACGCCCCGGCGAGGGGTTCCTCCGACGGCGTGGGCGTCCCGACGGCCGTCCTGCTGTGCTCCTCGCTCGGCGTAGGCGTAGGCGTGGGCGAGTGGGAAGGCGGCGGCGTGGGCGTGGGGCAGGCGGGACCGTCGACGGCGACCTCGCTCACCTGCGGCCCGTTCCCCGCCGCCGGCTCCGTCATCACCACGATGCCGACATACACCCGCTTCCCGCAGGAAACACCCCCAGGATCATGCGTGACGGCACTGCTGTAAGCCGTGCTCCCCCGCAGGGTCCGCGTCTCCTGCCGCACTGTCCGGGCCGCCCCGCCCTCTCCCTCCCGCCGCGTGTACGAGATCCGCAACCGTACGGGCCCCGTGCCGTCCGCCGAGACCTTGATCGCCCCCGCCGTGCCGGTCCAGCCCACGATGCCGGCGGCCTGCACCGAGGTGGGACGCGGCACCGAAGTCCCGCCCTGCCGCACCGTGGGAGGAGGGCTCGGGGGAGGGGAGACCGTGCGCGCGGGCGTGCTGCGCCGGGGAGCCGCGGACGCCCGGGTCCGGGTGGGCGTGGCCGCGTCCACGGGCGTCGGCTCCGGCTCGCTCTGCGCCGTCTTGGGCGGCGGCATCAGGATCGTGCCGGGCCCGGGAGGCATGCGCCCGCCCGACGCCATGAGCGAGATCGCCACGGCGACCACCGTCGCCCCCGCCACCCACAGGTGCGGCGGCAGCCGGGGCATCCGGAGCACCCGGTCCCGGAGGGTGGTCGTGACGCCGGAGGCCCGCTCGGTCCTGGCCAGCGGGAAGCGCAGGGCCAGCAGCGTGGCCAGCTCGCCCAGGTGCCGCCGCCCGCGCTTCTCCCAGTCCGGGCCGTAGCCGGCGACCGCGTCCTCCTCCAGCTCCGCCGCGAACTGCCTGGCCGAGGCGTACCTGGTCGCCGGGTCCTTGGCCATCCCGCGCCTGAGCAGGTCGCGCAGCGAGTCGGGCGCGACCTCGAGCGGCACCGGCTCCACCAGGTGCTTGTCCCGCATGCCCGGGACGTCCAGCGCCCCGTCCTCGCCCTCCTTGACGGCCCGGTACGGAGGCCGCCCCCTGACCGCCTCGAACAGCACGCACGCCGCCGCGTACACGTCCGCGGGCGGCCCCGCCCGGCCCTGCGTCCACAGCTCGGGAGACATGTACTCGGGGCTGCCCGCGGGCACGCCCGGCTCCTCCGCGTGCACGACCACGCCGAAGTCGGCCAGCTTGCTGGTGCCGTCGGCCTGGACCAGGATGTTCTCCGGCTTGACGTCGCGGTGCGGGACCCCTCGCTCGTGCGCGGCGGCCAGGGCCAGCAGCGTGCTCTTCAGCACGGTGAGGGCCGCCTCCGGGCTGATCCCGCGGCGCTCGGCCAGCAGGGTACGCAGCGACACGCCGTCCACCAGCTCCATGACGACGGCCGCCCTGGTGGGGGTCTCGACGTACTCGTAGAAGCGGACCACGTTAGGGTCGTCGATCTCGACGAGTTCGTGGGTGTCCGACCGGAAGCGGTCCATGAACTCGGTGTCCCTGCGCAGGGTGGCGTTCAGGTACTTGATCGCCACGTAGGCGCCCGTCTGCTGGTAGGTGGCGAGGAACACGCGGCCGGTACGGCCGGCGCCGAGCTGGCGGACTTCACGGTAACCAGGGACCAAGTCGAACCCCCATCAGCAGCCGTCAACGATTCGACGGTCTCACCCGGGGTTCGGGTTGTCACGACTGGAGATATTTCGCCGGGCGTTAATGCGAAATAACCCTGTGTCGCGGGTGATATGCTGAGGCGTCCCAAGCAAGCGCTCGGCTAAATCGACGGAGGTCGCCCGTGGAGCGCGTGGCCGTGCTGGTGATGGAGATGCAGAGGGGCGTCGTCGGCGATCTCACGAAATTTCCAGATCTGGTGGCGGCCTGCGCGCGGCACGACGTCGTCGCCAACGCCGCCCGCCTCCTCCACACGGCCAGGTCGGCCGGCATCCCGGTGATCCACTGCACGGCGGCATTCCGCCCCGACCGGGCCGGCTCCCACGCGGACAACTGCCCGTTCATCGTCGCCCTGCTCAAGGACCCCGCCCACATGCTGGAGGGCACGGCCGCCACCGAGGTCCTGCCGGAGCTGTGGGACGGCGGCGACCTGGAGAGCCGCCGCCACCACGGCTTCTCCCCGTTCACCGGCACCTCGCTCGACATGACGCTGCGCTCGCTGGGCGTCTCCCACGTGGTCGCGCTGGGGGTCTCGCTCAACCTGGGCATCCCCGGGCTCGCGCTGGAGGCGGTCAACCTGGGCTACCGGGTGACCGTGGTCAGGGACGCGGTGGCGGGCATCCCGGAGGAGTACGCGCAGGCCGTACTGAAACACACGATCAGCCTCCTCGCCACCCGCGCCACCACCGCCGACCTGGTCGAGGCCCTGGGAGAATGGGCGGGGAAGTGATGGACGGGCTGCGCCTGGACGGGCGCGTCGCGGTGGTCACCGGGGGAGCAGGCGCGATCGGCGCGGCCATCGCCACGGACCTGGCCGCGCTGGGCGCCGAGGTCGTCGTCGCCGACGTGGACCTGCCGAACGCGGAGAAGGTGGCCTCCGGCCTGCCCGGCGCGCGGGCGCTGGCCGTCGACCTGGCCTCGCCGGCGTCCGTCGAGGAGTTCGGCGGCGCCGTGGGCCCCGTGGACATCCTGGTGCACAACGCCGGGGTGTCGATCGTGGAGCCGTTCACCGAGAGCGACCCGGCGAACTGGGACCTCATGTGGCAGGTCAACCTGCGCGGGCCGATGCTGCTCACCAAGCTGCTGCTGCCCGGGATGGCGGCCAGGGGCCGGGGGCGGCTGGTGTTCATCTCCTCGGACGGCGCCAGGGCGGGGTCGGGCGGCGAGGGCGCGTACGCGGCGACCAAGGCGGCGCTGTTCGGCCTGGCCAAGACGCTCGCCCGGGAGGCCGCCAGGGCGCACGTCACCTCGAACGTGGTCTGCCCCGGCCCCACGGACACGCCGATGCTCCGCCGGGTGTCGGCGGCCGAGCCGGGGCTGGTGGACAAGATCGCGCGGGGCATCCCGCTGCGCCGTCTCGGCACGCCCGCCGACGTGGCGGGCCTGGTGGCCTACCTCTGTACGGATCGCGCCGCGTACATCACCGGGCAGACGCTGTCGGTGAGCGGCGGCGTGACCATGCACTGAGCGATCATGCGGCGGTCAGAGCGAGTCGTAGACGGCCTGCACCAGGCGCAGGCCGCGCAGGTTGCCCGAGACGGCGTTGGCCATCTTGTTCATGACGTAGCCGATGCCCAGGCCCCGCTCCGGGTCGCCGATGCCGAGGGAGCCGCCCAGCCCGGAGTGGCCGAACGCGGTCTCGGACGGCATCGGGAACGTCATCGACGGCCGCATGTAGCCGAGGCCGAACGACGTGTCCAGGAAGAGGACGCGGTCGGGGCCGTGCACGCGGGGGCGCACGGCGTCCCGCAGCGTCTCCGGGCGCAGCAGGTCGCCCGCGATCAGCGACCGGTAGAACCCGGCCAGCCCCCTGGCCGTGGTGACGACCCCGGCCGCGGGCCAGCCGGCGCGCAGGATGGCGGGGTGGTTCGCGCCGCCTTTGAGCCGGTGCATGCCGGGATTGCCGAGCGCCCGGTTCATGAGGCTGTGCGGATCGAGCGCGGCCTTGGCCATCTCGGCCGGCACCGTGTCCGTCTGCCCCTCGGTGGCCGCCGTTCGGGGGCGTTCACCTGCTTTGAGGCGGGCCGTGCGGGCGATCACCGTGTCCGGCGCGCCCACCCACAGCTCCAGCCCCAGTGGCCCGGCGATCTCGGCGGACACCAGCTCGCCGACCGACTTGCCCGTCACGCGCCTGATCACCTCCCCCACCAGGAACCCGTACGACAGCGCGTGATACCCGTGCGCCGACCCCGGCTCCCACAGCGGCGCCTGACCGGCGAGCCGGGCGGCGATGGCCGCCAGGTCCCCGAACTCCTCCACTGGCACCGGCTCCTCCACCACCGGCAGCCCGCTCTGGTGCGTGAGCAGGTGCTCGACGGTGATCGCCCCCTTGCCCCGGGCCGCGAACTCCGGCCACACGTCCGCGACGGCCCCCGGGACGTCCACCAGCCCCCGCTCGGCGAGCTGCAGCAGCACGGTGGCGGTGATCGCCTTGGTGCAGGAGTAGGCGAAGGCAGGCGTGTCGTGCTCCCACGGCCGTCCCGTGTGCCGGTCGGCGACGCCGCCCCACAGGTCCACGACCAGCTCGCCGTCCAGGTGGACGGCGAAGGCGGCGCCCAGCTCCGCACCGTCGGCGAGCTGCCGCTCGAACACCTCGCGCACGCGGGAGAAGCGCGGATCGCAGTGCATCACACCTCCGTGTGAGACAGGAGAAAGGAAGCGCTTACTTGGTTCACGAGCCTAACAACTGGGGACGATTCGGCCCAGACGATCAGCGCGGCACCCTCAACCTCCTCACCCCGGCCGTGGTGCTCGACGCCCTGCGCAGCGCCACCACGGGCGAGGTGCTGAGCCTGGCCATGCCGATCAAGGGCGCCACCTCCTCGCCCGCTCCCACGACGGTGCCGCACCTGCCGGGCCGTCCGCTGCCGCAGCACTTCATGTCCGTGGACGGCGGCGACTACGCGGCCGGCGCCCGCGCGATCGGGGAGGGCCTGTACGTGGCCGACGACGCGCTGGTCGTCAGCCACCACGGCACCACGACCCACATGGACGCGCTGTGCCACATGTGGTCGGGCGACGAGCTCTACAACGGCCACCCGGCGGCCCGGGTCCGCTCCTACGGGGCGACCAGGTGCGGCATCGAGCAGGTGGGCGGCGTGGTGGCCAGGGGGGTGCTGTTCGACGTGCCCCGGCGCCTCGGCCTCGACCACCTGCCCGCCGACTTCCGGATCCCGGCGGAACTGCTGGCCGAGATCGCCACGCCGCGGTCGGGGGACGCGGCGGTGATCCGTACCGGATGGCCTTCGGTCTGGGGCCGCTCGCGCGAGGAGTACTGGTCGGGCCAGCCCGGGCTGTCGGCGGAGGCGGGCCGCTGGCTCGCGGCGCACGACGTGTCCGTGGTGGCCTCGGACAACGCCGCCATCGGCGGGCTCAACGCCCGCGGCCTCGCCGACGAGGGCCTCGCCGACGACCTGCACCTCATCCTGCTGCACCGGCACGGTGTCCACCTGATCGAGATGCTCTGGCTGGAGGAGCTGGGGGAGAGGGGGTGTACGGAGTTCGTGTTCGTGGTGGCGCCGCTCAGGATCGAGGGCGGCACGGGCAGCCCGGTGACTCCACTGGCCATCCTCTGATCCTGACGTTTCCGCATATTTCCTAGCGCGTTTGGATATTTCGTGATCGACCGTTAACCCCTGACTCCGATGGTCTGTCCCGGTAAGCCCCCGTGCTAGGAGACCCATGCGCCGCCTCGCCCTCGTCGGCATCGCCGCCGCCCTGACCGCGCTCGCGTCCGTACCCGCCGCGAGCGCCACCACGGCCGGCCGCGGGAACCTGCGGATCAACCAGATCCAGACCATGGCCACCCACAACAGCTACCACCGCGAGCTGACCGACGCCGAGAAGGACGTGCAGCGCAGGACCGACGCCAACTGGTGGAACCTGCAGTACTCGCACACCGCCCTGCCGAACCAGTTCGGCGCCCAGCACGTGCGCGGCATCGAGCTGGACGTCTTCCCCGACCCGCAGGGTGGCCTCTACGCCAACCCGCTGGTCAGGCGGGACGCCGGGCTGCCGCCGCTGAACGACCCCGTGCTCGCCAAGCCCGGCTTCAAGGTGCTGCACTGGGCCGATCACGACTACGGCACCAACTGCTCGGCCCTGGTCACCTGCCTGCGCCAGGTGCGCGAATGGTCCGACGCGCACCCCGGGCACGTGCCGCTGACGATCCTCACCGAGTTCAAGAGCACCGACCCGGCCAAGGAGGCGATGGGCGGCGCCAAGAGCCCGGCGTGGGACACCGCGCTGATGGACGCCCTGGACGCCGAGATCCGGTCGGTGTTCCCCGACGACCGGCTCATCACGCCCGACGACGTCCGCCGGCCGGGGCTCACCCTCGAACAGTCCGTGCTCAAGCACGGCTGGCCCGAGCTGTCGTTGTCGCGGGGCAAGGTCATGTTCTTCATGGACAATCAGGGCGAGAACATCCAGACGCCCTACAAGGCGGGCCGGCCGAGCCTGGAGGGGCGGGTGCTGTTCACGAACTCGCGTCCGGGCCGCCCCGACGCCGCCTTCGTCGGCTGGAACGAGCCGCAGGGCGCCAACACCGCGCAGATCCAGGACCTCGTACGGAAGGGTTACTACGTGCGCACCCGGTCCGACGTGCCCTTCACCGAGGCCAGGTCGGGCGACACGAGCAGGCTGAAGGCGGCGCTGGACAGCGGCGCGCAGATGGTCAGCACCGACTTCCCCGTGATCGGCCTGTCAGCCAGAAACGGCAGCGACTACGTGGCGGAGCTGCCCGGCGGCGCCACGGCCCGCTGCAACCCGGTGAACGCGCCCTCCGGCTGCCGCGACCAGACCCTGGAACGCCTCAGCCGGTAGTAGCCGGCTTCATTCAGTTGTCGGCCAGGTCACCGGCAGGCACCGCACCCCGTACACCGAGGCGTCGTGCTTCAGCGGCACCTCGGTGGCGGGGACGGCCAGTCGTAGCCCGGGGAAGCGCTCGAACAGCGCCCGGTAGCCGATGCGCAGCTCGTTCCTGGCGAGCTGCTGCCCCAGGCACTGGTGTACGCCGTGGCCGAACGCCAGGTGCCGCCGCGCGTCCGGCCGGTCCAGTCTGAGCACGTCCGGATCCTCGAACACCGCGTCGTCGCGGTTGATCACGGGCAGGGACAGGGCGACCGTCTCGCCCTTCCTGACCAGCTCGCCCGCCACCTCCACGTCCTCGAGCGCCGCCCTGGACGGCGCCCCCTGGTGCAGGATCGACAGCCAGCGCAGCAGCTCCTCCACCGCGTTCTCCTGAAACGGCAGTCCCTCCTTCAGCAGCGCGAACACGCCCAGGGCCAGCATGTTCGCGGTGGTCTCGTGGCCGGCCACGAGCAGGATCAGCGCGACGTAGGTCAGCTCCTCGTCCGTCAGCTCGCCGGTCAGGCCGCTGATCAGGTCGTCGTCCGGCTCGACCCGCTTGCGGCGTACCAGCTCGCCCAGGTACGCGGTGAGGTCGGCCGTCGCCTGCGCGCCGTCCCTGCCTGGGGTGACGAGGGCGGCGCTGCGGTCCTGGAAGAAGTCGTGGTCGGTGTACGGCACGCCGAGCAGCTCGCAGATGACCAGCGACGGGATCGGCAGGGCGTAGGCCGTCACCAGATCGACCGGCGGGCCCGCCTTCGCCATGGCGGCCAGGTGGTCGGCCGCGATCTGCTCGATGCGCGGCTCCAGCAGGCGCATCCTGCGCACCGTGAACTGCCCGGTGAGCAGGCGGCGGTAGCGGGTGTGCTCGGGCGGGTCGGTGGCGGCGAAGAACCCCGGCGGGGCGGGCCTGGCGGGACCGCCGGGGCGCACGACGTGCATGGCGGAGTGCTTGAGCTCCTGCCTGGCGCTGAACCGCGGATCGCCCAGCACGGCGCGGGCCGCCGCCATCGTCGTGGCCAGCCAGCCCAGATGCCCGTCGGCCATCTCCAGCCGGGTCATCGGCGGCAGATCGGGCAGCGGCGCGGGCGGGTCGAAGGGGCACTCCTGGTTGCGTTCGATGGGAAGTCGCATAATTGTGAGAGTAGACTTTCATTTAAGAGTTGTATAGCGAATCAGTGTCTTCTCCTACGATTGGACTCGGGAGGTCGTAAACCGGAGAATGCGGAGTCATGAGCGATCGACCGGGCCTGCGCGAGCGGAAGAAGGCCAAGACCAGGGCGCTGATCCAGAAGGAGGCGCTGCGGCTCTTCCGGGAGCAGGGCTACACCGCGACGACGGTCGAGCAGATCGCGGAGGCGGCGGAGGTGGCGCCGAGCACCGTCTTCCGCTACTTCGCCACAAAAGAGGACCTGGTGCTGGTCGACCAGTTCCCGCCCTTCATGGAGGCGCTCCAGTCCGTCCCCGCCCACCTCAAGCCCGTGCCGGCGGTACGGGCCGCAATGCGGGCGGTGCTGGCCGGGCAGACGGCGGAGGAGTTCGCGGAGAGCATGGAGCGGGAGAAGCTCATGTTCATGGTGCCCGAGCTGTGGGCGGCCGGCCTGGACAACATCAGCGGCGTGGTCAGAACCATGCACGAGCAACTGGCGGCCAGGGAGGGCCGACCGGCGAACGATCCGGAGCTGCGCAATGTCACGGGGGCGATCGTGGGGGTGCTCATGGCGGTCTGGCTGGACCTGGTGAAGGACCCGACCCTGGACGCCCCGGCTGAACTCGACAAGGCCCTGGCCCACCTGGAAGCCGGCCTCCCCCTGTAACTCCCACCCACCCGGCCATGCCCGTGGTGACGCCACCGACAGGGCTGCCCCGCTCGGGTCCGCCTGCCCGCTCGCAACCGCCTGCCCGCCCGCCGTCGTCGGTCCGCCGGCGCTCGTCCCCGCGCCCGTTCCCCTGCGTCCGTGCGGTCGTCGGCTGGTCGCGGAGCCGTCTGGGTCAGGTGCCTGGGTAGTTGCCGCCGCCGTGTGCCGAGTCCAGGGCGTCGTAGTCGGGCGTGAAGCCGCGTTTCGGTATCGCGTCCACGAACGCCACGTGGCTCGGCTTCTTGTACGACGCCAGCTGCGTCCTGACGTGGTCGACGAGCTCGTCCGCGGTGGCGGTGGTGTCCGGTTTGAGGGCGACGACGGCCTTGACCGCCTGGTGCCAGGTGGGGTCGGGGACGCCGATGACGGCGGCGTCGGCCACGGCCGGGTGGGACTTGAGGGCGCGTTCCACCTCGGCCGGGTAGATGTTCTCGGCGCCTGATTTGATCATCCGGAGCTTGGGGCCGATGAAGGTGATGGTGCCGTCGGGTTCGCGGCGGCCGAGGTCGCCGGTGTGGTGCCAGCCGTACGCGGACTTGGCCGCATTTAAGTCGGGTCGGGCGAAATATCCGGAAAAGAGGGTCTTGCCGCGGGCGCAGATCTCGCCCACCTCGCCGGCCGGCAGCTCGCTCCCGTCCGGGCCCAGGATGCGTACCTGGACCAGCGGAGACGGACGTCCCGCGAACCCCGAGCCCCCATCGGCCAGCCCGAGGAACGTGAGCATCCCGCCGACCTCGGTCTGCCCGTACCCGCCCATCTTGGACCGGCACCACGGAGAGTCGTCCACCGTGATCATGCTGTCCCACTCGGCCGAGTGCGAGACGAACCTCAGCGACGACAGGTCGTACTTGCCCCCGGCGTTCGCGGCCGTCACCGCGTCGATCATCGGCCCGAACAGGAACGCCTGCGTCACCCGCTCGGCGTCGATCAGGCGGCAGACCTCCTCGGCGTCGAAGGCGGGCGTGAACACGTTCGTGCCGCCGATCTGGAACGTGGCCAGGCAGAACATCATCGTGCCCACATGGAAGAGCGGGCCGTTGTTGAGGAACGTGAAGCCGGGCTCCATCTGGCGTACGACGAGGAGCGAGGCGCTGTGGGCGACCAGGGCGGCGCTGCTGAGCAGGGCCGCGTTGGGGCGGCCGTCGAAGGCGGCGGTGTAGAGGGCGAGGACCGGCTCGCCGTCGTCCACCTGCGGGAAGTCCCTCGGGGATCCGCTCGCCACCAACTCCTCGTACTCGTCCCCGGCCCGCACGCACGTGCTCTCTGACACGGCCGTGGTGGCGTCCGAAGGCTCCCATACGACGATCTTTGGGGTCAGATCGGACAGTACGAACCGCAGCTCGTCCTCCGACTGCCGCCAGTTGGCCGGGCAGAGGATCGCGCCCAGCCGCGAGCAGGCCAGCAGCAGCTCCAGTACGGCGTGGGAGTTCTGGCCGAGCCACACCACCCGCTCCCCGGCCGCCACACCTCGTCCCGCCAGGGCGTCGGCCAGCCGGGTCACCCGGGCGTCGAGCTCGGGGTACGTACGCCGTACCTCCCCGTCCACCACCGCCGTGACCAGGGGACGGCTGCGGGCGTGATCGGTGAGGAGGTCTGACAGGGACAGGCTGTGGATCATCTGAGCCTCCCGAGGAGTTACCGGAACGCGGGCATGACTTCGGCGGCGAAGAAGCGCATGATCCGCTTCATCTCCTCCAGCGGCATCGGGCGGGTGCTGCCGAAGTCGCACAGGAGGTTCGAGAAGCCGGAGTCGCGCAGGAGGGAGATCTGCTGGATCACCCGCTCCGGGTCCCCGATCACGTCGAGCTGTTCCCACCGGAAGTCGGTCGACAGTGTGCCGCCCTTGAGGTAGCGGTCCTGGTAGTACTCGAAGCCCTGCGCGGCCCGGCCGGTCTTCGGGTCGATGGGGGCGCTGCGCTCGTTGAAGATCCGCGAGCGGTCGAACGACGCCTCGAACCGCGCCTGGTCCTCGCGCGCCTGTTCCAGCGTCGGGGCCACGTACACGCTGCGCGCCACCACCAGCTCCGCGCCCTCGGCGTGGCCCGCCTGCGCGGCCGTCTCCCGCCAGGTCTCCGCCGCCTTGACGACCTTGCGGAACGGCGCCGCCGGGTCGGCGAGGATGGGCAGCCCGCGCTCGGCGTACATGGTCACGGTCTCGGGGGAGACGGCCGCCACGTGCAGCGGCGGGTGCGGCGACTGCAGCGGTCCGGGGACGAGGCTCACCTCGGAGCCGGTCTTGTAGAACTTCCCCTCATGCTGGTACGAGTCCTGCGTCCAGAGGCCGACGATCACCTCCAGCGCCTCGTTGAACCGGTCGCGCGCCTCCGCCAGGTCTATCCCGAACCCCTCGAACTCGAAGCTCTGATACCCCCGCCCGATCCCCAGGTCCAGCCGCCCTCCGGACAGCACGTCCACCATCGCGGCCTCCTCGGCCACGTGGACCGGGTTGTGCAGGGGCAGCACCACGATGCCCGTGCCGAGCCGGATGCGGGAGGTGCGGGCGGCGGCGTGGGCGAGCATCGTGAACAGGTTGGGGACGACGCCGTAGTCCCGGAAGTGGTGCTCGGCCAGCCGTACCCCGTCGAACCCCAGCTCCTCGGCCAGCTCGACGAGCTCCAGATGGTAGTCATAGACGTCCTTGAAGCTTTGGTCGTCGAAGCGGTGGAAGAGGTGGAAGGTCGAGAACTTCATGCGGCGACCCCTCGGCAGGCGGCTAAACCAAGCGCTCGCTTGGGAGCGTACCACGCCCGCCAGGGTTGCCCTAGGGAGTCCCGGGGGAAACGCAAGGTCCTCCGCCGATGCGCGCGCTCCGCGCGACGGGAGCTCCAGGCTCCGCCCCCCTTCGACCCCCCGAAAACCCCGCTCGCTTCGCTCGCCAGCCCCCACCCCTTGCCCGGCTACCGGCTTGACCTGCTGGAGCCCACCCAAACCCCGCTCGCTTCGCTCGCCAGTCAACCGCCCGTTGCGTGGTTACCGGATGGGCTCGTTGGAGCCCTCTCCCGCCCGCGAGAGGACGGTCAGCCTACGGATCGGTGCGGCAGGCGCCTGTACGAGGCGACCGAAGGCGTGGAGCGGTGTTGCCGGCGGAACCGCGGTCGTGGGCGTCTACGCCTCTGTAAGGGCGTAGAGCAGGGCGTTCATGCTGGTCGCGCTGACGAGGTCACGCTTGTCGATCAGACGGCGGATGTCCGTGAGCGGCACCCACTCGATGCGTTCGGCCTCCCATGCCTCGGTAGGCGGGCCGATGTACCGGGCGTGGTCGGCGCGGAAGATGTGGTGCTCGGAGTCGGAGATGCCGCTGGTGGGCTGTGTATAGAGCAACGGACGCAAGGGGCCGGGCCGCCAGCCGGTCTCTTCCTCGACCTCCCGGGCAGCGGCCGCGATCGGCTCCTCGCCGTCGTCGATCTTGCCGATGGGGATCTCCCACCCCCAGGTGTCGGTGATGAAGCGGTGCCGCCAGATGAGCAGCACGCGATTCTGCTCATCTGTGACGACCGCACCGGCTCCGGGCGCGGTACGGATGAGCCGATGATCGAGATGCCTTCCATCCGGAAGCTCCACATCAGCCACCCGGACATCGAGCCATGGATCGGTGTAGAGCTGTTCTTCGGAGTGGACCTGCCAGCGCATGCGGCTGCTCCCATGATGGACGCCTGAATCGGCACCACGCTACAAGGGGATATCGGCCTGCTGCCTGGCGCGAGCGACGAACGCCTTGACGAACTGGGTGTCGGAGGCGTTCAGCGCCGTTGTCGCCGCCTCGATGCGTTCGGCGAGGCGCTCGGATTCCATGCCGGCGGTGCAGTCGAGCATGCGCTCAGCAGTGGAGGTGGCCTGTTTGAGCTCCCCTCGCTCGGCCAGGATGAGGGCGAGCGTCGCCAGCCGGTGCGCCTGCCCCCGCAGGTGGCAACTGTCCGCGAGGCGCAGTTGCACGGGTACACCGGCTGATCGGTCAACGTAACGGACCGTTCGGATGGATGGCGATCATCGGGCCGAGAACCCGCATGATGCTGGGATTTCAGGTGGCACGGAAGTCGGCGATGATCTCCTCCAGGTGCCGCAGGGCGGTCTCGGCGCGTACGGGATCGGCGTAGTAGGGGTCGTCGGGCACCGGGAGCGACGAGGCGAGGCCCCAGCCGCGGCCCCGCGCCCATGTCGCGTCGTCCACGCCGAGCGTCTCCCGGTAGACGTCCCGAGCCGCCGGAGGCAGGAACGTCCATGCGGGCAGCAGGTCCACGGCGGGATCTCCGACGGCGAGCGTGCCGAAGTCGATGATGGCGCTCAGCCTGCCCTCGACGGTCAGGAAATTCCCGGGCGCGAGGTCGCCGTGGATCCACACCGGCGGACCGGCCCAGGCGGGGGCCGCCAGGGCCGCCTCCCACACGGCCGTCACCGCGCCGGCGTCCACGATCCCGCGCAGCGCTTCGATCTTGGGGCGTACGCGGGCCTCGGCGGCGACCGAGTCGCGTTCGTCGCCCATCGGTACGCCGCGGAACGCGTTGCTCCACGACGGGCCGGGGCCGCCGGTCGCGTCGATCCGCTGCAGCGCACTGACGAACCCGGCCAACTGCTTGGCCGCCTCGACGGGATCGGCGAGGTCTTCCGTGGTCTCGCCCGGCAGCCACCGATAGACCGACCAGGGGAACGGGTAGCCCTCGCCGGGCTCCCCCTTCGCGAGCGGCTCGGAGATCGGCAGCGGCAGGTGCGGGGAGATCCGCGGCAGCCATTCGTGCTCGCGGTCCACCTGCCCGACCCATCGGCGATAGCGCGGCAATCGTACGGACATATTTGCGCCGAGCCGGAACGTCGCGTTGTCCATCCCGGAGCGCGGCACGGGAGAGAGAGGCAGATGGGCCCACTGGGGGAACTGCGCCGCCAGCAGGCGGCGTACGAGGGCCTCGTCGATCAGCGGGTCGCCGGGGCTTGACGTCGGCACGGACGGCTCCTTCTGGGTAAGAGGTGCGATCAGCGGGTCGTCGGGATCAGGCGTCGACACGGACGGCTCCTTCGGGGGAGAGGTGGGAGGGGCGCACGACGGGGGCGAGCACCGTCAGCAGCACGACCACGCACGTGATCAGCGCGAACGCGGCGGGGTAGCTGAGCGCGCCCGCGACCCAGCCCGTCACGGCCGGGGCGATCAGACCCGACAGGTACGTGATCGTCGCCACGCCCGCCACGCCCTCGCCCGGAGTCGTGCCCGCGTTGCCCGCCGCCGCGATCACGAGCGGCACGATCACCGCGATCCCCAGTCCGACCAGGGCGAACCCGGCGATGCCGAGCGCGGGCGTGCGGGCCGCGACCACGAGGGCGCCGCCGACCGCCGCCACGGCACCGCCCGCCCGGACGGTCGCCGCCGGACCGAGCCGACGGATGACGTGGTCGCCCAGCAGTCGCGCGCTCGCCATGCAGAGCATGAATACGGTGTATCCGGCGGCGGCCAACCCGGGGCCGGCGTCGGCGACGGCGGTCAGGTAGACGGCGGACCAGTTCGAGCTGGCGCCCTCGGCGAACGTCGCGCAGAACCCGACCAGCCCGATCGCCAGGACCCCGCGCGTGGGGAGCGCGAAGCGCCGCGGCGGAGGTGCGTCGCGTACGGAACCACCTGTCATCCCGCTGTCGGGGAGGAGGCCGCGCCCGGCCACCGCTCCGAGGCCGAGTAACGCGAGCGACATGGCCCCGAGGTGGATCCGGGCGTCGAGGCCCGTGTGCGCGGCCAGGGCACCGAGTCCGCCGGCGGCCAGGCTGCCGACGGACCACATGCCGTGCAGCCCCGACATGATCGAGCGGCCCAGCTGCCGTTCGAGGAGGACGGCGTGCGCGTTCATCGCGACGTCGCACATGCCCGCCGCCGCCCCGAACAGCAGGAACGCCCCGAACAGCCACACGGGCGACGGCGAGAGCGCGGGAAGGGCCAGGCCGGCGCACCACAGCGCGAGGAGGACACGTGTGGCGGCGCGGTTGCCGAAGCGGTAGGCGAGGCGGCCGGCCATCGGCATGCCCACGAAGGCGCCGATCGACGGGCACAGCAGCGCGAGGCCGAGGGTGCCCGGGGTGAGATGCAGGTGCTCCTGGATCCAGGGGATACGCGTGGACAGGCTGCCGGCGACGGCGCCGTGCGCGACGAAGACAGCCGCGATGGCGCGGTGATGGCTCATGACCCGAAAATTATCAGGCAGGGTTCCTGATGAAAAGAGGTTTTAGGCAGGGTCCCTGATTATTATGAGGACCGTGAAGACCGCCACCCCCGCCCTGGCCCGGGCGATCAACGACCGGCTGGCCCTCGACCTGCTGCTGGAGCACGGGCCGCTGACCGCGCCCCAGCTCCGCACGCTGACCGGGTTGTCCAGGCCCACCGTTTCCGACCTGATCGAACGGCTCATGGCAGGCGGCCTCGTCGAGGTCACGGGTGAGAGCGGCGAGGCCCGGCGGGGCCCGAACGCCCGCCTGTACGGGCTGGTGACGGACCGGGCCCACGTGGCCGGGGTCGACGTACGGCGCGACGCCGTCAACGTCACGGTCGCCGACATCACCGGCCGAGTGGTCAGCGAGGCCACGACGACGATCGGCGCGAGAGCCGACCTGGCGGCCCTCATCGCGAAGGTGGTCGGGGACGCGGTGGGGCGGCGCGCGCTGGACACGGTCGTGGTCGGGGCGCCGGGGCTGGTCGATCCGCGTGACGGGGAGCTGGTGTCGCCCAACGACGTGCCCGGGTGGCGGCGCGGCATGATGGGGTCCGTACGCGAGCACCTGGGCGTGCCCGTGATCCTCGAGAACGAGGTGAACCTGGCCGCCATCGCCGAGCTCCGCACCGGAGCCGCCCTCGGGAGCGAGGACTTCGTACTCCTCTGGCTGGACGACGGGGTGGGAGCGGCGGTCGTACTCGGGGGCCGGCTGCGCCGGGGGGTGTCGGGCGGCGCGGGGGAGATCGGGTTCCTGGAGGTCGGGGGCGTGGCGTTCTGCGATCTGGTGAACGCCGAGGTCCTACGAGGGCTTGACCAGGACGAACTGGGCCGGCGGATCGCCCGGGGCGCCTTCGCCTACGCCACCCTCCTCGACCCGGGCCTCGTCGTCCTCGGCGGGACGACGGGCCATGAGGGCGGGGGCGGGCTGGCGGAGCTGGTGGCCGACCACCTGCGCGCCCTGGCCCCGGCGCCCACGGAGGTCCGCGCCAGCACGGTCACGGGCAACGCGGTCCTGCAGGGCGCCGTCCTGACCGCCCTGGACCTGGCCCGCGACCACGTCTTCGGCTGACTTGGTCACCAGTGGCAAGCAAGACCATGCTCAACGAAGAGTCTGTCCGGTAGGGAGCATGGTGGCGTGAGCGCAGAGAACGCCATGCCCGCCGAGACGGCCCGCTCGCTGCTGTTCGCCCTCGCAATCCCTCCTCCGTCGATCTGGTCACGGTGGCCCATCTGGCGCAGGCCGCTCGGCGCGGCCTCCAGGCGGTTACCCGGGGGCCGTTGCCGTGTGCAGGGTCAGCCCAGTTGATATTCCGAGAGGTCTACGCTTCAACTATTACGCCGGCCGTCCGAGGATCGAAATTCGGCGGCCAACGTGTTGTGCTATCGCATCTTGCGCTGACGAGAATGGCTCCGTCGAGCACCGCCCTGGAAAGATCGGCCTGACGTAGGTCCGCACCGCGTAAATCGCAGGCATCAAACGATCGTCCGTCGGCCAGTACCTTTGGAGAAAGAAAACCATGGTGGGCCAGCAGACTGAGAGATTGATTGGTTTGCCGATGGGCGTAGTCGACGGATTGCGGGTCGGGGTGACTCGACAGCGAATCATCCTCCCAGTCTGTTGCCAAGTCGCATTTGGCCAAATATGCGCCGGCAAAGGTTGCCCCTCGCAGATCTGCATTGCGGAACGAGGCCCCGGACATGACTGTCATGGTGAAGTTGACATTCATGAGATTGGCGCTATCCATTTTGGCTTTCAGTAGATATGCTTGACCAAAATGTGCGTCGGCAAGTTGGGCGTGAGCAAACTTTGCGGCGCTCAGATTGGCGCCCATAAAATTTGCTCCCACCAGGTTTCCATAAGACAGGTTGCTGTTCTGTATGTCGCACAGCTGTAGGTTCCCATACCGAAGATCCAAACCCCGCAAGTCCAGATCCATGAGAGTTGCCGCCCGGGATCGACGCAGTCTTATCGCCTCTCCGATCTGCTCCGTGATCGCAGACCAATCCAATGTAGGACGGATCAGTGAGAACAACCGCATGGCTTCCTCTACATCGCGAGATGGAGCCTTCGCGGGCGGATCAGAATTTACTGTCGAGTCGGCGGGATCTGCTCTACGATCGATAAAGGCTTCCAGGATTCGGATGATGTCCTCTGACGGCACCGACCCTCGGTCTGATGCCTGTTGTAGGCCCTGCAGTCCGGCGATGCGTGCTTCTACTGAGTCGCTGTCGACTCGATTTAATGACGTCGCGTATTCGGTGGTGGCCTGGGTGGCATGGGTCATCCGCACCTGCAGGTAGCCGAAGAATGCAGTGAGCAGGAACAGGGTTCCGGCCGTCGCCTGCACCAGAGTTCCTCTGATCTCGTTCTCCAGCTTGATGCGGTCGGCTCCGACGGGAATGGAAGTATTTGCAATGAGAAGGCTCGGCCCGGCGATTGCAATCAGTACGACAGCCCCGATGCCGACCAAGGCGAAGATTGTGACGCTGTACCTGATGCCCTTGATGGTGGGTCCGGAGTTTGAACGGCGCATTCGAGGCATGTCGGCTCCCTGTGGCTTGCTGTCGTGGAACAGCTATACGGCAGAGATGGGCAGTGACCACGAGTTGGTGTAGGCCAGTATCGGGCAAGTTCTCTTGAGTGTGAAGGCCTTGGCGACTGTAAGCCGCATTTACTGAGCGGCCACCCTGCACCTATCGGGTACGCAATCCATCTCATATCGCATTGCGTGCCTTCGAAAAGGGCGCTGGGCACATCTCATGCCGAACTCGTCTCGGCGGTTACGACTCTGGATCCCGGCTGCCAGGCCAGGACAGGCTTCATACACCTCGTTCAGTCATACATACGGCTACATCAGTTCGATCGTCGACGTCGACCCGGTTGGGCTTGGGCGCACGAGGTCCGGGAGCGATCACCACGCGGGAGATCACCTTGGGCAGCACTTCGAGCCTCTCGCGCGGGGTTGCCTCATCCCACGCGTCGGCCACGTCCTTCCAGTGTCGAATCGCGACCGTCCCCTCGGGTGACGCCGCCGCGTCCCGCCTGATGGTCAGACCGCGGGCCCGGGCCACATTCGCCGTCCGGGCCGTCGACGTGCCACCTGCGGTGCCCCGCTCGCGGGGGTCGCCCCGTCCCAAGGCCACGTCCCGTGGGGGAGCCGCCGTGGGGCGTCAGGCGAGGGCGGTGATCAGGCCCATGGTCAGTGCCGTGCGCTCCGCGATGTGCTCCACCAGCACGTGCTCGTGCCGCGCATGCGCCCCGTCCCCCACCGCCCCCATCCCGTCCAGCACCGGCCGGCCCAGCGCGGAGACGAAGTTCCCGTCGCTGGCGCCCCCCACCGACGCCTCGTCCAGCAGCCATCCGAACCCGGCCGCCACCTCCTGCGCCTCCTTGAACAGCCGCTGGGAGGACGCGTTCGGCGTCATGGGCGGGCGGTTCCACTCCCCGGTGGCCGAGATGGTCACCCGAGGGTCCGACACGCTCAGGCCGGCGAAGACGTCGTCGATCCGTCCCATCTCGGCCGGATCAGTGACGCGTACGTCGATCCCGCAGCTCGCGTCCCCGGCTGTCACGTTGCGCCCGGTGCCGCCGCTGATCAGGCCGACGTTCACGGTGGTGCCACGTTCGCGGGAACCGGCCCGGGCCAGGGCGGTGACGATCTCGGCCAGGGCGTGGATGGCGCTCGCCCCCGCGTACGGGTCGAGCCCCGCGTGCGCCTCCACGCCGGTCACGCTCACGTTGAACAGCCCCACGCCCTTCCTGGCGGTCTTGAGCGCGCCGTCCTGGGAAGCCTCGAAGACCAGGGTCGCCAGCGCGTCCGCACTGGCCGCCTCGATGTGCGCGCGGGAGGCGGGGCTGCCGATCTCCTCGTCCCCGTTGAAGAGGTAGCGCACGCTCGGATGCGGCAGCCCGATCTCGCGCAGCCCGCGCAGGGCCCAGATCGACTGGACGAGGCCCGTCTTCATGTCGAACACGCCGGGCCCCGTCGCCTTGCCGTCCACCACCGCGAACGGCCACCCGGCCAGCGTCCCCGTCGGCCAGACGGTGTCGTAGTGGCTGAGCAGGAGCACGGTGCCGGGCGCGGTGCCCCAATAGGTCAGCTCCAGGATGTCGCCGTACGACCCGCCGTCGTGCAGGACCTCCTCGTCCGGTGTCCCGAGGCGTTCGACGGCCCGGCCGCGGATCTCGCGCAGCCCCTTGACCAGCATGGGCTTGTCGTAGCTGTGGGTTTCCAGCTCCACCGCGGCCTTGAGGTCGTCGAGCATGGCCGGGAGGGCCTGCCGGGCCCAGTCGGTGATCAACACGAGGTCCTTTCTAGGGAGTGGGCGCTCCGGGGCCGAGCGGGATGCCGAGCCACCAGAACACGAAGAACAGCAGCGTCCAGACGACGAGCAGGGTGAACGAGAGCGGGATGGTCATCGAGGCCAGCGTGCCGATCCCGGCCGAGCGCCGGTAGCGCTGGAGGAAGCCGAGCGCCATCACGAAGTACGGGCTCATCGGCGTGATCGCGTTGGTGCACGAGTCGGCGATGCGGTAGAGGGCCTGGGTGTACTCGGGCGGGATGCTCAGCAGCATCAGCATCGGCACGAAGACGGGGCCGACGAGCGCCCACTGCGCGGATCCGCTGGTCACCACCAGGTTGATCAGGGTGACCACGACCAGGATGCCCAGGAACACCACGGGCCCGCTCACCCCGGCCGACTTCAGCAGGCCGGCCCCGTCGATCGCGATGATCTCGCCGATGCCGGTCCACTTGAAGTACGCCAGGAACTGCGAGATCGCGAAGAACAGCACCAGGATCGGCGCCATCTCGCGGAACCCGTGGGCCATGAAGCCGGGGATGTCCCGGCTGCCGGTGATCGTCCCGGCGGCCTTCCCGTACGCCCACCCGACGGCCAGGAACGCCAGCGCGAGGAAGATCGCGATGGAGGTGAGCAGCGGCGACTGCACGATGCCGCCGTCCTTGCCGCGCAGCGGCGACCCGGCGGGCAGCACGGCCGCCACCACGGCGGCCACGTACACCACCAGCGCGATCAACGCGGCCCGCAGCCCCCTGCGCTCGGAGGCGCTGAGCGCCAGCGTGCCCAGATCGTCCTCAGAGGTGTCGGGGTCGATGGGCATCGACTCGACCCGGCGCGCCAGCACGCGCTCGGTGACCAGGGTGATCGTGGCGGCCAGCACCAGGGAGGAGGCCAGCGAGAAGAAGTAGTTGGCCAGCGGCGTGACCGTGTAGGCGGGATCGACCGTGTGCGCGGCGGCCGTGGTGAGCCCCGACAGGATGGCGTCGGTCGGCGTGATCAGCGGGCTGGCGTCGTAGCCTGCCGAGATCGACACGAACGCCACCACGATGCCCAGGATCGGGCTGCGGCCCACCGCGCGGAAGGCCAGCGCGCCGAGCGGGATGAGCACGACGTACGCGGCGTCGGAGGCCACGTGCGCCACCATGCCGGTGAACGCCAGCGCGAACGTCACCCACTTCGGCGACACCCTCGACACCCCGGAGCGCAGCACGGCGGCCAGCAGCCCCGAGCGCTCGGCGACCGCGACGCCGAGCATGACGACCAGGATCGTGCCGAGCGGCGGGAACGAGGTGTAGTTCGTGACCGCGTCGCCGACCATCATCCGGACGCCGTCGGCGGACAGCAGGTTCTTGGCCACGACGGTCTTGCCCGATGCCGGGTTGACCGCTGACACCCCCGCCGCCGCCAGACCCCAGCTGGTCAGCGCCAATAACGCGGCCAGGATGACGAACAGCCAGAACGGATGGGGCAGCCTGTTGCCCAGCCGCTCGATCCCGCCCAGCACCCGGAGGAGCGCGTTCAGGGACCGCGAACCTGACACCGTCTCGGACGCGCTCACGGGCACGCCTCCTTCCCGCATTTCGGTCAACCATTACACGCGGTAAGGAAGCGTCCTGACAAGAGTCAGGTCAAGAGACGGCGGCGACCGGCTCCCGGAGCGGCAGCCGTACCTCGAACCAGGTCTCGCCCGGAACCGAGCGCACCTTGATCTCCCCGCTGTGCCGCCCGGCCACGATCCGGTACGAGATGTCCAGGCCGAGACCGGTGCCCTGACCCACGCTCTTCGTCGTGAAGAACGGCTCGAAGATCCGGTCCTTGATCGCCTCGGGCACGCCGGGCCCGGTGTCGCCGATCTCGACGATGGCCTCGTCCTCGTCGTGCGCCGTGCGGATGGTGAGCGTGCCCTGGTCGCCCATCGCGTCGAGCGCGTTGTGGATGAGGTTCGTCCAGACCTGGTTGAGCTCGCCCGCGTAGCAGGGGATGGGGGGCAGCGTGCGGTCGTAGTCGGTGACCACGGTGATGCCCGGGGGGATCTTGCCGCGGAAGATCGCGACCGTGCTGTCGAGCAGGTCGTGCACGTCGGCCTGCTGGAACGGCGCCCGGTCCATCTGCGAGTACTGCTTGGCCGAGCTGATCAGCGACGTGATGCGCTCGGTGGCCTCGGTCACCTCGTTGAGCATCTGGGAGATCTCGATCGCCTTGGCCAGCCACTGCACCGCGGCGGGAGCGCGGTCCTCGCCCACCTTGCCGCGGATCTTCTCCAGCGCCTCGGGCGTGAACCCGGCGGTGACCAGCGCGGGAGCCAGGTCCCACGCGTCCTCGACGCCCAGCTCGTCCAGCGCGTCGCCCAGCTCGTCCTCGGCGTCGGACATCTCCAGCGGGCTGCGCTGGGGCATCTTGCCCAGGGCGGCGGTGCAGGACTCCTGCCACTCGATCAGCGTGCGCAGCTTCTCCGGCGGGATGCCCTCCTCGGCGAGCTGGGCGAGCTGGAGCCGCGAGGTCTTGATCAGCGAGCGCAGCTCGCTCGCGGCGCGCACCGCCGCGGCGGCCGGGTTGTTCAGCTCGTGCGTGAGCCCGGCCGTGATCGTGCCGAGCGCGGTCAGCCGCTGCCGCCGGTCGATGATCTCCCGCTGCATCCGCCCGCCCGACAGCATGCCGTCGAGCAGGTGCATCGCCATCGGGAACCACTCGGCCACGATGTAGGCGAACTTCTTGGCCGGCAGCATGAACATCCGCGTCGGCGCGGTCGTCCGCAGCGTGTGCTGGTAGGTCTGCGGCGCCCGGTCGCCGAGGTAGGCGCTGGTGGCGCCGCCGTAGACGCCGGGCTGCGACGCACGGGGCATCGCCACGGTCCCGGCGCTGACCGTCTCGCTGATCATCTGGATCTCGCCATCGAGCAGCACCGCGAAGCACTCGGCCGGGTCGCCCTGCTGGAGGATCACCTCGTCCTGGCCGAACGTGCGCACCTGCCCGCTGTTGGCCAGCTTGGTGAGCTGCTCGTCGTTCAGCCGCTCGAAGAGGAAGAGTTTGCGCAGTTCGTCGATGTCGATGTTGGTCATTGCTTCTCCAAGTAGCGATGCACGAGCGCGACGGCCATCGCGCCCTCGCCGACGGCGGAGGCCACTCTCTTGATCGAGTCGGCGCGTACGTCACCCGCGGCCAGCACCCCGGGCACGTTCGTCTCCAGGAAGTACGGCTCGCGCCGCAGCGGCCATTTACGCGGCCGCTTCCCGCCCTGCACCAGGTCGGGCCCGGTCAGCACGAACCCCTTCTCGTCGCGCTCGACCGTCTCGCCCAGCCACGACGTGTAAGGCTCGGCCCCGATGAACACGAACAGCCACTGCGCGTCGACCGTGCGCTGCTCGCCCTTGGTCGAGAGCGTCAGCCGCTCCAGGTGGTCGTCGCCTTCGCCACCGACGACCTCCGTCTGGAGGTGCACCTCGATGTTGGGGATAGCGGCGATCTGCTCGATGAGGTAGTGCGACATGGACTTCTCCAAACCGTCACCCCTCACCAACAAATTGACCTTGCTCGCGAATCCCGACAGGTAGACGGCCGCCTGCCCGGCCGAGTTGGCCGCGCCCACGATGTACACGTCGGTGTCCTGGCAGGACGGCGCCTCGGTCAGGGCGGCGCCGTAGAAGACGCCGCGGCCGGTGAACTCGTCGAGCCCCGGCGCGTCCAGCCGGCGGTAGGTGACGCCGGTCGCGAGGATCACCGCGTGCGCGGCGATCTCCCCGCCGTCCTTGAAGCCGATCACGCGTGCCTGCCCGCGCGGCTCCAGCGAGACGACCTTGCGCGCGGTCAGCAGCTCCGCCCCGAACTTCAGCGCCTGCCTGCGCGCCCGGTCCGCGAGCTGCTGCCCGGAGACGCCGTCGGGGAAGCCCAGATAGTTCTCGATCCTGGAGCTCTGCCCCGCCTGGCCGCCCGAGGAGTAGGCCTCGACCAGCACGGTCTTCAGCCCCTCAGAGGCGCCGTAGACGGCCGCGCCGAGCCCGGCAGGGCCGCCGCCCACCACGATCAGGTCGTAGAAGTCGGTGGCCGGCGTGGTCGACAGGCCCACCGCCGCCGCCAGCGTGGCCTGGTCGGGCGACTCCAGGGTGGTGCCCTCGGCGGTCACCACGAGCGGCAGGTGGCAGCCCTCGCCGGCCGCCTTCACCAGCTGCGCGCCCTCAGGGTCCTCCGACAACATCCACCGGTACGGCACATGGTTGCGGGCCAGGAAATCACGCACCTTGTACGACTGCGCCGACCACCGGTCACCCACCACACGCAGCTCGGACCGCTCCACCCGGTCCGTGCGCATCCAGGCGTCGAGCTGGCCGTCGATCACCGGGTAGAACTTCTCCTCCGGCGGGTCCCACGGCTTGAGCAGGTAATGGTCCAGGTCCACCACGTTGATCGCCTGGATCGCGGCGTCGGTGTCGGCATAGGCGGTCAGCAACACCCTGCGCGCGTACGGATACATGTCCATGGCGGCCTCGAGGAACTCCACGCCGTTCATCTGCGGCATGCGGTAGTCGGCCAGGATCGCCGCCACCTCGTCGCCCCGCAGCCGCATCTCCCGGACGGCCTCGATGCCGTCCCGAGCCGCCTCGGCGCGGACAATCCGGTATTCCTGGCCGTAGCGACGTCTCAGGTCCCGGGCCACCGCCCGCGAGACGCCCGGATCGTCATCAACAGTAACGATGACCGGCTTGTCCATGTCTTCTCCCCACTCGTCCCTACAGGAAGCATGTTATGTGCGGGGGAGTCAGTGAGCACTCGCTCATATCATGGTCGGATGCGTACACGCGATCGCATCATCGACGCCGCCGAGCAGGCGATTCGGGAGTTCGGCATCGCGGGTGCCACCACCAAGCGTATCGCCCAGCAGGCCGGTTGTTCCGAGGCGCTGCTCTACAAGCACTTCGCCGGCAAAGAGGCGCTGTTCCTCGCGGTCCTGCTGGAGCGGCTGCCCGCGCTCGGCCCCGCGCTGGAGCGGCTGCGGGAGAGCACCGGGCAGGGCGACCTGGCCGGCAACCTCACCGAGTTCGCGCTGATGGCGCTGGAGTTCTACACCAAGGCCGCGATCATCGCCTCCGGCCTGCTGGCCGACCCGTCGCTCATGGCGGGGTTCAGGGGCATGCTGGTCGCCAACGACATGGGCCCGCACCTGCCGATCCGGGCGCTGGCCGAGATCCTCCGGGCCGAGCAGCGCGGCGGCCGGCTCGACGAGGGGATCGACGCCGACGCAGCCGCGTCGATGCTGATGGGCGCCTGCTTCCACCGGGCCAACCTGTCGTACTACATCGAGCTCCCGGAGGCGGACGAGACCTGGGCCGCCGCGATCGCGCGCACGCTGGTGCGGAAGTGACGCCCGTTACGCGATGACGCGGCTCTCGCCGCCGTCCACCAGCATCGAGATCCCGTTCACGAACGAGGCCCGCTCGCTGGCCAGGAACGCCACCACGTCACCGACCTCCTCCGGGCTGCCGACGCGCCCGATCGGCACCGCCTCGCCCCGCCGGGCCAGCCCCTCCTCGTCGCCTGCCAGCGACCGCAGCCGATCGGTGTCGATCGGGCCCGGCATCACGTTGTTGACCAGCACGCCGTCGCGGGCGACCTCGCGGGCCAGCGTGCGCACGACGCCGGCCACGGCCGAGCGGGTGGCGTTGGACAGCGCCAGGCCGTCCAGTGCCTCGCGGGCCGACCTGCTGGTGATCGTGACGATGCGGCCCCAGCCGCGCGAGCGCATGTCGGGCAGGACCGCATACATCAGGCGTACGGTGCCGAGCAGGTTGCGCTGGACGGCGACGTCCCAGTCGGCCAGGCTCGTCTCGTCGAAGCGGCCGGACGGCGGCCCGCCGGAGCTGGCCACCAGGATGTCGATCGGGCCGAGCACGTCACGCGTCTCCTCGACCACCCGCCGGGCCGCGCCCGGGTCCTCCACGTCGGCCAGCACGGCGTGCACGACCTTGCCGTACTCCTGCAACTGCACGACCGCCTCCGCGAGCCGCTCCGGGTTGCGGGCGGAGACGCAGACGTCGCAGCCCTCCCGCGCGAGGCTCTTGGCGGCGGCGAGCCCGATGCCCGCGCTGCCTCCGGTGACGAGGGCGACCTTGCCCGAGATGCCGAGATCCATAGGGGCGACTATAGATCGTGCGGGCCATGGCCCGAGCGGCACCGCCGCGCTCAGCCAGGGGTGACGTGGGTGAGCTTGTCAGGGTTGAGCAGGCCGTAGATGCGTGTGATGAGGCCGTCGCGGACGTCGATCAGCACGACCTGGCGGTTGCCCGCGACCCGGGTCCAGAGGGCCGGCTGGCCGTTGAGCTCGATCAGCCGGGTGTCGGAGAAGTCGTACCGGCTGAGCAGGCCGTTGAGGAAGGCCGCCACCTTGTGGCGCCCGAGGATCGGCCGCAGCGCGGCCCTGACCCTGCCGCCGCCGTCGTTGTAGGACACGACGTCCTCGTGCAGCAGCTCGGTGAGCGCCGCCAGGTCGCCGCCCGCCGCCGCGTCCATGAACTTCGTCAGCAGCTTGGTGTGGTCCTCGATCGACGGGCGGAACCTGTCGCGCCCTTCGGCGAGCCGGACGGAGGCCCGGCGGTGCAGCTGCCTGGCGTTGGCCGCGGAGGTGCCGACGATCTCCGCGATCTCGTCGTACGGGAGCTCGAACGCCTCCCGCAGCACGAACACCGCCCGCTCCGGCGGCGACAGCCGCTCCATCATGTGCAGCGTCGCGTACGAGACGGTGTCACGCAGCTCGGCCGTGTCCAGCGGCCCCGCGTCCGACGTCATCACCGGTTCGGGCAGCCACGGCCCCGTGTACGCCTCGCGCTTGACCCGGGCCGAGCGCAGCTGGTCGAGCGCCAGCCGCGAGACCACGGTCACCAGGAAGGCGCGCGGCTCCTTGATCTCGCTCCGGTCGATGCCCTGCCAGCGCAGCCAGGCCTCCTGCACGACGTCCTCGGCGTCCCACATGCTGCCGAGCAGGCGGTAGGCCAGCCCGAGCAGCATGGGGCGGTGCTCCTCGAAGTCCACGGTTGGCATCATGCCCGGTCACCGCAGAGGGGGCCGAAGCGGGGGCAGCCGCGCGGAACGTGACAGTTCACGGGTGGAAAAGCCGCGGTAAGCATGATGAGCTTGGCGGGTGGCGAGAAATCTGATCCTGTCAGGAGGCCCGTTCCACGACTTCGCCGCCACGTCGGCCGCACTCGCCGGAGTGCTCGCCGAGGTGGGCGTCGAGTCGGAGATCACCGAGGACATCGCGGGCGCGCTGAGCGAGCCGTCGGAGGTCCAGCTCATCACCGTCAACGCGCTGCGCTGGCAGATGGGCCAGGACCGCTTCGCCGACCTGCGTGACGAGTGGCGCTTCGCCTTACCGGCGCAGGCCCGCACCACGCTCCTCGATCACCTCGACCGGGGCGGCGGGCTGCTGTGCATGCACTCGGCGTCGATCTGCTTCGACGACTGGCAGGGCTGGCCGCGCGTCCTGGGCGGCTGCTGGACCTGGCCCAAGTCCCACCACCCGCCGCTGGGGTGGACGGGCGTGCGGGTGCACGGCGATCACCCGGTGGTCGAGGGCCTGCGGGACTTCGACGTGGTGGACGAGGTCTACAGCGACCTCGACATCCTGCCGGACGTCGAGCCGCTGGCGTCCTCGAACGGCCAGCCGCTGGTCTGGGCGCGGCCGGTGCGGCGCGGCCGGGTGTTCTACGACGCGCTGGGCCACGACACCAGGTCGTACGACAACGAGGTGCACCGCACGATGCTCCAGCGGGCCGCGCTGTGGCTGCTGAAGCGGCCCGTCACCGTCACGGAGTGAACGACCAGCCGCTCCAGCGGGTCACGTCCACGAGGATCACGGGGCCGACAGGCCGGTGCTCGCGATACTGGCCGTATTTCGCCGCCAGCGCGTCGATCGCCGACTCGCGCTCCGGCCCCTCCTCCACGACCGCGGCCAGGCCGTCGGCGCGGGCCCACCACAGCCGGGCCCAGTCGTCCTCGTAGTGGTCGGCCAGCAGGCTGACCCGCGGGTTCTCCCGGATGTTGCGCACCCGTCTCAGGTCGGTGGTGGTCTTCGGCTTGTGATCGATCGCGGTCACCACCCGGTCCGCGACGACGGCGAAGGTGACGGGCACCAGGTGAGGTGTCCCGTCGCCGCTCGCCGTGGCCAGCCGCGCCACCCGCTCGCCCCGGAACCTCGCGCGGGCCCGCTCGCCGTCCATGCGCCCCATTCTCACCTCCGGCGAACCGGTCCGGAACTTACAAGACCGCATGTCGCGGACGTGGGCACGATGACGTCATGAACGTGAACCTTTCCGCGATCCCCGGCTTCCTCGCCGGGCACGCCCGTGTTCTGGACCGCCGCCGCTACGACCTGCTCATCGGCGACGGCGACGCGGCCTCCGTACTGGGTGCGCTGGAGGCCTACCGCAACCCCGACGGCGGCTACGGCTGGGGCCTGGAGCCGGACCTGCGCTCACCCGAGAGCCAGCCGGGGGCGGCGCTGCACGCCTTCGAGGTGTTCGAGAACGTCGCCCCCGCGACCTCGCCGCGGGCGGTGGCGCTGTGCGACTGGCTGGACTCGGTCACGCTGCCGGACGGCGGGCTGCCGTTCTCGCTGCCGCTCACCGTCGGCGAGGCCACCGCGCCCTGGTGGGCGGGCGGCGACCCGGACACCTCGTCCCTGCAGATCACCTCGATCTCCGCGGCCGCCGCCCACCGCGTCGCGGTTCATGACCCGGCCGTCGCCGCGCACCCGTGGCTGGAGCGGGCCACGCGTCACTGCCTCGACGCGATCCAGGAGCTCGACAAGGCGCCGCACGCGTACGTGCTGGCGTTCGCGGTGCGCTTCCTCGACGCCGTGTACGACACCCAGCCCAGGGCGGCCGACCTGCTCAAGCGGCTCGCCGCGCACATCCCCGCGGACGGGCGGGTGCCGGTCGAGGGCGGCACCGAGAACGAGGCGCTGCGGCCGCTCGACTTCGCGCCTCATCCGGGCCGGCCGGCGCGCGACCTCTTCGAGCCCGACGTGATCGCGGCGGACCTCGTACGGCTGGCGGGGGAGCAGAAGGACGACGGCGGATGGGACGTGGACTACGCGCGTATCTCCCCGGCCGGGGCGCTCGACTGGCGCGGGGCCGTCACCGTGAACAACCTCGCGTTGCTGCGCGAGAACGGCCTGGTCTAGGGGGACAGGCGGCGGGCCGACTCCGACTCCTGGGCCATGCGGCGCAGGGCCTCGAACGCCTTGCCGTACAGGACGGTGCCGAGCACCAGGGCCTCCACGGCGGCGTCGCGCGGGCCGTCGAAGGGGATGGTGTTCATCTCGACCTCGGAGACGAGCTTCTGCGCGATCTCGACGTACGGCTTCAGGTCGACGGGCAGGCCGAGCTGGCGCATCCGGACGATCGTCTGGGCCAGCTCGTCACGGGCGGGGGCGGTCGGCGAGATGTCCCAACCCTGGTCGGCGATGAGGCGGTCGACCTGGTCGCGGGCGAGCTGCCACTCCTCGCCGGGCTCGGGCTCGACCGCGGCGCTCAGGGCGTAGTGGGCGGTGCCGAGCATCAGGTGCATGGGGAGCGACTCGTCCTCGACGGCCTCGATGATCTTCTTGATCGAGGCGACGGGGAGCCGGCCCACTTCGAGCAGGGCTCGGATCAGGCGGAGTCTGCGCAGGTGGGACTCGTCGTACTCGGCTCTGGTCGCGGCTGTCTGCTCACCCTGGTGCAGCAGGCACTCGCGGAGGTAGTACTTGATCGTCGGGATGGCCACACCGGACTTGGCGCTGAGTTCGGAGATGCGCATCGCTAGATAATAGCGCTATCCAGATCGCGCGAGGTGCCGGGCCGCACTGAGGAGCTCGTGGACGTCCGTCTGGCGGTTCCAGAGAAAGACCACCTCCAGTGGCGGCACGTCCTCCTTTATAGGGACAAATGTGAGCGTGTCGGGGATCGAGGTGCCCTCGTGGACGCACAGCGCGTAGCCCGCGCCCTCCTCCACCATGTTGATGACCAGGTCGTGCGTGGCGGCGGCTGGGCCGAGGCGGGGGTGGAGGCGGTGCCGTACGAAGCCCTCCAGGAAGCGGCGGGCCCCGGCCACCGCGTCGGACTCCGGCATCACCAGCGGCTCGCCCGCCAGGTCCGCCAGCGACAGCGCCTCGTACGCCGCCAGGGGGTGATCGCGGTGGAGCAGGGCGCGCACCGGGAAACGGTGGATCAGCATGCGGGCCACGCCCCTGGGCAGCGAGCCCGGCGCGTAGCCGAGCCCGGCCTGCAGGGTGCCGTCCGCGATGGAGACGATCTGCTCGGCCGTCCCCATGGGAGCCACGCGCAGGTTGGAGGTCTGGAGCTGGGAGAGCAACCGGGCGACCACGTCCGCCAGCCCGTCGGCCACGCCCAGGCGCGCGGTCGTGACCTTGTTCCTGGCGGCGGCCACGGCGCGGTCGAAGGCGTCGACCGCCACGGTGGCCTGGGCCAGGAAGGCCTCGCCCGCCTCGGTCAGCTGCACGCCGCTGGACGAACGGCTGAACAGCTCGACGCCGATCTCCTTCTCCAGGGCTCTGAGCTGCTCCGACAGCGTGGGCTGTGCGATGTGCAGCGCGGTGGCGGCGCGGCGGAGACTGCCCGCGCGGGCGATCGCCATCGCGTACCGGACGTAGCGTAGATCCATCCCTCACCTCAGCGTGATGATGGGCTTATCGGTTGATCACTCCTCCGTATTACAAGAGGACCTGCCTCCCGTGAAGATACTCAGTTAGTCACTGGTGGCGACATTTCCGGATTGAATGCGGTTGCCGAGCAAGCGCTTGTCTCGACGGTCGGCGCGGGCTAGCGTGCGTCTACGGACCGGGCCACAGCGAGGGAGGCCGAGGATGCAGCCGTTCGGGGGGTTGGCGGCGGTGGCCGGGGTCGGGATGACGGCGCTGACCAGGGAGTCCGGGCGGAGCGAGCTGGAGCTGGCGGTCGAGGCGTGCCGGGCGGCGTGCGCGGACGCGGGCATCGGACCCCGTGACGTGGATGCGATGCTCAGCTACCACCTGAACGACTCCGCACCCGTCGTCCAGGTCGCGCGGGCCCTGGGGATCGAGCGGCTCGGGTGGCACAACGACATCGCCGGGGGAGGCACGCAGGCGGCGTCGATCCTGGGCGACGCGGCGATGCTCGTACACGCCGGTTTAGCGCGAAATATCGTGGTGTATCGGGCGCTCAATGGCCGCTCCGGCAAGCGCATGAACACCGTCTCCACCGGCCCCCAGGAGCGTTTCACGTACGGGCTGGCGGGCCCGATCCCGCTGTTCGCCCTGGCCGCGACCCGCTACCTGCACGACACGGGCCTCACGGAGGAGCACCTGCACGCGGTCGTCGCCCAGTCCAGGGAGAACGCCAAGGCCAACCCCCGGGCCCTGCGCCGCGAACCCCTGGAGCTCGCCGACTACCTCGCCCGGCCGTACGTGAGCACCCCCCTCCGCACGGTCGACTGCTGCCAGGAGACCGACGGGGCCTGCGCCCTCGTGGTCAGCGGCGTGCTCGACGGGCCGCGCATCCGGGCGGTCGTGCGAGGGGGAGGCCCCGGCTGCTCGTCGATGGACCGCGCCCCGGACGTCACCGCGATCTTCTCGGCGTACGTGGCGCCCATGCTCTGGGAGGCCTCCGGCATGCGGCCGTCGGACGTGGACGTGGCGCTGCCGTACGACGCCTACTCGTGGCTCGTGCCCCGGCAGCTGGAGGACTTCGGGCTGGTCGAGCGCGGGGACCTGGGGGCGTACCTGCTGGAGCGCCGCCACGCCTGGGTGAACCCGCACGGCGGGCTGCTCTCGGAGGGCTACGTGCACGGCCTGAACAACGTGGCCCAGGCAGTGAGGGAGCTGCGTGAGGGGCGTGAGGTGGCCCTCGTGACGGGGTTCGGCGGCAGCTACGGGAGCGCGGCCCTGCTCGTACGGTGAAAAATCGGCTGAAATGCCGATGGCGCCTCCGACATGTACGGGGTGATCCGATCCCGAGACCCGAGGAGGCCGACCATGGGGACCGCCCGTGGATGACGACCGGAGAACCCGGTTCGAGGCCGTTTACCAGCAGACGTACGAGCACATACTCGGCTACGCCATGCGCCGCTGCGACTCGCCGGACGACGCGGCGGACGTGGTCGCCGAGACGTTCGCGATCGCCTGGCGACGGATGGACGCGCTGCCGCCGGGCGGCGAGTCCAGGCTGTGGCTGTACGGGGTGGCCAGGAACGTGCTGGCCAACCACCGCCGCGGCCAGGCCAGGAATCGGCACCGGAGCATGGAGCTCGACGCCGACCTCGCCGACCTGTACGCCCACTCGCCCGAGACCGGCCTCGAACTGAGCGCGATAGCGCGGGCGTTCGGGGAGTTGCCCGAGGACGACCGGGAGCTGATCTCGCTGGTGGCCTGGGAGGGCCTGGACCGGGCCCAGATCGCCACCGTGCTCGGCTGCTCGCGCAACGCCGTGCGCATCCGGCTCCACCGGGCGCGCAAGCGCTTCTCCAAGGCGCTGGCCGCGGAGGGCGTGACCGTCAACCACCTGATCATGGAGTCCGCATGAACGAGTTGCAGCACCTCGCCAGGGTCCGCGACGAGGATCTGGCGGGTCAGGCGTCCGGCGCGGGGGCGCGGGCGCTCCTGTCCTCGATCACCTCCGAGGAGCCCGCCGCCGAGCCGGCCCGCCGCCGGACCCCTCGGTGGCGTGCCCGCCTGGTCGTGGGCGCCGTGGCCGTCACCGGGCTCGCCGCGGCCGCCGTGATCGCCCCCGCCGTCCTCGGCGCGCGCGGCCCCGCCACCTCCTACGCCAACTCCGCCATCGACATCGAGCTGCGCGGCGACATGTACGTGGCCACCATCAAGGACCCGTTCGCCGACCACGCCAAGTACACGCAGGGCTTCAAGGCCGTGGGCCTGGACGTGAACCTGGAGGTCGTGCCGGTGTCTCCCACCCAGGTGGGTCAGATCACGGGCATGCGGCTGAGCGGCCGGCTGGCGGCCAACGGCGAGTCCATCACCAACAGCACGACGCCCGAGGGCTGCGCCTTCGGCAGTACGGGCTGCGCGATGACCATCGAGGTGGCCCGCGGCTGGACCGGCTGGGCCTCGGTCCAGCTGGGGCGGGCGGCGCGGCCGGGGGAGAGGTACCAGAACTGGCGCTCGGCCATGAAGAAGGGCGAGATGCTGGCGGGCTACCGCGCCGACGGGAAGACCGTGGGCGAGGTCATGACCGAGGTTCGCCGGCGCGGCCTCAAGGCGGTCTTCCAGATCATCACCCCCGCGCCGGACAACGACGGTTACGGGGTGGACCCGAAGCAGCAGTCGGCCAAGGTCGGCGACGACTGGATGGTCTGGGAGGTCCAGTCGGAGCAGGCCGGCGTCGTGCGCCTGATGGTGACCAAGGAGCGACTGCGGAAGAACCCCGTCTACGGCGACGCGAAGATCGCGGACGAGTAGCCGGGGTCAGGCGGTGAAGGCGGCGTGCCGGGCCCGCGCCTCGGCCTCCGGGAGCAGGTCGCGGGCCGCCAGCCAGGCCGCGCCGTTCGCCGCGTCGCCCGACGTGACCGCGTCCGCCAGGAGGTCGTGGACCGCTCGCTTGACGGGGCCCTCCGCCGTGAGCACGCCACCTGCGAGCACGATGGGCAGGCCCGGCTCGTGCACCTGGGCTGCCGTGCTCGCCAGCCGGGCCGCGGCCTCGGCGACGAGGGCCTGCGCGACCGGGTCGCCCGCCTCGGCGGCCTGGCTGACGAGGGGCGCCAGCTCGGCGAGTGCGAGCGGCGGCCGGTCGTGCACCGCCCCCGCCAGCCGCGCGACCGGATCCTCGCCCACGCCTTCGGGTAGCAACTGCCGGACGACGAGCACCGCCAGCCGCCCGTCTGCGGCGTGCCCCTTTGCGAGTGCGGTGGCTGGAGTCGGTGGGCGGATCGGGGCAGGTGGGCAAGAGGAGGGCGGCTGGGGGGCGGCGAGGGCGCGGATGGTGGCGCGGGCGGCGGCGTGGCCGAGCCAGAAGCCCGACCCCTCGTCCCCGAGCAGCCATCCGTACCCGTCGGCGGTCGCCGTCTGCTCGTGGTCGGTAATTTTTGCCGCGATCGCCCCCGTCCCTGAGATCAGCACGGTGCCCGACGGTGCAGAGGTCCCGGCCGCGAAGGCGGTCACGGTGTCCCCGACAACCCGTACCGGCGGCCCCTGGGGGAGGAGCGGGCGCAGGACGCGCTCGGCCAGCTCCCGGCACGCCCGTGGATTGCCCGCCAGCCCGACAACCACCGCGCTGACGTGCGGTAACGAGGACGCAGCCGCTTCCTGGACGGCGGCGGTCAGGTGCGCGCAGGCCCGGTCCATGCCGAGGGTCACCGGGTTGGCGCCCGGCGCGTGCCCTCGCCCGACCGGCGCTCCGTCCACCGTGAACAGGGCGGCCCGCGACGAGGTGCCGCCGGCGTCAACCCCGAGTACGAGCTGTCGCATGTCAAAAATTATTGCCCAAATGCCTTGACGATGCCAGGGTCTGGGCATAATTTTCATCGCGTGGAACTACTCAACCGCATCCAGGCCGAGCAGCCCGACATGCCCGAGGCGCTGCGCAAGGTGGCCGAGGTGATCCTGGCCGCGCCCGCCGAGGCCGCCCGGCTGACCATCGTCGACCTGGCCGAGCGGAGCGGGACGTCCACGGCGACCATCACGCGCTTCTGCCGCGCCCTCGGCTTCACCGGGTACGCCGAGCTGCGCGTGGCCGTCGCCACCGAGACCGGCCGCAAGGCCCAGCAGACCTGGCACACCGACATCGGCCAGGAGATCCTCCCCGACGACAGCCTCGACAAGGTGCTCGGCGTCGTGTCCGGCAACGACATCCGCCTGATCCAGGAGACCGCCGACCAGCTGGACCTGGCCGTGGTGGAGAAGGCCGCCCAGGCGGTGGCCAGGGCCGGGCGGGTGCTGCTGTTCGGCGTGTCGAGCAGCGCGGCCGTGGCCAGCGAGATGGAATACCGGCTGCAGCGCATGCGCGTACCGACCTGGAGCAGGTCCGACGCCCACAGCGCGCTGACGGACGCCGCGCTGCTCGGACAGGGCGACGTGGCGATCGGGATCTCGCACAGCGGCCGGACCCGCGAGGTCATCGAGGTGCTCGCGGAGGCGAGCAGCCACGGCGCGATCACCGTGGCCGTCACCTCGCAGCCGCGCTCCCCGCTGGCCGAGGTGGCCGAGCTGGTGCTGACCACGGCCAGCCGCGCGACGAGCTTCAGGTCGGAGGGGTTCGCCGCGATCCACTCGCAGCTGCTGGTGCTCGACGTCGTGTACGTGTCGGTGGCCCAACGCACCTACGAGCGCACCAGGCAGGCATTCGACGTGACAGTCCGCGCGGTGGCCGGACATCGACTCCCGGAAGGGGATTTATGACAGTAGATCCAGCAAAATTCGCTCAGCACATCGCCGACCTCGTCCGGACGATCCCGGAGGACCCGGAGATCGTCCGAGCAGCCGGCCTCTTCACCAAGGCGGTGAGCGCAGGCGGCGTCATCCAGGCGTTCGGCTCCGGCCACTCGGAGGCCGTCGCGATGGAGATCGCCGGCCGCGCGGGCGGCCTCGTGCCCACCAGCAAGCTCGCGCTCAGGGACATCGTCCTGTACGGCGGCGCCCCCCGCTCCGAGCTGGACCGGTACGACCTCGAACGCGACCCGTCCATCGCCCGCGCCATCCTCGACCTGGCGCCCGTCCACCCCGGCGACCTGTTCGTCATCATCTCCAACTCGGGCGTCAACGGCGTGGTCGTCGAGCTGGCCACGCTCGTCAAGCAGCGCGGTCACGACCTGATCGCGATCACCTCGCGCGCCCACGGCGAAGCCGTCGCGTCCCGCCACCCCTCGGGCCGCAAGCTCATCGACCTGGCCGACGTCGTCCTGGACAACCGCGCGCCCTACGGCGACGCCGTGCTCCCCCTGCCCGACGGGGGCGCCTGCGTCGGAGCCGTCTCCACCATCACCTCGGCGCTGCTGGCCCAGCTCGTCGTGGCCCAGACCGTACGCAACCTTCTCGAAGCGGGCGAGGTGCCGCCGGTCTACCTGTCGGCCAACGTCCCCGAGGGCGACGCCCACAACCTCAAGCTGGAGGCGCTGTACGCCGGTCGCATCCGGCGCGGCGCCTGAGCGCCACACCAGAAGCCCCCACGAGCTCTGTTCGGCATGCCCGAAATCTGGGGCCGCACCTCGCAAGGAGAACCCCCCATGTACCGAAATATCGGAAAAGTTGTCCTCTCCTTAGCCCTCCCTCTCGTCCTCGTCGTCGTGGCCCTGGTCGCCCCGGCCAGCGCCCAGCAGTCCGTACGCCTCCAGTACCGCACCAGCGCTCCCGGCGCGAGCACCGCCCAGGCCGAGCCCTGGTTCCAGCTCTTCAACGACGGCACCACCACGATCCCGCTCAACCAGGTCAAGATCCGCTACTACCTGACCGGCACGGAGACCTACCGCTTCGCCTGCTCCTGGGCCGTGGTGGGCTGCTCGACGGTGACCGGGCAGTTCGTCCGCCAGTCGGGCGCCGACCAGTACCTGGAGGTCGGCTTCGCCTCCGGCGCTCTGGCCCCCGGCGCGAACACCGGCGACATGCAGCTGCGCTTCTACCGCGCGGACTGGCAGACGTTCACGCAGAGCGACGACTACTCCTACGGGCCCAACACCGCCTACACGAACTGGGACAAGGTCACCGTCCACGTCAACGGCCAGCTCGCGTGGGGCCGGCCGAACGGCACCGAGCCCACCCCCACTCCCACTCCCACTCCCACGGTTCCCCCGACGGGCTCGGCGGGCGTGCTGTTCGACGACTTCACGTACTCGGGGTCGAGCGACCCGCTCCTCGCCCAGCGCGGCTGGACGGTGCGCTCCAGTTCCGGAGGCCCCGGCGTGCCCGGCGCAACCTGGTCGCCCTCGGCGGTCTCGTTCCCCGGCGGCCTGCTGACGCTCGACTCCACCACGAACGGCACCGCCGCCGGCACCGTGCAGACCGAGCTGTCCACCGCGAACCGCAAGTTCTTCGAGGGCACCTACGCCGCCCGCGTCCGCTTCAGCGACGCCCCGGCCAGTGGTCCCGACGGCGAGCACGTGGTGCAGACGTTCTTCACCATCACCCCGCTGCGCTACAACCTGGACCCCGACTACGGCGAGCTCGACTTCGAGTACCTGCCGAACGGCGGCTGGGGCGAGCCGTCCAACATCCTCTACACCACCAGCTGGGAGACCTACCAGGCCGACCCCTGGCAGGCCGTCAACACCCACACCGAGGAGCGCGCGAGCTTCGCCGGCTGGCACGACCTCGTGATCCAGGTCTCCGGCGGCCGGATCAAGTACTACGTGGACGGCCGCCTGTTCGCCGACCACGGTGACATCTACTATCCCGAGACGCCCATGTGGATCATGTTCAACCAGTGGTTCATCGATCTCCAGGGCGCCACGGGGACGCGTACGTACCGGCAGCAGGTGGACTGGCTCTACCACAGCAAGAACGAGGTCGTCCCGCCCGCCGACGTCACCGCCCGCGTCGCCTCCCTGCGCGCCGCCGGCACCTCCTTCACGGACACCGTCCCCAACCCGTGACAAGGACCGCCATGAAGAAGCGCATCCTGGCCCTGGCGGCCATCTTCGCGGTGGCCGCGTGCGGCGCCGCCGAGGAGCCCAAGACGTCCGCGGGCCCCGCCAAGCTGACCGTCTGGATCATGGACGGCAGCGTCACGCAGGACCTGCTGAAGAAGTTCGAGACCGAGTACGAGGCGGCGCACAAGGGCGTGGACCTCGACATCCAGATCCAGGCGTGGGACGGCATCGGCGAGCGCGTCACCGCGGCCCTGGCCAGCACCGACGCCCCCGACGTGATCGAGGTGGGCAACACCCAGGTCGCCCAGTACTCGGCCAGCGGCGGCGTCACGGACCTGACCGGCAAGGTCGCCGAGCTCAAGGGCGAGGACTGGCTCCCGGGCCTGGCCCAGCCGGGCAACATCGACGGCAAGCAGTACGGCATCCCCTGGTACGCCGCCAACCGCGTGGTCGTCTACAACAAGGACCTGTACGCCAAGGCAGGCATCACGGAGCCGCCGAAAACCCGGGACGAATGGCTAAATATCACCGCAAAGCTAAATAAAGGCGGAAACGAGGGCATCTACCTGACCGGGCAGACCTGGTACGCCCTGGCCGGCTTCATCTGGGACGAGGGCGGCGACCTCGCCGTCCAGGAGGGCGGCAAGTGGAAGGGCGCCCTCGACACCCCGCAGGCCCTGGCCGGCATGGACTTCTACAAGCGCCTCCAGGCCCTCGGCAAGGGCCCCAAGGACGCCGACGAGGCCAACCCGCCCCAGCACGAGGTGTTCGCCCAGGGCAAGGTGGCCCAGATCATCGCCGTCCCCGGCATCGCCGCCCGCGTCCTGGAGGTGGACGACAAGCTCAAGGGCAAGATGGGCTTCTTCCCCCTCCCGGGCAAGACGGCCGACAAACCCGGCGCCGTCTTCACGGGGGGCTCCGACCTGATCATCCCGGCCGCGTCCAAGCGCCAGGAGGCGGCGTACGAGCTGGTCAAGGCCCTGGCGGGCGAGCAGTTCCAGACCGAGCTGGCCAAGGCGATGAGCTTCGTGCCGAACCGTACCTCGCTGGCCGGCGTGCTGTCCGGCGACGAGGGCACCGCGGCCATGGCGAAGGCCGCCGCGGGCGGCCGCGCCACCCCGAACACCCCCAACTGGGCCGCCGTCGAGGCCACCTCCGTGATCAAGCAGTACATGACCGCCGTGCTCACCGGCGCCGACCCCGCGACGGAGGCGAAGAAGGTCTCGGAGACCATCACCACGACCCTGAACAGCGGGTCCTGAATGCGCACCAGGAGCCTGTGGCCCTACCTGCTCATCGCGCCCACGGTGGCGGGCGGGGCCTTCCTCCTGCTCTACCCGATGCTCAAGGCCGCGGTGATCTCCTTCCAGCACTTCCGCATGGGGGAGCTGATCAGGGGCGGCGCGGCCTTCGTCGGTCTGGACAACTACGCCGAGCTGCTGGCCGGCGCGGAGTTCTGGCAGGTGCTGTGGCGCACGCTGGGGTGGACCGCGATCAACGTGGTGCTGATCGTGGTCCTGTCCACAGGTGTGGCGCTGATGCTCGCCCGCCTGCGCCGCGGCCTGCGCCTGGCCCTGATGAGCGCCCTCGCCCTGGCCTGGGCCACCCCGATCATCGCGGCCACGACGGTGTTCCAGTGGCTGTTCCAGTCGGAGCTCGGCGTGGTGAACTGGCTGCTGGTCGCGCTCGGGTTCGACTCCTTCCGCGGCTACACCTGGTTCGCCGACGGCACGGCCACGTTCGCCGTGCTCGTGGTACTCGTGGTGTGGCAGTCGGTGCCGTTCGCCGCGCTCACCCTCTACGCCGGGCTGACCACCATCCCGGTGGAGCTGTACGAGTCCGCCCGGATCGACGGCGGCACCGGCCGGCAGGTCTTCTGGAAGGTCACCCTGCCGATGCTGCGGCAGCTGTTCGCCCTGGTCGCCTCGCTGGAGGTGATCTGGGTGGCCAAGTGCTTCCCTCAGATCTGGGTGCTCAGCCAGGGCGGCCCGGACGGCGCGACGACCACCCTCCCGGTGTACGCGTTCAAGATCGCCCGGGTGCTGCACCGGTACGACCTGGGCTCGGCGGTCGCCATGCTCACCGTCGTCATCCTCGCCGTCGCCCTGGTCAGCAACCTGCGAAGGATGGTCCGCCAGTGAAGAGGCTGACGCTCAACGCGGCCGCGGTCGTCGTGCTCGTGATGACGATCTTCCCGGTCTACTGGATGTTCCTGACCGCGTTCAAACCGACCAGGGAGATCCAGGCGGCCACGCCGACGTTCTGGCCGGCGCACCCGACCTTCGAGCACTTCGTGACGGCGGTGAACGCGCCGGGGTTCTGGACCTACTGGCGCAACAGCTTCGTCGTCACCGTGGCCGCGGTGCTGGTCGCGCTGGTGACAGCGCTGCTGGCGGCGTTCGCGGTGGCCAGGATGCGCTGGCGGGGAAGAGGGGCGTTCGTGGTCGCGGTGTTCGCGGCGCAGATGGCGCCGTGGGAGGCGCTGCTGGTGCCGGTGTTCATCATCGCCAGGGACGCCGAGCTGCTGGACTCGCTGGCCATGCTGACCGGCGTCTACTTCATGATCACATTGCCGTTCACGATCGTGACGCTGCGCGGGTTCCTGGCCGCGATCCCGCCTGAGCTGGAGGAGGCGGCGCAGGTGGACGGGTGCGGCCGGCTGGTCGCCTTCCGGCGGGTGGTCTTCCCGCTGCTGGCGCCCGGGCTGATGGCGACGTCGCTGTTCGGGTTCATCACGGCGTGGAACGAGTTCGCGTTCGTGAACGTGCTGATCATCAAGGATCAGGACAGGCGCACGCTGCCGGTGTGGCTGTCGTCGTTCCGCGACGTCTTCGGCACGGACTGGGGCGCCACGATGGCCGCCGCCAGCCTGTTCGCGCTGCCCGCGCTGCTGCTCTTCCTGTTCCTGCAGCGCCGGGTGGGCACCGGGATGACGGCGGGGGCCGTCAAGGGCTGACGGCCGTGAACGCGGCGTGCAGGGCCTTGGCGTCCGCCTCCGCGAGCAGGTCGCGGGCCGCCAGCCAGGCCGCCGCGCCCGCCGCGTCACCCGCCGTCGAGACGCTCTTGCCCGCCAGCCGCTCCACCACGGCCTGCCGTACCGGACCCTCGCTGGTCAGGACGCTCCCGGCGAGCACCACGGGGCCGGACACGTGCACCCGCCCGAGGGTGGCGACCAGACAGTCGGCGGCATCCTGCGTGATCTTCAGCGCTGTCTCGTCGCCTGCCGCGGCGGCCCGGCTGACCAGGGAGGACAGCGCGGCCAGGCGCATGTGGTCGGCCTGCGCCAGCCGTACGATGCGATCGGCGACGGCACGCGGCGCGGCGGGCCGCTCGTCGCCGAGGAAGTGCTCCACCACGAGCTCGGCCAGCGCACCGGTGGGCGGCGCGCCGCGGTCGAGGGCGCCGACCACCGCCTTGACGGCTTGGCGGCCGATCCAGAAGCCCGACCCCTCGTCACCCAGCAGCCAGCCCAGCCCGTCGGCGATGGCGTCGAGCCGGAAGCCCACGATCCTGGCCGCCACCGCCCCCGTGCCCGACAGCAGCAGCGAGCCATCGGGCTCCGGCGAGCCCGCGGCGTAGGCGATAGGCGTGTCGCCCATGTAGCGCGGCCCCTCCGCGATGCCGTGATCGGCCCAGACCTTCGCCAGTTCGGGCACCATCTCCGCCACTTGCCCCGCCACGCCGGTCAGCGAGGCGACGACCCGCCGGCCGTCGTGCGTCCCCAGCGCATCGCCGAGCGCGGCGGCCACGTTGGACACCGCCTTGTCCAGCCCGTGAGCAGTGGGATTGCCCGCGCCGGCCCGCGCGTAGCCGACCCGGGTGCCGTCGAGCGCGTGGACGGCGACCCGCGTGGACGTGGCTCCGGCGTCGACACCGACCACTAGCGATTCAGTCACGGTCCGAGTCTGGGGGTTGACGCGGACCGGAAGCAAGAATAATTTTCGCCAGAAGACCGGGTATTCGGAAGGAATATTCGTGACTTCAGGAGCGCTTGGGCGCGTCGAAACAGAACTACCCGGTTTGCCGGAAGCTTTGCGCAGGGTCGGCGAGGTGATTCTCGGCGATCCGGCCGAGGCCGCGCGCTCGACCATCATCGCGCTCGCCGAGCGCGCCGGCAGCTCGCCGGCGACCGTGACGAGGTTCTGCCGGGCTTTCGGCTTCTCGGGGTACGCGGAGCTGCGCGTCGCGCTCGCCACCGAGACCGGACGGGCCGCGCAGGCGGGCTGGGGAGCGGGCGTCGGCCACGAGATCGGCCCCGACGACCCGCTCGACTCGGCCATCGAGGTGATGGCCGCCGCCGACGCCAGGCTCATCCAGGACACCGCGGCGCAGCTCGACCTCGACGTCGTCGCCAAGGTGGCCGACGCGATCGTGGCCGCGCCGCGCGTGCTCCTGGTCGGCGTCTCCACCAGCGGCAACGTCGCCGCCATGTTCGAGGGCCGGCTGCGCCGCATCGGCGTCCCCGGCTGGAGCGCCGGCGACGCGCACGTGGCCCTGTCGGAGGCGGCCCTGCTCAAGGCCGGCGACGTGGCCATCGGCATCAGCCACCGGGGCCGCACCCGCGAGGTCATGGAGGCGCTGGCCGAGGCCGGCAGCCACGGCGCGCTGACGGTCGCGGTCACCTCCTTCGCCCGCTCGCCGCTGGCCGAGCTGGCCGAGCTGGTGCTGACCACGGCCAGCAGGGAGACCACGTTCAGGCTCGGCGGGCTGGCCGCCGTCCACTCGCAGCTGTTCGTGCTGGACGCCGTGTACGTGGCGGTGGCCCAGCGCACCTACGAGCGCACCAACGAGGCGTTCGAGCGCACGATCAGCGCCGTGGAGAGCCACCGGGTGGAGAGAGGCTGAATGACGTACGCAACCGAGGTCCTCGATCTGGCCCGCCAGGTCACGGAGAGCCAGGCCGAGCCGGTGCGGGAGGCGGCCGCGCTGGTCGTGGCCTCGATCCGGGCGGGCGGCGTGGTCAACGCGTTCGGCTCGGGGCACTCCGAGGCCATCGCCATGGAGATCGCCGGACGGGCCGGCGGCCTCGTCCCCAGCAACCGCCTCTCGCCCAGGGACCTCGTCCTGTACGGGGGTCACCCGGCGAGCGTGCTGACCCCCGAGCTGGAGCGCGACCCGGCCATCGCGCACGAGATCTACGGCCTGGTGCCGGTGGCGCCGCAGGACGTGTTCGTGCTGATCTCCAGCTCCGGCGTGAACGGCACGGTCGTCGAGCTGGCCACGCTCGTCAAGGAGCGCGGGCACCCGCTGATCGCGCTCACCTCGGTCAAGCACAGCACTCAGATGACCTCGCGCCACCCGTCGGGCCGCAAGCTGCTCGACCTGGCCGACGTCGTGCTGGACAACGGGGCGCCGTACGGCGACGCCATCCTCGAGCTGCCCGGCGGCGGCACGTACGGAGCCGTGTCCACGGTCACCTCGGCGCTGCTCGCGCAGATGGTGGTCACCCAGGCGGTGGACGAGCTCGTGGCCATGGGCGAGACGCCCCCGATCTACATGTCGGTCAACGTGACCGGCGGCGACGAGCACAACAAGGCCCTGGAGAGCCGCTACGCAGGCCGGATCCGACGCGGATCATAGACAAGTCAGGAGCAGTCATATGCCCAACACCCCCCATATCAGCCGGCGTGAGCTCCTTCGCGGCGCCGCACTCGTACCCGTGGCAGGGGCGCTGGCCGCCTGCGCCACGCCCGCCGCCAAGCCCACCGCGTCGTCCTCGGCGGCGCCGGTCGCGACCAGCGCGGCCAATCCGTTCGGCATGGCGGACAACAAGCCGCTGGAGGTGTGGATCTTCGACGGCGGCTTCGGCCAGGACTACGCGAAGAACATCCACCAGCCGCTCTTCAAGGCCAAGCACCCGAACGTCGAGATCAAGCACAACGCGACCAAGGAGATCACCAAGGTCCTCCAGCCGCGCTTCGCCGGCGGCAACCCGCCGGACGTGATCGACAACTCCGGCGCCAACGCCATGGACTTCGGCGCGCTCGCCCAGGACGGCCAGCTCCAGGACCTCACCCCGCTGCTCGACGCGCCCAGCTGGGACGACCCGAACACCAAGGTCCGCGACACCATCGACCAGGCCGTCATCGACCTCGGCACGTACGACGGCACCTTCAGCGTGCTCGGCTACGTGAACTACATCTTCGGCATCTGGTACTCGCAGAAAGCCTTCCGCGACAACGGCTGGGAGGCCCCGAAGACCTGGGACGAGTTCCTCAAGCTCTGCGAGACCATCAAGAAGTCCGGCAAGATGGCGCCTTTCACCTATGCCGGGAAGTTCCCCCAGTACCTGTACGAGCCGCTGCTCACCATGGCCGCCAAGATCGGCGGCGCCGAGGTGCTCGTCAACATCGACAACCTCGAGGACGGCGCCTGGAAGACCGACGCCATGAAGACCTCGGCCACCGCCTGGGCCGAGATCGGCGCCAAGTACCTCATGGAGGGCACCGCCGGCCTCGACCACGTGCAGACCCAGACGGCCCAGAACAAGTACAAGGTCGCCATGCTGCCCTCCGGCTCCTGGCTGGAGAACGAGCAGAAGACGACCACCCCGGCCGACTTCGAGTACGGGATGTTCCCGATCCCCGACTTCGGCAGCTCGGACAAGCTGCCGTACGGCACCCTGCACAGCCAGCCGAGCGAGAACTTCATCGTGCCCTCCAAGTCCCCCAACCCGCAGGGCGGCATGGAGTACCTGCGGGCCATGCTGTCGAAGAAGGCGGCGGGCGACTTCAGCGAGATGGTCAAGACGGTCTCCGTGGTCAAGGGCGCGGGCGAGGGGCGGAAGCTGTCGCCGGGCGCCGAGAGCGCGACCAAGGCGTTCGCCGCCGCGGGCACGAACGTCGTCTACTACCGCTGGCAGACCTGGTACGCCCAGCTCAAGGACGAGGCCATCGCCGCCACCGGCGAGCTGATGACCGGCGGGCTCAAGCCGGACGCCTACCTCGAGCGCCTGCAGAAGAAGGCCGACGAGATCAAGAACGACTCCTCGATCAAGAAGTACAAGCGCTGATGATCTTCAACAGGTATCGCCGCGGGCTGTTCATCACCTCGTTCCTGGCAGCCCCGGTGATCCTCTATCTGGTCTATGTGATCTCGCCGTACATCCAGGCGTTCTACATCGCGATGACCGACTGGCGCGGCGTGACGGCCACGCCGACGTTCATCGGCCTGGACAACTTCAAGCGGCTCTTCAGCGACGGCACGTTCTGGAAGGCCGTCACGCACAACGGCGCGCTGCTCGTGCTGCTCCCGCTGATCACGATCATCATCGCCCTGTTCTTCTCCTTCCTGCTCAACGTGGGCGGGGCGCAGGGCACGGCGGGGATCCGCGGGTCGAAGTTCTACCGCGTGGTGTTCTTCTTCCCGCAGGTCCTGGCCGTCGCGGTGGTGGCGGTGCTGTTCCAGCAGGTGTTCCGGCCGGACGGCAGCGGCATGCTGAACGGCCCGCTGATGGCGCTCGGGGTCAAGCCGATCGGCTTCCTGTCCGATCCCGACGTGGCGTTCTGGTCGGTGCTGGGCGTCATGGTGTGGCAGGCGGTCGGCTTCTACGTGGTGCTCTTCTCCGCCGGCCTGGCCTCCATCCCCAGGGACATGTTCGAGGCCGCGCAGATCGACGGGGCCGGCCGGGTGAGCCTGTTCTTCCGCATCACGCTGCCGCTGCTCTGGGACACCGTACAGGTGGCCTGGGTCTATCTGGGGATCCTGGCGCTGGACGTGTTCGCGATCGTCTGGGTGATGACCGACCAGCACGGCGGGCCCGACTGGTCGACCACGGTCATGGCCGCCGAGATCTACCGCAACGCGTTCCAGTACTTCCGCTTCGGCTACGCCTCGGCGCTGGGCGTGATCATGTTCTTCTTCACCGTCGGCTTCGCGATCCTCTCGCTGCGCCTCACGCGGCGCGAACGAATCGAGTACTGATGACAACGATGGTCTCCTGGACGGCGGCCACCTCCCGGAAGCTCGCCCGCCAGGAGCGCAGGCGCCGGCTCGGCCCGATGGGCGTGCTGACGCATGTCGCGCTGCTGGTCTGGACGCTGCTGGTGATCGTGCCGATCCTGTGGACGTTCCTGGCCTCGGTCAAGAGCGAGGACGAGATCTTCGGTGACGCGTGGTCGCTGCCGGCCACGCTGCACTGGGACAACTTCGCCAGGGCCTGGGATCAGGCGCACATCGGGCAGTACATGCTCAACAGCATCATCGTGGTGTCGTTCAGCACGTTCGGGACGATGCTTATCGGGTCGATGGCGGCGTACGTGCTGGCGCGCTATCCCTTTCGCGGCAACCGGGCGATCTACCTGCTCTTCGTCTCGGGCCTGGCCTTTCCCGTCTACCTGGCCCTGACCCCGCTCTTCTTCGTCGTCCAGAACATGGGCAACGTGCCGCTGATCGGCCCCTTCATCGGCCTGAACACGCACGCGGGCCTGGTGCTGGTGTACATCGCGTACTCGATGCCGTTCACGGTCTTCTTCCTGTCGGCGTTCTTCCGCACGCTGCCCACGGCGGTGGGGGAGGCCGCGATGGTGGACGGCGCGTCGCACACCCGCGTCTTCTTCCAGATCATGCTGCCGATGGCGCGACCGGGCATCATCAGCATCACGATCTTCAACATCCTGGGCCAGTGGAACCAGTACCAGCTGCCACTGGTGCTGCTGCAGGAGCGCGACAAGTGGGTTCTCACCATGGGCATCGCCGACATCTCCACCGCCGCCGGATACGACCAGGACTGGTCCGCCCTCTTCGCCGCCCTGACCCTGGCGATCCTGCCGATGCTGGTGGTCTACACGGTCTTCCAGCGCCAGATCCAGAGCGGCCTGACATCTGGAGCCCTCAAGTAGCGGGGGCTTAGGCTGCGGGTGTGACTGGCGAAATCCGCGCGCTGCTGGCCCGCCATCTCCCCGACTATCGGGTGCGCTCCATCGATCGGCTGGGCCAGGGCCTCGACAACACGGTGTACGAGGTCAACAACGAATTACTGGTACGGCGTAACAAGGCGACGACCCCCGAGGAGAACCGCCAGGAGGTCGCCCGCCTGGCGGCCGTCAGGGAGTTGTCCCCGCTGCCGGTCCCCGAGGTGGTCTTCGCCGACGACGAGTCGGGGGTGATCGCGTACAGCAAGCTCCCGGGCGAGCCCCTCAACCGGCACCCCGTGGCCGACCCCCGGCTCCTGGCGCAGCCCCTGGGCGAGTTCCTCAGCGCCCTGCACGGCGCCGCGCCCGCCAGGATGCGCGACCTCGCGCCGCTGGACGCCTACCCGGCGCCGACCCTCCTCCAGGACGCCGAGCTCGACTACCGCGACGTCGAGGCCCACGTCCCGGAGGGACAGCGCCACCTGGTGGAGCGCTTCCTCCGGGAGCCGCCGCCGGACGAGCCCGGCGAGCTCCGCTTCTGCCACAACGACCTGGGCGCCGAGCACCTGCTGGCGGACGCGGCCGCCGGCACGATCACCGGCGTCATCGACTGGACCGACGCCGCCATCACCGACCCGGCCCACGACTTCGCCCTGATCTACCGCGACCTGGGGCCGGAGGTCTTCGAGCTGACGGTGTCGCACTACGCTTTCGCCCTCGACGAGGCGGACCGCGCCCGGGTGCTTTTCCACGCGAGATGCGCCCTCATCGAGGACCTGGCGTACGGCCTGAGCACAGGCCCCCACCACTACGCCGATGCCGCCCTGAGCCACCTGTCCTGGACATTCGGGTAGGTCACGCGGGGCCACCCACCCGTTGCCCTACTGGGTGGTGGGCCTGCTGGAGCCCGCCCCGAGCGGTCCTCGCTTCGCTCGGGCTGTTCGCCCTGTATGCGCAGGCTCCGCCTGCGCATACCCGCATCCGCCTCGAGAAATCTTGGAGGAATAGCTCTGTAGGGGTATACCGTTTACTATACTTCACCGCGTGGACGCCGAAGAGTGGGACGTCTATCTCGTCGACGAGGTGCGTGACTGGATCGACGGCTTGGACGACGCGACACTAACGCGAGTGGTGCAGGCGATCGATACGCTAGCCGAAGGCGGACCAGGGTTGGGACGGCCACTGGTCGATACGATCGCTAGCTCTCGGATCCCAAATTTGAAGGAACTCCGTCCCGGCACCGTGCGCATTCTCTTCACCTTCGACCCGTGGCGCTCCAGCATCTTGCTGGTCGCAGGCGACAAGGCGGGACAGTGGAACGCCTGGTACAGGAAGGCCATCCCGCTCGCCGAACAGCGGTACGAGATTTACTTGAAGGAACGCCGTGTGGAAGAGGAAGGCCGATCATGACAGGTCACGTACGCTGGAAGGATATTCGGGCCGAATATGTCAGTCGTGCCGGTGGCGAGGAAGCCGTGGAGGCGGGCAAGCAGGAGCTCCTTGCGGAAGTCCAAGGGCATCGGCTTGCTGAGATCCGGCGTAGCCGAGGTCTGACTCAGCGGGATCTGGCCGAGCGCATGGGGGTTACCAAGGGCCGTATTTCGCAAATCGAGCAGGGCAAGATTTCAGGGCAGGACGTCCTCGCTCGCTACGCCAGCGCCCTTGGCGGGCGGCTGCACCAGGCGATCTACTTCGACGATGGGGACATTGCCGCCATCGCCTGAAACGGTTCGCGAGGGGCTGGGGGTGTCGTGGTTCGCTGTCGGGGGGTCCGCTGGCGTTTAGTAAACCGTGGGAGAGTGCTGGCATGCCGCCGGCTTCGAGGTGACGTTCGCTCTGGCCCTGCCCCAAGCGCTCGGACAGTGCCAGGAGACTGTTCGGCATGGCCTGATCGCTTTCGAGCCCCTTGGCCCGGCTCTCCCACCTCCTGGGCACCGAGTGGGGACGAGCCGGCTGGATCGTCCTCGGCGGGTGCGTTGGCAGCCGGTCGGCCGCTCGTCCCACCCGCAGCCCGCCTCACTGAACGCCGAGCCGCCTCGGTGACCGGGAGCCGATTCCGGGCTACCCGATAAGCCGCCAGTCCGATAAAGCTCCTCGCCGAGTACCGGTTCCGCTCATCCGATAGTCGTGCATCGCCGTAACAGCGGAGGGTAAAGTTTAGGACACAAAGAGCTACCATCGCAGGGTGAGGAGCCGCAGGTCATGGTGCACCCGATGGCTACACTGGACATCGTGTCGGCCCCTGTGCCCCTTCGTGGCTCTGCGGCGGCTGTCGCCTACCTGCTGGCGACTGCCCGGGCGACCGGCACGCGTGTGAGCCGCACCAAGCTCTCCCATCTCCTCTAGCTGGCTGATCTTCGCGCAGTCGAGCAGGGGATGCCCGCCGGCTCCGGCCTCGAATGGCGTTGGAGCCCCAGCGGCCCTCAGAGCTTCCGTCTGGTCGAGGTCGAGCGTGACCTTCGTGAGGCGGGCGTGATCGTCCTTGATGAGAGTGTCGATCCTTTCGCCGGTCGTCGTGAGTGGACCATTCACCTGGTCGATGTTCCTCAGATGGCGGTGAGCACCGAGCTCGCCAAGATGATGCAGGCCGTTCTGGCCGACTACGGGAGACTTTCAGCAGGCCAGTTGTGTGACCTCGCGTGCCAGACGCTTCCCATGAGGGAAGCGAGTAGACAGCGCCGAGCCGACGCGCGACTCGATCTTGCCGGAGGGCCGCCCCTGCTTGACCTGGGCTCCGGACTGGCTCCCCTCCGCCGGTGGGCCGAGCGCAATCCGCTGTCCGAAGACGAGCCCGGCGGCATCGAGGATCTCGAGGAAGAGATCCGTCACCTCGCCGAGCATCGGGCGGAGGCGATCCGCCTCCTCTTGGAGGAGTAGGTGGCGGGTCCCTACATCGTCGGAGGCGTCTATCTCGTCACCGACAAGACGCTTCGTCTCATCCCTGAGGAAGAACGAGTGGTCCACGACGAGCGACGTCCCGTGGTGGTCGTCACCGGCGCTCAGTCCAACAGCGATCCCGAGTGGCCGTTCATTCTCGCTTGTGCCATCTCTGGGTCGACTTCGCGCCGAACGCGATTCGACGTTCAACTCGCCAAGGGCCAGGGGGAGCTGTCAAGAAATGCTGGATCAGGGTCCCGGCCGTGCAACCCTTGCCGAAGTACGCCCTCGAAGACCGCACCGGCGTGCTGGACGAAGACCTGTTGACCCAGGTTCAAGGCCGGCTCGCTCAGTATCTTGGCCTGCTCGACTGACAAATCGCCATGTGGCCCAAGACGGCGTGCATGGCCTTCGCCTGGGGCTCTTCGCGCTCAGAGAGCTCAGGCGTCGCCCTGTCGGGCCTGGTCCCGACCCTTGGAGGCGTTCGCTCCGTGAAGGCGCTTTTATCCAGGCGCCGGCTTCGCCCGCGTGTTCCCGTCGTCCAGAGCCTCATCGACTCACATGGATCTGGCCATCACATCAGTAGCGGCGCGGACGGCCGGGGCGTCCCTCGGGAACCAGCGTCAGAATGTGTGCTGGTTTATGTGTATCTTCTCGGCAGACGGCGGCGGAAGCCCATTGCTGATGGGTTTCCGCCGCCGTCCGTCGGTGTTGCGGAACTGCTATTTCTTGAAGGCGTCCTTCGCCTTCTCCTTCGCCTGCCGCAGATTGGCCTTGGCCTTCTCTGCCTTTCCCCTGGCCTGTAGAGACTCGTTGTCGGTGAGATCGCCGACACGCTCCTTGGCCATGCCTTTGACCTCCTCGACCTTGCCTTTGGCCTTTTCCTTCCTGGCCATATTCATCTCCTCCTGTGCGCATCCGGGCCCGCGGTTCACGCCTGGTGCCGCGGACGCGGGCACACGGTTTTCCGCTGTCCGGTAATGCCTTTCTCCACTGCCCGAGTGGCGGGCGAATACACGCTGCGCGGGCCTGGGCTCCGCAGGCGCCGGCACCGGGGGCTGCTGGATGCCACGGCGGCCGAGGTGTCCGTGGAGGCGGAGCTCCGAGGTCGGTGAAATCGGACCGCCGTCACCCGGCACGCACGCCAACCACTCGAGCACACCGAACGCCCTGCATACGGGGAGGGCGAACGAGGTGTCGCTGACCGCGGACGTCCGGGAAAGGTGAGCTGCACCTGCCGTAGCCCGTCGGCCATAACTTCCCGGTTGTGGTGCGTTGCGCTTTTTGTCGTTGATCGGCAGGCGCCCTTCGCCCGAACCTGATGCCGGAAAACATCGCGGCCATCTCACCCGTGGTCCATGGCATGACGCGCCCGGGGAGTTCGCCCGACACAACCTGAAACAGGGGACTTGGTGACAAAGAAGACGCACGGCTTGGGCCTTCCTGGGCTGCACCATGCTCCTCGTGGTGCGGCACGTCATCCGCTCCGGACTCCTGGACCCGGCGGCGCCTCGTCAGGAGATCAAGGGAATCCAGGCATGGCCGGGCTCTCCATTCCGGCCGGCTTCATCGTCGGACGGTGGATCATGATCGTCTGGCCGGTGGGCTACCTCGGCTTGCGGCTCGTCGCCGAGTGCTGCATCCGCGAGAACCGCAAGACCGCACGCTTCCCCTAGGAGCCGAGGAGGGCGAGCACTCCGGCGCCCAGCGGGCCGAGCCACTGGGCGATGCGGCCCAGGGCGTCGATCAACGTGGCGCCGGAGTCGGCGAGCGCTCCGGCGCGCGCCAGCCCCGAGGTGAGCTCCTGGAGGTGGTGGCCGGCCTGCTCCCTGTTGGGCGTCTCTCCTCCCACCGCGTCCTCGACCGCGGACAGTTCGCGCTCCGCGCTCTGGCGCTCGGCCGCGGACAGCCGCAGCTCGTCCAGGGCGCTCCTGATGGCGTCCAGGTCGGCCTGGAGGCCCTGGTTCGCGATCTGGTGCCCCGCGACGCCGTGGATGTCCCGCCCTGCGGTCTGGTGATGTCCGCCCACGTACTGGGTGCCGCTGCCGGCGTTCACCGGCCCGCTGACGTTCCCGAAGCGGAAGGTCTCTCCCATCGCCGCCACCTCTCCCTAACGCCGCGGCCCGCGCCGCCGCCGTCTGCGTTGCTCCGCGCGCTTGCGCGCGGCCTTGGACATGGACGAGCCGATCGCCGCGAGCACCCCGCCGGCCGCGAAAAGGCCGAAACCCGCGGGCGCCTGGGGAATACCGGGAACCAGCTCCTGCGTGAACGGGTTCGAGAAACTGTTCGAGGTCATGGCGCCGAAGATGAGGGACGCCCAAATGGCGAAGCCGGCCAGAGCGATCAACGAGCCGAGGACCAAGAGCACGCGCCCGAACCCTTTTCCCTGGAAGACTTCGTCGAACGGCTCATAATCGGAATTGACTTGGATGTCGTAATTGTCGCCATAAATGTCTCGGCCGGCGTTCTGGTGATGTCCGCCCACGTACTGGATGCCGCTTCCCGCGTTCACCGGCCCGCGTACGTCCCCGAACTCGTAACCTGCCGACGGACCCGCCGCGGCAGGCAGGACGAACCGCAGCTCCGCGTACCCCATCCGCAGCTGGTCCCCGTCACGGAGCACTTGACCACCGGCGATCTTATGGCCGTTGAGCCAGGTCCCATTTCGCGACCCGAGGTCGTTGATGACCACGTGGTCGCCGTTCCGGTCGAGCGACGCGTGGCGCCGGCTGACGCCGTCGACCTCCAGCAGGATCCCCGAACCCCGCATGCTTCCGATCTCGGTGTGCCCCCCGGGAATGTCGAACCTGATCCCGGCCATTCCCCTGCTGATCACGAGCAGCTGGGGCTGAGAACCCATGCGCACCTCCCCACGGCGCCGGCCCCCGAATTACGAACAGCGTAATTAAAGCAATAATAGGCTCGATCCGGTGAGGCTTTCATAAGAGCCGCCGAATACCCTCAATAGGATGGCTCCGAAATGAAGCGCCGGGCGGAAAACCGCTCGCGGTGGGGTGCGGCGGAGTGGTTTGCTGCCGGGCATGACGTCTGCATGGGTAGGTCAGCTGGTCCGGTTGCGCGCCATCGAGCCCGAGGACTGGGAGGCGTTCCACTCCTTCGACGAATACTCCGACGCGGTCAGGAACGGCCACCAGCTCTTCCCGCCGCAGTCGGCGGCGCGGTCCAGGAAGTGGGCCGCCGAGCTGGCCGAGCGGACCCAGGACCTGGACGACGTGCGCCTGGTGATCGCCACCAGGGAAGGGAACGTCCCGGTCGGCATGATGAACACGCACAGCGTCGACCGGGTGCACGGCACCTTCGCGTACGGGATCGGCATCGGGACGCCCCACCACCGCAAGGGGTACGCCGGTGACGCCGTCGTCCTGCTGCTGAGGTACATGTTCTTCGAGCGCCGCTTCCAGAAGGCCGAGGCGGGGGTCTACGGCTCCAACGAGGCGTCGCTGGCGCTGCACCGGCGGCTGGGCTTCGTCGAGGAGGGCCGCCGGCGCAGGAGTCACTACGCCAACGGCCGTTACGACGACGAGGTCCTGTTCGGCATGACGATCGAGGAGTTCACCGAACGCTACGCCTGAAGGCCCGCACGGACCCGGCGGGTGGCCGTGACCACGTTCGCCAGAGACGCCTCGACCTCCTCGTACGTCCGGGTCTTCAGCCCGCAGTCCGGGTTGACCCAGACCCGCTCCGCCGGCAGCACCGACAGCGTCCGGCGCAGCAGGTCCTCGATCTCCGAGGCCGCGGGCACCCGCGGCGAGTGGATGTCGTAGACGCCGGGTCCGAGCCCCCGCCCGAAGGCCCCGACCGTGCCCAGGATGCGCGCGCCCGAGCGGGCCGACTCGATGGTGGTCACGTCGGCGTCCAGGCCGTCGATGGCGGCCAGGATCTGGTCGGCGTCCGAGTAGCACAGGTGGGTGTGGATCTGCGTGCGGTCGCCGGCCCCCGACGTGGCCCGGCGGTACGCGGCCACCGCCCACTCCAGGTAGTCGGCCTGCGCGGCCCGCCGGAGCGGGAGCAGCTCACGAAGGGCGGGTTCGTCCACCTGGATGACCGACACCCCGGCCGCCTCCAGGTCGCGGACCTCCTCCCGGACGGCGTCCGCCACCTGGAACACGACGTCGCGCAGCGGCAGGTCGTCGCGGACGAAGGACCAGGCCACGATGGTGACGGGGCCGGTGAGCATGCCCTTGACCGGCTTGTCCGTGAGCGACTGCGCGTACGTGGCCCACCGCACCGTGATCGGCGACGGGCGGCCGACGTCCCCGTGCAGGATCGGCGGCCGGGTGCAGCGGGAGCCGTACGACTGGACCCAGCCGTTCCTGGTGACGGCGAACCCGTCGAGGTGCTCGGCGAAGTACTGCACCATGTCGTTGCGCTCGGGCTCCCCGTGCACGAGGACGTCGAGCCCGAGGCGCTCCTGGACCCGGATGACGTGCTCGATCTCGGCCTCGACCTGCCGCTCGTAGTCGGCCTGCGAGAGCGTGCCCGAAGCGACCGCGGCCCGCGCGGCGCGCAGCGAGCCGGTCTGCGGGAACGAGCCGATCGAGGTGATCGGCAGCGCGGGCAGCCGCAGGTGCCCGGCCTGCGCCGCCGCCCGCACCGCGTACGGGCTGCGCTCCTCCGGCACCACGGGCGCGGGCAGCGCCACGGAGGGCGCACCGTGCGGAGCGTCCCGCAGGGGAGAACGCGCGAGCGCCACCACCTCCGCCACCTTCTGCTCCGCGAACGCCAGCCGACCCTTCAGCGCGGGGTCCAGATCGGGCTCCGCCTCCACGTCGTAGGGCACGTGCAGCAGCGAGCACGACGTGCTGACCACCACCTCCGAGGCGCGGACGGCGCCCAGGGCGGCCAGGGCGCGACCGGGCGAGGTGCGCCACACGTCGCGCCCGGACACCACGCCCGCCACCACGGTCTTGCCGGTCAGGTCGAGCGCGGGGACGGTGCCCCGGACGAGGTCGATCCCGATGGCCTCCACCGGGGTCTCGGCCAGGACCGGGAGGGCCTCCCCGAGGTCGCCGAAGTAGGAGGCCACGAAGAGGCCCGGCCGGGTGGTGAGGGAGCCGAGCCGGGAGTAGGCGGCGCGTACGGCGGCCAGCTCTTCGGCGGTCCGGTCGCCGACCAGCGCGGGCTCGTCGAGCTGGACCCACGAGACCCTCTCGGCGGCCAGCGCGGACAGCAGCTCCTCGTAGCAGGCCAGCACGTCGTCCAGCCGGTCCAGCGCCGACCCGAGCAGCAGGAACGTCACCGGCCCCACCACCACGGGCCGCGTCTCGTACCCCAGCGCCCGCGCCTCGCGCACCTCGGAGAGCGGCTTGGCCGCGTCCAGCTTGAACACGGTGTCGGGGCCGATCTCCGGCACGATGTAGTGGTAGTTCGTGTCGAACCACTTCGTCATCCGCAGCGGCGCCAGCCCCTCGGTGCCCCTGGCCATCGCGAAGTAGGGGTCGCCGGCCTCGCGGTAGCGCGCGGGCACCGCGCCCAGCAGCACCGCCGTGTCCAGCACCTGGTCGTACAGCGAGAACGTGTTGGACGGCAGCCCTTCCAGCCCCAGCTCGGCCAGCCTGCGCCAGGTCTGCTCCCTGATCTCGGCCCCCACCCGCTCGAGCTCCGCCCGGCTCGACCGCCCGTCCCAGTACGACTCCAGCGCCCGCTTCAGCTCCCGTCGCGGCCCGATCCTCGGATATCCGAGCACCGTGGTCCTGGGGAATGTGGACATGTCTCTGGCTCCCTTGATCTCGTTCGGCTGATCGCAGGCATCCTGCCGAGCACTCGGGAGCTCATGCATCATGGATTGGTGCTGCTTATGCTCAAGGAGATGCACTGCTTCGCCAGGGTCGCGGAGCGGCTCAGCTTCTCCAGGGCCGCCGCCGACCTGGGGATGTCCCAGCCCGCCATGAGCCAGGCCATCACCCGGCTCGAGCGTGCCGCCGGCGTCAAGCTCTTCGAGCGGACGGCCCGCGACGTGCGGCTCACGGCGGAGGGCAAGGCGCTGCTGCCGTACGCGGAGCAGGTGATCGAGTCGGTCGGGGCCTTCGAGGCCGAGTCGGCCCGGCTGGCCAGGCCGACCATTCATCTCGCTTATCCACCGCTCGTCGGGACGCTGGCGGCGCGGATCGTCAGGCGGCTGGCGGGCCGCACTCCGGCGATCGGCGTGGAGCTGCGGGCGGCGGGCCGGGGCGCGGCGGTGCGGGCGCTGGCGGACGGCGAGGTCTCGGCCGCGATCCTGGCCACTCCGGCGCCGGCGCAGTTCGTGACGGCGGCCAGGTTTCACGTCACCGTCGACCACCTGGCCGTGCCCGCGGGGCACCGGCTGGCCGCCCGGTCCAAGGTCACCCCCGGCGAGCTGGGCGGGCAGGTGCTGCTCACGCCGGGCAGCCGCCCGTGGCCGGGGCTGCCGGGGCGCTCGCGCATGGCGGCCGACGACGACTTCGCGGCCGCGCTCGACCTGGTGGCCGCGGGCGCCGGGCTGCTGCCGATCCCGCAGCTCCTGGTCAGGGCCATCAGGAGGGACGACGTGCGCTTCGTGCCGCTCGACGCCGGCGACCTGCGGATCACGTACGCGCTGGCCTGGTCGAAGGAGCGGGTCACACCGGAGCTGATGGCTCTGGTGCAGGCAGTCCAGGATGCCCTGTGGACTAGGTGAGGGGGAGGTTCTTGAGCGCCTCGCGGCGGCTCAGGCCCGTGATGCCCTTGGCGTTGACGTAGCGGAGCACTTCGTCGGGACTGGTCTTGGCGTATTCGCGTAACGCCCAGCCGATCGCCTTGCGCGCGAAGAAGTCGTTGTCCGACAGGCTCGGCTCGATGCACGCGTACAGCAGGGCCGTGTCGGTGCGCTCCTTGAACCGGTTCTGGCTGAGGATCGCGGTACGCCGCTTCCACAGGTCGGTGTCGTGCGCCCACTCCAGCATGAGCGGCCGCATCGAGTCGGGGTAGGTGGTCAGCAGCCCGCCGACGCGGTGGGTGGCCAGCTCGTCGACGAGGTCCCACCAGGCCCCGGTGACGATCATCTCCTCGTACATCGGCACCGTGTAGAGGGTCTGGTAGTCGCGGTAGAGGTGGTAGCCGGACAGCTCGACGGCGGCGTAGCGCTCCTCGCGGAACTCGGCCTCCCGCCACAGCGCCAGCACGGCCCGCCGCCACTCCGGCGCGGTATCCAGCCGGTGCTCGGCGAACACCCGCCGCAGCGCCGCCCGCCTGCGCACCGCCTGGACGCCGAGGAACGGCATCGTCGACTTCATGTACGCGCGCATCGCCTCGGCCTTGCCGGGCTCCGCCGCCCCCTGCAGTGCCAGCCGCACTGCCTTGCCGATGCTCATCCCTTTTGCGTGCTGCGCTCGCCGGTGGCGAGACCGTCGAACAGCACGGTGATGTAGTGCTCGGCCAGCCCGGATGTGTTGAGCCGGCCGCCGGGGCGGAACCAGCGCACGGCGACCCAGATCGTGTCGCGGATCATGCGGTACGTCAGCTTCGGATCGACGTCGGACCGGAACAGCCCGGCCGCCTGGCCCGCCTTGATCTGCGTCACCCAGATCTGCTCGACCTCGTCCTCGGCCTTGACCAGGTAGTTGAACCGCTCGAACTGCCGCAGGTAGTTCCAGTCGTTCTGCATGACGGTGATCGCGGCGCGGTGCGGCTCCAGCGTGCCGAACCCGATGCGGACCATCTCCGACAGCACCGTGCGGGCGTCGGCGCTCGTGTCGACCGCCGCGCGGTAGCGGGCGATGAGGTCGTCGAGGAAGGTGGACAGCACCTCGTCGACGATCGTCTCCTTGGAGTCGAAGTGGTGGTAGAGACTTCCGGAGAGGATGCCGGCCTCGTCGGCGATCTCGCGTACTGTCGTGGCCTGGAAGCCCTTGCGCGCGAAGAGCTCCGCGGCGAGCTTGACGAGGTGGTCGCGGCGCTCGGAGGCAGACCCTGAGGAGCCCGCGCGCTGGCGCTTGGCCGGGGTGGTCGTGGTGCCGGAGTTCTTACGCGTGGTCACGACACCATTATGAGCCCTCGCACAATCGCTTGTTCACCTAACCGGCCCAGCTCATGCGGCATTCCTTGCCATACCAAGCGCTTGCTACGATGCGATGATGGTGAACGAGGCGTACATCGTCGGAGCCGTCCGTACCCCCGTCGCGCGCAGGAATGGCGGCCTGGCCGCGGCCCACCCCGCCGATCTCGGCGCGCACGTGCTCAGGGAGCTGATGTACCGGACGGACGCCGACCCGGCGGCCGTCGACGACGTCATCTTCGGCTGTGTGGACACGATCGGCCCGCAGGCCGGGGACGTCGCCCGCACCTGCTGGCTCGCGGCCGGGCTCCCCGAGGAGGTGCCCGGCGTCACGGTGGACCGCCAGTGCGGCTCGTCCCAGCAGGCGCTCCACTTCGCCGCCCAGGCCGTGCTGTCCGGCACGAGCGAGCTGGTGGTGGCCGGCGGCGTGCAGAACATGAGCATGATCCCCATCTCGGCCGCGATGCTCGCGGGCCGCGCCTTCGGCCACGAGACGCCGTTCGGGGGATCCAAGGGCTGGGTCGAGCGGTACGGCACGCAGGAGGTCTCCCAGTTCACGGGGGCCGAGCAGATGGCCGCCACCTGGGACCTGTCACGCGAGGAGATGGAGCGGTACGCGTACGAGTCGCACCGCCGGGCTCTCCATGCCATCGACGCCGGGCACTTCGTGCGCGAGATCGCCCCCTACGAGGGCGTGAGCACGGACGAGTGCCCGCGCCGGGACACCACGATCGAGCGGATGGTCGGGCTCAAGCCCCTGGTCGAGGGCGGCCGGCTCACCGCGGCCCTGGCGTCCCAGATCTCCGACGGCGCGGCGGCCCTGCTCGTCGCCTCACCCAGGGCCGTACGGGAGCACGGCCTGACCCCGCGCGCCCGCGTGCACCACCTGTCGGCCCGCGGCGCCGACCCGATCGTGATGCTCTCAGCCCCCATCCCGGCCACCGCCCACGCCCTCGGCATGACGGGCCTGTCCATCGACGACTTCGACGCGATCGAGATCAACGAGGCGTTCGCGCCGGTGGTGCTGGCCTGGATCAAGGAGACCGGCGCTGACCCCGCCAAGGTGAACCCGAACGGCGGCGCCATCGCGCTCGGCCACCCGCTCGGCGCGACCGGCGCCGTGCTGGCGGTGAAGCTGCTGCACGAGCTGGAGCGCACGGGCGGGCGGTACGGCCTGCAGACCATGTGCGAAGGTGGAGGCCAGGCGAACGTCACCGTCATCGAGCGGCTGGCCTCCTGAAAGGAAGGTGCTGACGTCAGAAAATAGCTCTAGCAAATAGGAAACTTTCCTATTAGATTTCGGGTCATGCCCTTGAGCGGTGACCTGCTTCGCCTTGCCGACGCCGTCCTCTTTCCCGGTTTCGCCGGGCACACGCCTCCCGACTGGCTCCGCCGCCGGCTCGGCGAGGGGCTGGCCGGCGTGGCGCTGTTCTCGCGCAACATCGCCGACCCGGCTCAGGTGGCCCGGCTGACCGCCGCGCTGCGCGCGGAGAACCCCTCGGTGCTCGTCGGCACCGACGAGGAGTCGGGGGAGGTCACGCGACTGGAGGCGGCCACGGGGAGCAGCCGCCCCGGAGGGTACGCGCTGGGCGTCGTGGACGACGTGGCCCTGACCGAGGCCCTGGCCAGGGACCTCGGCGGCGACCTGGCGGCGGCGGGCATCACGCTCGACTTCGCCCCCTCGGCCGACGTGAACTCCAACCCGGACAACCCGGTCATCGGCCTGCGGGCCTTCGGCGCGGACCCGGCCCTGGTCTCCCGGCACACCAGGGCGTTCGTCCGCGGCCTGCAGTCGGCGGGCGTGGCCGCGTGCGCCAAGCACTTCCCCGGGCACGGGGACACCTCGGTCGACTCGCATCACGGCGTCCCCGTGGTGGCCGACGACGGGATCGAGGACGCGCTGCTCCCTTTCCGGGAGGCGATCAAGGAGGGCGTCAAGGCCGTCATGACCGGCCACCTCCTCGTGCCCTCGTACGACGCCGAGCTGCCCGCCACGCTCAGCCCCAAGGTGCTCACCGGGCTGCTGCGGGAGGAGCTCGGGTTCGAAGGGATGATCATCACTGACGGCATCGAGATGGCCGCGGTGTCGGGGGCGTACGGGATCGGGGGCGCCTCCGCCCGTGCCATCGCCGCGGGGGCCGACGCGATCTGCGTCGGCGGCGAACGGGCCGACGAGGCCACCGCCGCCGGCATCCGCGACGCGATCGCCACGGCGGTGACCCAGGGACTGCTGCCCGAGGAGCGGCTGGCCGACGCCGCTCGAAGGGTCCGCGAGCTGGCCTCATGGGCCGCCTCCTCGGGCAGCCAGGCGTCCCGCGACGGCTCCGTCGGCCTGGCCGCCGCGCGCCGGGCGATCCGGATCACCCGCCGGTCCACCGCCCCCGTGCTGCCGCTGACCTCGGCCGCGTCCGTGGTGGAGCTGGCCCCGCAGATGAACCTGGCCATCGACAGGAGCACGCCGTGGGGCGTCGGGGAGCCGCTCGCCCGCCTGCTGCCGGGCACCGTGGTGACGCGGCTGGCGGTGGGGGCCTCGACGGGTTCGGCGCTGGAGCACCTGCTCGGGGAGGCCACCGGACGGCCGCTGGTGATCGTGGTCCGGGACGTGCACCGCCATGCCTGGCAGGAGCAGGCGCTGCGGCACCTGCTCAGCGCCCGGCCCGACGCCGTGGTGGTGGAGATGGGGCTGCCCGAGCGGTCGGACCTGGGCGCCGTGCACATCGCCACGTACGGCTCCGCCCGGGTCTGCGGGCAGGCAGCGGCCGAGGTGCTCACCGGTAGGCTCTGATCCCGTGAACTTCGACGGCGAGGATCTTTCCCGCAAGGCACTGGCCGACCGGCTCCCGGCCGACGAGACGCACGTCTTCCGCGAGTGCGACCTGACGGAGACCGATCTGTGGGGCGCCCCGCTGGCGGGGGCCAGGTTCGAGTCGTGCGTCCTGGACCAGACCGACTTCCGCAAGGCCGACCTCGACGGGGCCTCGTTCACGGGCGGGGGCGGGCTGCGGACCCGCTTCAACGACGCCGACCTCATCGACGTGACGTTCACCGACGTGGACCTGTCCTCGGCCCAGTTCGGCGGCGCGCTCCTCACGGACGTCTCGTTCGCGGGGTGCCGCATGATCGGTGCCGCGCTGACGGGCTCGCGCGGCACCGGCTTCAAGATCGCCCGCTCCAACCTGACGCTGGCCAACCTCGGCGGGTGCTCCCTGCGCAAGGAGGTCATCGAGGGAGTCCGCTTCGACGACGCCGACCTGTCGGGGTGCGACTTCACGGAGGCCACGTTCAGCGACTGCCGGCTGATCGGGACGCGCCTGCTGCAGACCAAGTTCAACAAGGCCGACCTGCGCGGGGCGGACCTGGGAGAGCCGGACGACGCGAAGCTGCGGGCGTTCGCGGGCGCGATCATCAACCAGACCCAGGCCAACGCCATCCTGGCCGCCCGCGGCATCACCGTGCTCTGAGCCCGGCTGCGTCAACGCTCCTCGCGCCGGCCCGCCGCGCTCACCGCGGTCAGGACGTCTCCATCGTGCGGCCCAGGTGGGTCAGGGCGGTCTCGGCCTCGGTCATGATGCGCTCGATCAGCTCGCGGCAGGACGGCAGGTCGTCGATCACGCCCACCACCTGGCCCGACGCCATCACCCCGAGGTCCGCCCGGCCCTCCACCATCGCGGCCCGCAGCAGCACCGGCGTGTTGGCCGCCTGCAGGACCTGGGCCCAGGTCAGGTCGCGCGCCTGCCTCATGCGGCGGCCCTCGCGCAGCATCTCGCCCCACGACAGCCCCGACAGCCGCTTGAACCTGGCCCCGTTCACCACCGCCCTGACCAGGCGCGAGCGCTCCAGCGACGCCACGAACGGGGTCAGCAGGACCCGGTGGGGCACCCCGTCCACCTTGGTCGTGACGACCGTGTCCCTCGTCGCCAGATAGAGCTTCTTCACCTCGTCGGGCACGGGGGAGTCGCTGGTCAGCAGGAACCTGGTCCCCATGGCGATCCCGCAGGCCCCGTAGGCCAGCGCCGCCACCAGCCCCCGCCCGTCGAAGAAGCCGCCGGCCGCGATCACCGGGATGTCCACCGCGTCCACGACCTGGGGCAGCAGCAGCGTCGTGGCGACGGAGCCGGTGTGGCCGCCGCCCTCGCCACCCTGGACGATCACCGCGTCCACGCCCCAGCCCGCCACCTTCTCCGCGTGCCGACGCGCCCCGACCGACGGGATCGTGACCACGCCCGCGTCCTTGAGCCGGGCGATCAGGTCCCGCTTGGGCGCCATCGCGAACGACGCCACACGTACGCCCTCCCTGATCAGCACCTCGATCCGCTCGGCGGCGTCGTCGGCGTCGGAACGGAGGTTCACGCCGAACGGCGCGTCCGTGCGCTCCTTCACCCGTCTGATCGCGGCGGTCATCTCGGCCACGGACATCGTCGCGGCGCCGATCACGCCGAGCCCGCCGGCCTGGGAGGTGGCCGCCGCCAGCCGGGCGCCCGCGACGTACCCCATGCCGGTCTGCACGATCGGGTGGCGGCACCCGACCAGGGACGTCAGCGCGGTCCTCACGCCGGCTCCCGGTCCCGCAGTCGTCCGGGGTCGAGCCGGTCCATGACCTCCAGCTCCTCGACGGTCGGCCCGCGCGTCCGGGGCACGTTGTTGGGAATGTCCAGCTCGAAGCCGGTCGCCGCCACCACGTCGTCCACCTCGACCCCCGGGTGCACCGACACCAGGCGCATGGACCCGTCGGGGGTGCGGAAGTCCAGCACGGCCAGGTTCGTCACCACGCGGCGCAGGTCGAAGGCGCCCCTGTCGGTCCCGACCCCGCTGACCATGTCCACCGAGGGCACGAACACCCGAGGGGAGTGGCGGGGGATCCAGTAGCTGGTCGGGTCGCAGCGGGTGTTCCCCGGGGCGCCCCGCACGCCCAGCAACTGCGCCTTGGGGCGGGCCCAGTCGCCGATGCAGGAGATGTTCGTGTTGCCGTACCGGTCGATCTGGCTGGCCCCGAGCATGACGTGCCGGCGCCCGTTCAGCACCAGCCACAGGTGCTCGCGGAACGGCAGCCAGCCCTCCACCACCCCGGGCGCCTCGCCCAGCGCGGGCACGTCGCCGGTGAGCAGGCAGGTGCCGTCGTGCGTGAGCAGCTCCGGCTCGAACGTCAGCCGCGCCAGCCGCGCCGCCAGCACCGTGACCGGCCCGCCGATGCCCGCCGCCAGGATCTCGCCGTCGCCCCGGAACGCCTCCGCGCACGCCACGACGCACACGTCAGCCCTGCTGCTCATCGAACTCCTCCCAAGGCGTCTCCACGTAGCGCCGCTGCAGCGCCTCGTCGCGCCCGTAGTCGGGCTCGCACGCGGTGAACCCCGCCCCGCCGGGCGCCTCCACCACCCCCGCCACCATCGACCGGCTGATCAGCAGCGACTGCACGGGCCCTTCCTTCAGCAGGTTCTCCACGACCCGCTCGCACGAGACGTAGCAGCGCCGCGCCGCCTTGGCGTAGAGGTCGTCGAAGTACGGGTCGGGCCCCAGGTACTGGGCGTTGCCCCGCGCGTCGGCCCGGTTCAGGTGGACCAGGGCCACGTCCATGGTCAGCGCGGGCACCGCGACCAGCTCCTCCCCGTCCGCGTACGGCGACCGCACCGTCCGCAGCCCCGGGTTGACGCGCAGCACGTCCGACCCCAGCCCCGCCCGCGTCGGCAGGAACGGCAGCCGGTGCGCCGCCGCGAGCAGCCCGAACATGAACATCCCCTCGTCGTACTCCACGAACTCGATCTCCCCGGCCTGCCTGGCCCGCCGGAAATGGGGTTCCAGGGGGATGGAGTCGAGCGTGACGAACGGGGCCACGACCTTGCGCACCTTCTTGGCCGCGCACAGCATGCCCACGTCCGGGCCGCCGTACGAGACGATCGTGAGGTCGGTGGCGGCGGAGCGCAGCAGGGCGCGGACGAGGGCCATCGGCTTGCGCCGCGAGCCCCAGCCGCCGATCCCGATCGTCATCCCGCTCTCGACCGTGCCCGCGACCTCCTCGGCCGACATCAGCTTGGTCACGTGAATCGCTCCCTGTGCCGGTCTCCGGCGCCCATCAGGTTCAGCTCGAAGGTGAAGCCCTGCTCGAAGCGGTAGCTGCGCTTGACGTCCACGGGGTCGATGCCGTTGAGGGACTCCTTGGCGCGGCGGATCACGTACGGGTCCTTCGCGGCGATCTGCCCCGCCACCTCCAGCGCCGCGTCACGCAGCTTGTCGCGCGGCGCCACCTCCAGCACCGACCCGAACGCGTGCAGCTCGGCGGCCGTCACGTTCCTGCACGTGTAGACCATGGCCCGCATCAGGTGCTGCGGCACCAGCCTGGCCAGGTGCGTGGCCGCGCCCAGGGCGCCCCTGTCCACCTCGGGCAGCCCGAAGTAGGCGTCGTCGCCGGCCACCACGATGTCGGCGTTCCCCACCAGGCCAACGCCGCCGCCCAGGCAGTGGCCGTGCACCGCCGCGATCACCGGCACCGCGCACTCGTAGACCGCCGCGAACGCCGCGTAACACGCCCGGTTGACCCCGACCAGCGCCTCGTACCCGTCGGCGTCCCGCAGCTCCTTGATGTCGACCCCGGCGTTGAACCCGCGCCCCTCGGCCCGCAGCACCACCACCCTGGTCTCCGGATCGTCCCCGGCCCGCCGGACGGCCCCGGCCAGCTCCTCCCAGCCCCGTACGGTCAACGCGTTCACCGGCGGCACGTCCACGACCACCTCGGCGATCGGCCCGGCCCGCAGCGTGATCCCCATCGGACTCCCTGGTTGCACCTAACGCTTGCTTGGTACGGTAGCACCCGTGACCGTGACTTACGACTACGCGGGCAAGGCCGTCCTGGTGACCGGTGGCACCCAGGGCATCGGCGCGGGGATCGCCCGCGCCTTCCGGGAGGCGGGCGCCGACGTGACGGTCTGCGCCCGGCGCGAGCCGGCCGTCCAGGCGCCGGGGATCCGGTTCGCGCGGGCCGACGTGCGGGTGGCCGAGGACGTCGAGCGGCTGATGTCGGGGTTCGACCGGCTGGACGTGGTGGTCAACAACGCCGGCGGCTCGCCGTACGCGCCGCTCGACGGCACCTCGCCGCGCCTGCACGCCAGGGTCGTCGAGCTCAACCTGACGGCCCCGCTGCTGGTCTCGCAGTACGCGTACCCGCTGCTCGCCGCCGCCGGCGGGGCGATCGTGATGATCGGCAGCGCCAGCGGCGCCCGCCCCTCACCCGGCACCGCCGCGTACGGCGCCGCCAAGGCCGGGCTGCACCACCTGGCCCGCTGCCTGGCCGCCGAGTGGGCCCCGGAGGTACGCGTCAACACGGTCGTCGTCGGCCTCGCCGCCACCGAGAACGCCGCCTCCCACTACGGCGGACAGGAGGACGGGATGGGGGCGGCCATCCCGGCGGGCCGGATGGCGACGCCCGCCGACGTGGCCGCGGCCTGCCTGTGGCTGGCCGCGCCCGGCTACGTCACGGGCGCGGAGGTACGGGTGGACGGCGGCGGAGAGATCCCCGCCTGGCGGCACCTGGCCTCCAGCGACATTTCCTGATATCTCTGCATGATCCTTCTGGGAGGTCTGTGTGGGAATCTGTGCTGGCCGCGTGGTGATCGTGACGGGCGGCGGACGGGGGATCGGGAGGGAGCACGCGCTGGAGTTCGCCCGGCAGGGCGCCCGCGTCGTGGTGAACGACCTCGGCACGGGCCCCGGCGGCGAGGGCAGCTCGGGAGGCCCCGCGCTGGAGGTGGTCGCGGAGATCGAGGCGCTCGGCGGCCAGGCGGTGGCCAACTGCGACGACGTGTCCGACTGGGGCGGCGCGGCCCGGCTGGTCAAGACCGCCGTCAGCGCGTACGGCCGCCTCGACGTCCTGGTGAACAACGCGGGCTTCCTCAGGGACCGGATGCTCGTCTCCATGACCGAGCAGGAGTGGGACGACGTCGTCCGGGTCCATCTCAAGGGCCACTTCCTGCCGCTGCGCCACGCGGCGGCGTACTGGCGGGAGAGCGCCAAGGCGGGCGAGCGCGTCACGGGCCGGGTGATCAACACCTCGTCCGGCGCGGGCCTGCTGGGCAGCGTCGGCCAGGCCAACTACTCGGCCGCCAAGGCGGGCATCGCCGCGCTGACCCAGGTGGCCGCGGCCGAGCTGGGCAGGTACGGCGTGACGGTGAACGCCATCGCCCCCGCCGCCCGCACCCGCATGACCGAGGAGGTGTTCGCGGCGACCATGGCCATGCCGGAGTCCGGCTTCGACCCCATGGACCCGGCCAACGTGGCCCCGCTCGTCGTCTGGCTCGGCTCCGAGGGGTCGGGCCACGTGACGGGGCGGGTGTTCGAGGTGGAGGGCGGCTCGATCTCACTGGCCACGGGCTGGCGCCACGGCGAGCCGGCCGAGCGCGGCGCCCGCTGGGATCCCGTGGCCGTGGGCGACGCGGTCGCCGGGCTCCTGGCCTCCGCCCCGTCCCCGGAGCCCGTGTACGGGACGTGAGCCGGGCGGGTCAGCGCATGGCCGAGCGGGCGGTCGGGCGGAGCAGCAACCGCTCGGGAGCCGCCGTCAGGCGGGACTTCAGCATGGGGAGGTCCACCTCGCGCTCCTCCTCGGCCGGGTCGAAGCGGGCGAACCACACGAACACGTTCTCCCCGGTCCGGATCGGAAGCCGGGGGAAGTTGTTCTCCGAGTGCTCCGTCTCCAGGCACGCGACGGGTGGCACCCCGGCCTCGGCCAGCACGGGCGCGACCTCCCGGGCGAAGAAGGCGGAGAAGCCGTCCTCGACGTGGTAGATCGTGGCGGCGTACAGGGACTTCGGCAGCTCGGTCGCGCCCGCGGGCGGCCGTTCCCAGGCCGGTGGCTCGGCCCCCACGGAGTGCAGGAGGAGCACGTCGTCGCTGTCGATCATGGTGGCGTTGGCGGCGTCCCGGTGGGCCCGCCACACGGGCCCGCCGTAGAAGGCCTCCAGTGCGTCCTTGCGTGCCGCCATGGACGGGAACGCGCGTAGCCAGGCGAACCGGTCGGGCGCGCCCTCGACGCGGAAGGTGCCGGCGACCCGCATGCCCGTCGCCTCCTGGGTCTCAACGAATTCGCGCTCGAACAGCTCGATCAAGGTGTCCCGCTGCCCGGGCAGCAGCGTGTACTGGCGTAGTTCGAAGATCATGCGGCGGACGCTAGGGCCAGGTCACTGACACCTGCTGTCAGCGTATTCGGCGAATAATGTTCTGGTAACACAGAGCTACCGGTCGGCAACTCACGGTTATATGCTCGCTGTGACCTTGATCTCCTGCGGTCAAGGAAGGTCAAAGGGGCGGCGCGCCCGTGCTCGCCGGCCCTGAACCCTACCGGCGAAGGAGCAGAAGTTGATCAAAAGAGCGTGCGCCGCCGCAGCCGTGCTGGCCGCGGCCGCCGGCGGCGCACTCCTGGCCGCCCCGGCACACGCTGACGACGACTGGTGGGGGCCGCTGAGCGGCGACACCCGCGCCGGCAACTGGAGCGGCAACAGCGACTCGTCCCAGTCCGGAAACAACTTCGGGGACGTCACCTCCGTCAACCGCGGCAGAGACTCCTCGACCAACGTCAACAACGTCAACGGCATCGCGTCCACCGCCACCAACGGTGGCATCACGGTGACCTACATCTTCTACTGACCGGCTGACGTCCAAAGCCAACACGATCTGAAAGGACCACGACCATGGTGAAGAAGCTCTGCGTGACCGGTCTCGTCGCCGCCGCCGCTGCCGGGGTGACCCTGCTGGCGGCGCCCGCGTACGCGGACGTCAACGCGGGTAACTCCAGCTCCAACCGCGGCTCCTCGCAGTCGGGCAACAACTTCGGCAACGTCGTCAACAGCAATGTGAGCGGCCGCGCCGCGACCAGCGTCAACAACGTCAACGGCAACGCCGTGACCGCCACCAACCGCGGCGCCGTGGGCATCGAGGACGTGGTCGAGATCGACTAGCCGGACAGGATGCGGACGCGGGCCAGGTCCGAAATAGCCTGGCTCGCGCCGTACTAGCATCCGTGGGTGACTCTTTGTGCCTATGTAACGTTTGAAGATCCCCGCGGTGGCGACGACGAGCGCGACCCGGTCCTTTCCGCCTGGCGCGAGGCGGGCATCGGGGGGCGGGTCGAGCGCTGGGACGACCCCGCCGCCGACTGGAGCGCGTACGACGCCGTGGTCGTCCGCTCGGTCTGGGACTACGTCCTCAGGCGGGAGGAGTTCCTGGAGTGGGCGCGCGGCGTGGAGTCCGTCACCAAGCTGCTCAACCCCCGCTCCGTGCTGGAGTCCAACACCGACAAGACCTACCTGCGTGACCTGGGCGTGCCGATCGTGCCGACGCACTGGTCGTCGCAGGACCTGCCGCACTGGCCCGAATACGTCGTCAAGCCGGCGATCTCCGCCGGCGCCCGTGACACCGCCAGGACCGCCGATCGCGACAAGGCCCAGGAGTTGGCCGCCGCGATCGAGGCCGGCGGGCGCACGCCGATGGTGCAGCCGTACCTCGACATGGTCGAGGCGGAGGGGGAGACCTCGCTGCTGTACTTCAACGGCCGCCTCAGCCACGCCGTCCGCCGCGTCCCCATGCTCGCCCAGGGGGCGAGCGGGCAGGACGACGCGCGGGCCAGGTTGCGCACACCAGCCCCGGACCAGGTCGATCTCGCGGAGAAGGTGCTCGCCGCCGTACCTCAGCCCCTTCTCTACGCCAGGATCGACCTGGTCCGGCTACCCGGGGGTGAGCCGGTGGTCATCGAGGTGGAGCTGACGGAGCCGTACCTCTACCTGCGGTGGGAGCCGCAAGCGCCGGCGAACTTCGCCAAGGCGCTACGCGAGCTGCTCTGAGTCCTTCACCCACAGGCGCAGCAACCCTCTGAAGTGCTCGACGAAGCGGTCGCGCTCGTGGGCCGGGTACGTGGCGGTCACGGTGTCCACCAGTAACCGGTCGAACTCGGCCCCGGCCACCCACTCCAGCACCACCTCGTCGATGTGCGCCAGGTGGTCCTGGCAGAACTCGTGGTAACGCTCGGTCTCGAAGTACGCGTCGGCCAGCCGGCGGTATTCGGCCAGCCGCTCCTCGTACGTCCCGCTCACGGAGAAGTAGTCGTGCGTCTCCAGGTCGATGCGGGGCCTGCGCCGGGTGGCCACGCAGAACACGCTCCACTTCACCAGCGTCTTGATCGCCCAGGGGAAGTAGTAGTGCAGGCTGGTCAGCGCCACGTCGGGGCATGCGTTGGCGTAGTCGATCGGGTGCACGTCCGAGCCCTTGACCAGGGTCTCGCAGGAGTTGAACTCCCACCGGAAGAACGCGTTCACCAGCTTCCCGATCGTCACCACCTCCTCGCCCACGGACGGCGACAGGAACTCGTGGTCGACGACGTAGCGGTCGTGCATCGGCTCCTCGGGCCTGAAGCGCATGACCATGGTCTCCGCGCCGATCGACAGGGACCTGGCGAACGCGTCGTACCCGTCGATGGCCTGCTGGAGGTGCATGAGCATCTCGCCGCTCTGGTCGTAGGCCCGGTGCAGCTCGTCCCGGTCGCGCACGAGTGAGACGCCGCGCCAGGCCCCGCCGTCGTAGGGCTTCATGATCAGCGGGTAGCCGATCCGCTCCGCGACCTCGTCCAGGTCGAAGGGCTGGTTGTAGCGGGCCGCCGTGTAGGCGTACCGCGCGTTGTCGACCGGGTTCTTGAACGGGACCAGCACCGTCTCCGGCACCTTGAGCCCGAGCCGCATCATCGCGCAGTACGCCGTGTGCTTCTCCATCGACTGGAACGTGAACGGGCTGTTCAGGAGGTAGACGTCGTCCATCATGGCGACCTTCTTGAGCCACTCGCGCGGGTGGTAGTACCAGTACGCCAGCCGGTCGATCACCAGCTCGTGCCGCGGCTTCGCGCGCAGGTCGAACGGCTCGATCGTGAGACGCTCCACGTCGAACTCGCCCACCCCCTTGATGGGCCCGAGCCGCCGCAGCACCGTCTCGAACGCCGACGGCCAGTCCTCCTCGGTCCCCAGCAGCAGCCCGATCAGATGTCGCACGACGTTCCTCCTGCCTGACCGCCCGCGCGGCGGCCGGAGTCAGACGCCAGGGAGCCGGCCGTTGCGGAACAGGTCGACGAACCGTTGATGGTCTTCCCGGGCCTGTGCCCCGTACCGGTGGGCGAAATCCACCAGCATCCCGATAAATCCGGGTTTGTCGTTGCCAATGACCGCCATGATCGCCTCCTCCGTGGAGAAGTCGACCAGGTCGTGACTGGACTCGTCGTCGGCCACCGAGTGCATGCGCGCCACCGCCCGCCCCAGGTCCTGCACGATCGAGCGCAGCTCGGCCGGCTCGTTCACGTCGTCCCAGTCCAGGTCCGCCGAGTACGGCGACACCTCGGCCACGAGCTGCCCCACCCCGTTGAGCGTCGTGTACCCCAGCCAGGGATCGGCGTACGCCTGCAGCGCCCGCTGCGACTCCGCCGTGCGGTGCCCCTGGTGCAGGAAGTACGAGGCCACCTTCTCGTCGGCGACGTGCCGGGCCACCGCGGGCACGGCCGCCTGCTTCATGTAGAGGATGACGTCGTTCTCCAGCGCCTGCGAGCGCCCTTCCAGCAGCAGGTTGTACGAGGGCAGCCCCGCGGACCCGATGCCCACGCCCTTGCGCAGCGCCACGTCCTTGATCACGTGCTCGACCGGGTTGGCCTGCACCGGCAGCGTGGTCAGGTATTCCTCGAACGCGGCCAGCACCGCCTGCCTGCTCGCCGCGTCCACCGGCTCCCGCCCCTCCATGAGCGCGAACCGCCGGTCGTAGTCGTCGATCACGGTCTCGACGTCCAGCAGCGCCACCCGCGTGCTGAGCCGCGCCGTCTGCAGCACCCGGTGCAGCACGCCGGTGGTGGTGTCCAGGGTGAGCGAGCCGATCGCGTCGTCCCCGCCCGCGGCCAGGGCACCCAGCTCGACCAGGTACGCGGCGGCGAAGTCGGTGACGAGCACGCTGATCGAGTCGTCGGACAGGGCCTTGGCGTAGCCGATGAGCGCCACGCTGGCGGCGAAGCGCTTGAGGTCCCAGAGGTACGGGCCCACGTAGGCCTCGTCGAAGTCGTTGACGTTGAAGACGAGGACGCCGGAGGCGTTCATGTACGTGCCGAAGTTCTCCGCGTGCAGGTCGCCGTGGATCCACACCCGGCTGGTCGGTTCGTCCAGGTAGGAATGGTCCGCGTAGGACTCGGCCATGTCCGCGTAGAACAGGCAGGCACTGCCCCGGTAGAACGCGAACGGGGAAGCCGCCATTTTCCGAAATTTCCGCCTAAAAGCCGCGGGGTCTCGCTTGATCGACTCGCCGAACTCTGCCATGAGGACATCGAGCAGGAAGGAGGAGCGTGCGCCCATGTCTCGGACACTAGATCCCCGTGACCTTGCCGACCACCCTGATCTTTCCCTGACAGGCTCAGGTCAGGGTGGCGGCGCCCGCGCCCGGCAGCGATCGCAGCCCCACCGCGGCCAGCGCGCCGGCCAGGACGGTGAGCAGGACGCATTGCGTGGCGACCACCGTCGCGATGTCGCCGGTCGCCGATCCGTAGAGGTCGATCAGCAGGCTCAGCCGGCTCAGCAGCAGGAGCAGGCCGGCGATCGACAGCCCGAGCGCCCGGGACGGCGCGGGCCCGCGGGCCATCGCGAACGCCGAGCCCACGACCAGCGCGGCGATCGCCGTCCCGTCGAGGTCCAGCCACAGGGCCAGCCATTCCGACTCGTAGAGCCGCAGGGCCAGCCACACCTCCGCCCAGGCCAGCATCATGAGGCCGGTGGCCGGCGGAGCCAGGGTCAGCCACCACGACCGGCGCGGCGGGGTGACGTCACGATGGAAGCCCAGCAGGAGCGCGATCACCGGTGCCGCCGTGACCACCATGCGGCCCGCCTCCGTCCACAGCCCGTCCCCGGCGGGTCCGGGCAGGACCAGTGCGATCGCCTGATAGGCCAGAAGAGGGGCTGTGCCGAGCAGCGCCGCGACCTTGGCCAGGCGCGGCCGGGCCCGCATGATCGCCGTGAAGGCCACCACGGCGCAGAGGGCGGAGCCCAGATCCCGGAGCGCCATCAGGCGCTCGAAGGATTCGGGCGCGCCCGCGAACGGGGTGGCCGCGATCCTGAGCGCGCTCAGCACGTCGGCCGCGACGAGGACGCCGTACACCGCCTGGTAGGCCAGCCCCAGCAGCGCGGCGAGCCGGACGGCCTCGCCCCAGGCGAAGGATCGCGGACGGTCGCGCACGGCGCCGAGCCGCAGCCGCACGGACAGCGCCACGACGCTGGCGATCTCGCCCCAGCTGGGACGCGCGTTCACGTCGTCGGGCACGTCGCCGGACATCTCCATGAACGTGGCCGCCATCTCCTCCTCGCGCTCGGCGCGGTAGAAGGCGGGCAGTAGGCGCAGGACGCGACGGTAACGGTGTTCGAGCAGGCTCACGCGGTGCCTCCGGCGGGCAGCGGCCGGATGAGGCGGGGGTCCGGGCGGCTCATGCGGCACCTCCGGCGGGCAGCTGTCGCGGACGTGGCGATATCGGCGTTCGGGCGGCCTCGCGTGGTGCCTCCGGCGGGCGCCGCTCCGGGGAGCGCCTCGCGCGCAGGCGGGCGTTGGCGGCCTCGGCGTTGGCGGCCAGCCTGGCCGCCTCCTGCTCGAGCACGCCGGCGCCCTCGTCGGTCAGCCGGTAGTACCGCCGCAGCCGCCCCTGCTGCACTTCCTCGCGGTCGGGCGCGACCAGGCCCTCGGTCGAGAGCCGGTCGAGCACGCCGTAAAGCGTCCCGATCTTGAGTTGCACGCGCCCCTCGGACAGGCGATCGACTTCCTGGACGATCCCGTAGCCGTGGCGCGGCTCGTCCACCAGCGCGATCAGCGCCAGGAACATGGGCTCCGTTATGTTCACGCGCCCACGATATCCTGCCTCTCAGGATATCGTCACGGATGCTGCGAGGAGACCGAGACCACCTCGCCCGTCATGTACGAGGAGTAGTCGCTCGCCAGGAAGACGATCACGTTCGCCACCTCCCACGGCTCCGCCGACCGCCCGAACGCCTCCTTGGCCGCCAGCTCCGCCAGCAGCTCCTCGCTGGTCACCTTCGCCAGGAACGGGTGGACCGCCAGCGAGGGCGCCACCGCGTTCACCCGCACGCCGTGCTCGGCGGCCTCCAGCGCGACGCACCTGGTCAGCGCCATCACCCCGGCCTTGGCGGCCGCGTAGTGCGACTGCCCGTGCTGGGCCCGCCAGCCGATGACCGAGGCGTTGTTCACGATCACGCCGGAGCCCTGGGCGATCATCTGCCTGAGCGCGGCCCTGGTGCAGCGCATGGTGCCGTTGAGGGTGACGTCGATGACCGTGTGCCACTGCTCGTCGGACATCTCGGCCAGCGGCGCCGTACCGCCGAGACCGGCGTTGTTGACCACCACGTCGAGCCTGCCGTGCGCCTCCACCACCGCGTCGAACAGCGCCAGCACCTGCGCCTCCGACGTCACGTCGCACGGCACGGCCAGCGGTTTGACGCCGGTGAGCTCGGTCAGCGCGTCGGCGGCGGCGGCCAGGCGGCGCTCGTGCCGGTCCGAGACGACGATCGTGGCGCCCTCCTCGGCACAGCGCCTCGCGGTCGCGTAGCCGATGCCCGCCCCTGCGGCGGCCGTCACGAGCGTCACCTTGCCGTCGAGCAGTCCGTGCGCCTTCGGGTACGGGGGCATCCGTGCTCCAATCAGCGGGGGAGTCCCAGGGTGCGCTCGGCGATGATGTTCCGCTGGATCTCGCTGGATCCGGCATAGATCGTGTCGGCGCGGCTGAACAGGTAGAGCCGCTGCAACTCGTTCAACTCGCCCTGACAGGGCTCGCCGGGGTGGCCGGGCTCGCCGGGGCGGCCGGGCTCGGCCGGCCCGGCCACCAGCCCGGCCTTTCCCTGCACGGCCTGGGCCAGCTCCCCCAGCCTCCTGTGCCACTCCGACCAGTAGAGCTTGGCGATCGACACCTCGGGCCCCGGGTCCGGCCGCAGCATCCGCAGCGCGTTCAGCCGCATGATCTCCAGCTCCAGCCACGACTGGACGAGCCTGTCGCGCAGCACCGGGTCGTCGATCGCACCCGTCCTGCCGGCGGTCTCGACGACCTTGGCCAGCTCCCGCCTGAACCCGATCTGCTGCCCGAGCGTGGAGGCGCCGCGCTCGTAACCGAGCGTGGCCATCGCCACCCGCCAGCCGTCGCCCGGCGCTCCGAGGATGTTCCCGGCCGCCGTGCGCGCGCCGTCGAAGAACACCTCGTTGAACTCCGACGTACCGGTGAGCTGCACGATCGGCCGCACGTCCACGCCCGGCCGGTCCATGGGGACGAGCAGGTACGACAGCCCCTTGTGCCGCTGCGAGCCTGGTTCGGTACGGCACAGCACGAAGCACCAGTCGGCCACGTGCGCCAGCGAGGTCCACACCTTCTGCCCGGTGACGACCCACTCGCCGCCTTCCAGGTGCGCCTTCGTCTGGACGTTGGCCAGGTCGGAGCCCGCCTCGGGCTCGGAGTAGCCCTGGCACCAGAGCTCGTCGCCGCGCTGGATCGGCGGCAGGAAGCGGTCCTTCTGCTCGTCGGTGCCGAATTCGAGGATGGTCGGGCCGATCAGCCCCTCGCCGATGTGGCCCACCCTGGCGGGGGCGTCGGCCCTGGCGTACTCCTCGTAGAAGGCGACCTGGTCCTCCAGGGACGCGGCGCGGCCGCCGTACCGCTCGGGCCAGCCCAGGCAGGTCCATCCGGCCTTGCCGAGGTGGCGCTCCCACGCCTGCCGCAGTTCATGGCCCTCGTGCTCGCGCCCGGGCCCCCCGAGCCCTCTGACGTGCGCGAACTCACCGCTCAGCGCCTCCTCCAGCCAGGCCCGCGCCTCTTCCCGCAGGCCCGGCGCGCTTGGAGGGACGTGCTCGCTCCGTTCTGATCCTGCGCGCCCATCAGAGACGCTCAACGAAGCCTCCGTAGCCCCCGCGGAAGAACAGCAGCGGGCCGCCCTCGGAGTGCGTGTCGAGCTGGAGCACCCGGGCCACCACGATCATGTGGTCGCCCGCCGGGTGCTCGGCCTCGATCGCACAGTCGATCCAGGCCAGCGCGCCTTCGAGCACCGGGTTGCCACCGGGGGAGCCGGTCCACTCCAGGCCCGCGAACTTGTCGCCGCCCTTGGTCGCCATCTGGGCGCACACCGCCTGCTGGTGCTCGGCCAGCACGTTGACGGTGATGACCTTGGCACCGCGCACCTTGGGCCAGCTGCTGCTGGTGTAGGCCACGCAGAACGCCACCAGGGGCGGATCGAGCGAGACCGAGGTGAAGGAGTTGGCCGCCAGGCCGCACGGCAGGCTGCTCGTCGGATCGACCGCCGTGATCGCCACCACACCGGTCGCGAACCTCCCGAGCACCTGCCGGAAGCGGCGGCTGTCGAGGTGGCCGTTCGCGCTGTGGGGTGAAGGGCCGGTTTGCATGGCGGCTCCGTTGCGAATCCTTCGCTGATGGGGCGTCGGAAGGCCGCGACAGCCGTCCGGCGCGACGAGCCGGGCAGCGTGTGTGCTCATGGTCCGCCTCCTAGTCCACCGTCTGCGCTCTATCATACCAAGCGCTTGCTTGGACGGTAGGTCGAACCGGGAAACCATGTCAAGTTCGCATGCCACACGGGGCGTACGGTCCACTGTCACCCGGTCGCCCACCCCTCCGTTCACGCGTGAGCCATGCGAGGGGGTGCGTTGACATGGGGGAAATTTCCGGCCTAACGTGACGTTTGTGCCCAAGCGCTTGCTTGATGTCCGAGACCGCACCGCGATAGCCGGGGTCGGCTACACCCCCTTCACGAAGGACTCGGGCGTCAGCACCCTCACGCTGGCCTGCCGTGCCGTGCTGGCCGCGCTGGAGGACGCCGGGCTGGCGGTGGACGAGGTGGACGGGCTGGCCACGCACCGCGTGGGCGACTCCGCCGCCCCCACGCTGGTGGCCCCCGCGCTGGGCCTGACCGATCTCGCCTGGCACCTCGACCAGTTCGGCGGTGGCAGCGTCTCGCATGCGGTCGTCGGTCAGGCGGCGCTGGCGGTGGCGGCCGGGGTGGCCGAGACGGTGGTCTGCTACCGGGCCATCAACGCCCGTTCCGAGTTCCGCATGGGCGGCACCGGCCGGGGTGTGCCGGTGAGCCCGGAGGTGCAGTACCAAGCGCCGTACGGGTATGTGGCGCCGCCGCAGCAGTACGCCATGTACGCCCGAGCACACATGTTGAAATATGGCACTCAAGCCGAGCATTTCGGCCACCTGGCCGTCACCCAGCGCGCCAACGCGGCCAAGAACCCGCGCGCCCTGATGCGCACCCCCATCACCCTGGACGACTACCTGGCGAGCCGGTGGATCGCGGAGCCGTTCCGGCTGCTGGACTGCTGCCTGGAGACGGACGGGGCCTGCGCCGTGGTCGTCACCACGGCCGAACGCGCCCGCACTCTCCGCCGCCCCCCGGTGCTGATCTCGGCAGCGGCCTGGGGCGGCGGCACGTCCCACCTCTCGGGCCCGTCCACCGACCCCACGGTGACCGCGGCCGCCGCCCTGGCCCCCCGCCTTTATGCGCAGGCCGGGCTGGGGCCGGAGGACATCGACGTGGCCGAGCTGTACGACTGCTTCACGTACTCGGTGATCGTCCAGCTCGAGGACTACGGGTTCTGCGAGAAGGGCGAGGGCGGCCCGTACGTGGCCTCGGGCGCGACGGCGCCGGACGGCCGCCTCCCGGTCAACACCCACGGCGGCTTCCTGTCCGAGGGCTACGTCCACGGCATCAACCACATCGCCGAGGCGGTCTCCCAGCTCAGAGGTGACGCGGGGGACCGGCAGGTGCCGGGGGCCGAGGTCGCGCTGTCCACGGCCCAGCCCGGCTACATCCTGCCGGCCACCTCCGCCCTGATCCTGAGGAGATCATGATGACGGCCTACCGGCCCGAACCCGACCGGGACTCCAGGCAGTGGTGGGAGCGGGTCGCCGGGCAGGAGTTCGCCGTTCAGGAGTGCGACGGGTGCGGGGCGGTGCGCTTCCCGGCGCGGGCGTTCTGCCCCGAGTGCCGCACGGAGGCGTGGCACTGGCGGGAGGTGGAGCCCGAGGGGGTGGTCGAGAGCTGGATCGTCAACCATCAGCCGTTCATGCCGGGGTTCGGGGTGCCGTACGTGGTGGTGATGGTCCGGCTGGCGGCGGTGCCGGGGTGCTTCGTGTACGGGAACTGGCGTGGGGACGGCTCTCCGGAGCGCGGTCGGCGGGTGCGGGCCGCCTACCGCCGGGTCGACGAGCGGTTGACCCTGGTGGACTGGGCGCCGGTGGACGATGACGGGAATCTGGATGCTCATCCGGTCCAGCGCAAATCCTCCCGCTAGTTGACCTTGCGCCGGAAATTGGATTGGTACCGGAAAATCCCACCAGTCCCACCATCACGAAGCAGCCCCCAGGTTCGGCTCCGAGGGTTGATGATGATGGCAGAAGGCGTCGACACGGACGGCTCGGACTGGCGGCAGACCATGACTGACGGGATCTCGGTGGCAGGTGTGACCTGCGGGTCACGAGTCGCGATCCCTCCTGCCCGCCGGTCCTCGACGAAACCATTCAGCCGGTCGTGCCGTGCCGTGACGGCGCCCGGCCCCGCACACCGGAGAAGCGTCTCCCTGGACGGGGCCCGGTCATGGTCGGCGGGTGGGGTCGCCCGTGGTGACCGTACAGGATGGGGTGGACGGCCGTTCTGGGCGACGGCGACTGCTTCGGAGTCGGTGAGGACCTCATGGGGTGGTCCGCCGTTCTGGGCGACGGCGACTGCTTCGGGATCGGCGAGGACCTTTGGTGACGTGCGCATCCGGAGGGCGGCGGGCACCTGGGGATCGGCGAGGACCCGAAGGTGGGCGAGCGCCTGGGAATCGGTGCGGTCGGCGGTCACTCACGCGCCTGGGGCGCGGTCTCCGCCTGGAAGGGCGCGGCCCCCGCCCGTGGCGGGAAGGCGCGATGCGCGGCGTTGGTCCCTTGGAGGAAAACGCGCCCTGGCGGGCGTGGGGGACCCGCCAGGACGCGCTTCCTGTCCCGTGCGCGACGGCGCCAGGACTCCGGCGAGGGATGGAGTCCTAGACCGTTGGTTCGCGCACGGAGTCGATGGGGGAGTGTGAAAGCTCCCGCTGCCGGTAACGTGCGGCGATGCGTTGAGCTGCACCAACCGGGTCATCAATGGGGTGCGTGACGGGGGCGCCACCCTCCTCATTCCAGACAAAGGATCCGTCATTGCACCACACGGTCAGCTCAGTCAACACCGATAGCTCGCGCACACCGATGCCCATGCTCTGGTAGGTGTGGGTGAACCCCTGGCGACGCAACCCGTAACGCAGTAAACGTGTTGCTTCGCAAGGGGCATGCCAGGGCAGGTACGGCGTACCCGTGCGGACCGGCAACACTGGCCTTCACCCCCTCACCGGCCTTTAGATGGATTTGTACCAACGAATGGATGATGGGCCGGTGGAGGCGGTTCGGTCAAGGGGTTGTGGCCTGCTAGAACCAGATCGTCTAAATTGTTGGAACAAAAGGGGTGAAAGTGGCAAGGTCGGTGCTGTATCAGCAGGTGGCTGCGGAGTTGCGTCGAGCCATCTACTCGGGTGTCCTCGGCCCGGGATCACAGCTGCCGACCGAGGCGCAGCTCATGGAAGACCATGGGGTGAGCAGGAACACCGTAAGGCTGGCCCTGGGCGAGCTCGTCAATGAGGGGCTCGTTACGCGCACGCCGCGGCGCGGAACCGTGGTCAGAGACCGCAGACCGCTGCTGATCTATCCGCAGCGGGAGCTGGAGCCACAACCTTCTGGGGAATTGCGGGAAGCCTTCGCCTATGCCGTGGCGCAGGAAGGCCGCGAGCCAAGCCAGTACATCGAGGTGCTGACGGTTTCTCCCGTCGAGGAGATCGCCAGCAGACTGGAGTTGGCTGATGGGGAATTGGCGGTGGTGAGGCGCCGTCTGCGTTTCGTGGACGGCCAGCCGTACAACACCAACGATTCCTACTTCCCCCGTGATCTGGTTGCCGACTCTGAGATCGCCAGGCCCGGAGACATCGCGCGAGGGGCGAACCGGGTGCTGGAGGAGCTGGGGCATGCGCAGGTGCGCGTCACCGACGACATCTGGGCCCGCATGCCCAACCAGGAGGAGGCCGAGCGCCTCCAGCTCGAGCTCGGCACGCCAGTCATGGTGTATGTCCGAGTCGGATACGACGGGGCCGACATGCCAGTGCGTGTCGCGGTGTCGGTGCTGCCCGCCGACAAACATTTGATCAGATACGAGCTCGATGGCCGCTAACGAGCTCGGTTGAAGGGGTGATCCCGCCGGCTGGGGCCGGGCGCAGCGAGAAATTAGCCGCCTCGCTGGCCTAGGGGAGTCGTGCATACTCCCCTAAATCGCCATTTATCCATATATATCGGGTTGAGGCCCCATTTTCGGCTACGCGCACCATTGCTTCATCACGCTTTGCGTATGCGCGTAAACCCTACGCAACGGGAGTTTTATTATGCACACCAACACGCTGCTTCACCCGCTCGCGCTCCGCAGAGCGGAACCCGAGGACCTTCCCGGCGTACTCACGCTGCTCGCGGACGCCGCCGAGTGGCTCTACTCGCAAGGCGTACGGCAGTGGCCGCGCGGGGGCTTCGGCCCCGAGCGCATCGTGCCGCTCATCGAGGAGCGGGTGCTGTTCGTGCTCGACGACGAGCTCAGATACCTCGACCCCGACGAATCGGCCCCGCCGGTAGCCACCATAGCCCTCGACAACCACGCGGACCCCGAGTTCTGGACACTCGACGACGACCCCAGGGCTGCCCTTTATGTCCACAAGCTCGCCGTGGCCCGTCCCTGGTCCGGCAGCGGCCTCGGGGACGCCCTCCTGGACTGGGCCTGCACCTCCGCCCACGCGGCCGGGCTGCCGTGGTTGCGCCTGGACTGCGCCAAGGGGAACCGGCGGCTGCAGGAGTACTACCGCAGGCGCGGGTTCCGCCACGTCCGTACGGTGGACCTTCCCCATCGCGCGTCCGGCGCCCTGTTCGAACGCCCGTCAGGAGACCTGGCCACAACGGCCTTCCGTGACCTGACCATGGCCGAACTCATCTCCGCCTGACACCCCGCACCCACGGCCCCGGTCCCCCGGGATCGGGGCCAAGCGTGCCTTCCGCCACGCCCGCGTCCCCCCCGTCCGACGGGGAGACGCCGTGCCTCGCATACCAAGACGCATGCGTAGTGCACCCAGCGCGCAGAGGTGGACGGCGTGCTCGTCTGGCGCGTGCTGCGTCGGATGGCGTGGCTCGCGTGCCGAGGCTCCTTCAGCGTGCGCAGGAGGGGCGGCGTGCGCGGTGGGTGGCGGGGCGCGGCGTGTGTGGTGGCCACGCAGCCGCGTCCGTTCGGTGCCCGTGGTGGGCTGTGGGCTTGTCTGGCGAGGGTTGGGGTGTTGGGCAGGGGGCCCCGGTTGTGCGGTGCTGTGGGGGCGTTTGGGGGCCTGGAGCGGGCCTCTGGGCGATGGGGGAGGCCGTTGGCGGGGACTTTTTGGTGTGATCAGCGGCGGAACGGTGCAGAGCACCATATAACCTCTCCTCCATGACCGGATCCCTGCTCGAGGTGATCGCCCTCAACGTGCGTGACGCCGTGGCCGCCGAACAGGGTGGAGCCGACCGGCTGGAGGTCGTCGCCGACATGGCGGCCGACGGGCTGAGCCCCTCCCCGGAGACGGTTGCCGCGATCGCCGCGGAGTGCCCCCTCCCTCAGATGGTGATGCTCCGCTGTGACGCCAACTTCATCGCCGACCCCGACGTGCTCGACCGCCTGAGCCGGGACGCCAAGGCGTTGGCGCAGGCGGGGGCGGCGGGGTTCGTGTTCGGGTTCCTCGACGGCTCAGGGAAGGTCGATCTCCCGGCGACCGAGGCGCTCATCCACGCCGTCTCGCCGCTCCCGTGGACGTTCCACCGGGCGGTCGATCACGCCGCCGACGTCCAGGCGTCCTGGCGGGCCGTGCGGCTGCTGCCCAACCTCGCCACCGTGCTCACCTCGGGCTCGCCCAACGGGGTGGGGCAGGGGCTGCCGGTGCTGAGGGCGCGCGCCGAGGCCGGTGACGGCTCGATCATCCTGGCCGGCGGCGGGCTGAAGCCGGCGCACGTGCCGGCGCTGCTCGACTACGGCATCCGCGCCTTCCACGTGGGCTCCGCCGTGCGGGCGAGCTGGTCCGACCCGGTGGAGTGGCGCCTGGTACGCCAGTGGCGGTCCCTGGTCGAACGCGACTGAGACCGCTAGGGCAGGGCCGCGTCCGCGCGGCTGAGAGCGGCCACCAGCGTGCGGATCGTGGCGGGCTCGTCCATCAGGCCGCCCTCAGCCTCCCGCTGCTCCTCCCACGCCCTCACCCGCTCCCGGTACGCGTCATAGCGATCGAGGTGGAAGGCGTAAACGGTGGCGAAGCGGCTCACCAGATGGGAAGGGTGCATGTCCCACCCCTGGTAGAAGCCGTGCCGCAGCGAATGCCTGACCAGCTCGGCGTGCCGCCGCCACAGCGCGTGCACGTCACCGGTGAGCCCGGAGGCGGGCGCGGCGGCCAGAGAGCCGTCCGACAGCTCCACCCTCGTGCCCGCGAACGCCGTCTGCATCACGTGCCGGGCATGATCGCACGCCGGATGGTCCAGCCGCTGCTCGTGCGGCGGCAGCCCGATCGCGGCCGTGTAGTCGAAGACCCCGAAATGCGCCGCCGCGAGCCGCCCGCCCAGCGACTCCGCCAGGTCCCCGCGCAGGAAGGGCAGCGTCTGCGGCGCCTCCACCTGCATCTCGAACCGCAGCCGCACCTCCAGCTCGTCCTCCAGCCGGCCCAGCACCTGCGTGAACTGACCGAGGTAGGCCTCCATGAGGATCTTGGGAAAGGTCACCGTGAAGCCCCGCGGCAGCTCGCCGGCCCGCTCCATCAGCCCCGAGAGGAACAGGTCGAGCGTGCGCACCGACCGCGCCGGATTGCCGTCGGCGAACGACTTCACCCGAGGCCCCCACCGCCGCGGCAGCGTGCCCGCCGCGTGCATCGTGGCCACCGCCTCGACGGCCTGGGCCACGTGGTCGTCCTCCACCAGGTCGGGACGGACGCCGTACCCGTCCTCGAAGTCGATGCGCAGGTCCTCGATCGGCTCCGAGGAGAGCTTCTGGATCACCTTGGGGTGCACGGCGGCGGCCAGCCCGCCGGGCACCCCGAAGACCTCCGCCAGCGCGGCGGGATCGGGCAGGTGCGCCTTGACCAGGGACAGCGCCTGGTCGCTCCACTCGGACAGGGTGCGGATCGAGAACCGGTCGGCCGGGACGTAGACGGTGTGGACCGGCTGCCAGCCCTCGCCGGTGGAGGGATAGCGGGTCTGCTGGAGCCGGTAGGCCTCGTCGAACCCCTCAGGAACGGCACGCACGGAGCATTGCCTCCAGGCCGACCAGCTTGACGCGTTCGCCCCGGCCCAGCGACCTGGCCAGCTCGCCCTCGGCCGCCTCGATCGCCAGCCACTCCTCGTACGTCACGGGACGCACCCCACGCGCGGCCAGCAGCGCGTCGATGGCCCCGCCGCTCACCCGCGGGTGATCCGAGAGGTCGGAGAGGAGCGTGCGGACCGTCTCGGCCGCGTCGGACTTGTTGGTGCCGATCACCCCGGTTGGGCCGCGTTTGAGCCAGCCTGCCACGTATTCGCGGTCGCGCACCCGCCCGGCCTCGTTCGGCACGGTCATGGTCTTTTCCGAGAACGGCACCCCGGGCAGCGGCACGCTCTGGTAGCCCACCGAGCGCAGCACCATGCCGACCGGCAGCGTCTCGAACTCGCCCGTGCCGACCACGCGCCCCTCCTCCGACAGGCGGGTGCGTTCGAGCTTGAGGCCCTCCACCCGCTCGGTGCCGAGGATCTCCACGGGCCGCAGCCAGAAGCGCACGTCGAGGCGGCGCGGGCGGCCCACCGGGTTGCGGGCGGCCCACGACTGCAGGACCTTGATGTTGCCCTGGACCTGGCGCGGGAAGTCGACGCCCAGGACGACGGCCTCGTCGGGGCGGACGCAGACGTCGGCGTTGGCCAGCTCGCCCAGCTCGCGCAGCTCCTTCAGGGTGAACTTGGCGTGCTCGGGACCGCGGCGGCCGATCATGTGGATGGCCTTGACCTGGCTCACCTCGAGGCGTTCGAGCACGTCGTGCGGCACGTCCGTGGACCGCAGCTCCTCGTGGGTCTTGGCCAGGATGCGTACGACGTCGACCGCCACGTTGCCGACGCCGATCACCGCGACCTCGGAGCTGTCGAGCGTGAACCGCCCCGGATCGACATCGGGGTGCCCGCAGTACCAGTTGACGAAGTCGGTCGCCGCCACGCTGCCGGGCAGGTCCTCGCCGGGGATGCCGAGCTTCCTGTCGACCATCGCGCCCGTGCAGTAGACGACCGCGTCGTAGGCGCCGAGCAGGTCCTCGACGGAGACGTGCTCGCCCAGCGTGACGCCGCCGAGGAAGCGGACCTCGGGCAGCTCGAGCACTTTCCGCAGGTAGTTGGCGATCGACTTGATCGACGTGTGGTCGGGCGCGACGCCGTATCTGACCAGCCCGTACGGGGTCGGCAGGCGTTCGAGGACATCGACCTCGACGGGCTCGGCCGACTGCTTCACCAGAGCCTCGGCCGTGTAGATCCCGGCGGGGCCCGACCCGATGACCGCCACGTGCAACGCCACGCTGCCTCCTAAGACTCGGTTACACGCGTCCCACCAGATGTAACCGGCCGGTGTGATCCAGGTATCCCCGATCGCCGGTCCGGATGAACCCGTCTCTCGCGAACACCGCATGATCGATGCTCTTGCCAACGTAGCCGCTCATCACCGCCTCGGAGCGGAGGAGCACCTCGCCTTCGTCCTCATCTGACAGTACGCGTCCGTCGGCGTTTCTGATCGATACGTCCACACCGTCGCGTGGCCTGCCGACACAGACCTCGGCGTCCCCGGGCGGGTCGTCGGGCCGGGTGCCGAGCCCCAACCCTGCTTCGGTGCAGATGTAGCGGTTGCACACAGGCACGCGGTATCTGTCCCGCAACGCCCTGATCAGTTTGGGCGGGGCGGGCGCGCCGGCGGACAGGATGAGGGCCAGGTCCGGCAGGTCCCCGCCGCAGGCCAGAATGCGCGAGAGCTGGTACGGGGTGCCGTGGAGCACTTCGATCCCGCGCTCGCGGATCACCTTGACCGCGGCGTCCGGGCTCCATTCGGGCAGGACGTGACAGGTCCGCCCGGTCTGCAGGAACATCGGCAGCCGCGTGACGAACCCCAGCCGGCCCAGCGGATGCGGCACCAGCCGCGCGTCGCCCGTCCCCCAGCGCGTCCCCGCCCCGTGGGCTCTGATGGCCTCCAGCTGCTTGTTGCCGAACACGACCCCTTTGGGCGGTCCCGTCCTGCCCGAGGAGAACGTGATCACGACCGGTCGTGAGGGGCCCGGCGGGAACGGCGGCGGTGGCGGCTCCCGCCTGCACAGGCTCCCGAGCCGGATGGGGCCGCCGCGCTCGATGGGCAGCGTCACCACATCGAGCCCGGGCAGCGGCGGGAGCACCCCTGGGGCGGTGATGACGATGGCCGGGTCCAGCCGGGCCAGCAGCTCCGGCCGCTCGGTCCCGATGCCGGCCGTCACCGCGTCGATCTTCGCGGCCGCCACGTAGCAGATCACGAACTCGGGCCCGTCGGGCAGCGCCAGCGCCACGACGTCGCCGATGCGCGTACCTCGATGGGCCAGCCCGGCGGCCACCTGGTCGGAGAGCCGGTCCAGGTCGGCGAAGGTCAGCACGGTGGAGCCGGCGACGACAGCAGCGCGCCCCCCGAATCTACGTGCGGCCTCCCCGGCCAACAGGCGCAACATGGCAGCTCCTGGGGCAGATGGCGCTAATTTGACCCTACCCGCCTTGGAGCCTCGTCAGACGGCTTCGCGCCCCCGTTCTCACCTTGCGGGAGATGGAGCTCACTCCCTCAGAAGAGCCTCGGCCGACGTACGGAGCGCCAGCTTGTCCACCTTGCCGTTCACGTTCACCGGCAGCGCGTCCACCACCACGACCCGCCGGGGCACCTTGTAGTTGGACATGTTGCCCTTGGCCCAGCCGATCAGCCCCTCCGGATCGACGGCGACCCCGGGCCGCGGGACGACGTACGCCACCCCCGCCTCCCCTCTGACCGGGTCCGGCACGCCCACGACCGCCACCTGCGCCAGCGACCCCTCCCGCAGCAGCAGCGACTCCACCTCGGCCGGCGACACGTTGAACCCGTTGACGATGAAGAGCTCCTTCTTGCGATCCACGATGGCGAGGTTGCCCGACGGGTCCAGCACCCCCACGTCCCCCGTGTGCAGCCACCCGTCGCCGTCGACGACCTCCGCCGTCCTCGCGGGCTCGCCCCAGTACCCCCGCATCACCCCGTAGCCCCGCTGCAGGATCTCCCCGCGCTCCCCGGCCGCGACCTCCTTGCCGTCGTCGTCCACGATCCGCACCTCGATCCCGGGCACGGTCCGGCCGGTGGTGTTGGCGATGACGTCGATGGGGTCCCCGGCGCGCGTCATGGAGACGACCGTGCCCTCCATCAGCCCGTACGCGTTGATCATCCGCTCCAGCCCCACCCGTTCCACCAGCCGTGTGATCAGGCGGGCGGGGACGGCGGCGGCGCCGCAGATGGCCACGCGCAGCGAGGACACGTCCCAGGACTCGCGGTCCAGCTCGTCCAGTATCCGGTGGAAGAGCGTCGGCGGCCCGGCCAGCACCGTGATCCGCTCGGAGGAGATCAGCGACATCAGGGCGTCGGGCGTGAAGACGGGGATCGGCAGCATCGTGGCCCGGCGCAGGACGCAGGCGACGAGCCCCGCGTTCAGCCCGAACCCGTGGCTGAACGGGGCGATGATCGGATAGCGGTCGCGGTCGTCGAGGGTGACGATCTCGGACCAGTCCCAGTAGCCGCGCAGGACCTGGGAGTGGTCGATCATGACGCCCTTGGGCACGCCGGTGGTGCCCGACGTGGACATGATCTCGCACAGGTCGTCAGGGCGTATGGCGAGCGCCCGCCCCTCGGCCTCCTGAGCGGAGACGCGCGTGCCCAGGGCGGGCAAGTCGTCCGGGCGGCGCAGGCCGGAAAGGGGCGGCAGCAGGTCGGCGAGAGGGGCGGCCGAGGGGCCCGCTCCGGTGATGAGCACCTTGGCGCCGGTCTTCTCGATCAGCTGGGCGGCCTCGATGCCCTTGAAACGGGACGAGAGCGGCACGATGACCGCCCCCGCGTCCCAGATGCCGAACGCGTGCCGCACCCAGAACGCCGAGTTCACCCCCCACATCGCCACCCGGTCACCGGGCCCGACGCCGAGGGCGATGAGGCCGCGGGCGATCTCGGCCGCCGAGGCCCGCAGCTCGGACAGTGTCATCCGGGTGCCGCCCTCGGCGACCACGATGGCGCCGGGGTGGTTTTCTGCCTGGTCGCGAAGCATGCGGGGGAGCGTTCCCCAGTCCGGCATCGGTGCCATCGGTTGCCCCTAGGTGATGAGAGCGCGGTCCCTTCCGAGGTGGTGGCCGCGCAGGTCGTTCACCGTGCCCGGAGTGGGGGTCTCGGAGACGTCCTGGGCGATCTCCACGTTGATCGAGATGGGCGTCAGCGCCTGGACGGCCTGCTGGATCCGCGACTTCCACATGGGGTTGCGGACCAGGCTCGCCCGGCTGAACGTGACCGTGAGCACGGCCGCGTCCAACGTCCCCTGGCGGCTGATCGACAGGTCCCAGCCGGACACGCCGTCGACCTTGGACAGCGCCTTCTCGATGCGCGGCAGCGCCAGCCACACGCCCCTGACCAGCACGTGGTCGCCCACCGTGTGGGCCGGCGCGGGTATGCCCGCACCGCCGAGCCTGGCGACCTGGCCGGTCCTCAGCACGGTGTCACCGGCCGCGGAGGTGATGACCAGCTCGGCGAGCTCGGCCGCGGGGTCGGGGGAGTCGTCCTTGGTCAGCGCCGCCAGGCCCAGCACGTCGTCGGCGAGCGGCGTGAGCGGGTCGTCCTCCGACGCCCGCCACGCCAGGGCGCCGCCGGTGAACGGGCCGGCGAACACCTCCGTCACCGTGGCCTCGAACTCTCCCGCCAGGTGGGCGATCGTCCGCTTGGAGGCGATCTCGCCGGTGAGGACGATGTTCCTGAGCCCGAGGTCCAGCGGGTCCAGCAGGAACTCCAGGTGCAGCCGGGCCAGGAAGTCCATCGCGCCCGTCGGGGTGATGACCAGGGTGGAGGCTTTGAGGGCGGTCAGCGCGTGGTGCAGGCGCATCCGGCCGCGCGGGCCCACGTCGGCGGCGGCCTCGGCCACGTCGGCCGCGGCCGCCGTCCAGAGCGCCCCGGCGGGTTCGGCGAGTGCCACCACGACGCGCTCGCGCTCGCCGACCCCGCACTCGCGCAGGGCCTTGGCGGTCAGCACGTGGTCGCGGGGGTCCAGCGGGACGGCGCTCGACAGGTCGGGGGAGACGAGCAGGAGCCCGGTGGCGGAGCGCGCGGCGGCGCCGAGGTCGTCACGGGTGAGCCAGCGGGCCATCAAAGCACCATCTCCGTACGGTCGAGCGTCCGGGGCACCGGGTGAGGGCGGGCCGTCAACGTGCCACCTCGGTCATGAACAGCGTCATCGAGTCGCACACCCGCTCATGTGCCAGCCCGCCCACCTGCGCCTGGATGATGAGGTCCGTCGCGCCCGCCTCGGCGATCCTGGCCAGGGCCTTGCGCGAGCCCTCCACGTCGTCGACCACCACCATCAGGTGCTCCCGCAGCGTGGCCATCGACTCCTCGGGCGGCATCCCGGCCGCGAGCTGCCCCAGCACCCGGTGGGTGGCGTGGCGGGCGTCGTAGTAGTCGGGCGGGGTGACGAGGTTGACCTGGCGGCGGATGTACCACAGGACCGCGTCGGCGGCCGAGGCGGTCGCCTCGTCGCGAGTGGGGGCGACGTACCAGGGGATCATCAGGGCGACGCGGCGGCTCGCGGGGTCGAATCCGTGCTCCGCCAGACATTCCCGATATTTCGCGATGTCGGAGGCCACGTCGTCGATGCCCTTGAGCATCGTCATGCCGAGCAGGTTGTATCCGTGCTTGGCCGCCGCCAGATAGCCCTCCAGCGAGGTCGACGCCACCCACACCGGCGGGTGCGGCCGCTGGGCCGGGCGCGGATAGACGGCCACGTCGGGGATCTCGAAGAACTCGTTCGAGCGGCTGACCGGCTCGCCGTCGGCCTGCCAGATGGCCAGCGTCGCCTCCAGCGAGTCCTCCCAGATCTGCCGCGACTTCTCGAACGGCCGCTGGAACGCCTGGTACTCCAGGGGCGAGGCCCCTCGTCCCGTGCCGAACTCCACCCGGCCGCCGCTCAGCACGTCCAGCGTGGCGACCCGCTCCGCCGTACGGATCGGGGACTGGAACGGCAGCAGCACCACGCCGAGCCCCAGGTGGATGCGCTCGGTGCGCTGCGAGATGGCGGCCAGGACCAGGTCGGGCGCGGAGGAGTGGGAGAAGCCCCTGGTGAAGTGGTGCTCCACGAACCAGGCCGTGTCGAACCCCAGCCGGTCGCCCAGCACGACCTGGTCGACCACGTTCTGGAACGTCTGCTGCTCCACTTCGCGGGTGCGACCGCGGACCTCCAGCTCATACCCCAGGCTGATCCGTAGGGACGTCATCGCGCCTCCGAAGTAGTGAACCAAGCGCTCGCTTGGTAGAGCGTATCAGCAGCGAACACTTGCGGGAAGGGCGCGGACCCGATCAGAGTGGATGCCTGTGAAGCGAAAGCACGCGCTGCGGCGGCCTAAGGACGGCCTGTTCCCCGATTTCGCCGACGACGACCTCTCGCTCACCAGCGCCCGCAGGTATGAGGCGTTCGGCCGGGTGATGGCCGCGCTGGCCACCGAGGCCGACTTCATCGAGTCGTGCCGCGACCTGACGTGGTGGCGCGGGGCCGATCACAGCTGGCACATCGAGTGGCGCGACGGGCCGTACGCGTCCGAGGTGGCCTTACTGCTGGCCCAGCAGGTGCGCGACCCCGACTACGACGGCCCGCTCGTCACCGAGGCCGGGCCGGGGAGCAGCGGTTCGGCCGTGCTCGACGTGATGGGGGTGCGGTTCGAGCTGCGCGCGATCGACCCGATCGGGCGGGCCACCGTACGGGAACGGCCCGGCTTCTGGCGCCTGGCCGAAGCCCTCGACACCACCCGCCGGACCAACACCCGCCACCCCTGGGAAGAACTGCTCGGCGGCTGACCCGTTCCCCACGCCCGGCGGCAACCTCCACTCCCTCCCTCAGAAGCACCCCCGCCGGTACCCCTCGAAGGCATCCCTCACCCGCACCCCCAGAGGGATTTCCGCCGGTCACCGCCGCTGTTCCCGCTCTGGGACCTCGGCCTCCAGCACCGCCGCTTTTCCTCCTGAAGGGACCTCTGCCCGACACCGCCGCTTCCCTCGCGGAGGGACTTTTACCCGGCACCGCCGCTTCCCTCCTCCTGTAAAGGGACCTCCGCCGAAGTGCGGCGGGGTGCAGGCGTGCGGGCGCGGAACGCTAGCCGAGGGCGTGGGCCGCCAGGCGGGCGCGATGGGCCTGCGGCGGCCCGAAGAGCTGCGCGTCCGAGGTGGCCCGCTTGAGATAGCGATGCGCAGGATGCTCCCAGGTGATCCCGATCCCGCCGTGGACCTGGATGTTCTCGCCCGCCGCCGCCAGATACGCCTCCGTGCAGTACGACCCCGCGATCGCCGCGTACACCTCGTCGACCGCCGCCACCCCGGCAGCCGACCTGGCCGACTCCACCACCAGCAGCAGATCGGCGAGCTTGTGCTTGATCGCCTGGAACGACCCGATCGGCCGCCCGAACTGCCGCCGCCGCTTCGCGTGCTCCACCGCCATCTCCAGGCACCGCTGCGCCCCGCCCACCTGCTCGGCGGCCAGGGCCGCGATCCCGAGGTCGCGCACGCGGGGCCACGACGAGCCGTCGCCGAGCCGCCGTACCGGGGTGTCCTGGAAGGAGAGCTCCTGCAGCGGCCGGCTCTCGTCCATGGTCCGGTACGTCCTGCGCCGGTCGGGCACGCCCGCCACCAGCAGCCCGTCCACGTAGACCAGCGCCAGCTCGCCCGCCATCGCGTACGGCACCACGCCCGTGAGCAGGCCCGACTCCAGCCGGAGCGTGCCCTCGCCCGGCGCCACCACGGTCGCGGTCGTGGCGCCGTCGGCCAGCGCCGGGAGCAGGTCGTACGCCCCGCTCGCCGTGAGCGCCTCGACGGCCATCACCGCCGTCTGCAGGAAGGGGTGGGGCGACAGCGCCCGGCCCAGTTCCTCGCTCACGGCAGCCATTTCGGCCGGACCGCATCCCGCCCCGCCGTGTTCCTCGGGGACGAGCAGCCCCGCGATCCCCACGTCGCGCGCGAAAGCCTGCCACGGTGCGTCCGGCCGGTCGGCGAGGTAGTCGCGGACGACGGCGCGGAGCTCATCGGGGAGTGCCACGGATCGATATTAACCAATCGATTGCTTGTTTGACATCCGGGTGACCGAAATTTGCCTTTTTTGTACAGTCACATAATCTGGCACTGGTCATCCCACGGGTTACCCGGTGGAGGGTTGACCAGGGAAATGGATATGAACGACATCAGCATCGACTATGCCGACCTCGCCGAGTACGACCGGCGGCAGCGCGGCATCGAACGTCACCTTCTGTCGGCTTTCTTCGGAGGACTCGCCGTCGGGCTCGTCGGCATGCTCCTTGCCGGCAAGGGTCCCGCATGGGTCGGTCAGATCTACGACCCGTACGCCTACCTCGGCCTGTCGCTGGCCGTGGGCGCCACGGCGTCGGGGTTCGGGTGGGCGTTGCTGACGACGTTCCTGGCAGTGGCCTCCACGATGGTCGCGGCCCTGGGCGCGAGCGCGCTGAAGGGTGACATGGCCTTCGACGTCGTCGGAGGCAGCGCCGCCGGGCTCAACTGGACGCTCGCCCTGCTCGTGGTCCTGGGCCTGCTGGCGTTCGCCACCCGCAGGGAGGACGTCTGGGGCGACCTCGCGGCGGGCGCGGTCGGCGCGACGCTGATCGCGGACGTGGTGGACCGGGCGACGCCGGGGTTCATCGACAGTGAGCGGTCGTTCTGGCCGGTGCCGGCGCTGTTGATCGGGTTGCTGTCCGTCGTGCTGGTGCTCGTGCTGCGCAGGAACGGCTGGGGCCGGGTACGCGCGCTGGCGCTGTCGGCGGTGTTCGCCGGGTTGTTCACGGCGTTTCTGGCCGCTTTCGTGTCCGGATGGATCCCGTTGACGGTCTGAGTCCTGCGGGACCTGTGGATAAGCTCGCGCGCGGTGCCACCCGAAGTCGATAGCCTGTAATCCTTCACATCCAGGTTCGAGCAAGGAGTAGCCGTGTTGCTGCGCATGTCGTCGTTGTTTCTTCGCACCCTGCGGGACGACCCGGCAGACGCGGAAGTGCCGAGCCACAAGCTTCTGGTCCGCGCCGGCTACGTTCGCCGGGTGGCGCCGGGCATCTACTCCTGGCTGCCCCTCGGCAAGATGGTGCTGGAAAACGTCACCAGGATCGTCCGCGAGGAGATGAACCGGATGGGCGGTCAGGAGGTGCTCTTCCCCGCCCTGCTGCCCCGCGAATACTACGAGGCCACCGGCCGCTGGACCGAATACGGTGACACGCTCTTCCGCCTCCAGGACCGCAAGGGCGCCGACTACCTCCTCGGTCCCACGCACGAGGAACTCTTCACCGACATGGTCAAGGGCGAATACTCCTCGTACAAGGACTATCCGGTCACCCTCTACCAGATCCAGACCAAATACCGCGACGAGGCCCGGCCCAGGGCGGGCATCCTGCGCGGGCGCGAGTTCCTGATGAAGGACTCGTACTCGTTCGACCTCGACGACGACGGGCTCAAGCACTCCTACGAGCAGCACCGCGACACCTACATCCGCACCTTCGACCGGCTCGGCATCGAATACAAGATCGTGTTCGCCCAGTCGGGGGCGATGGGCGGGTCGGCGTCTGAGGAGTTCCTGGCGCCCACGCCCACCGGCGAGGACACGTTCGTGGCCTGCCATTCGTGCGGCTACGCGGCCAACGCCGAGGCCGTCGTCACGCCGGCGCCCGCCGCCCGCTCGATCGAGGACGCGGCGCCGCTGCAGGTCATGGACACGCCCGACACCCCGACCATCGAGACGCTGGTGTCGTACGTCAACGAGCACCACGGCCTGTCCGTCACCGCCGCCGACACGCTCAAGAACGTCGTGGTCAAGGTCACCACGCCGGGCTCCGACAAGGTCGAGACCCTGATCATCGGCGTGCCCGGAGACCGCGAGGTCGACTTCAAGCGCCTGGAGGCGGCGCTGGCGCCCGGCGAGCCCGCCATCTTCGAGGCCGCCGACTTCGCCAAGCACCCCGGGCTCGTACGCGGCTACATCGGGCCGCAGGTCCTGAGCTCGCTCGGCATCCGCTACCTCGTCGACCCCCGGGTCGTCACCGGCACGTCCTGGGTGACGGGCGCCAACGAGCCGGGCAAGCACGCCGCCAACGTGGTGGCCGGGCGCGACTTCACCCCCGACGGCACGATCGAGGCCGCCGAGGTGCGCGCCGGCGACCCCTGCCCCCGGTGCGGCTCCGGCCTGTCCATCGACCGCGGCATCGAGATCGGCCACATCTTCCAGCTCGGTCGTAAATATGCCGACGCCGCCGGCCTCGACGCCCTCGGCCCCGACGGCAAGCCGATCCGCATCACCATGGGCTCCTACGGCATCGGCGTCTCCCGGGCCGTGGCGGTCATCGCCGAGCAGGCCCACGACGCGCTCGGGCTCGTGTGGCCCCGCGAGGTCGCTCCCGCGGACGTGCACATCGTCGGGACCGGCAAGGAAAACCAGGTGGAGGCGGCCCTGGAGCTGGGGGCCGAGCTGGAGTCGCGCGGGGTGCGGGTGCTCGTGGACGACCGGCCTTCGGTTTCGCCGGGGGTGAAGTTCAAGGACGCCGAGCTGCTGGGGCTGCCGACCATCGTGGTGGTCGGGCGCGGGCTGTCGCAGGGGGTCGTGGAGCTTCGCGACCGGGTCTCCGGGGAGAAGTCGGAGATCCCCCTGTCCGAGGCCGCCGACCGCATCATCGCCGCCCTCGCCTGACCCTTCGCACCGGGCCCTCCCACGAGGGCCCGGCGCGCCGTCCCTTCGACCCGCCTCCGGAGGTAACGCACCCCTGGAGGCTTGATCCTCGCCTGAGGCGAGCCACCCTCGAACGCCACGCACCTCGGGCGGTGATGTGCCTTCGGGAGTTGCCGGGCTCCGGGAGGCGATGCGTTCCTTGGAGGCGGTGCCGCACCCGCCCCCTGCCATCACGTCGTGCCGGGCGCTGCAAGGCGGCGTCTCGATGAGCCCCGCTCACGTGGTTGGCCACCGTGCACGTGCGCCGGGCTCCGCCGTACGCCGTCTCGCCGACGCGGCGCGTTTGGGGGTCCCGTAGGGTTGCCGCGATTGGGGGCGTCTCCCACGGCGTTGCTGCGTTGTGCCGTGCCGGTCGCCGCCCTATCGCCCTATCGCGCTGCCGTCGCGCCCCGCTGCGCCGCGGCCGTTGCGCGCCGCTCCCGCAGCCGCCGTGAGCCGCTGTTGCGCCGTTGTATGCCGCTGCGCCGTTGAACGTCGCTGCCGTCGGACGGCGTCGCGTGCCGTTCCGACGGGGTGGCCGTGGGGGAGGGCACGCGAGGGGCGGGCTTGAGGCGTCAGGCGGTGGGGACGGGGGTTTTGGTGCGGCGGCGGAGCAGGGGCGGGCCGATCAGGCAGGCGGTGGCGATGAGCAGGACGGCCAGGGAGACCGGGCGGGTGACGAAGATCGAGGGGTCGCCCTCGCTGAAGGCCAGGGCGCGGCGGAACTGGACCTCCATCAGCGGCCCCAGCACCGCTCCCAGGATCAGCGGCGCCACCGGGTACCGGGCCCGGTGCAGGACCCAGCCCAGCAGCCCGAACCCGTACGCCACCAGCACCTCGAAGACGCTCTGGGAGATCGAGTAGACCCCCAGGGTGGCGAAGGCCAGGATGGCGGCCGTGAGGAGGGCGGCGGGGACGCTGAGGAGCTTCACCCAGACCCGGATCAGCGGCAGGTTGAGCACCAGCAGCATCACGTTCCCGATGTAGAGGCTGGCGATCAGCGTCCACACCAGCACCGGTTGCTGGTCGAAGAGCTGCGGCCCGGGTTGCACGTTGTAGATCTGGAACGCGATCAGCAGCATGCTCGCCGTGGCCGACGTCGGGATGCCCAGCGTCAGGAGCGGCACCAGGACCCCGGAGAAGGCCGCGTTGTTGGCCGCCTCCGGCCCGGCCACGCCCTCGATCGCGCCCTGGCCGAACTCCTCCTTGTGTTTCGACAGCCGCTTCTCGACGTTGTAGCTCAGGAACGTGGGAAGCTCTGCGCCCCCGGCGGGCAGCGACCCGATCGGCAGGCCGAACAGGGTCCCGCGCAGCCAGGGCTTCCACGACCGGCGCCAGTCCTCGCGCGTCATCCCCACCTTCCCGGCGACCGCGACCGGAGGCTGTGACGGCTGGTGCCGGGAGGCGGCCGTGGAGATCGCCTCCGCCACCGCGAACAGCCCCACGGCGACCGCCACCACCGACAACCCCTCGTAGAGGTCCGGCACGCCGAACGCGAACCGCGGCTGCCCGGTCATCTGGTCGATCCCCACCATCCCGATCGTCAGGCCGAGGAACAGGCTCGACAGCCCCCGTACGATCGAGTCCCCCATGAGCGAGGTCACCGTCACGAACGCGAGCACCATGATCGAGAAGTACTCGGCCGGCTGGATCAGCTTGGCGATGTTCGACATGCCGGGGGCCAGGAACGTGATGACGACCGTGGAGATCGTGCCCGCCACGAACGACCCGATCGCCGCCGTGGCCAGGGCCGCTCCCGCCCGACCGCGCCTGGCCATCGGATAGCCCTCGAGCGTCGTGGGGATCGAGGCCGTCTCACCCGGGATGTTGAGCAGGATGGCGGTCGTCGAGCCGCCGTACATGCCGCCGTAGTAGATCCCGGCGAACATCACGAACGCCCCCACCGGATCGAACACGAACGTCAGCGGCAGCAGCAACGCGATCGTCGTGGCCGGCCCGAGCCCGGGAAGCACGCCGACCAGCGTGCCGACGGTGACGCCGAGCATGGCGAGCAGCAGGTTCTGCAGGCTCAGCGCGTGGCCGAAGCCGTCCAGCAGGTTGCCGAGCACGTCCATCTCAGATCGCCAATCTGACCAGGCCCGGCGGCAACGAGATGCCGAGGAGCCGGTCGAACAGGAAGTACGTGGCCAGCGCCAGCGCCAGCCCCACGAGCACGTCGCGCACCAGCCTCCTGCTGCCCAGCACCCTGGCGACGGCGACGAAGAAGGCGGTGGTCGCCTGCCAGTAGCCGGCCGGGACCAGGAGCAGCGCGTACGCGGCCAGGCTGCCGATCAGCAGGAGGACGGAGGGCCAGTGCGGTTCCCCTGACGCCTCACCGCCGACGTCGGTGGTGGCGGCGGCCGGGGGTGTCGCGTCCGGCTCCCGCGTACCCGGTCTGAAGGCCTGGACGACCCCGATGACCGACACCACCGCCAGCCCGACCCCAACCAGCAGCGGGAACGCGCGCGGCCCCACCGCCTGGTAGCCCTCGCCCTGCGGGATCGCGAACGCCTGGGCCAGCACCACCACGGCCGCCGCCAGGAATCCGAGCGAGACGATCCGCTGCGTCACTTGCCGAGCCCCAGTTCGTCCAGGATGGTGGTGACTTGGGTGCGCTGCTGGGCCAGCACCTGGCCGAACTGGTCGCCCGGCCGCCAGTCCTCGACCCAGTTGTTGCGCTCGAGCACCTTCTTCCAGCAGGAGGTCTGGCGCACCTTGTCCAGCAGGCCGATGACGTCCTGCTGCTGCTCCTTGGTCAGGCCCGCGGGCGCGAGCACGCCGGCCAGCGTGGAGATCGCCGCGTTGGCCAGGCCGAGCTCCTTCATCGTGGGCGCGTCGATGCCCGCGACCCGCTGCTCCGAGTCCACCGACAGCACCCGCAGCTCGCCAGCGGAGATCTGCGGGCGCAGCTCGGCGACGGTGTCGATGCCGGCCGTGGCGGCGCCGCTGAGCAGCAGGTTCAGGGACTCGCCGCCGCCCGCCGTGGGCACGAAGTTGACGTCCTTGGCGGCGACGTTCCGCTCCTTGGCCAGTCCCGCCACCGTCATCTGGCCGGGCCCGCCGAGCGAGCCGCCCGTCCACTTGACGCTGTGGGGCTTGGCCTCCATGGCGTCCAGCAGCGACTTCAGGTCCTTGTACGGCGACTTCTCCGCCACCACGATCGCGGTCGGCCCCCGGCTCAGCCCGGCCACGGGGGTGAGGGTGGACAGGTCGACCGGCGACTTGTTGTTCACGATGCCGCCCAGCATGGTCACGCTGTCCATGACCATGAGCTGGTACGGGTCGCCCTTCTTCTTGGCGAACTGGGCGAGCCCGATGGTGCCGCCCGCGCCGGGCACGTTCGTGACTGTGGTGTCCACGTCGGCCACCTTGCACTCGCTGAGCGTGCTGGCGATGCCGCGCGCCCGCGTGTCCCAGCCGCCGCCGGGGCTGCCCGGCGCCATGATCGACAGGGGCTTGCTCGGATAGCCGCCGCCCGATTCGGCGGCCTCGCCCACGGCGCAGCCGCTGAGCGTCACAGCCACCGCGGCGGCGGCCAACAGCTTGATCTTCATGATGACTCCCGGGGGATGAGGATCGATGCGAAGAAGTCCTTGACCGGCTCGAGCACCGACATCGGGTCGTGACCCACGCCCGGCACGACGTCGAACCGCACTCCGATGCCATGGGCCTCGAAGTTGTCGCGCAGCGCCTTGAGCCGATCGACGCGGGTGACCCCGTGGGCGTCGGCGCCGTCCATCCAGTTGGAGTCGCCCTGGTTGTTGATCTCCCAGGTCTCCACGTCCGCGCTGCCCACGACCATCTGCACCGGCACGTCACGAAGCTCCTCGAATTTAGGAGCGCTGCCGAACTCCTCCTCGAACCCCTTCAGCCCGATCCACCACGGGCTGCTGTGATCGATGTACGTTATCCGCCCTGGTGCACCGATTGACAATCCGGTGAGCCGGTCGGGGTGCAGGTAGGCGAAGCGGTGCACGAACTGCCCGCCGCCGGAGAACCCGTGCAGGAGGAACCGCTCGGTCCGTACGTTGAAGCGCTCGCCGATCTCCTCGACCATGGCCAGCAGCGCGTGGTCGAAGCGGATGTCGCCGTACTTGAGGAACTTGAAGCTGTGCAGGTCGTGCGGGTCGTCGCCGATGCCGGCGGGGAAGAGCGGGGCCAGGACGACGCAGCCGTGCTTCTCGGCCCACTCGGCGAAGTTGTCCCGGTACTGCGGTCCGCGCCGTCCCGTGCCGTGCTGGAGAACCGCCAGTGGCAGGGGAGCGCCGTCCGGGTCGTGCGCGGACGGTACGTACAAGCAGTAGGAGAACCTCTGGTCGTACCTCGACGCGAATACGGTCGTCGCACCTGCCGAATAGAAGCCGGTCGGATGCTTGACCACGTGCAGTTCCTCAGCCATGACGCCACAGCCTGGGGAGACACTCGGTGACTCTCAAGCAGATTGACGTCAACGCGGTAATCTGCAGGGTGGCCGTCACGCTCCTCCTCGACTCCCCCGGCACCGGATCCGTCGCCGTCCAGCAGTCGCCGCTGGCCGAGCTGTGCGCCTGCCTCCATGTCCTCGACGAGCCCGGCCACCACCCCGGCAGTGCGAGCTGGGTGGCCAGGGCGCACGCCGGGCTGGACAGCGAGCTGCTGGCCACGGCCGCCGCCTGGGCGCCGCTCTGGAGCGCCTTCCGCGCCCGCTACCTGCTCCCGCTGTCGGCGGGGCCGGCGCGCACGCTGGACGGTGAGCTGCGGGAGGTGGCCGGGCTGCCCATCGGCGACTTCGTGGCGATGACCGTGCAGGCCCTCATCGGCAAGAACGACACCGAGCTGGCGCCCAGGCTCAGCGACGAGGTGCTGCACCGGCTGCGGTTGATCTCCTCCAGCCGCATGGAGATCGGCGCCCGGCTGCGCGCCGATCCCGAGGCGTTCCGCGGCGAGCTGCTCGGCTTCCTCGCCGACTTCGCCGCCGCGGCCTTCGACGCCGAATGGCCGTCGCTGCGCCCGGCCCTCGACCGCGATCGCGCGGAACGCGTACGGGACCTGCACCGGCGTGGCGCGCTGGCCCTGGCCGACCTCCCGACCGCGTCCACGTCGTCCGACGGGCGAAGGCCGCTGCGGATCGTGTTCGACAAGCTCTACAACGCCACCGCCCGCGTGGACGAGGGCCGGCCCTGCCTGCTCGTCCCGACCGTCCACGGCCGGCCGCACTTCGTGATCAAGCACTACCCCGGCTACCCGGTCGTCATCCAGTACAGCGCCGACGGCGCCGCCACGCCGACGCTGGAGACGGCCAGGCGCCGGCTCGCCGCGCTCCAGGATCCGACCAGGCTGCGGCTGGCGTACGCGATCCTGCGCAACCCCGTCGCCACCTCCGAGCTGGCCATCCAGCTCGGCATGACCGCGCCCCAGGTCTCCAGGCACCTGCGCAGGCTCAGGGAGGCCCAGCTCGTGCACACCCACCGGCGCGGCTCGGTCGTCTACTACCAGCTCGACGCCGACGCCGTCGAACGCCTCGGCCCCGACCTGCTCTCCGTCCTGTACCGGTGAAGAGCTCGCGTATTGCGGGGGGTCAGCCGCCCTCCTGCGACGCCGAGGGCGACGAAGGCGGGGAGGGAGGGGGCGCCGCCGCGGGCATGCCGGGGAAGGCGGGGGGCTGGGCGGGGCGGAAGGCGTACGAGCGGGTCGTCGCCTCCTGCATGGCCTGCGCGGCGTAGCGGCGCAGTGAGACGTCCTGCGCGGCGGCCAGCTCCAGATAGGCGGCCGTGACGCCGGTCTCCAGGTGCACCGCCAGCTTGGCCGCCAGCGCCGGCCCGGAGGGGAAGAACGGCAGCGCGTAGGACGCGTCGGGCTCGGCCGGCCGCCCGCCCCGCGCCGTGATCAACGTGCGGAGCTGGTCGCGGCGCGCCCGGTGGGCGTCGAAGGCCGCGCTCATCCTGGCCCGCAGCGACCCCGACGTCCGCGCACCCAGCAGCCCGTACGCGAACAGCACGGCATGCTCGGCGGCCAGCGCCTTGCGGAGTTTCTCGACGTCGTCAGGGTTCACAGCGACCTCGGCAGGGCGAGTGCGTGGGCCGCCTCGCAGGCCCCGATGCTGGCGATGAGCTGGGCCACACCCGGTGAGACGCCGTCGAGCTGCTGGATCCGCAGGGCCGCCGCCTTGCGCTCCAGGTCGCGCAGGCGGGACAGGGACGGCTTGGGGGTGGGAGTCGGGGTGGAGGCGGCGGTGACGGGCGGCGCCGAGGCCACGGTGACGTATTTGCGTAGCTCGTTCACGTGGGCCTGGTGGCGGTCACGGAACGGCACCAGTTTCCGGGCCCCGCCCGAGATCAGCGACGAATAGAGCGCGATCGTCCGCTCCTTCTCCGCGATCAGGTCCTTCAGCAGCACGGTCTCAGGGGAGTCGGAGGCCTGGACGGACGGCTGCGGCGGGCCGGTGGTGCTGCAGGCGGTGAGAGCGGCCGCTCCGCCCGCCAGCAAGGCTCGCCGGGAGAGGTGACGCGGGCGCACGGGCTAGGACCTCCAGTGACGGTGGAGCCGACCGACGGGAAAGCCGCCCATGGGCAGGCGCGCCCGATCGACGCCGCGGCGGCGGGCCCTTCGGGGGCTTTCTCGTCGGTAGCATCGTACGGGCTGGTGCCCGCGATCGCTGTCAGGCGACGCTCCGCCATTCGACCACGACGAGTGGCGCTCTTTCCGTGCCCCCATACAGATAGGGTGTCAACTGTCGTCGCTGGCTGAGCGGCCAGACGGCGGAGAGCCAGAGGCGAGGTCCGCCCGGCTGAGACATGACAATAGGGGAGGTCGATATGGGCAGCGCGTCACCCCGCGACCACCTGATGAAGCTCCTTGAGCCTGTGGTCAGCGCGGAGGGCCTCGATCTTGAGGACATCACGGTCACCCAGGCCGGCAAGAGACGGCTGTTGCGCGTGATCGTCGATCGCGACGGCGGCGTGAGCCTCGACGACGTGGCTGATGTGAGCCAGGCCGTCTCCGCGGCCCTCGACGACGACGACTCGATGGGGCAGGCGGCCTACACGCTGGAAGTCTCCTCGCCGGGCGTCGATCGCCCGCTCACCGAGCCACGCCACTGGCGCCGCGCCGCGAAACGCCTGGTGAAGGCCGAGATGAGAGACGGCAACGTGGTGGAGGGCCGCATCCTGGCCGCGGACGAGGCCGGTGTCGACATCGACGTCGCGGGCACCGCACGCAGGCTTGATTACGAGGACCTGACCCGGGGACGGGTACAGGTGGAGTTCCGCCGGATCGACGACGTCGACGGCGACGAAGGCTAAGGGGGAGCCGTCGTGGACATCGACATGAGCGTCCTGCGCAGCCTCGAGCGAGAAAAGGACATCTCCTTCGACCTGGTCGTCAAGGCGATCGAGGACGCGCTGCTGATCGCCTACTTCCGCACCGACGGCGCCGCCTCCAAGGCGCGCGCCCAGCTCGACCGCAGCAGCGGTCACGTCACGATCTTGGCCGCCGAGCTCGACGAGGACGGCGAGGTCGTCAGGGAGTACGACGACACGCCCAACAACTTCAGCCGGATCGCCGCCACCACCGCCAAGCAGGTCATCCTGCAGCAGCTGCGCGACGCCGAGGACGAGATCAACTTCGGCGAGTTCGCCAGCCGCGAGGGCGAGCTGGTCTCCGGCGTGATCCAGCAGGGCAAGGACCCGCGGGTGGTGCTGGTCGACCTCGGCAAGATCGAGGCCGTCCTGCCGCACGCCGAGCAGGTCCCCGGCGAGGAATACGTGCACGGAGAGCGCATCCGCGCCTACGTCGTGCAGGTGAAGAAGGGCCACAAGGGCCCCTCCGTCACTTTGTCGCGCACGCATCCCGGGCTGGTGAAGAAGCTGTTCGCGCTGGAGGTGCCCGAGATCGCCGACGGCACCGTGGAGATCGCCGCGGTGGCGCGCGAGGCGGGCCACCGTACGAAGATCGCGGTCCGCTCCCGCAAGCCCGGCGTCAACGCCAAGGGCGCCTGCATCGGGCCGATGGGCTCGCGGGTGCGCAACGTGATGACCGAGCTGCACGGCGAGAAGATCGACATCATCGACTGGTCGGAAGATCCGGCGGAGTTCGTGGGGAATGCCCTGTCACCGGCACGTGTTTCCCATGTCGAGGTGCTCGATCTCGAGGGACGCGTCGCACGGGTGACCGTGCCCGACTACCAGCTTTCGCTGGCCATCGGGAAAGAGGGCCAGAACGCCCGGCTTGCCGCGAGACTCACCGGATGGCGGATCGACATCCGGCCGGATACTCAGGCCGAAGATGCCGCCGGTTCCGTAGATGCGTCGACACGGTAAGCTGGAATATGGTGGCCAAGCGACCCCACAGCGCACCTGTGTGGGCTGCAGGGTTCGTACGGCTAAGTCCGAGCTGCTCCGTCTGGTGCGGGTCGAGGACCATGTGGTCCCTGACCTGCGAGGACGGCTTCCTGGCCGAGGTGCATCGCTGCATCCGTCCTTGAGCTGTCTGGAGCTTGCCGAGCGTCGCCGAGCGTTTCCGCGCGCTTTTCGCGTGACGGGACCGCTTGACGTCTCGCGCGTGCGGGCGCAACTGGAGGGAGACCACGCAAATGTCATGTAGGACGCCGAGTTGATGGGCGGAGTCAGATTGCTATGAGCGCCTGATGAGCACGCGGCGATGAAGACGTCAAGTTAGCGACGGTCCGGACGGCACAGCCAGCCTCCCGGGCCGAGTAAGGGAGTGCAGTGGCGAAGGTCCGGGTATACGAGCTCGCTAAGGAGTTCGGCGTAGAGAGCAAGGTCGTCATGGCCAAGCTCCAGGAGATGGGAGAGTTCGTCCGCTCGGCGTCCTCGACCATCGAGGCGCCGGTGGTCCGCAGGCTCACCGAAGCTCTGGGCGCATCGAAGGGTGGGCCCTCCAGAGGCGGCGGACAGCCGTCCAACAGGCCGCAGCCGCCCAAGGCTGCTCCCCGGCCGGCAGAAGGCCAGGCCGGTAACGGCGCCGGACAGGCGCCGGTCCCCACAGCCCCGCGTCCGGGGCCGGGCCCCAGGCCCGGTCCGGGTCCGCGTCCGGGCCCCGCGGGCGGCGGTCAGCCGCGCCCGCCGGTGCCCATGCCTCACCAGCAGCCGCAGCAGCCCGAGGCTGCTCGCGGTGAGACGTCCGGGGCTCCTCAGGCACGGTTCGAGAGCGGCGCGCCCGCGCGCCCGACTCCGGGTCCGCGTCCCGGCCCCAGCGGTGGCCCTGGTGGTGGCCGTCCCGGCCCCAAGCCGGGTCCCGCGCCCCGTCCGGGTCCCAGGGACGACCGCGGCGACCGTGGCGACCGTGGCGACCGTGGCGACCGGGGTGACCGCGGCGACCGGGGCGACCGGCAGGCGCCGCGTCCCGGCGCGCCCACCGGCGGCGGTCCCCGCCCCGGTCCGGGTCCCAAGCCGGGCCCGCGTGGTCCGCGTCCCGGTAACAACCCGTTCTCCTCGACCGCCAGCGGCATGGGCCAGTCCCGCCCGCCGCGTCCCGGCGGCCAGCGTGACGGCGGCGGTCCCGACCGCCGCGAGCGTCGCGACGGCCCGCCGCGCGACGGCGCGATGCCGCGTCCGCCGCAGGGCCGTGGCGGCACCGGTGACGCCGGTCCCCGTCCTGGTCCGCGTCCGGGCCCGCCCGGTGCGGGCGGTCCGCGTCCTGGCCCCGGTGCGGGTGGTCCCCGTCCCGGCGGTCCGCGTCCCAACCCGATGATGATGCCGCAGGGTCGCCCTGCCGGTCCCGGCGGCGCAGGCCGTCCCGGTGGTGGCGGTGGCGGTGGCGGCCGTCCCGGCGGTGGCGGCGGTGGCCGTCCCGGTGGTGGCGGCGGCGGTCGTCCCGGTGGTGGCGGCGGCGGCTTCGCCGGTCGTCCCGGCGGTGGCGGCGGCACCGGTCAGCGCACCGGCACCGGTGGTCCCGGTGGCGGCGGCGGTGGCTTCGGCGGTCGTCCCGGTGGCGGCGGTCGCGGGCGCGGTGGCGGCACGGCCGGCGCGTTCGGGCGTCCCGGTGGCCGTCCGGCCCGCGGGCGCAAGTCGAAGCGGCAGAGGCGCCAGGAGTTCGACAACATGTCGGCGCCGGCGATCGGCGGCGTGCAGGTCGCTCGCGGCAACGGCGCGACGATCCGCCTTCCGCGCGGCGCGTCGCTGTCCGACTTCGCCGACCGCATCGGCGCGAACCCCGCCTCGCTCGTGCAGATCATGCTGCACCTCGGCGAGATGGTGACCGCGACGCAGTCGGTCAACGAAGAGACGCTGCAGGTGCTCGGCGCCGAGCTCGACTACAACATCCAGGTCGTCAGCCCGGAGGAGGAGGACCGCGAGCTTCTCGAGGCCTTCGACATCGAGTTCGGCGAGGACGAGGGCGACGAGGCCGACCTGGCCGCGCGTCCCCCGGTCGTGACCGTCATGGGTCACGTCGACCACGGTAAGACCAAGCTGCTCGACGCCATCCGCAAGACCAACGTGGTGGCGCGCGAGGCGGGTGGCATCACCCAGCACATCGGCGCTTACCAGGTCGCCGCCGAGCACGAGGGCCAAGACCGGAAGATCACCTTCATCGACACCCCGGGTCACGAGGCGTTCACCGCCATGCGTGCCCGAGGCGCCAAGTCCACCGACATCGCGGTGCTGGTGGTCGCGGCCGACGACGGTGTGAAGCCGCAGACGATCGAGGCTCTCAACCACGCCCAGGCGGCCGACGTGCCGATCGTGGTCGCGGTCAACAAGATCGACAAGGAGGGCGCCGACCCCAACAAGGTCCGGGCCCAGCTCACCGAGTACGGTCTGGTGGCGGAGGAGTACGGCGGTTCCACGCTGTTCGTCGACATCTCGGCGAAGAACGGCACGGGCATCGACAACCTCCTCGAGGCCATCCTGCTGACCGCGGACGCCGAGCTCGACCTGCGGGCCAACCCGACGATGGACGCCCAGGGCATCGCGATCGAGGCTCACCTCGACCGTGGTCGCGGCCCCGTCGCGACCGTCCTGGTCCAGCGCGGCACGCTGCGCGTCGGCGACTCGATCGTCTGTGGCGAGGCCTTCGGCCGCGTCCGGGCGCTGCTCGACGACAACGGCGAGCCGGTCGATGAGGCCACGCCGTCCCGTCCGGTCCTGGTGATGGGTCTGACGGCCGTGCCGAGCGCCGGTGACAACTTCATCGTCGTCACCGACGACCGGATGGCCCGCCAGATCGCCCAGCAGCGCGCGGCGCGCAAGCGCAGCGCCGACATGGCGAAGTCGAGCCGTCGCCGCAGCCTCGAGGACATCTTCAAGGACCTCGAGAAGGGCAGCGTCGACGAGCTCAAGCTCATCATCAAGGGTGACGTGTCCGGTTCGGTCGAGGCCCTGGAAGACGCCCTGCTCAAGATCGACGTCGGCGACGAGGTCAGGCTCCGTGTCCTGCACCGCGCGGTCGGCGCGATCACCGAGTACGACGTCAACCTGGCCGTGGCCGACGACAACGCGGTCATCATCGGCTTCAACGTCCGCCCCGAGCCTCGGGCGCGCGACCTGGCCGAGCGCGAGGGCGTCGACATCCGCTACTACTCGGTCATCTACCAGGCGATCGAGGAGATCGAAGCGGCGCTCAAGGGCATGCTCAAGCCCGAGTTCGAAGAGGTCCAGCTGGGCACCGCGGAGATCCGCGCGATCTTCAAGGTGCCGAAGATCGGCAACATCGCCGGTTCGCTGGTCCGCTCGGGCAGGATCGTGCGCAACAGCAAGGCGCGCCTCATCCGCGACGGTGTCGTCGTGACCGACAACCTCACCGTCTCCTCGCTGCGGCGGGAGAAGGACGATGTCACCGAGGTCCGCGAGGGCTTCGAGTGCGGCATCGGCATCGGCTACAACGATCTCAAGGAAGGCGACGTCATCGAAACCTTCGAGATGCGGGAGAAGCCGCGAGACTGACGCGCGGCTCGGCGCCCGGCGGGACATCCGCCGGGCGCCTCTCGCACGCCCTGGCCTGGTCCCCACCGCAGCAGGCCGGGCGTGCGTTCACCACACCAGGCCAAGCGGTGGTTACCAACGATGTATGTGGGTGCTCTGACCCTGGACATCCTGCTCGGCGACGTCAGATCGCTGAAGCAGAAGCGCTCTGTCGTACGGCCGCTGATCGCCGAGCTGCAGCGCCGTTATCCCAGCATCGCGGTGGCCGAGGTCGGCCATCTCGACCTGCACCGCAGGGCCGAGGTCGGCGTCGCGGTGGTCTCCTCCTCCGCGGGTAACTGCAACGAGATCATGGACGCCTGCGAGCGGATGGTGGCCTTCCGCCCGGAGATCGAGCTGCTGTCGGCCAGGCACCGGCTCTACAACGACGAAGATTGAACGACTGCACGGCCAGGTCGTGCGTGAGGGGGAGCGAACATGGTGGATGCCGCACGAGCGCGGAAGCTCGCCGACCGCATCCAGCAGATCGTCGCCGAGATGCTGGAGCGCCGGATCAAGGACCCGCGCCTGGGCTTCGTCACCGTGACCGACACGCGCGTCACCGCCGACCTGCGCGAGGCGACCGTGTTCTACACGGTGTACGGCTCCGAGGCCGAGCGGTCCGACAGCGCGGCCGCCCTCGAGAGCGCCAAGGGGATCATCCGCTCCGAGGTGGGCCGCCAGACCGGCGTGCGCTTCGCCCCGACGCTGACGTTCAAGCACGACCCGCTGCCCGACTCGGCCCGCCACCTCGACGACCTGATCACCGCCGCCCGGTCCCGGGACGCCGAGGTGGCGCGCCGGGCCGAGAGCGCCTCCTACGCCGGCGAGGCCGACCCCTACCGCAAGCCCGACGAGGGCGAAGCGGACCTGAGTGTGGACGACCAAGCGTGACCCCCAACGTGCGCGACAGAGCGGATCGCCCGTTCCGCGCGGACCCCCGCACGGTCACCGGCGGCGCGATCCCCGAGGCCGCATGGGACCGGGCCCTGCGGCTGATCGGCCGGGCCGACGAGATCGCGCTGGCCTGCCACGTGACGCCCGACGGTGACGCGCTCGGGTCGATGCTGGCCGTGGGGTTCGCGCTGCGGTCGCTGGGCAAGCGGGTCGTCGCGTCGTTCGGCGACCACCATTTCGTGGTCCCGCGGCTGCTGAGCTTCCTGCCCGGCCAGGACATGCTGGTGCCGCCGCAGGACTACCCGGCGGCGCCGGAGCTGATGATCACCTTCGACGTCTCGACGTTCGAACGCCTCGGGCTCCTGCGCGAGAACACCGCCAGGGCCCGCGAGGTCATCGTCGTCGACCACCACCCCTCCAACGAGGGGTTCGGCACGCTCAGCCTCATCGACTCCACGGCCGCCGCGACGGCCATGCTGGCCGAGCAGCTGATGTACCGGCTCGGCGGGCGACTCGACCGCGACATCGCCGTCTGCCTCTACACCGGGCTGGTGACCGACACGGGGTCGTTCCGGCACTCCTCGACCACGCCCGCCGTGCACCAGATGGCGGCCAGGCTCGTGGCGAACGGGCTGCGCACCGACGAGATCGCCCGCGAGCTGTGGGACCGTTCCCCGTTCGGCTATCTCAAGGTGCTGGCCGCCGCCCTCGACCGGGCGGCGCTGGAGGACGGGCTGATCTGGACGTACGTGACGCGGGTCGACCGGGCCGCGCACGGGCTCCCGTACGCGGAGCTGGAAGGCATCATCGACATCGTCCGGCGCACGGACGAGGCCGAGGTCGCGGTCGTGCTCAAGGAGGACGACCAGGGCGACTGGCAGGTGTCCACCCGGTCCAAGGGCAAGGCCGACGTCGGGGCCGCGTGCGCGGCCCTGGGCGGCGGCGGGCACCACAACGCGGCCGGTTACACCTCGCACGAGACCGTGGAGGCGACCATGGACGCCTTCCGGCGCGAACTTGGGAAGGTTGGATGGTCGAGAGCGGGCTGATCATCGTCGACAAGCCGGGCGACTGCACGTCCCACGACGTGGTGGCCAAGATGAGGCGCATCGCGGGCACCCGCCGCGTGGGGCACGCGGGCACGCTCGACCCGATGGCGACGGGCGTGCTGGTGGTCGGCGTCGAGAAGGCCACCAGGCTGCTCGGCCACCTGACGCTGACCGAGAAGGTGTACGAGGCCACGATCAGGCTCGGCGTGAGCACGAACACCGACGACGCCGAGGGTGAGGTCACCGCCACGGCCCCGGCGTCCGGCGTCACGGCGGCCGAGATCCACAAGGGCGTCGCCGCGCTCACCGGGGAGATCATGCAGATCCCGCCGCAGGTGAGCGCCATCAAGGTCAACGGGCAGCGCGCCTACAAGATGGCCCGCGCGGGCGAGGAGGTCGAGCTGCGGGCCCGGCCTGTCACCGTGCGGTCGTTCGAGGTGCTCGACATCCGGGCGCACGACGACGTCGTCGACGTGGACGCGGTCGTGACCTGCTCCAGCGGCACCTACATCCGCGCGCTGGCCCGCGACCTGGGCGCGGCGCTCGGGGTCGGCGGGCATCTGACGGCGCTGCGGCGTACCCGCGTGGGGCCTTACGGCCTGTCGCTGGCCAAAACCATCGACCAGCTCGCCGAGGAGTGCGTGATCCTGCCCATCGGGGAGGCGGTGGCGGCGGCGTTCCCGCGCCGGGACGTGACGGCCGAGGAGGCACGCGTCATCGGGCACGGGGGGCGGCTGCCGGCCGCCGGGCTGGGCAAGGGGCCGATCGGCGTGTTCGGGCCTGAGGGCGAGCTGCTGGCCCTGGTGGAGGAGCACGGTCGAGTGGCCAAACCCCTCGCCGTCTTCGTCTCCTAGGCCCTTCTGAGAGCCTCACACGGGGCTAAGAGGGTTTGCGGGCGACGATGATGTCGCGGACGATCGCCTGGTCGACCCAGTGCTCGAAGTCGGGGTAGTCCATCACCTGGAGCCCCGCCCCGTCGAGGATCTGGGCCAGCTCCGAGCTCTTGCCGCCGTAGGTGTTCCACGAGATCCCCATCGCCCCGCCGGGGCGCAGCAGCTCGGCCCAGCCGGGCACGGCCTGCCGGAGCAGCTCCATCGGGCTGCGGGACAGCCCGCCGCCGCCCTTGCTGCCGTGCTGGACCCCGTAGGGCGCGTCGGTCACCAGGACGTCGAACGAACGCGGCTTGAAGAAGTCTCTGCTCTTGAGGGTGTCGGCGTTGACGACGGCCAGGTGCTGCACGTCACCGGCCTTGACCGCCTCCTTCGACAGCCCGAACGTGACGTTGAGCCGCCGCCCGACCAGGGCCCGCTCGCGCCGCACCGGCACGGTCTCGGCGGTGTGCTTGAGCCGCTTGTTGCGCAGCCAGGTCTTGATGAACCCGGTGTAGGCCTCGAAGTCCTTGCCGTCGACGTCGAGCCCGTAGGCGTCGTAGCCGTACATGAGGGCCTGGTTGAGCGTCGTGCCGCGCCCGCACAGCGGGTCGAAGACCGAGAGCCGCTCGCCCAGCCCCTTGGCCCCGGCCAGCAGGGTGACATTGAGCAGCAGCTTGGTGAAGTGCTCGTTGGTCTTGCCGGCGTATTTCTGGATGGTGATCAGGTCGCTGCTCAGCCGGTCGAGCGACGACATGGAGAGCGGCCGGAGCAGCTCGCCTTCCATCCCGAAAATCGCATAAACAGAGGAAAGATTCGACAAAAGAGAAATGTCCGGCTGTGTCAGCGGCTCGGATGTCTCGAAAGTCACATACGGCACACCGCCGATGGTGGTCTCCTCGCTGGCCGTGACCTTGCCGCCCAGGCCGTACATGCTGAAGACCGCCAGCTCACTCCTGGTCAGCCGGATGGAGCTCTCCCCGTAGACCCGGTTGAAGGCAGGCAGGATCAGAAGCGCGTAACGAGGCATGATGCCCGATCCTATCGCCCTCGATTGGAGCGAACGGTGACGCGCGTGGCAGGCTTGGGTGGGATTGATCCGCCACGAGCGAATGGGGCCTAGCGTGCAGGGTTCGGGAAGGTCTGTCGTCACCATCGGCGTGTACGACGGGGTTCACCGCGGGCACCGGCGGGTGGTCGAGCGCGCTGTCGCCATCGCCCGCGAGCGGGGGCTGCGCAGCGTGGCCGTCACGTTCGAGCCGCACCCCGACGAGGTCGTGCGGCCGGGGACGCATCCGCTGCGGCTCACCAGCCCCAGGCGCAGGGCCGAACTGCTGGCCGAACTCGGGGTGGACGAGATCGACGTGGTGGAGTTCACGCTCGACCTGTCGCGGACGAGCCCGGACGACTTCGTCCAGGCCGTGCTGGCCGAGCGGCTGGGCGCGGCCGTCGTCGTGGTGGGCGAGGACTTCCTGTTCGGGCACGAGGCCAGCGGGGACGTCGAGACTTTGCGGACGCTGGGCGACAAGTATGACTTCGAGGTGGAGGCCGTGCCCCTGCTCGACGCCGTCTCCTCCGCCTCGATCCGCGAGCGGATCGTCGCGGGCGACGTCGAGGGCGCCGGCGAGCAGCTCGGGCGGCCGCACCGGGTGGAAGGCGTGGTCGTACGCGGCTACCAGCGCGGACGCCAGCTCGGCTTCCCGACGGCGAACGTCGAGACCACCCAGCACACCGCCATCCCGGCCGACGGGGTCTACGCGGGATGGCTGGAGTGCGTGCCGATGGCCAATCTGCCCGCGCTCTACCAGGGGGAGCGGTGGCCGGCGGCGATCTCTGTCGGCACCAATCCGACATTCGAGGGAGTGCCGCGGACGGTCGAGGCTTATGCGCTGGATCGGGATGATCTAGAGCTTTACGGAGTGCACGTGGCGGTCGAATTCCACGCCCGGCTGCGCGGCAACACGCGATTCGACTCCATCGAGGCGCTGATCGAGCAGATTCACGCCGATGTCGACGCCGCCCGTCGCCTCACGAGCTGAAACCGCGAAATCGCGACGCGGATAAAGCAAGGAAAAGGAGCGCCCGAGCACTCCGCGTGAAGTGGTAACCTTGCATGTCGGCTCAGTAGCGGCGGCGCTGCGCGCTGCCCATGGCGGCCTTCACGCGGCGACTGTAGGCACGCACGGTCGTTCGCATTCTTCATCATCGTTCGCGTGCCCGTAGCTCAAAGGAGAGCCGTGTCCCTCGACACCGCTGCCAAGAAGTCCATCATCAGCGAATACGCGACGGCCGAAGGCGACACCGGGTCGCCCGAGGTGCAGATCGCACTGCTGAGCAAGCGCATCAGCGAGCTCACCGAGCACCTGAAGACGCACAAGCACGACCACCACAGCCGTCGTGGCCTGCTTCTGCTCGTCGGTCGCCGGCGTCGCCTGCTGAAGTACCTGCAGAAGGTCGACATCCAGCGCTACCGCTCGCTCATCGAGCGGCTCGGCCTGCGCCGATAGCATGAAAGGGAGCGGCGAACGCGCCGCTCCCTTCTCATATGGGTAGAGCCATATGGTCGGATATGTGGCGATGTGGATACGTTGTCACACCTGACCTACAACTGAAGATCCGAGACACACAGCCCCCGCGTCCGTTCAGCACCATGCGACCCGCGACGCCTGCGGGCCGGTCCTCGGTAGTGGCTTCCGGTAGGAATTTGACAGTGAAATGAGACCGGGCGCTTCGATCGAAGACCGGCGCTGCACCTAACGAGGGTGCCGGTGAGAAAAAGGGCGCGGGAGACCGACCACAAGGAGGTCCCCCGTGGAGGGTGTCCACACCGCTGAAGCCGTCATAGACAACGGCTCATTCGGCACGCGCACGATCCGGTTCGAAACCGGTCGTCTCGCGCGCCAGGCGGCTGGCTCCGCCGTCGCCTACCTCGACAACGACACGATGGTGCTTTCGGCCACCACCGCGTCGAAGTCCCCGAAGGAGAACTTCGACTTCTTCCCGCTCACCGTCGACGTCGAAGAGCGAATGTACGCCGCGGGCCGCATCCCCGGCTCGTTCTTCCGGCGTGAGGGCCGTCCCTCCGAGGACGCGATCCTCACCTGCCGCCTGATCGACCGGCCGCTGCGCCCGTCGTTCGTGAAGGGCCTGCGCAACGAGATCCAGGTCGTCGCCACGGTGATGGCGCTCAACCCCGACCATCTCTACGACGTGGTGGCGATCAACGCCGCCTCGCTGTCCACCCAGCTCGCCGGGCTGCCGTTCTCCGGCCCGATCGGCGGCGTGCGCGTCGCGCTGATCGACGGCCAGTGGGTGGCCTTCCCGACGCACCACGAGCTGGAGCGGGCCACGTTCGACATGGTCGTCGCGGGCCGCGTGCTCGAGGACGGCGACGTCGCGATCATGATGGTCGAGGCCGAGTCCACCAAGGACACGCTGAAGCTGGTCGCCGATGGGGCCGTCGCGCCCACCGAGGAGACCGTCGCGCAGGGCCTGGACGCGGCCAAGCCGTTCATCAAGGTGCTGTGCGAGGCGCAGTCGCGCATCGCGCAGGTCGCGGCCAAGGAGACGGCCGAATACCCGGTCTTCCTCGACTACCAGGAGGACGTCTACGCCGCGGTCGAGGCCGCGGTGAAGACCGAGCTGGCCGCCGCGCTGACCATCGGGGGCAAGCAGGAGCGCGAGAACGAGCTGGAGAAGGTCAAGGCGCTGGCCGCCGAGAAGCTCCTGCCCGAGTTCGAGGGGCGCGAGAAGGAGATCTCCGCCGCGTTCCGCTCGGTGATGAAGAAGCTCATGCGCGAGCGGGTCATCAACGAGGGCATCCGCATCGACGGCCGCGGCACCAAGGACATCCGCGCCCTTTCGGCCGAGGTCCACGTGGTGCCCCGGGTGCACGGCTCGGCGCTGTTCGAGCGCGGCGAGACCCAGATCCTGGGCATCACCACGCTCAACATGCTGCGCATGGAGCAGGTCATCGACACGCTCAACCCTGAGCGGACCAAGCGCTACATGCACAACTACAACTTCCCGCCCTACTCCACCGGTGAGACCGGCCGGGTGGGCTCGCCCAAGCGCCGCGAGATCGGTCACGGCGCGCTGGCCGAGCGGGCGCTGATCCCGGTGCTCCCGACCCGCGAGGAGTTCCCGTACGCCATCCGCCAGGTCTCCGAGGCGCTCGGCTCCAACGGCTCCACCTCGATGGGCTCGGTCTGCGCGTCCACGATGGCGCTGCTGGACGCGGGTGTGCCGCTCAAGGAGATGGTCGCGGGCATCGCGATGGGCCTGATCGGCGAGGGCGACACGTACGTCACCCTGACCGACATCCTCGGCGCCGAGGACGCCATGGGCGACATGGACTTCAAGGTCGCCGGCACCAAGGACGTCATCACCGCCCTGCAGCTCGACACCAAGCTCGACGGCATCCCCGCGAGCGTGCTCGCGGCCGCCCTCAAGCAGGCCAAGGGCGCGCGCCTGGCGATCCTCGACGTGATGCAGGAGGCGATCAACTCCCCGGCGGAGATGAACCCGACCGCGCCGCGCATCATCACCATCAAGGTCCCGGTCGACAAGATCGGCGAGGTCATCGGCCCCAAGGGCAAGATGATCAACCAGATCCAGGACGACACGGGCGCCGAGATCACCATCGAGGACGACGGCACGATCTACATCGGCGCCACCGACGGCCCGTCGGCCGAGGCGGCCCGTTCGGCGATCAACGCCATCGCCAACCCGCACATGCCGGAGGTCGGTGAGCGCTACATCGGCACGGTCGTCAAGATCGCGGCCTTCGGCGCGTTCATCTCGCTCCTGCCCGGCAAGGACGGCCTGCTGCACGTCTCCCAGATCCGCAAGCTGCACGGCGGCAAGCGCATCGAGAACGTCGAGGACGTCATGAGCGTCGGCGAGAAGATCCAGGTCGAGATCGCCGAGATCGACGCCCGGGGCAAGCTCTCGCTGGTGCCCGTCGAGGTCATCGAGAAGGAGGCCGCCGAGAAGGAGGCGAAGGCCGCTGCGGCCCCCGCCGAAGGCGCCGAGGCCCCGCAGGCCGAGGAGGCCGCCGCGGCGCCCGCCGAGGAGAAGTCGGAGCGGCCCCGCCGCACCCGCACCCGCGTGCGCACGCGCGGCAGCAGCGCCGACGGGGACGACCGAAACTCGTGACCGAGCGAAGCGAGGGAACCATTAAACGCAGCACCTTGGTCACGGGGCCGACGAAGGAGGCCCCGTGACGACTACCACGCTGCACCCCGGCCGGGACGGAGCCGGGGTGGTCAGGCGCACCGTCCTCCCAGGTGGGCTGCGCGTGGTGACCGAGACCATGCCGACCGTGCGTAGCGTCGCGGTCGGCATGTGGGTCGGCATCGGCTCGCGTGACGAGGCCCCCGAGCACATGGGGGCCACCCACTTCCTCGAACACCTGCTGTTCAAGGGCACCTCCACGCGCGACGCCATGGAGATCTCCGCCTCCATCGAGGGCATCGGCGGTGAGATCAACGCCTTCACCGCCAAGGAGTACACGTGCTACTACGCACGTGTGCTCGACGAGGACCTGCCGATCGCGGTCGACGTACTGGCCGACGTGGTGACCAGCTCGCTGGTGACCGAGGAGGACGTCGAGTCCGAGCGCGGCGTGATCCTCGAAGAGATCGCCATGCACGACGACGACCCCTCTGACGTGGTGCACGAGCAGTTCGCCGCCGCGCTCTACGGCGACTCGGCCATCGGCCGGCCCATCCTGGGCACGGTCGAGTCGATCAACGCCCTCGGGCGCGAGCGGATCGCCGAGTACTACCACCGCTACTACCGGCCCCGCCGCACGGTCGTGTCCGTCGCGGGAAACATCCGGCACGAAGAGGTCGTCGAGCTGGTCACCAGGGCCTACGAGCGGGCGGGCGCGCTGGGCGGCCCGGCCGAGTTCGCGCCCCCGCGCACCAGCGGTCCCGGGGCCGAGCTGCGTTCCGGCGTGCGGGTGCTCGACCGGCCGACCGAGCAGGCCAACCTGGTGCTCGGCACGACCGGCCTGTCCCGTACGGACGACCGCAGGTTCGCGCTGGGCGTGCTCAACGCCGCGCTGGGCGGCGGCATGTCGTCCCGGCTCTTCCAGGAGATCAGGGAGAAGCGCGGCCTGGCCTACTCCGCCTACAGCTACACCTCGGCCTACGCCGACACCGGCCAGTTCGGGATCTACGTGGGCTGCCTGCCGTCGAAGATCGACGACGTGCTCAAGATCTGCCGGGACGAGGTGTCCAGGGTGGTGGCCGACGGTCTGAGCGCCGACGAGATCATGCGCGGCAAGGGCCAGATGCGCGGCGGGCTCGTGCTCGGCCTGGAGGACACCGGCTCGCGCATGTCGCGCATCGGCAAGAACGAGCTCGTCTACGACGAGCTGATGTCGGTGGACGAGGTGCTGGCACGCATCGAGGCGGTCACTCCCGACGAGATCGACGAGGTGGCGCGGGACGTGCTCAAGCGGCCGCTCACGCTCGCCGTGATCGGCCCGTACGGCGACAAGGACTTCACCGAAGCCGTCCGCCCCTGAGGACAAACCCGCCACATGGGTCCTGAACGGCCACGACAGTGGACCGGCGGTCCCATGGGCGGGTTTTCTCGCTGGTATAGGGTTGGCCTGTGATCAGGGTAGGTGTGCTGGGCGCGCGCGGGCGCGTCGGCGTCGAAGTGTGCAAGGCGGTCGAGGCGGCCTCCGACATGGAGCTGGTGGCCGCGATCGACAAGGACGACTCCATCGAGGGGCTCGAAGGCGCCGAGGTGGTGGTCGACTTCACCCATCCCGACGTCGTCATGGGCAACCTCGAATGGGCGATCCGGCACGGCATCCACCCGGTGGTGGGCACGACCGGGTTCGACGAGGGGCGGCTGGAGACCGTGCGCGGCTGGCTGGCCGAGTCGCCAGGCACCCACTGCCTGATCGCGCCCAACTTCGGCATCGCGGCCGTGCTCATGATGCACTTCGCGCAGCAGGCCGCCCGCTACTTCGAGTCGGTCGAGATCGTCGAGCTGCACCACCCCAACAAGGCCGACGCGCCGTCCGGCACGGCCCGCCGCACGGCGGAGCTGGTGTCCGAGGCGCGCGCCAAGGCGGGGCTCGGCCAGATGCCCGACGCCACGAGCACCGCGCTCGACGGCGCCCGCGGGGCCGACGTCGGGGGCGTCCACGTGCACGCGGTGCGGCTGTCCGGCCTCATCGCGCACCAGGAGGTGCTGCTGGGCGGTGAGGGCGAGATCCTCACGATCCGGCACGACACGATGACCAGGGCGTCGTTCACGCCGGGCGTGCTGCTCGGGGTGCGCCGCGTACGCGAGCTCCCAGGCCTCACCGTGGGCCTCGAGCCGCTCCTCGACCTCTGACCTGCCTGGCCTCGGTAGGGGCCGCACACGACGTGCCCACAACCGTACGGTCGTGGGCACGTCGTGAGGAGAGGGCCCCGGCTCCGCACAGCCGGGCCTTACGATCATCAACATTAAAATATGAGCGGCGGGATCCGGCTCCACCATGAGATCGTGTCGGCATGGTGCGATGGGCCGAGGCAGGTGAGCTCTCCGGGCTGACCGCGATCGAGCTGGCGGCGGACAAGCTCTTCGAGCAGGTGGACATCGTTTTCCCGCCCGGCACCACCATGATCGAAGAGGTGGACGACCCTCTCAGGGTGCTGGTCGAGGGCACGCCTCCCACGGGGTTCGCGCTGATCGGCTGGGCGGACGGCAACCTGCACCTCGACCAGCTGGCCGTGCATCCCGACCACATGCGCCAGGGCATCGGCGGGCGGCTGATCGCGGCGGTGCTCGACCACGCGCGGGCCGCCGGGGCACCTGCCGTGACGCTGACGACCTACCGCGACGTGCCCTGGAACGCGCCGTGGTACACGCGGCACGGCTTCTCGGTGATGCCCGAGGAGGAGTGGGGCCCGGAGCTGCGCGCGCTGGTGGAGCACGAGCGGGAGCTGGGCATCGAGATCGCGCCCCGCGTGGTGATGCGCCACTAGGCCACGGGTCACGGGCGCCGTGCTCGGGGTGTCGCGCTCCCGGGCGCCGTGGTCAGGGGCGCGGCGCGCGGTTCGCGGCGAACCAGCCGGCGGCGTAGTCGACGGCGGCGGCGAGCGGGAACAACCGGGCCTGCGCCGCGCCGACCAGCCCCCGCCGCACGTCCCCGGTCCGTTCGAAGTCGGCCCCCAGGCGCGCGAAGTCGCTGTCGTCCACCTGCACGTCCTCGAACTCGCACCACGCCCGCCCCGCTCCGTCGTCCACCACGGCGCGGTAGCTGCGGCGCGGCGGGTCCGGGTGGTAGCGGTATTCGGCCAGGTGGAACGCGGTGCACTTGTCGTAGCCGACACCGAGCAGCAGGACGAGGGCGCCGGCCTCGTAGAGCCTGGCCAGCGGGGACCGCTCGCCCAGGAGACAGTCGCGGGCGTGATCGCCGGTGATGCGCGCCGCATGCGGGCCCACGGCGGCGAAGGACGTCTGCGGGTGCGCGCTGCGACGGGCATGCGGCGAGGTGCGGACGCACTCGGGGATCCGGCCCATCCGCACGGACGGGGTGGACCTGGGGTCGTAGGCGGGCATCCTGGACCGGAAGGCTTCGATCTCCTGCGTCGTCATGCCGCCCACGGCCGCGCGGTAGACCGGGGAGGTGTCGGAGTTGGCCGAGGTGCCGGTGGGCACCGCGAGCGTGCCGTCCGGCCCCAGCGACTCCCTCAGCGCCGCGACCACCGTGTGCTCCCCGCCCTCGACCCGGCCGATGCTGCTGAGTGAGGAGTGCAGCAGCACGACCTGCCCCGGCTCGACGCCCAGAGCGGAGAAATCCCGACTTATGCGGGCATAATTCACCATGACATTCCCTTTTGGGAGCACTCTCATGACCGGGCAGAGCCTCGCGCCAGCTTAAATGGCGGTTGAGGCGAGGTAGGCGTCCACCTCGGCCAGGTAGGCGTCCTTGAGGTGGCGGGGGAGCCAGGTGATCTCGAAGGCGTTCCGTTCGAGCTGGGCCAGCTCCTCACGGGAGAGCTGGAGCGCGCCGTGCAGCGCCTCGAGGTTTTCGGCCACGTAACTCGCGAAATAGGCGGGGTCGTCGGAGTTGACCGTCACCCGCACGCCCAGGTCCATCAGCTTGCGGATGCCCTCGGCCTTCATCGAGTCGGTGACGTAGCCGTTGGAGATCGGGCAGCAGGTCAGCCCCATGCCCCGCTCCAGGACGACCTCCACGAGCCGCTGGTCCTCCAGGATGTTGACGCCGTGGTCGATGCGGTTGACGCCGATGTCCTCGACGGCCTGGCGGATGTGCTCGATCGAATTTTCCTGGTCGACGTCGCAGTGCATGGTCAGGAGGTAGCCCTCCTGCCTGGCGCGCTCGTACACCGCCGCGAACTTGACCGGCGGGTTGCCCTTCTCGTCGGAGTCGAGCCCGACGCCCGCGATCCACTCCTTGTACGGCAGCGACTCCAGCAGCGTCGCCATCGCGTATTCGGCCTGGAAGTCACGCAGGAAGCACATGATGAGCTGCGCCCGCACCCCGAGCCGGGCCTCCGCGTCCATCAGCGCCCGCCGCAGCCCGCGGATCACCACGTCGAACGGCACGCCGCGCGAGGTGTGGGCCTGCGGGTCGAAGAAGATCTCGGCGTAGCGGACGTTCTGCTCGGCGGCCCTGCGCAGGTAGGCCATGGCCAGGTCGTAGAAGTCGGGCTCGGTGCGCAGGACCTGCATGCCCTCGTAGTAGACCTTGAGGAAGGACGGCAGGCTGTCGAAGGCGTAGGCGGCCCGCATCTCCTCGACCGACGAGTACGGCAGCTCCAGACCGTTGCGCCCGGCCAGCTCGAACTTGAGCTCGGGCTCCAGCGTGCCCTCGATGTGCAGATGCAACTCGCACTTGGGCAGTCCCGCGATGAAGTCCTTCACATGCCCAAGCTTAGAAGACGATCGCCAGCCCCACAGCGAACAGGAGCCCGTACGCCATCTGCAGCTTGCCCGTCTGCTGCAGCACCGCGATCAGCGCGGGGCCCACGGCCTTGCCCAGCACGGTCCTGATCGGGGGGATCGCCAGCGGCGCGGCCAGCAGCACGAGCGCGGCCCACGGTGTCACCGGGACCATCGCCAGCGCCACCACGAACGGCACCACCTGGCAGGCCACATAGAGCGCCCGGGTGCGCTCGGCCCCCAGCACCACGGCCAGCGTGCGCTTGCCGGACTGGCCGTCCGTCCCGACATCGCGCAGGTTGTTGACCACGAGCATCGAGCACGACAACAGCCCCACCGGGATCGAGGCGAAGAACGCGGGCCAGCTCAGCGACTCGGTCTGCACATATGCCGTGCCCACCACGGGGACGATCCCGAAGAAGACGAACACGGCTATCTCGCCCAGGCCGCGGTAGCCGTACGGGCGCTTGCCACCGGTGTAGAACCAGGCGGCGGCGATGCACGCCGCTCCCACCAGCAGGATCCACCACGCCTGCGTGACGACGACCAGGATCAGCCCCAGCACCGCCGCGACCGCGAAGCAGCCCAGCGCGGCGACCAGCACGTCACGCGGGCTCGCCGCCCGCGAGCCGACCAGCCGCATCGGGCCGACGCGCTGGTCGTCGGTGCCGCGTACGCCGTCGCTGTAGTCGTTGGCGTAGTTGACGCCGATCTGCAGCGACAATGCCACGAACAGCGCCAGGACCGCCCGCCACCACACGAAACCGCCCTCGCCGATCGCCACGCCCGTGCCCACCATGACGGGCACGACGGCGTTCGGGAGGGTGCGCGGACGGGCGCCCGCGATCCACTGGCCAGGGGTTGCCATGTCTGTCGTTCGTCCTCTAGCTGATGTCCGTCGTGAGCCTGATCATCCGGATCGGGCGGCCCATGTCGAGCACGCGTTCGGCCATGTCCTCGCCCCAGCCGGCCGACTCCAGGAAGCCCAGCACCGCGTAGTTGTCGGCGAACACCCAGGTGACGATCTGCCGGAAGCCGTCCTCGCGCAGGTAATCGACGGTCGCGTTGAGCAGCCGGCTGCCGTGGCCCCGGCGTACGAAATCGGGGTCGACCAGCAGCGTCAGCATCTCGGCCACCACGCTGGGGTCGAGGTCGGGGTCCTCCGCGGGAGCGTGGGAGGCCAGCCCCACCACGCGCTCACCACCACGGGGAGTGGACAGGGCGGCGCTGCCGCCCGCGCCCAGGGCGGGGAAGCCCTCGGTGTCGAGGATGGTCTCCACCGCCACCAGCACCCGGTGCCTGGGGGTGGGCGGGGCGACGATCGCCTCGTCCCACTGGCGCAGCCACATCTTCTCGGCCGCCGCGCCTGTCATCTGCTCGAGTGGGCCCTCGGGGAGGAAATCCCGATAGCCGTAGCGCCAGGCGCGGATCTGAGTATTCGCAACCTGGAGCACATCCTCGCGCCGGGCCGCCCGGACGCCTACGTCTGCCATCTCGGCCCGCTCCTTCGCCTGCCGTTCATGCCACAAGGCACGAGTTACACCGTATCGGTGTTTGACCCTTGGAGACGACGCGAACCCCTCTTCGCCGCCGATCTCGCCCAGAGCTTCCTCAGCCGGTTCGTGTCACCTCAGCCAACGCCCGGGCGAGTCGCCGTACCCCCTCATGCAACTCGGCCAGATGGGCGGCGGCGATGTGCGTGACCCGGATCCTCGGCCCCGGCGGCTCCGAGGGGTAGTACAGCCTGCCGGGACTCACCAGCGCGCCGTTCCGCCTGGCGGCCTCGACCAGCGCGTTCTCGTCGACCTCGGCGGGCAGGCGCACCCACAGGTGCATCCCGCCGATGGGCAGCAGATGCACCTCCGCCCCCGGCAGGTGGGTGGCGAGCGCGGCCGCGAGGGCGTCGCGCCTGGTCCTGATCTCGCTGTGCACCGTCGCCAGATGCCGCGGCCAGGCCGGCGACCCCACGAACTCCAGCGCCGTCTCCTGCAGCGGCCTGGCCACGAAGAACGACTCCACGAGCTGGCTCGCCCGCAGCCGGTGCGCGGCGGGCCCCCTGGCGATCACGGCCGCCACCCGCAGGCTCGGCGACAGGATCTTCGTCAGCGATCTCACGTGGACGACGGTGCCGTGCTGGTCCATGGAGGCCAGGGACGCGGGCGCCTGCTCGGTCAGGTAACGCGCGAAGTCGTCCTCGACCACGAACGCCCCCGCCGCCCTGGCCACCTGCAACACCTGCTCCCTGCGCTCCACCGGCAGGGTGGCCCCCGTCGGGTTCTGCAGGGTGGGCTGGCAGAAGAACACCCTTGCCCCCGTGACGGCGAACGCCTCGGCCAGCAGCTCGGGACGTACGCCGTCCCGGTCGACGGGCACGGCTGTGGGCCGCAGCCCGGCCGCCCTGGCCGCCGCGAGCGCGCCCGGGTAGCTGGGCGTCTCGACCAGCACCGGCGTGCCCGGAGCCGCCAGCGCCCGGAACGCATGAGTGAGCGCCGCCTGCCCCCCGCTCACGATCAGCGCGTCGGCCGCGGTCAGGTCGCCCCCGGTCTGCCTCGCGAACCACCTGCGCAGCTCCTGAAGCCCCGCCAGGGGCGGCATGGCCCACGCGTCCGGCCTGCGCACGGCCCGCGCCGCCGCGGCCCCCAGCTGCTTGTCCGGACGCAGGCCCGCCGGCAGATACCCGCCGGTGAGGGGCACCACCCCTTCGGCCGCCGCCCCCAGCAGCGTCGCCACGGGCTCCTCGTCGACCACCCGGTCCCCGAGCGCCACGGTCTGCCACGAGAGATCGACCGCCTCCTGCGCGGCGGTCACCTGCGGGGTCACGAACACCCCGCTGCCGGGCCGGGCGACCACCCTGCCCTCGGCGGCCAGCTGTCCGATGGCCCTGGACACGGTGACGGGGGAGACGTTGTGCCGCCGCATGATCTCCCGGCTGGACGGCAGCCGCGCACCGGGTCCCACCCGGCCGGCCTCTTCGCGCAGTATCGCGGCGATCTGGGCGATACTGCTATCGTTGTCCATGAAGAGACAGAATAGCGCTACTGCTCCTGGCGGAGTAGCACTCCCTCCGGTCGTGGACCGCGCCGCACAGGGCACCGCCCTGGCCTTCCTGGGCGTTCTGGCCTTCTCCGGCTCCTTCCCCGCCACCGTGTACGCCATGGAGGGCTTCCATCCGTGGCTGGTGGCGATCGGCCGAGCAGGCGTAGCCGGATTTATCGCGCTTGCCTGCCTTAAATTTGCAAAAATCCCCATAATTCCGCAAAGGCGTGATTGGCCGGCGTACGCCCTCATCTCGCTGGGTGTGGTCTTCGGTTTCCCCGTCTTCAGCGGCCTGGCCCTGGCCCTGGGCGCCAGCACGTCGCACGCCGCCGTCGTGATAGCCCTCCTCCCGGCCGCCACCGCAGCCTGCGCCGTCCTCAGGGCGGCGGAACGCCCCCGCCCCCTCTTCTGGGCGGCCTGCGCGGCGGGCGCCCTGGCCATCACGGCCTTCACCCTCACCCAGAACCAGGGCATGCCCACCTGGCCCGATCTGCTCCTGGTGGGCGCGCTGCTGTCGGCCGCGATCGGCTACACGGAGGGCGGCCGGCTGTCCAGACGGACGCCGGGCTGGCAGGTCATCTCCCACACCCTCGTCCTCTCCCTCCCTCTCACCGTCCCCCTGACCGTGGGGCTGGCCCTCCTCACCCCGATCACCCCGACCCCCCACGCGATAGCGGGCTTCGCGTACGTGTCGCTGATCTCGATGTTCCTAGGCTTCATCCCCTGGTACGCGGGCCTGGCGAGGGGCGGCATCGCCAGGGCCGGGCAGACCCAGCTCACCCAGCCGCTCCTCACCCTGGTCTGGGCCTGGTTCCTGATGGGGGAGCGGTTCGGCCCGGCCACGGTGGCGGCCGCGCTGGCCGTGCTCGTGTGCGTGGCCATCACTCAGCGTGCCCGTACTTGAAAGGCGTGACGCCGCCCCGCAGGATGGGAGAGGAGGTGTCACAACAATGGCGGACCTCACGATCCCAGAGGGCGGCTTCTGGCCCGCGCCGGAGATCCCGCAGCCCAACATCTATCCCATGGAATGGCGGGTAGAGACCGAGAAACTCGCCGCGATCTACGAAAAGTCCAAGCGCGTGGTCTGGAACCCGGCCGACCTGCCCTGGGACGGCCTGGACCCGGACGACTTCACCCGAGAACAGCGGCTGGGAATCATGTACTGGTTCGCGGTCCTGGCGAACTTCGACGCGTCGGGGCCGGCGGTGTTCGCCCGCGCCACGATCCAGGCCTTCGAGAAGCACGAAGAGGACCCGGTCAGGAAGTGTTTCTTCTCGATCACCCGGGACGAGATGAACCACGAGGAATGCTGCCAGCGCACCATCGCCAAACTGTGGCCCGGCGGCCCGCTCGACTGGACCCCGTCGGACGACCTCGAAAGGGCCGCCCACAACAACATCGGCTGGCTCTACCACAACGGCGGCCGCTACTGGAACGGCTACACCTCCGCCGTCGGCAAATATTCGCTCCCCGTCCTCTTCACCAGCTTCATGATGGGGGAAATGGCCGCCTCGACGCTGTTCAGAGGAATGTCGTCGGGCACTCAGCATCCGGTCTTCAGCGAGATGTTCCAGCGAATAGGCAGGGACGAGTCCCGCCATCTCCAAATCTGCATGACCATTCTTGAGAACGAATGGCCGGGGCTCACCGACGAGACCCGTACCCTCATCACCCGCCAGCTCAGAGCGGGCTTCGTGTTCCTCAGCATGATTCTCTGGGAGCCGCCCGGGGGTTTCTGGGACCTGCCGCCGTACTTCCTGCCCAACCACCGCGTTCTCATGGACCACGCCAGGCAGGCGGGCCTGGGGGTGCTGTCGTACGAGGAACAGGCGGAGAACTGGCGCGTGGCCATGGCCAGGATCCGCGCGATCGTGGAACGCTGGGGCATCGCCTTCCCCGCCATTCCCGAGCTGGACCTGGAAGGCGTGGAGGTGGACATCATCGATCCGGAGGACATTATCCCGGTCTTCTAATATGCGTCCTATGTGGCCACGCATCGACGGACTCAGAGTTCTGGAGTTGGGCACGCCCGGCGCGCTCCGTACCGAGCTGACCGACCTGACGCTGGCGGGCGAGAAAACGGCCACGGCCGGCCTGCTGCCCCTCGACTACCACGCCGAGGGTGAGGAGGTGGAGCACGTCGGCGAGCGCCTGGTCCTCGTGGGCGACTCGGGTACGCGGGTGGCCGAGATAGAGATAACGCGGGTGGAGCTGACCCCGTTCGCGGCAGTCACCTGGGAGTTCGCCCAGGCCGAAGGCGAGGGCTTCCGCTCGGTGGAGCACTGGCGCGAGGCTCATCGCCGCTACTGGAAGGGCGAGGGGTACGAGGTGGACGACTCGACCATGGTGGTGTGCCTCCGGTATCGCGTCGTGAATCAGGAAGTGGGCCGGCGCTCCTCGGGCGACACGTAACTGCCGCGGTGCGGGACGGTGAACACCCATCCCTGCTCCCGCAGCAGCGCTATGGCACGCCGTACGGTCTCGCGCGCGGCGCCGTAGTGGCGCACCAGCGTCACCTCGCGCGGCAGCGGCCGGTGCGCGGCGAGCTCGCCGGCCTTGATGCGGTTCGTGAGCTCCTCGGCGATCTGCCGGTAGAGCGGAACCTGCTCGGCGCCCTCGCCGGGGGAACTGACGAATGTGCCCTCGCCTTGACGAGTGTGGACCAGCCCCTGATTTCGCAGCACCCGAATCGCCCGGCGCGCCGTGGTCCGGGCCACCCGGAACTCCCGCTGGATCCCCGCCTCGCTGATCACGAGATCGCCTGGGGAGAGTTCGCCGGTTATGCGTGACTTGAGGACTTCGCTGATCTGAAGATAGAGGTACGTGTCACCCGAGCGATCCAGCACGTCTCAATGATATACAAGCAGCCTGAGATAGGGAGGGCGATTAAGAATCCCTATTCCTGGGCCACTTTTCCGGCTCATTCACAAAAGTGCCCCTATAAGGGACGGTGAACACCCATCCCTGCTCCCGGAGATGCGCGACCGCCTGCCGTACCGTCACCTTGGCGACGCCGTATTGCCGCATCATCACTTTCTCACCGGGAATAGCACGGTTCGGCGAGATCTCGCCACGGATGATACGCAGGGAGACCTCCGTGGAGATCTGCTGATACAGCGGCACCTTCCTCGGTGACCGCGGCGTCCCCGGGCGGCCGACGAACGTCCCTTCGCCCTGAATGGTGTGCGCCAGCCCCTGCTCCCGCAGTTCGCGAGCCACCCGGCGGGCCGTGGTGCGCGCGATGTCGTAATCCTTCTCGAGCGTCGCCTCGCTGGGCACCGGGTCGCCGGCTTTGAGTTCACCCCGCTCGATCTGATCGCGCACGAGGTCAGCGACCTGCTTGTAGATAGGCACGGGCCCTTCGCGATCTAACACGGTACGGATCGTAGACGAAACCGTACAGACCTGCACAAGGAAAACGTCTAATGGAAGGGTGGATACGTGCTCAAAACATACGCACCCAGCATGACGCGAGAACCGACGGCTATCCGGGAGGCTCATCGGCGCATCCGTCCGTGAAGCCGTGGTGCCCCGCACCACGTTGTCACCCAGCGACAGAAAACCGGCGACCCGGGCCTTCTTCCAATCGAAGCAACTCAGCCGGCCACCCGCGACGCGCTGGCAGCGGAAACACCCGCTGGCCCGGTAGGCAACTGCGGTGAAGATTCCTTCCCTCGGCCGCCGTCGCATAAGCCCGTCCCCTACATCGCTCACCGGATCCAGCCGCAACGTGACCTTGCGGCAACGTGGCCCTGCCCCATTCCGCCCGCAACACGCCCCCGGCGACCTTCTTCTCCCCGTGAGGCGCCGCACTCACCCCAGCCGCAGTGGGACGCAAGGCGCATTTGGGTACAAGGCAGCACGGTGGGGCTATCGGGCGCTCTCGTGCGTGGGCCACTTTTCAGGCTCATTCACATAAGTCCCTCTGTAAGGGACGGTGAACACCCATCCCTGCTCCCTGAGATGAGCAATGGCCTTCCGGACCGTGACCTTGGCAACCCCGTGCCGCAGCATCAAGGTCGTATCGCTCGATATCGAGCAGTTCGGCCGGAGCTTGCCGCGCCTGATTTTCGCAGCGATCTCATGAGCGATGTCCAGGTAGAGAGCCCTCTTCGGCCTGATCCGAGGAATGCCGACAGGCCCGACAAAAGTGCCCTCGCCTTGAACGGTGTGGACGAGGCGACGCTCGCGCAGCTCCCGAACCACGCTACGTGCGGTCGATCGCGCGATGCCGAACCTCGCCTCCAACGCCGCCTCGCTCGGCACGGCCTCGCCGGCTCTCAACCGCCCGCCGACGATCTGCTCTTGGATCGCGTCGGCAATCTGTACGTAGATCGGGACCGGCCCGTCGCGGTCGAGCATGCCCACAGCGTAGACGTCTGGATACAAGCAGGCGAGCACAGTCAGGCCTGGGGCCACGACTCCTTCGGCGACACGTAACTGCCTCGCTGCGCAACCGTGTAGATCCACCCTTGCTCCCGCAGGAGCGCCATGGCGCGCCGCACGGTCTCCCGGGCTACGTCGTACTGCTCCACCAGTGCCGACTCACCCGGTATGGGGCGCCGCGGCAAGAAACGTCCTTCCTTGATCTGCTCCGCGATGTCCGTCGCGATCTGCTGGTACAGAGGGACTTTCCGCTGCTTACGAGGCGCTTCGTCCGGCCCGCCGACAAAGGTCCCTTCGCCCTGGACGGTGTAGATGAGCCCTTCTTCGCGAAGTACGTGCACCGCCCGCCTGGCAGTGGTCCTGGCGACGCCGAACTCCTGCTGAATGTCCGCCTCGCTCGGCACCGGGTGTCCGGACGCGAGGCCGGAGACTCGTTGCCGGAGGATCTCGGCGATCTGGAGGTAGATGTGGGTGTCCCCGTCGTAGTCGAGCACGCCTGCAACTTAGACCAACAGGTGCAAGCCCTCCCATATCGTTCTGTCCGTTTAGACAGAGCACCCCTACCTGCTAGACAAGAGGAGACGACCAGACGTATGGTTCACCCATGCCCAAGCCCCTCGACTGGCCCTGCTGTGAGATCGCGGTTCATGTCGCGGACCCGCAGCCCGACCACATGGTCATCAGATGGGATCCCGCATTGCCGCACCCCGCACGGGTGCGAGTCCGGGACTACACGTGCGCTTGCAAGCCGACGTTCTACGAGCTGTGCCAGAGCGGCGGCCTGTACTTCATCCGCAGGACTCGTCGCAGTGGTCAGAAGGTGGTGATCGACGAAAGTGTCTGGACCACTCACGCAGCGATCCTGGCTATTTGGGCCCGCTTGTTGGACGGGACTGCCATTTGATCGCAAATGTCACGTTCTATCAGATGATGAGCAGGCCGGGTTGGTCTTGTTCAGCCGGATCCGGCGGAAGGCTCGGTCACGTCCACGGACGTGGTGTATGAATCGATCTTCGTGTGATCCTGTTTATGCAGGTTAAGCGGTAAGTGTCTGCGGGATCGGGCTCTGGGTTGGTGTGTCGCCAGGGATCACCCGGACACGAGCCTTGGCCAGGACGTCCAGGCCCATGTAGCGGCGGGCTTCGACCCATTCGTCGGTCTGCTCGGCCAGCACCGCGCCGATCAGGCGGATGATGGCGGGCCGGTCGGGGAAGATGCCGACCACGTCGGTGCGGCGGCGGATCTCCTTGTTCAGTCGTTCCTGCGGATTATTGGACCAGATCTGAGGCCAGATCTCGCGCGGGAAGACGGCGAAGGCGAGCAGGTCCTCACGGGCGGCGTCCAGATGCTCAGCGGCGGCCGGGTGCCTGGCCTCCAAGGCGGCCAGGACCCAGGTGTGCTGGGCGCGCACCGAGGCAGCGTCGGGCTGGTCGAAGATGGTGCGCACCAGCGTGGCCACGAACGGCTGCGCAGAACGAGGGACCACAGTCAGCAAATTTCGCAGGTAGTGAAGCCGCCAAGAAATAAGGCGTCGCTTTGTGATCTTGGGCTCGTTGGGATGGTATGGCCATCTCAAGCAACGTCCGCGACCAGCTTTGTTTGAAGTTCGAGGTTCTGCTGCCTCATCTGAACGAGCGTCAGCGACGGCTGATGCTGGCGAGCGAGGCCCGGCTGCTGGGGCACGGCGGGGTGCGGGCCGTGGCCCAGATCGCCGGGGTCAGCGAAACCACTGTCCGCAAGGGCGTGTTCGAACTGGAAGACGGCGCCGACCCGCTCCCTGGCCGCCGGATCCGGCGCACTGGTGGAGGGCGCAAGAGCGTCGAGCACCTGGACCCGAGAGTGGTGCTCGCACTGCTGGCGCTGGTCGAGCCGGACGAGCGCGGCGATCCGGAGTCGCCCCTGCGGTGGACGACCAAGTCGCTGCGCAATCTGGCGGAGGAACTGACCCGCCAAGGGCATCCGGTGTCGCTGCCGACGGTTGGCCGGTTGCTGCGCGACAACGGGTTCAGCCTGCAGGGCAACGCCAAGACCCTGGAGGGCGAGCAGCATCCGGACCGGGACGCACAGTTCCGATACATCAACCAGCAGGTCAAAGACCACCAGACGGCCGGAGAGCCGGTGATCAGCGTCGACACCAAGAAGCGCGAGCAACTGGGGCGGCTGCCCAACGCCGGGCGGGAGTGGCGCCCCAAGGGCGACCCGGTTCGGGTGGAAGACCACAGCTTCTTCTTCACCGGCCCGGACGTCGCGCAGGCCATCCCGTACGGGATCTACGACATCATCGCCGACACCGGCTGGGTCAACGTCGGTATTGACCACGACACTTCCGCGTTCGCGGTGGCGTCGATCCGCCGCTGGTGGCATGCTCGCGGCCGGACCGACTACCTGGACGCGACCAGGCTGCTGATCACCGCGGACGCCGGCGGCTCCAACGGCTATCGCACCCGGGCGTGGAAGGCCGAACTGGCCACGCTGGCCGCCGAGACGGGCCTGGACATCACCGTATGTCACTTCCCGCCGGGCACATCGAAGTGGAACAAGATCGAGCACCGACTGTTCTCCCACATCACCCTCAACTGGCGCGGCAGGCCGCTGACCAGCCACGAGGTCGTCGTGAAGACCATCACCTCCACCCGGACCCGCACCGGACTGCGCGTCGAGGCTGAGCTCGACACCGGCGAGTATCCACTGGGTATCTCGGTCAGCAAGGCTCGCTTGGCGGCACTGCCGATCGAGCCCCACTCGGCCCGCGGGAAGTGGAACTACACCATCCACCCTCACAGCCAGACACCCACCGGCCAGGACGCCGTCACCGACGATCCCGCACTCACCCGGGCCCACGCCCTGGGGATCCTGACCGACCCGGCGCTGACGGGCATGACCCGCCAACACCTCGACGAGCTGGCTGAACGGCTGGCTCCCGCGCAGGCTGCCCAGACCGAACAACGCACCTACCAACAGCGCGGCGGCCGACGCCGCCGCGCCAAAGGCGCCGGCATCCGCCCACTGCTGTCACACGCCGACCAAGTCCTGATCACCGTCGTCTATCTGCGGCAGATCTGCTCTCAGAAGATCTTGTCGGAGTTACTCGAGGTCAACCCGAATTCGATCGGACACGCCGTCGCCGAGACCCGCAAGCTCCTGGACGAACAGGGCCGCGCCATCAAGCCGACGACGCTCCGCTTCACCACTGCCAAGGCGTTGTTGAACTTCCGGAACTCCGGCACTACGCCCAGCCGGCCGCAGGTCCCCCACACCCTGTCCGATCCCTGCCTGACCGGCATGAGCCGCCAGGAGCTGCGGCAGGTGATCGAACGGCTAGCTCCTCTCCAGTCCGCCCAGCTCGAACGGCACCGCTACCAGCGGACGCCTTCCCGGAGCCCGAGGTGGCGTCTTCCAACAGAAGATCACCGACGCTGAACGCGTCCTCGTGACCATCCTTTACCAGCGGAAAGTTTGCACCCGGCAGGTGCTGGCCGACCATGCTCAGCCCGGTCGTGGTGGGATGCTTCGCACGATGACTTCGTGGCTGGTGAGCGGTTTGTCGGCGGCAGTTCATCGCGGTGTGGCGGAACAACCGGTGCTCGATATGGTTCTATTTGGATATTTTGTGAGGAAATGGCGGGCTGGGCGGCGAGTTCGGCTTTCCATGCTCGGGTGCGATATCCGTGGAGTCATCCGCAGTGAGGCTTTTGCATCCCCCTGGCGGCGGGTTGCTGGTCACAGCATGATCGCGAGCCTGGGTGTTCGCCTGACGACGCAAGAAACCCCTGGTAGATGGATTGATCACCACAACCGGATCCGTCACACCCAGGGGCCTCCGATGCTTTTCTATCGTGCCGCCGTCGATTTGTGGCATCAGACCCTGAACTACGTCGCCGGAGTCATCCGGCGGCACCGTAAGGCCATCGGGTCGATCTGGCGGCGACTCAACCCCGGCCGGCAGGCCCTGCTGGTGCTGGTCTACCTGCGCAAGGGCGAGACGTTCACCGAGCTCGGGGCCGGGTTCGGAGTATCGACGGCGACCGCGTGGCGGTATGTGGAGGAGACCGTGATGTTGCTGTCGGCCCGCTCGCCCAAGCTCGGCCAAGCGCTGCGCCAGGCGAAGCGGGATAGGTTGCACTACCTGGTGCTGGACGGCACGCTGATCCGCAGTGATCGGATCGCCGCCGACCGTCCGTACTTCTCCGGCAAGCACCGCGTGCACGGCATGAACGTCCAGGTCATCGCCTCCCCGAACGGGACGATCCGGTGGACCTCCGGAGCGCTTCCCGGCGGGGCGCACGACCTGAGCGCCGCCCGCATCTGGGGCATCCTGCGCGCGCTGGCGGAGGCGGGGATCATCACCCTGGCAGATAAGGCCTATCAAGGGGCCGAAGGTCCGGTCGTCACCCCGTACAAGGGCAAGAACAAGCCCGAGTCCCAGAAGCAGGCCAACCGCTCCCAGGCCCGCCTTCGCGGCCCCGGTGAACGAGTGAACGCCCAGCTGAAGAGCTGGAAGATCCTCCGCAAGCTACGCTGCAGCCCCAGCAAGGCCGGCCACCTGTGCAAGGCCATCGCTGTCCTTCAGAATCACCGAGTTGGGCAGGCAGCGTGAGGATGAAAAGCATTCAGTGATCGGTGGGGGTCTTACATCCGGGTAGATGCCCCGTCCGGTGCCGTTCCGTCAGCGGCGGATGGACTCCACGGCGAATGCGGCGGGTGTCGTGGTCAATGCCGACGTTGACCCGGCCGCTATCGGCGGCCAGGTCGTAAATGCGGGTTTCCCATCGCGGCACGCCCTGCGGACAGGGCTCTCATCGCTTGCCGCGGGCGTGGTGAAGATGGACAGGTGTCCGGTTCGCGCTTTGGCCGCCGAGCGCGCGAACCGGACACCCTAGGTGATGGCACACGCAGGTGCCATCGGGGGCGCACCTTGCAATCCCAGGCGACGCGCCTGCCCGAACGCCCGCCGAAGAGCGCCCGGGCTTCGCCTGGGATCGGTGCGAGTGACAGGCATGGCCCCGAGCCCTCCGGAGGCAAGGGACCATGCCACGGCGAGTAATGGCCGGCTGACGTCCGTAACGGCCTACCCGCGGTATTAGATTCTCATGGCCGTCACTTGGAAAACTGCAGTTCGGCGCTATACACAGGATGATTCCCTTTGGTGTTCGGTGGGTTCATGGTCCCTAGAGGAATCGATTTATGTAGGGATTCGCCGCCAGGCGGCGTCCGTGATGATCAGGTGGTCGAGGAGCCGTAGCCCCACTGTCTCGGCAGCTCGGACGAGTTGCGCCGTGGCCTCGAGGTCGGAGGCGCTCGGTTCGAGCGAGCCGGCCGGGTGGTTGTGGGCGAGGCCGAACATGGCCCCGCTCGCGGTGAGCACCTCCGTGATCACCTCTCGGATCGGCACCACCGTATGGTCGGATGCGCCTTCGGTCAGGACCGAATGCTTCAGCACCCTGCCACGGGTATCGCACACGACCAGGACGAGCCGCTCCTGCTTGCGTCCGCGGAGCAGTGGGGCGCAGTGGTTGGCGAGGTCGGATGTGCTGGTGATCCGTTCGCGCTCCGGCCACGCATCCGCGCGGCGTACGAGATGGAAGGCCGCGGCGACTCGCGCGGCCTTGGCGGGGCCCACTCCGGGCACGGCGAGTAACCGATGCGGGTCCGAACGGCGGAGGCCATCGAGATCTCCGCAGTGCTTGATCACCTGGCTGGCCAGATCCAGGGCACTCGACCCACGAAATCCCGAGCCGAGCAGCACGGCCAGCAGTTCACGGTCCGCCAGCGCGGCGGCGCCGCTGGCCATGAGCCGTTCGCGTGGCCGGTCGCTCTTGGACAGGTCTTTGACTCGCATCGGCAACCTCCGCGACCGTTGTATCAGCGCGCACCGACAATCTCTGACCTGCACTTTTGCCGGGAATCCAGCATCCGTCGCCGGATGAGGGAAATGTGTCAGCCCGGCGCGCGGTCGGCCTCGGCGATCAAGGCGAAGGCACTTTTGCTGGGCATCTCGTACGGTGACATCGGTCGCCCGTTCTCCAGCCACCACGTGATCGCCTGCACGAACATCCCGCCCGTCAGCGTCGCCACCAGGCCGTCCGACGTGGGGAGCGGGGCCAGGTGCTGGGCGACCATGTTCGAGAGCGAGGACTGCATCTTCGCCGCGAACCACGGGCTGCCTTTCTTGCCGAGCAATGCGCCGTACAAACGCCGATATTCGGCGACATGTGCAAAGAACGCGGCCCAGTGCTCGATCGGGACCGCTCGTCATCATCGCCCATGCTGCCCAGCGGTGCCTCCATGGCCTCGTCGAAGATTTGCTCCACGAGGTGATACTTATCGCGATAATTCCGATAAAAACGGCGCGGCTCACCACGGCTCGTTCGGTGATCTCGCCCCCGGTGAGGCGCTCGAACCCGCGTTCCTCGATGAGCTCGACCAGCGCGTCCTGTAGCAGCTTTCGTGCACGGCGGCCCCGGACGTTGTCGGCTGACTAAGGCAAATCCCGCTCCTTGTCCAGGTCGATACATTTGCCCCAAAACTACGACTGGCCAGCCCACCGGCGGCGTCAGCAGCATGAGGCCCGGACAATATGGCTGGATGTGAGACACATTGTCTCGCAGAGGATGACCAGAGAGCGCTCGTGGCCAAGCAGTACGGCCCGCCAGTTTTCCCCATCGACGACCATCCCGTCCCTGAGCCGGGCCCCGTGCAGCTCCAGGTACGGGCGCGCGCAGCCGCGATCAACCCGGCCGACCTGCTGCTGGCCGATGGCACCGTGCGCGACCTGGTGCCGTTGGACTTCCCGCACATTCCGGGCACCGACTTCGCCGGAACCATGACGACGCCCGGCCCGATGTGGACGGCTTCGAGGTGTTCGGGTTCGGCGCCCCGCCGTCGTACGCGGAGAACGTGGGAATCGCCGCGGTCGCTTCGGGGGGCGATGGCCGAGTACGCGGTCGTCACCGTCGGTGACTACCTGGCCAAACGGCCTGACGCGCTGTGCCCCAAGATGGCGCCGGCGCTGCCCAGCATGGGGATGACCGGGCTCCCGGTGGTCGAGGCCGACGAGTTCGAGCCGGGCGAGGGTGCTGATGATCGCCGCAGGCGGGGGCATCGGCAGCTGATCGCCGCGGGCGGGGGGCATCGGCAGCGTCGTGGTGCCGATACTGGCCGGGTGGATGGAGGCCATCGCGACCGCAGCCGGCGGGGATGAAAGTTATGTCCGCAAGCTCGGAGCAGGGAGCTTGATCGACTATCTCGTGGCCGATGTCGCCGAGGAGAAACTGCGCCGTCATCCGGGTAACGTCGACGCGGTCATCAACCTGGCGCTCAGGGGCGAACTATTGATCGCGGCGGCCAGGGCGATCCAGCCTGGAGGGCGCCTGCTCAGCGGCTACAGCGTGAAGCGGGCGGGGCGAAAGTTCGGGGATGGACTTCGCTGGGTGGCGGCGCTTGGTCAAGGAATGATCGCCTGTGGCGCTCGGGCAGCGGCTGTGGAGCTTCCTGGGGATATCGATGGAGCCGTATAGCCCCCGCAGCGGGCTACCTCACCGCCACGCCTTTGACAGCCAGCTTGCGGGAGATCGACTCCAACTTCTGCTCGATGAACGGAGCCTCGGCCAGCCGCGCGCCCCTCGGCGGCGAGCTGCTCTCGAGCCAGGTAAGCGCCTCGTCTCGGCTGGCGCCGCCTGGCGCAACATTGGCGTCACCGCCCTGCGGACGCTTCGCAACAACGCACACCTGCGGCCTGGCGACGACCTGCTCGTCGTCGTTGGGGCCGGCAGGGTGTGGGCAGCCTCGCGCTCCAACGCGGCGGGGTGTGGGCGGCATCGCGCTCCAACATGGCTAGGCCATGGGGCGGCGGGGTGTGGGCGGCATCGCGCTCCAACTCGGCCGGGCCATGGGTGCCAAGCGCACCACCAGCGCCTTGAACGCGCAGCTCTGCCGCGATCTGGGGCCGCCGCCCACGTGATCGACTATGCGGCTCGTGGCAAGCCCGACGAGGAGTTCGATGGGGTTCTCGACGCCTACGGCGGTTCGCCGGCCGCGTGCCACCACCTGCTCGATCGCGGAGGCCGGATGACCACGTCTGCGGACGGGATGACGTTCGCGCTGCCGAGGGCCCGGCGTGTACGCCTGATGACGGCCCGCTCCCGCAGCGCTCGCAGAATTCGTAGATCAGGGGAAGAAACGCCCGATCGTAGACCGGATTGACCCGCTGGAGAGCCTTGCGGAGGCTTGCCGCGCCGTCGAAGCCGGCCCCGGCCGCCGAAAGGATGCCATCGCCGCCATACGCCGACTGAGGGGCTCCGGGCGAGAAGGGGCTTCGCCCGGAGACGCCCGTGTCCGAGAGATCAGACGGGCATGCTGTACGTGACTCTGAACCGGTCGCCTGGAACGACGATGTCGCTCGTCTCGACGGGACGGTCACCTGCCCAGTGGGTGCGTTCGATGTGCAGCACGTGGACGCCCGCCGCCAGATCGAGCGCGTCGCTCTCCGCGGGGCGCGGAACCCGGGTGTGCACGCTCTCGACGACTTCGGTGATCTTTATGCCGTGCGCGTACATCCTCGCGACCAGGCTCCGCCGCTCCTCCTCGGAGTGGGGGGTGAACTCCAGCGGCTCGTACGACGTGGCCAGCTGCAGCGGTTTGCCCTCGCCGCGAAAGATGAAGTGCGTTCTGGTCAGCGTGGTCGACTCGCTGAGGCGCAGGCGTTTGGCGATGTCGGGGCCTGCTTCGGTTGGTTCGCTGTGCCAGTCCCATGTCACGCGTCTGCCCTGTGACTGAAGGTCGGCCGCGAACGGAGCCGGATGATCAAGAAAGCGCCATCGGTAGAGCGAGGTCAGATCGGGGCGTTCTCTGACGTAATGGCCCGAGCCCACGCGGCCGATGATGAGGCCTTCGCCCGCGAGCACGCGTAGCGCGTGCCGGGCGGCGGTCTCTCCGACCTGATATTTACGGGTCAGCTGCGCTCGTGATGGGATCGGCGCGCCGGGGGGAAGGGTGCCGTCGGTGATCTGCCGCCGAATGTCTTCGACGACACGCAGGTAGACCGGATCTGAGGTGGCCACTAGTCCATCCCTGGGGGTTCGTGTGAGGCGTTGCCCCATGTTGCCGTATTCGGCAGGTAACCGACCGTCATCGATGGCCGTTGGAGCCCCAACTTTGCGATGGCAGAAAATTATCGGAGAAACCCTGTAACGCCGGTGTAAGACGGTCCGATTCTCCGGTAGAGGTCGTCGATGTGTGTACCCCCGAGCACATATCGGCGACCTCTTCCAATTCGCGCACCTGAGGCTTCGGCAGCGCCCTGACCAGCGTGTGACCTGGCCGAACATGGCTGCTTACCTGGTCTTCTGGATGCACCCGCATCGTCCGGCTGGCGCCCTGCCGGTCGAGACCCGCGATGGGCGTAGACCTCGGAAGCGCGGTGAGTGCGCCGCCCCTCGAACGATCCTGACCCGGCGAGACGCCTGCCCGCACGTTACCTCGTCCGGAGCGCGATGGCGCGGGTCTTCCAAACGAGCGGCGGGTGCGCTGTCGACTCGGTTGCGTAGCCGTTTGAGCCCGCGTGGGTGGGCTTGGAGACGCAACGGCTGGGGTGCCTGGTTGAGGCGGCCTTGTTTGGTGAGGCGGTGGCTGGGGCGACGCTGGTTGGCCGGCTGTGTTGTGGGGCATACGGTGGCGGTCTGTCGAGGCTCACGGTGGATACGATGCCCGGTTGAGGCGGCTTTGTTGGTGAGGTAGTAGCTGGTGAGCTGTCTGGTCGGCGAGCCGCCATACGAGGCTTGCGGTCGATATGGGCTTTGCAGGCGCGGTGGCTGCGTTGCCTGCTTGAGGCCGGCCTAGACGGTGTGGCGCCTGGATGGCGACGCTGCCTTGAAGGTGGCGTGATAGCGGCGTGCGCTTGAAATGCGGCTGGATGCGTTGCCGTGCGGGACGCACATAGACGCTTTGACCTCCGGAGCGCGCAACAGGCGCCTCGCCGTTCGGGCCTGTAGCGCTGCAGCCTTTCGCTCCGTGCGATGGATGCGCTGCCGTTCGGGGTGCGCGGCTGGAGCATTACTGTTCGGGCATGCGACGGGTGGTGCTGCCGTTCGAGGTGTGCGGCGGGGACGTTGCTGTTCGCGGCGTGCGACGGGGTGCACTGCTGCTCGATATGCCTTCCGCGCACCGCCGCTCACGCCAGGGCACGTGGCGACCAACCGTCAGGCGCAAGTGGTCTTCTGATATCACCGCGGAGTGGTCGTACCTCACTGGACCACTTTTCCCTAAGTTGGTGGCACTGACTCCGACATCAATCACTCTCCAGGACGTATCTCGTACCACCGCGCCAAGCTACAGCTGACCTGTGCTCCTGGGAGATGTCCAAGCAAGAGGAACCTTCATGATCGACATAGGCAAGCTCCTTCCATCCGATCGGGATGTCTGGGAGGACTTGTTCCGCGCGTACATCGACTTCTATCGGCGCGTCGAACCGGACAAGATGTACGACCGTGCATGGCAGGAGTTTCAGGCGGACACTCGTCTGCACGCCTTCGGTGCGCGGCTGGACGGCAGGCTCGTCGGCATCACACACTTCTTCACCCACGCGAACACCTCGGCGCCTGACACCGACGTCTGCTACCTGCAGGACCTGTTCACCGCTCCAAACGCCCGAGGTAGAGGCGTGGCTCGCGCGTTGATCGAAGCCGTGACCGATTGGGCCCGGGAACGCGGCTGCTCCCGCGTGTACTGGAACACGCACGAGTCGAACGCGACAGCACGCAGCTTGTACGACAAGGTGGCTGAGAATCGAGGTTTCATCAGATACCAGATCGAACTGTCGTAGTAGAAGCTTCCCGACGCGACCGGGGCATCCGTGCGCAGTCGGGCCCACCCTCGCAAGTTGGAGGAGCGTGACCGCCGCTGCGCTCCTTTGGGATGTCCGTAAGGCGGGGAAGCCCGTCACGACTGCCCACCCGCGGCCCCGTCGGGCAAGGACCGCAGGCCTCGGCGTGCCAGGGTCACTGCAGCGGGCGGCCATTAGGCGGGCCGGTGCTGCGGACGTAACGGCCACCTGTTCGCCCGTCGCGGCCTGGTGGCGGTGCGACGGCAGGATGCGGCACGCTGTGCGGCCTGACGGGTGCTTTGGCTGCGGAGGGATGAGTTGTTGGCCGGTACTGCTATCGGCAGCGGCGGTCCGGTGCTCCACGCTATGCGCGCAGGCTGGCAAGGGTGACGGGGGACGCTGCTCACCCGAGTGATGTGGTGAAGTCGGCCAGCTTGTGACAGCAGGCCGACGGCGGTCACGGTGGTGACGGAGCGGTCACGGTGGTGATGGCGGTCATGGTGGTGATGGCGGTCATGGTGGTGATGGCGGTCATGGTGGTGATGGCGGTCATGGTGGTGATGGCGGTCATGGTGGTGATGGCGGTGATGGCGGTCATGGTGGTGAAGCGTGACGGTGGTGACGGCGTCACGGTGGTCAGGGTGGTCACCGTGGTCACTTGTCACGGTGGTGACGGTGGTCACGGGGATGACTCATGATCACGGTGGTGGCCGCGGTGACGGGGATGACGCACGATCACGGTGGTGGCCGCAGTGACGGGGAGGACGGGGGACGGCGGACGGAGGACCGGGGACGTAACCCCGACGGAAGGATGGAGGGAAGGTCTGGTAGCCCGACGCCTTCGGCTGCGACGGTCAGACGTAGCGCTCTTTGAGGCCTGATAGGTCTTTGGATGCTGCAGCCAGGTCTGGAACCACGCCTGGCCGCCATACGGGCGTGCTGGCCAGGTACAGTGCCCTGTGCTGCTTGGTGGGTGCGGTCGCTGTGACCTGGCGATCAGTGGAGCGGGTTCCGGGGCTAGGTGAGATGGTTGTCGACGTCAGGGAAGCCTCTGAGATGCCCGCGAAAGGGGGCAAAAAGCGGCTCCAGGCAGGCAAAGCGGGGTGGCGGCGTCCAATGGATTTCTGAATCCAGGTAGCGTTCGCACTATGGCATCGCCAACTGGAACCACAGACGCGCCCTTCGGCCGCATGCTGACCGCCATGGTCACGCCGTTCACTCCTGACGGCGAGGTCGATTATGTGGCCGTGCGACGTCTTGCCACCTATCTGGTGGACGAGCAGCGCAACGACGGCTTGATCGTCAACGGGACGACTGGTGAGTCGCCCACCACCTCGGACGAGGAGAAGCACCGCATCGTCAGCGCTGTCCTCGATGCGGTTGGCGATCGCGCGACTGTGGTTGCAGGAGCGGGTACCAACGACACCCGTCACAGTGTCGAGCTCGCGAAGCAGGCGGCACGTGCGGGTGCGCACGGCCTGCTCCTGGTGACGCCTTACTACAACAAGCCTCCTCAGGAGGGGCTGTACCAGCACTTCACCGCCGTCGCGGACGCGACCGACCTTCCGGTGATGCTGTACGACATTCCGGGACGCAGTGGCGTCCCGATCAAGACCGAGACTCTGCTGAGGCTGGCGCAGCACGAACGCATCGTGGCCGTCAAGGACGCCAAGGGTGATCTGTTTGCCGCCAGCCAGGTGATGAGCGCGACCGATCTGGCCTTCTACTCCGGCGACGATCTGCTCAACCTGGCCTGGCTCTCCCTGGGGGCGGCCGGGTTCGTCAGCGTCGTCGGGCATGTGGTGGGCGCCGATTTGGCGCGCATGATCCATCTGCACAAGAACGGCGAGGTCGCCCAGGCTCTGGCTGTACACAGCCAGGTGACCCCTGTGGTAGACGGGATCATGCTGCGCGCGGGTGGCGCGATCATGGCAAAGGCGGCACTGAGCATGGTGGGCGTACCGGTGGGTCCGGTACGGCTGCCGCTCGTGGACGCGACAGAGACGCAAATCGCCGAGCTGCGTGCTTGCCTGGTAGCCGGCGGGGTGAAGTTGACAGACGCATAGGAACGGGGAGGAACCGGGAGTTTTGAGAACACGAACTGACCGTGGGGGCCAGGCATGAGCCATCCGCATCCTGAGCTTGGTCCCCCGCCGGTGCTGCCTGACGGCGGCTTGCGCATCGTCGCGCTCGGCGGGTTGGGGGAGATCGGCAGGAACATGGCCGTCTTCGAATACGACGGCCGCCTGCTGATCGTCGACTGCGGGGTGCTCTTCCCCGAGCCCGATCAGCCGGGTGTCGACCTCATCCTGCCCGACTTCGAATACATCAGAGATCGGCTCGACGACGTCGAAGCCGTGGTACTCACGCACGCCCACGAAGACCACATCGGGGCGGTGCCATACCTGCTGCGCGAGCGGCGCGATATCCCGCTCATCGGATCGAGGCTCACGCTTGCCCTGATCGAGGCCAAGCTGACCGAGCACAGGATCCAACCGACCAAGCTCGAGGTCGTCGAGGGTGAACGGCACACCTTCGGGCCGTTCGACTGCGAGTTCCTCGCGGTCAACCACTCGATCCCCGACGCGCTGGCCGTCGCCATCAGGACGCCTGCGGGCATAGTCCTGCACACCGGCGACTTCCGCATGGACCAGTTGCCGAGCGACGGCCGCCTCACCGACCTCGGCGGTTTCGCCAGGCTCGGCACTGAGGGCGTCGACCTGCTGATGTCCGACTCGACCAACGCCGAAGTACCAGGGTTCGTCACCAGCGAGCGCGAGATCGGGCCGGTCATCGACGAGGTCATCCGCACCTCCGAACAGCGGGTCATCGTGGCCAGTTTCGCCTCGCACGTGCACCGCATTCAGCAGGTGATGGACGCCGCCGCCAAGCACGGCCGCAAGGTGGCCCTGGTCGGACGTTCGATGGTGCGCAACATGGGCGTGGCCCGCGACCTGGGATATCTCAAGGTGCCGCCGGAGCTGATCGTCGACTCGCGCGACATCGAGGAGTGGCCGCCGCAGGACGTGGTGCTCATCTGCACCGGCTCCCAAGGCGAGCCCATGGCCGCACTGTCCAGGATGGCCAACCGCGATCACCCGATCCGCATCGCCGAGGGGGACACCGTACTCCTGGCCTCGTCGCTGGTTCCGGGGAACGAGACCGCGGTCAACAAGGTGATCAACGGGCTGAGCAGGTGGGGTGCCCGCGTCGTGCACAAGGGCAACGCCAAGGTGCACGTCTCCGGCCACGCGGCCGCCGGCGAGCTCCTGTACGTGCTCAACCTGACCCGCCCGTCGAACTTCATGCCCGTTCACGGTGAGTGGCGTCATTTGCGTGCGCACGCCAAGTTGGCCGCCCTCACGGGCGTGCCCGAGGACCACATCGTGATCGCCGAGGACGGCGTCGTGGTGGACCTGGTCGACGGCCGAGCGAAGATCGTCGGTGCGGTTCACGCCGGATACGTCTACGTCGACGGCACTTCGGTCGGCGAGATCACCGACACCTCGCTGAAGGACCGCAGGATCCTCGGCGACGAGGGGTTCATCTCGGTGGTCGTCGTGGTCGACTCCAACACGGGCAAGCTCACCGCCGGCCCCGAGATCCACGCGCGTGGTTCCGGCATCGATCCAGCCCAGTTCGAGGTGTTCATCCCGCAGATCGAGCGAGCCCTCGAAGAGAAGGCCGCAGACGGGGTGGTCGACATGCAGGAGATCCGGCGGGTGGTCCGCCGTACGGTGGGACGCTGGGTAAGCGACACCTATCGCCGCCGTCCCATGATCATCCCTGTAGTCCTCGAGGTCTGAGCTTTCCCACGGTACGGCAGGCGCGTTCGCCTGCCGTACCCCTGGGGAAGCAGGCGTGGGGCAGGCGTCCGGTCGCGTTGCGTGCTCCTTCGGGAGGTCTACGGAAGGGATAGGCGTGGGACGGGTGCTCGCCCGTGTCGCGTGTTCCTTCCGGAGGTCTACGGAAGGGGCAGGCGGGGGGCGGGCGTCCGGTCGCGTTGCGTGTTCCTTCGGGAGGTCTACGGAAGGGATAGGTGTGGGGCGGGCGTCCGCCCGTGTCGCGTGTTCCTTCGGGAGGTCTACGGAAGGGGCAGGTGTGGGACGGGCATCCGACCGTGTCGCCTGCTCCTTTGGGAGGCCTATGGAAGGCTGGGCAATTCGATGCCTTCGCGTCTTCGGGTGAGCACTACTGGCGTCGACGATTCGGTGCTGTTGTCTCTCTGGGGTGCCGGTGGTCTGCCGGTTCCGGCAAGGTTGCCCTTCGAGGTGGGTGCTGGTCGTCAGTGTTGTTTGGTGGTCTCGCCCTCCGGGGCGGGTGCCGGTCATCTGAGGTTTTTGGCGGTCTCGTCCTTCGGTGTGGCCTCTAGTGGTTTGTGGGACTTGGCATCGCTGTCCCTCTGAGCGGGCGCAGGCGGTGTCGATGGTTCGGTGCCATCGCCGTTCAGGGCGGCTGCTGGTGGGCTGAGGGTTTGTTGTCCTCCCTGTCCGTTGAGCGGACGCAGCTGGTTTGGATGGTGTGGCGTCGTTTGCCGTTGTGGGTGGCTGCTGGTGGGTTGAGGGGTTTGTTGTGCTCGCTGTTGGTTGAGCGGACGCAGCTGGTTTGGATGGTGTGGCATCGTTCGCCGTTGTGGGGGCCGCTGGTGGGCTGAAGGACTCGCTGTCCTTGCCACTCGTGAACGGGACTGGTGGCTTTGATGCTGATGGGCGCCCCATGGGGCCGCAGGAGCCATGCCTGCGAAGGGTCGACGGTGCTGCGGGCGACCCGATTCGCTGGATGTTGCTCGCCGTAAAACGCGGTTGAGTTGTCTTGGGGCTTTTGCGTGCGGCAGGGCGTCGGCGCGCGCCGGTCGGATCGCATATTGCTGACGACTGGTCCTTTTCGGTTTGCCGGGAGGCGGTGAGCCGATGGATCCTGCTGGCGCCTCCGCGTTCGGTGAACGGGCCCGATTGCTTGTCCTGTGGGTGCCGCCGCGACAGTGTTGCGGCGTACCTCTGGGAGACCGATGATGCGGCGGATGAGTTGCCAGGTGCGTCTGAGGCGGGAAGTGGCGCTCGGCCTGGTTGGTGATGGGGCGGTCGCATCAAAGGCTCCACGGCGGACATCTCAGGCGTCCCTCCGGCCTACCAGCCACATGGCCACCGCCAATGGGAACACCGCGTACGCGACCAGCACGGCGGCGGCCGCTACGGGAGATAGGAGGGAGCCATATACCGACGTGGTGATGAGGTCGCCAGTGATCTCGCGGGGAAGTGCGCCGATCATCACCGACCCGAGGCGTTCACTCCATGGCTCCGGGATGTTGCCGATGATCATGGGGATCACGTAGACGAGGCCGGCCAAGGTGGCGATCGAGGCGGCGGCTGAGCGGAAGAGCGCGCCCAAGCCCAAGCCGAGCAGTGCAAACGTGGGCACCGTGAGGCTGATGGCAATGAGGAGCGGCAGTCGGTCCGTAAAAGCGTCGGTGTACGCGCCGGAGAAGCGGTCGCCCAGCACCCATCGGGTGACGAAGTAGGTGCCGAAGGCCGTCACCAAGCCGACGATCAGGCCCAGCGCGCCGACAATGGCGGATTTGGCGACGAGTACGGGCCAACGGCGCGGGACGATGGTCAAGCTCGTTCTGATCAAGCCGGTCACGTATTCGGAGGTGATGACAAGCGTGCCCAGGATGCCCATGCACAGTTGGGGCACGATCACGATCACCTCCTCCAGGTCCGCGATCCGGGCGCTGGGTCGCTGGGCGGCGGGGGCGGTGTCGTACATATTGGCGGCCATCATGGCGAGCGCGAATCCCAAGAGGACCGTGCCGAGGCTGAGCCCGAGAATCAGGTGCGTCGAGCGGAGGGAACGGACCTTCAGCCATTCCGAGGTAAGAACGCTCATGCTTCCGTCCGCTCCGAGCTGAGGATGCCCATGCGGGTACCCATTCTTCGGATGAGTGTTTTCATGGGGATTGGTCCGTTCATAGGGGAAATTCTTCGTTATGCCTGTTCTTGAGGCGTGAACGTTCGTGCGGCCTTGCGTTCCGAGGGCCTTTGCTGTGGGTGCGGGAACATTCGGTTAGGTGATGGTGAGGGCGGTCGTGTGCCCGTCGTTATGGCGCTTACTGAAGGCGCTTGAGTGAGAGCATGCCGCCGCCCCGCTGGGAAACGCTCACGCAAGTGGATCTTCCCGCTGCTGAGGGATGCTCGTACAAGCGTCCCTTGGTGAGGCGAAAGCGTGCTCGTTTGCGTTGTTGCTGCGGCTGGAGCATGCATGGACGTTGGTTCTTGGTTCTGGGTGCAGGGGTGCTGAACGGTTATGCATCCTTGTGGCGGGAGCGTTCATATAACTGGCTGCTCGTGTGGTGAGAGCGGGCTTTGCTGTCCGTGCTCCAGTAGTAAGGGCGGGCTTAGCTGTCCGCGGTCCGGTGGTGAGAGCGGCTTCGCTGTCCGCACTCCAGCGGGCGACTTCGCTGCCCGCGCTTCTGCGGTGAAAGTGCGTCTGGGGCTGCTCGATCGTGTCGTGGGGGATGCTCGTGTCACGGTGCCGGATGTTCCTGGGGGTTTTCGGTTCCAGCGGGGGCCCACGACCGTTGGTTTTGGGCTTAATGGCGGTGTATGGGTGGTTGTCTCGTTGGCTACTGGTGTCTGGGGGTGTTCGTCCTGGAAAGGGAAGGGAGGACTCAGACGTCTCTTCGGTTGAGTTGGTAGTAGCCGATGGCGAGGGCAACGAGGGGGTAGGCGAGGAGGGCGGCTAGTGCGGCCCAGGGAGGCAGGAGCCCGTCGCCCAAGCGCGAGGAGAGACGCTGGTCGGCTATTTGGGGGACGAGGTTCGGTAGGAGGAGTGTGGCCACGCGGGTGTTCCAGGGTGGGGGCAGGTAGTTGACGACACCCGGTAGCACGAACAGAAGTGCCACGATCGAGACGATTGCTCCTGCTGTTGAGCGGATCGCGGTGCCGAGGCCGAGGCCTACCAATGCCAGGGCGCTCACCGACAGGCCGGACGCGAGCAGCATTGGGAGGTCGTCGATGATCGAGGTGTTGTTGAAGCCCAGCTCGTGACCACTCGCTATCAAGCGGCTCGCCGAATAGGTGACCAGGAGGACCGCGTTCGCGGTTGTCAACGTGGCCAGGCCGACGATGCCGGCCTTGGCCAGAAGTAATGTGCCGCGGTTGGGGATGGCGATCAGGCTGGGGCGAATCGACCCCGTGGCGTACTCGGAGGTGATCGTGAGCACGCCCAGCACCGCCAGGCTGATCTGGACGAGCGGAAGAAAGCCCTGCTCTGGGGCCGCTGCCCGCAGCTCGCCCCGCTCCTCGGCCAGACTGCTCACATAGAGGGTCCACGCCACACCCAGGAGCACTGTGAGGGCCGCCGTACCCAGCGTCTGGTAGGTGGAGGTCACTGAGCGCAGCTTTAGCCATTCGGCAGAGAGGGCCGCTTTCATCGGGACGCTCCGTACTGCACGCTGCCGGCGGTCAGGGCCATGTAGGCGTCTTCGAGCGAGGGGTAGCGCGCTGTCAACTCCGCGACGGTGGCTTCGGTGATCAGCTTGCCGCGGCCCACGATGATGATGCGCTCGGCGGTGAGGGCCATCTCGCTCATCAGATGGCTGGAGAGCAGGATCGTGCGCCCTTCGGCGGCCAGAGAACGCATGAGGTCGCGGATCCAGCGCACGCCATCTGGATCCAGGCCGTTCACCGGCTCGTCGAACATCAACACGGCCGGATCGCCGAGCAGTGCCGACGCTATGCCGAGCCGCTGTTTCATGCCGAGTGAGAACCCGCCCACCCGTTTTCGGGCCACGCGTGCCAGGCCGACCTGGTCGAGCACCTCGGCCACTCGCCTGGGGCCGATGTCATTGGTGCGGGCCAGGGACAGAAGGTGGTTGTAGGCGCTGCGGCCGCCGTGGACGGCACCCGCGTCGAGGAGGGCGCCCACCTCGTGCATCGGCTTGGCGATCGACGTGTATCGGCGCCCGTTGACCAGCGCTTGGCCGGAGGTCGGGGCGTCGAGACCGAGGATCAGGCGCATCGTGGTGGACTTGCCCGCGCCGTTAGGGCCGAGGAAGCCGGTGACGTGACCCGGCTCGACCTTGAACGACAGGTCGTCCACGGCGAGGGTGCCGCCGTAGCGCTTCGTGAGGTGCTGGAGTTCGATCACGCCGTAAAGAATGCGGGACGGCGGGCCGCCGGCGCGTCGGACCACGGTTCGAATCTCAAGGTCAGACCCTGGGTTGACGTGAGGAGGCCGTCGCAGCGGCTACCGTTCAACGCGTGGACGACACCCATCCCTTCTTCGCCAGGCGATTGAGCCGTGGCCAGCTGATCATGCTCGATCTGGCGGCGGGGATGTGCTTTGCCTTTGTTTCTTTCACGGTGGCGGTGAACGCCATCGCGCTGCCGCCCTGGATGAGGATCGCTATCCCTCTCTGGCTGGGGCTGCCGCTGGCGCTGCGAAGACTGTGGCCCCTGCCCGTCTTCTGCTTCACGTTTGTGGTCGCCATCTTCGCCGCGCTGGTCGACGCCGTGGGGTTCGCCTACCTGGCGCCCGCGTACGCGCTTTATATAGTCGCCCTCTCCGACAGGTTCGGGGCTGTGGTCCCGACGTCGGCCATCGGCGGGTTGAGCCTGGTCACGGTTCTCGGCCTGGCTGTAGCAGGCGCACCGAGTGACACCGCTCCAGGATGGCTGTTGCATCTTGACCAGCCACTCATGGGGATCGCAGCGCTGGGCGGCGCTTGGACGGTCGGTCGGGCCGTGCAGGAGCGCAGGCTCTACGCCGCCCGCGACGCCGAGCGGTTAGCGGCGCAGGCGGTGACGGAGGAGCGTTTACGGATCGCTCGCGAGCTGCACGATGTGGTCACGCACAGCGTGGGATTAATCGCCGTCAAGGCCGGCGTGGCCAATCACGTGATGGCGACCAGGCCGGACGAAGCGCATGACGCGCTGCGTGTGATCGAGACGGCCAGCCGGAGCGCGCTGGTTGAGATGCGCTATTTGCTCGGTGTGCTTCGATCTTCGTCCAAGCCCGACCTTGTTCCCGCACCTGGTCTGGCGGGGATCGAGGGGCTGGTGGCGCAGGCTCGGCTGGCGGGTGTCGAGGTCAGGCTCGAGGTACGGATCGGGAACGGCAAAGAAGGTGGAGAAGGGAAGCTCGAGAGGCGAGGCCGGATGCCTGAGGGCGTGGGGCTGTCGGTTTATCGCATTGTGCAGGAAGCGCTGACGAATGTCATCAAACATGCCGCGCGCGCTCGCTGCTGGGTGTCCGTGGTGGCCGATGGCAAGAAAGTACGGATCGAGGTGGTGGACGACGGGACGGGCAGTCGCACGTCGTCCGCTGCCGGCACCGGGCATGGTCTGATCGGGATGCGGGAGCGGGTCATGATGTACGGCGGGACGTTTGAAGCCGGACGCCTTTCTGGGCGGGGGTTTCGTGTTTTCGCCGAACTGCCCTATGAGGAGGTCTCGTGATCCGGGTGGTTATTGCCGATGATCAGGCGTTGCTCAGGGGAAGTTTTCGAGTGCTGGTGGACTCAGAGCCGGATCTGGTTGTTGTCGGTGAGGCGGCCACTGGGGTGGAGGCTGTTACCGTTGCTTTGGAGCAGCGGCCGGATGTCGTGCTTATGGACGTTCGAATGCCTGAAATGGATGGGATCGAGGCCGCTCGGCGCCTTCGGGATGTTTCGCGAGTGCTTGTGGTGACGATGTTCGACCTCGATTCTTACGTCTATGATGCATTGCGGGCGGGGGCCAGCGGATTCCTGCTGAAAGACACGCCGCCTGCGGATCTGCTCGCCGCTATCCGCGTGGTCGCGAATGGGGAGGCGCTGCTGGCGCCTACGGTTACGCGTAGATTGATTGAGGAATTCACGCGTACACCCGTTCTGCCTCGGGTGAAGGGGTTGGACGGGGTTACGGATCGGGAGCGTGAGGTCCTGATGTTGATCGCGCGAGGCTTGGCCAATGGGGAGATCGCGGAATATCTTCAGGTCAGTTTGGCTACAGTGAAGACTCATATCACCCGGTTGCTGGCCAAGTTGGAGGCTCGGGATCGGGCGCAGCTTGTTATCGCGGCGTATGAGAGCGGACTCGTTTCTGCTGCAGGTTGAATTTGCGCGCACCGGCGCCCATTCGCGGCGTTAATGTTGGAGCTGTCAGCGTTTTGTTGGATCGATATTGGCGGCCTTGTTGAGGAATCGGCTGAGGTCTCGGCGGCCTTGGGTGACGCCATAAGGTTTGGCGGGGTGAGTGGGTTGAGGTGATCAGGTTGTTCTGGCGAGCCATTCGAGGTGGGCGCCGTCGAATGGGCCCTTTCTGCGACCTACTGCGTCGAGTAGCCAGCGTGCAGTGGTTTCTGCCTGGGTGATGAGCTCGGGGGGATAGCTCAGAAGGACCTGATGTTCGGCGAATTCGTCTTCGTCGTCGAGTATGAGCCGGCCGTCTCGCATCCTGATCACGTCGAGATCGAGGTCGAGCATCGTCACCTCGCCGTCTCTCCACTCGGGCACGGTCGTGACGTCGACGTAGATCTCGGCTCGATGGGGTGGTGTGTTGAAGGACGCAGTCCACCAGGCGTTTCGAGGGAATAGCATGATCGCAGTACTCTCCCACGTGACCGGTGGGCCCTCGCCCTTGCGGGCGAGGGTGCCGCCGGGGACTTCCGCCCAGACTCCGTGTTCGTCCTCGCCCAGCAGCCGGCCGGGGTGGTTCCAGTGCAGCGCTCCGCCGTACTTTCGGTACACAATTCGCACATCGGTCACGTGTGGCAACTTATCCGGGATGCGTGGGCTGCAGGACTCAGGGCCCTACGCATTGCGCAGGGCCCTGTTTGTGGAGTTCGGTTCTCGGTGGGAGTTCGGGTGGCTGGGTTTGTCGCATTATGCGTGCTGGCGTAGGGCCTCTGTGATGGCGGCCAGGCGCTGTGGGGAGGCCAGGCCGGCGTGGTACAGGTGGAACTCGGTCGCGCCTGCCTTGGCGTACGTACGGAGCTGGTCGGCGAGGACCGTGGCGTCGGCCGGGCGAGGGGGCAGGGCCAGGACGTAGGCGCCAATTCGCTGGCCGGGGGTCGACAGGTCCTTGAGCTCGGCGAGGCGGGTGGCGTCCGTGGCGGGTTCGCCCCAGCAGTTGGCCACCAGCACGTCTGCTCCCGGTTCGCCTGACGGCAGTGGCGCGAAGGCGCCGGCTGCCCAGGGGTTCGGGTTGGCGTGCAGGGTGATGGGCGTGTTGGGGGCGGTCCTACGGGCGACGGCGATCAGGCGGTGGCGGAGAGAGTCGGACAGGTCTACGCGAACGGCGCGTACCTCGTCGGTCAGCTCGCCGAGAGCCTCTTCGATCGTGAGTGGTTGAGTGCTGGGAGGCGTGGTGCCGACCGTGGTGGTGCCGGCATGGGTCGTGGAAATGGATTGTGCGGAGTGAGTTGTTGCTGGGGGGTGCGCGGGGTGGGTGCGGTCTATGGCGGCGCGGACTCTGTCTCGGGTGGCTGCCGGGTAGTGGTCGGCGCAGGCCGTGCAGAAGCACAGGGAGAGGAGGTCTGAGTCGGCGGGTGTCCAATCCGCACCGGAGGTCTTCTCATGGACACTCTGGTGGCCGAAGCCCATCGGGCCGCAGGCCTCCAGGATGAGGCCGTCCGGCTCGCCTACCGTGAGGATCTCCTCGACCAGGTGCTCGCAGTACTCAAGGACGTCCTCGTGAGCGGGGCAGAGCGAGTACGGATACGGGTCGCCGAAGGCGTTGCGTACGACCAAGTCGGGATTCGCGGTGCCCAGGTGGGAGTTGTGAGTCAGGACGGTCCAGGCGTGCACCTGGAGGCCGACCGCCTTCAGAGCGTCTCGGGCCTGGAGGTACGCGTCCTCCGGAGTCCAGGTGGGGCTCGCGGGGACCAGGCGGGACCAGGACGACGGGCGGATCGGGAGGTAGAAGGCCGGATAGGGAACGTCGAGTACGCGGTGGGACGGGTGGTAAGGCGTGGCCGCTCTCGTCGAGTGGTAGCTCGCTGCCAGAGCCACCGCCTCCACGCCCAGGCCGGCCAGACGGTCGGGGGCGGAGGGGTCGCCGACGATGTCCCAGGGGTAGACGTAGGCCACGTTCACCAGCGCGGTCTCCTTGAGGAAAAGGTGGGCTCGAAGCGTTGCATGTAACTCGTGTCGTCACGGGCGGAGATCCCGCACTTCTCGTACTGCTCGTTCATGACGGCCAGTGCGTCGCGGTCGAGCTCGACGCCGAGTCCGGGGCCGGTGGGCACGGGAACGGCGCCGTTCACGAAGCGCAGGACGCCGGGCGCGACGACGTCCTGGCCATCCTGCCAGGGGGTGTGCGTGTCGCACGCGAACGTGAGGTTCGGTGTGGCGGCGGCCAAATGGGTCATGGCGGCCAGGCTGATCCCGAGATGGGAGTTGGAGTGCATGGACAGCGCCAGGCCGAATGTGTCGCACAAGGTGGCGACGTGCGCGGAACGTACGAGGCCGCCCCAGTAGTGGTGGTCCAGGAGGAGTACGCCGATCGCGCGGGATGCGATGGCGGGAGGGAGGTGTTCATGGGTGACCACGCACATGTTCGTGGCAAGTGGCATGGGGACGGCGGCGGCCACTTCCGCCATGCCGGAAATGCCGGGAGTGGGGTCCTCCAGGTATTGGAGGGTGCCTTCCAGCTCCTGGCCCACGCGGATCGAGGTCTCGACCGTCCAGGCGGCGTTCGGGTCCAGCCGGAGGGGCACCCCGGGGAACGCCTCATGAAGCGCGCGGATCGCGGCTATTTCCTGGTCGGGAGGGAAGACGCCGCCTTTGAGCTTGATGGACTCGAAGCCGTATTCCTTGATGAGGAGGGCCGCTTGTTCTACGACACCCGATTCGTCCAAGGCTGCGCCGAACCGGTCGGGGTCCTGGCCGGGGTGGCCCGCCCACTTGTAGAAGAGGTACGCGCTGTACGGCACCGCATCCCGGACACGGCCGCCCAACAGGTCGCTCACCGGGACACCGGCCGCCTTGCCCTGGATGTCGAGGCAAGCCACCTCGAAGGGGGAGAAGGCCCGGTCGATGCTCTTCTCCTTGGTGGCGGCACCGGTCAGTCCGTGCAGATCGGTCACCGTGTGGCCGACGATCGCGCTGATCCGGGCGTACATCGTGTTCGTGGCGTGCGCGTCGAGGCCGATCAGGGCCTGCGCGCACTCGCGCACCTTGCCCAGGTGCTCGTGGTCCCCGTAGGTCTCCCCCAACCCGGTCAGGCCTTCATCGGTGACGACCTCGACAATGGTACGGAGGGCCCACGGCTCGTGGACTCCGGCGGCGTTCAGAAGTGGCGGATCCCGGAAGGCGACAGGGGTGACGTAGATCTGTCTGATGATCATTTAGACCGCCGTCCAGATATGTGAACAATAGCCAGATTTGTGGACAAGTTGCCGCAACTGTAAGAATCAAGCTGAAGAAGTGTCAAGCTCGGAAGGGCCTTTCGATGATCTACGGACACGACCCCAGGACCGGCGAGACCGTTGGCGCCGCACTGCCGGAGACCGACAGTGCCGGGGTCGACTTGATCGTTTCCGCCGCGGCCGCCGCCGGCGCCGCCTGGCGGGCGACTCCGGCGGCTGAGCGGGCGCTCGCGCTCGAGGCCGTCGCCGACGCGCTCACCGCGCACGTGGACGAGCTGTGGCAGCTCGCCGACCAGGAGACCGCGCTCGGCGAGGTACGGCTGCGCGGCGAGGTCGGGCGTACGGCGGGACAGTTCCGGCTCTTCGCCCAGGTCCTCAGGGACGGTGGTTACGTCGAGGCCATCATCGATCATGCGGATGCCTCGCTCACGCCGCCCCGGCCCGACGTGCGGCGGATGAAGCACGCGCTGCCGGGCGTCGTCGCCGTGTTCTCGGCCAGCAACTTCCCGTTCGCGTTCTCGGTGGCCGGCGGTGACACGGCGTCCGCGCTGGCGGCGGGATGTCCGGTGGTCGTCAAGGCGCACCCCGGGCACCCGAACACCTCCGAGCGGGTGGCGAAGATCGTTCGTGACGCGCTGCCGTACCCGGACCTGCTGGGTCTGGTGCAGGGCATGCAGGCGGGGATCGATCTGGTGCAGCACCCCGGGGTGGTCGCGGCCGGGTTCACCGGGTCCGTGGCCGGGGGCAAGGCGATCCAGCGCCTGATCGACGAGCGGGAGGTGCCGATCCCGTTCTACGGCGAGCTGGGCAGTGTCAACCCCGTCGTCGTGCTGCCCTCCGCGCCGGCCAAGGACGTCGCCACGGGGTTCGCCGGGTCGCTGACGCTGGGGGTCGGGCAGTTCTGCACGAACCCCGGGCTCATGTTCGTGCCCGAGGGTGACGAACTGCGCAAGGCTCTGGCCGAGGCGGTCGAGGGGACCAGCGGTGGTCCGATGCTGGCCGAGCGGATCAGGGACGGGTACCTCGGCGGTGTCGAGCGGCTGGGCGAGCTGCAGTTGCTGGCCGAGGGCAAGCCTGGGGAGGGGAGCTGGGCGGTCACTCCCAAGGTGTTCACCACCGATCTCGACACGTTCGAGGAGAAGCTGCCGCGGATCGCGGAGGAGTGCTTCGGGCCGGCGTCGATCGTGGTGACGTATCGGGAAATTTCCGATTTGCGGCCTGTGCTTGAGCGGCTGGAAGGGTCGCTGACCGCGACCGTCCACGGCACCGATCCGGACGAGGCCGGCGAGGTCGTCGAGGTGCTGGGGAGGAAGGCCGGCCGGCTCATCTGGAACGGGTGGCCGACCGGAGTGGCCGTGTGCTGGGCGATGCAGCACGGCGGTCCTTGGCCTGCCGCGACCACGACGACTACCTCTGTCGGGGCGACGGCGATCGATCGGTGGCTGGCGCCGACGGCGTACCAGGACTGGCCGGAGGCGCTGCTGCCGGACGAGCTCAAGGACGACAACCCGCTGTCCGTTCCGCGGAGGGTTGACGGTCGTCTGGAGGTGTGAACGGGTCACTCCCGGAAGTGGGGTGATGGTGGTCGCGGGCTGACGGCGAGGTGGTGCCGGTTGTCGGGGGCTCGTGGCGATGGTTCGTGCGGCTGACTGGCCAGCTGGGGGGCTGGCTGGTCGGTCGTGGGTCCAGTGACGGCCATGGGCGACGGCGTGGCGATGGGGCTGGGCCCGGTTGGCTGGGGGCGGGTGTTGGCTTGGGGTGTGAGCTAGCCGTCGGCTTCGGGGTGAGGTGAGGGCTGGGCGCTGGCTCTGGGTGGGGTTGGGCGTCGGTCTTGGGCTGGGGCGGGGGTCAGGCGCTGGCTCTGGGTGGGGTTGAGTGTCGGTCTTGGGCTGGGGCGGGGGTCAGGCGCTGGCTCTGGGTGGGGTTGGGCGTCGGTCTTGGGCTGGGCCGGGAATCAGGCGCTGGCTTTGAGGTGGGTTGGGCGTCGGTTTTGGAGCCGGGGGTTGGGCGCTGGCTCTTGGGCGCGGCCGCCTGCCGGAACCGGTTTTGGGCGGGTTAGCCGTCGGTTTGGGGTGGGGGTTAGCCGTCGGCTTGAGGCCGGCCGGCCGGGAGGGCGGGAGGCCGTCGGCTTGAGGCCAGGAGTGGGCGTCGGTTTTGAGATGAGGCCAGGCGTTGGCTTGAGGCGAGGGCAGGCGTTGGTTTGCGGTGGGGTGGGCGCTGCTTGGGATGGGGCCGGGTGTCGGGCTTTGAGTTGGGGTTAGGCGTTGGTTTGGGGCCGGAGGGGTGGCGTTGGCTTGGGGGTGAAGGCGGGCGTCGGTTTTGAGATGAGGTCAGGCGTTGGTTTGGGTTGGGCGTTGGTTAGGGCTGGGCGTCGTTTGGGATGGGCGTGGGTGTCGGTTTTGGGGTGGGTTGGCGCTTGGGTGGGTTAGGCGCCGGCTAGGGATAGGCCTCTGATGATGATGCGTTCGAGGGATGCCGTGTGCTCGGGAGTCGGGTCCATCAAGGGTGGGCGGACGCCTCCGACCTCCACCCCCCGCAACCGCGCCCCCGCCTTCACCAGCGAGACCGCGTAGCCAGGTACGAGGTCCCGGAGTTCTACCAGCGGCAGGTAGAAGTCGGTCAGCAGCCGCTGCGTCAGCACCTCGTCCCCGCCCGTCACCGCCTTGTAGAAAGCCAGCGAGATCTCGGGTGCGAATGCGAACACCGCGCTCGAGTACAGGTTCACGCCGAGGCCGCGGTAGGCGGGGACGGTCAGTTCGGCGGTGGGGAGGCCGTTGAAGAAGGTGAAGTCCTTGTCGGTGGACCGGCGGACGGTGAGGATGATCCGTTGCAGCAGGTCGAAGTCGCCCAGCCCGTCCTTGAAGCCGACGATGTTGGGCACCTCGGCGAGTTCGGCGACGGCTGAGGGGGTGAAGCGGGCCGTGCCGCGCTGGTAGATGATGATCGGCAGGTCGACGGTCGCGGCCACCTCGCGTACGTACCTCACCAGACCGGAGGGCGGGCCGCTGACCAGGTAGGGAGGCATGAGCAGCAGCCCGTCGGCACCCTGGGCGGCGGCCGCGCGGGCGATGGCCTTGGCGGCGGGCAGCGGGCCGCCGGCACCCGCGAAGACGGGGACGCGGCCCGCGGTGGAGGCGACGGAGACGCCCACCACCCGGGTGTACTCGTCGAGGTCGAGGGCGTTGAACTCACCGGTGCCGCACGCGGTGAACACTCCTCCCGCTCCTGCCGCGACTCCGTCGGCGACGTGCCGGGCCAGCGCGGGTTCGGTGAGGTCGCCATCGGCTCCGAAGGGGGTCACGGGGAAGAAGAGAACACCATCCAGCCGCATCGACGGTCCTTTCTAGCGGATGCCCTCCCTGCGAAGAGTGGCAGCCAGCTTGCGGGTGTGTTTGATCACTGCCTCGGTGATCCGCTCGATCTCGGCGGGCGCCAGCCTCGCGGGCATCGAGCAGCTGATCGCGTCCGTGGCCGGGATGCGGTAGTCGACCGCCACGGCCACGCAGGCCAGGCCGGGCGTGCCCTGCTCGCGTTCGTACGCCCAGCCGCGGGTGCGGACCTGGTCGAGCTCGCCGGTCAGTTTGTTCAGGTCGGTGATGGTGTGGTCGGTGAGCGAGGACAGCGGGTCGGGCAGGATGGCCATGACCTCGTCGTCGGTGAGCTGGGCGAGCAGGACCTGGCCGAGCGCCGTGACGTGGGCGGGCAGGCGCCGGCCCACTCTGGGGATCACGTGGTCGGCCTCGCGTGACTCGCGGGTGGCCAGGTAGAGCACGTGCGCGCCGTCCCGGCGGGCGAAATGGGCGGTCTGGCCGATCTCTGCCCGCAGGTCCTCCAAGGTCTCCTGCGCGAACGGCAGCGCGGGATCCTTGTCGAGGTACGCGGTGCCGGTGAGCAGCGCGTGCGGCCCGATCCCGAACGCGGATCTGGCCGAGTCGGTCTCGACCCAGTTGAGCTCGACCAGCGTCCGCATGAGTGCGTGGAGGCTGCTGCGCGGGAACCCGGTGCGCTGCTGCAGCTCCGACAGCGTCAGGCTGTCGTGCGAGTCGGCCAGGGCCTCCAGGATGCGCACCGTCCGTTCCGCGGACTTGACCAGCTGAGGCTCCATACTCATCCCATCTACTGCTGCGGGTTCGACATCCAGGATATGGGATAGCGTCCAGATACATGGACACTTAACCCTTGATGGCACCGCTTGTCAGACCGCGCATGAACTGCCGCTGGAAGGCCAGGAACGCGATGATCGACGGCAGCAGCGCCAGCAGCGAGGCGGCCAGCAGCACGCCGATCCCCACCTCCTCGTCGGAGCGGAGCGAACGCAGCGCGATGGGCAGCGTCCACATGCTGGACTCGGGTGCGACGATCAGGGGCAGCAGGTACTGGTCCCAGATCATCGTGAAGCCGAACACCCCGATCACGCCGAGCGCGGGGCGGCACAGCGGCAGGATGATGGTGGCGAAGATCCGCATCTCACCCGCGCCGTCGATGCGCGCGGCCTCCTCCAGCTCGACCGGCACCTCCTTCATGAACTCGGTCATGACCAGGATGGAGAAGCCCCAGGCGCCGACCGGCAGGATCATGCCCGCGTACGTGCCGATGAGGTTCAGGTGCAGCAGCGGCATGTCGGCCAGGACCAGCGAGAGGGGGATCGCGATGATCTCCTCGGGCAGCATCATCGTGGTGAGCATGAGCAGCAGCACGAACGTCATGCCACGAAACTTCTTGCGGGCCAGCGAGTACGCGGCGAAGACGCTCACCAGCATCTGCAGCAGCAGGCCGAAGCCCACGACGATGAAGGAGTTCAGCAGGTAGAGGTAGACGTTCTTCTCCTTGGCCTGGACGAAGTTCTCCAGCGTGAACTCGTCCGGCCACAGGGAGAAGGAGGTGGGGTCGAGCGTCTTGCTGAAGGCGCTGACGAGCAGCCCGACCAGCGGCCCGGTGAAAACCACCACCATGAAGCCATAAATCAGGACCTTTCCGCCGACGGCCAGAGGCCCCTTGCGCGACTCCAGCCCCAGAGCGCTGTCGAACCTCATGTCGCCTGCCTCCTGCGCAACATCTGCGCGACCAGCGTGAGCACCAGCGTGGCCAGGAACAGCACGATCCCGCCCGCCGACGCCACGCCCAGGTCGTTCTTCTGGAACCCGAGCTTGTAGATCAGCGTCATCAGCACCTCGGACGACCCGTTCGGACCGCCGTTCGTCAGGACGTACACCTCGACGAAGACCCGCAGCCCGCGGATGGCGGCCAGCGTGAACAGGATCCAGAACACCGGCCGCAGGGCGGGCAGCGTGATGTGCCGCAGCCGGTGCCAGGTGGACGCGCCGTCCACGGCCGCGGCCTCGTAGAGCGTGCGGTCGACGCCGACCAGCCCGGCCAGGAAGATCATCATGTCGTACGGGGTGCCGCGCCAGATGCTCATCAGCATGATCGACCACAGGGAGGAGTGCTCGCTGGCCAGCCACGGCTGGGGATCGATGCCGGCCCAGCCGATGATGACGTTCAGCATCCCGCTGTCGGCCGGGTGGAACATGATCCGCCACACCTCGGCCACGGCCGCCATCGTGGTGACGACGGGCAGGAAGGCCGCGGTGCGCACGAACCACAGGTAGCGCGCGGGCCCCTCGATGAGCAGCGCGAATCCCAGACCCAGGACGAGCGAGCCGACCGTGGTGCCCAGCGCCAGCAGGATGCTGTGCCAGATGGCCGCGGCGAAGTCGGCGTCGCTGATGATCGTCTGGTAGTTCTGCAGGCCCAGCCACTCGTCACCGAGGAACGTCTGGACCTTGAAGAAGCTCTTCCACAGGCCCACGAACATCGGGATGAACTTGAAGTACAGGAACAGCAGCAGCGCGGGCGCCAGGAACAGCCAGGCGATCAGCGGCCCCCGCCACCGCACCCGCTTGGTGCGGCGGTGGGGGGTCGCCGTGTGGCTGCGCGCCTCGGTCAGTGTCGAGGTCATGACGCTTTCTGGCTCTGGAGTTCCTGGGTGAGCTTGGTGTTGAGCTGGTCCATGGCCGTCTTGACGTTGGAGGCGCAGTCGGCCCAGACCGCGTTGATGGAGTCGGCCGAGTCCTGGCGGATGGGCGCCCAGTTCGGCACGGGCGGGGCGTAGACGGCGTTCGCGTACGAGTCCTGGAACACCTTCCAGCGCGGATCCTGCCGCTCGGCGGCCATGTCGACCTGCGTGTTGACCGGCAGGCGCACGATGGCGCCGTTGGCGTCCTTGTTCATGCCGATCTTCTGGCCGTCAGGGGAGATCGCGAACTCGGCGAACTTCTTCTGCGCGTCCTGCTGGTCGGAGCCGGCCATCAGGTAGACGTTCTCGCCCTCGCCGAGGGTGCCGGGACCGCCGGACGGGCCCTTGGGCAGGGGCAGGACCTCGATCTTGTCGGTGCCGACGCTCTTGACGAACCTGGCGAGCACGTACGGGCCGACCAGGTAGATGCCGCCCTGGCCCTTCTCGAACACCTCGTGCGTGACGGTCGTGTCGTTGCTGACGGCGCCGGGGTTGACGGTCTTGGTCTTGCAGAACTGGTCCTGCAGGTACTGGACGGCTTCCACGGTCTTGGGGTCGTTGACCGTGGCCTGGAAGTGGCCGCCGCCGGTGCTCTTGATGAAGTCGCCGCCGTTGGCGTAGATGAGGGAGGAGGCGTACCAGGAGGCGTAGCCGCGCTTGGTGCCCGCGGGGATGACGAAGCCCGCCGTGTCGGCCTGGCCGTTGCCGTCGGGGTCCTTCTCGGTGAACGCCTGCGCCAGCTTGGCCAGGTCCTCCCAGGTCTTCGGCGGCTCCATGCCGACCTTCTCGCGCCAGTCCTTACGTACGATCAGCGCGAAGGCCTGGGCCGAGAACGGGGCGGCGTAGAACTTGCCGTCGCTGCCCGTGGCGGCCACCCACGCGCGCTCGGACAGCTTGTCACCGCCGGCCAGCGCGGCCTTGTCGACCTCGCGCAGCCAGCCCTGCGAGTGCATGTTGCCGAGCTGGGCGGTGTCGTTGATCACAATGTCGGGAAGCTTCTTCTGGGCGGCCTGCTGGTTCAGCTTGGTCTCGAAGTCGTCGAAAAGCGCGACGACTTTCGTTTTCACCCCGCTGGCCTTAGTGAATGCGTCGGCGAGTTTGACCGCCGTCTTGGCGGAGTCCGAATCGGGCGCCTGCCTGATCCAGATCTCCAGAGCGTTGTCTGAACCTGATCCCCCGGAACCGCAGCCTGTCAGCGTTACGGCCAGGGTCGCTGTCATCGCGACCCCCAGCAGACGACGTGACATCAGACCGCCTCCCGTTCACATACGTGGACTTGAGTCGTGGACTTGAACTCGTGGCTGTGAACGTAACTAGTTGCATGGTTCACGGTCAATATTCAAGGATGTGAATTTCGGCCAGAATCGTGTACACCATGAGACATGCGCATTCTTATGACCGGAGCCGCTGGGAAAGTTGGCACGCTGCTCCGCCCACGGCTCGCCCGTGACGGCCGCACGCTGCGGCTTTCCGACCTTCACCCGATCGAGCCAGGCCCCGGCGAGGAGTGGGTGACGGCCGACCTCGCCGACCCGGCCGCGGTGGCCGAGGCGATGAAGGGCGTGGACGCGGTGATTCACCTTGGCGGCCAGAGCCGGGAACATCCCTGGGCGGACATAGTGCAGGCCAACATCAACGGTACGCAAGTGCTGTTGGAGGCGGCGCGCGAGGAGGGCGTCCAGCAGTTGGTGCTCATGGGCAGCCACCACGCGGCCGGTTACCACACCCGGCCCGCTGACGGCTCCGACCTGCCCGACTACGCCTTTCCCCGGCCTGACACCTTTTACGGCGTGAGCAAGGTCGTCATGGAGGCGCTCGGGAGCCTGTACCACGACCGGTTCGGCATGAACGTCACCGTGGTCCGGCTCGGCACCTGCAACGAGGCCTCCGGCGACACGCGCGGGCTGGCCACGTGGATCTCGCCTGACGACCTGGCCCGGCTGATCGAGGCGGCGCTGACCGCGCCCGGCTACCACGTGGTGTGGGGGGTCTCGGACAACGCGCGGCGGTGGTGGTCGCTGGAGGAGGCCAGGGCCATCGGGTACGAGTCCCGCGACTCCTCCGAACCCCAGGCTGCGGCGCTCATCGCCGAGCTGGGGGAGCCGGACCTTTCGGAGCCGCTCCACAACCGGGCCGGAGGGGTGTTCACCCTCAACGAGCTGGGGGGTCGCTGGTAAACCCTGGTTGATTTGCGGCCGTTGCCGTACCGGGCCGGCCGCATCGGCGTCGCCGCTCCACACAGGCGTGCGGCGGGCCAGGCGTGGTGACGCGGTCCCGCGCCGATGAAAGCCCTGGGAGGGTTACGGGGCGGTTGTTATGAGGGTATATGGCAACCGGTTGCAAGAACCTTGACGACGGGAGGCGCGAAGGTCAAGGTTTAGTCTGGCAACCGTTTGCAAGGGAGAACGACGATGGCGGCGACGATCAAGGACGTGGCCCGCGCCTGCGGCGTGCACGTCTCCACCGTGTCCCGCACCTTCTCCGCACCCCACCTGGTCAATCCTGCCACCAGGAGCCGCGTGCTGGCCGCCGCCGACGACCTCGGTTACCGGCCCAACCGCGCGGCCAGGGCCCTCACGACCGGCCGGACGTTCAACATGGGCCTGATCGTGGCGGACATCGCCAACCCGTTCTTCCCGCCGCTCATCAAAGCCGCCCAGGCGCAGGCCAGGGGCCGTGACTACCACGTGTTCGTGGCCGACACCGACGAGGACCCGCGCGTCGAGGAGGAGCTGATCAGGACGTTCACCAAGCAGGTGGACGGCGTCCTGCTGTGCAGCCCCCGCCTGTCGAACAAGATGATCGAACGGCTGGCCGAGGACGTGCCGTTCGTGGTCATCAACCGGCGCATCAGGGGCATGCCCGCCGTGCTGATGAACGTCGGCCAGGGCGCCAAGCTGGCGCTGGAGCACCTGGTCGCGCTGGGGCACCGCAGGATCGCGCTCGTGTCGGGCCCGATCGGCTCCTGGACCAGTAACGAGATGCAGGGCGCCGCGGCCGAGGCGCCCGGGCTCGACCTCGTCTTCTTCGGCCCCAACCAGCCCACGGAGTCGGGCGGCCTGGCGGTGGCCGCCGACGTGGCGGCGTGCGGGGCCACGGCGGTGCTGGCGTACAACGATCTCGTCGCGCTTGGCCTCATCGAGGGGCTGTCGGAGATGGGGATAGGGGTACCAGACCAGATAAGTGTCATCGGGTTCGACGACATCCTGCCGGGACGGCTCAACCGGCCCAAGCTCACCACGGTGGCCATGCCGGCCGTGGCCGCCGGGAGGATGGCCGTCGACCTGCTGCTCCAGTCGGGGGGCGAGGGTGCGACAGTGACCCTCGACACCGCCCTCATTGTCAGAGAGTCCACGGGAAGGGCCCAATCATGAACTTCGGAACGCTGCCGTCAGGGGAGAGCGTCGAACTGGTGGAGCTGTCGTCGGGACGGCTGCGCGCCGAGGTGCTCACGTACGGCGCCATCGTGCGCTCGCTGGAGGTGTCCGGCCGCAACGTGGTGCTCGGCCTGGACACGCTGGAGGACTACCTGACCCGCAGCCGTTACTTCGGCGCGGTCGTCGGCAGGTACGGCAACCGCATCGCGAACGGCCGCTTCACCCTGGACGGCGTCGAGTACGAGCTGGCCGTCAACAACGGCACCGCCCACCTGCACGGCGGCATCGTGGGCTTCGACAAGAAGGTGTGGTCCATCGAGTCCAACGACGCCAAGTCGGTGACGCTCAGGCTGATCAGCCCCGACGGTGACGAGGGCTACCCGGGCACGCTGACCGCCCGGGTGACGTACACGCTCGAGGACGACGCGCTCCGCATCGACTACGAGATGGAGGCCGAGGCCCCGACCGTGGTCAACCTGACCAACCACTCCTACTTCGACCTCTCGGGCGAGGGCGACGTGCGCGACCACGTCGTGCGGATCGACGCCGAGCACTACCTGCCGGTGGACGACGCCAAGATCCCCACGGGGGAGCTCGCGCCGGTCAAGGGCACGGCGTTCGACTTCACCGAGCCGCACGCGGTGGGGGAGCGCAACGACGGCGCCTACGACCACTGCTACGTGCTCGGCGGTGGCGGCGCCACGGTGACGGCCGGCGGCCTGACCATGGAGGTCACGACGACCGAGCCGGGCGTGCAGTTCTACACCGGCCACATGCTGGACCGGGACGCGACGCCGTACGGGCCCTTCGGCGGGCTGTGCCTGGAGACGCAGCACTTCCCCGACTCGCCCAACCAGCCGCAGTTCCCCTCCACCGTGCTCCGGCCGGGCCGGCGGCGCACCTCGACGACGACGTACAAGTTCACCTCCTGACGGGGTGCAGGGCGGCGGAGGCCTTGATCACCAGCAGGGCCACGTCGTCCTGCGACGGCTCCTCGGCGAACGTCTCGACCGCGTGCCGCACGCGTTCGGCCACCGCGTGGGCGCTCAGCCCCGTGCAGCCGGACAGCAGCTCGGCCAGCCCGTCGCCGTCGTCGAGCAGCCGGTCGCCGTTGCGCCGCTCGGTCACCCCGTCGGTGACGCACAGCAGCAGGTCCTCCGGCGCCAGCTCGAACGTCTCGACGTAGAACCTGGCGCCGGACTCGATGCCCAGCAGCAGTTGCGGGCTCGCCATGGGCTCGACCTTGCCGTCCGGCCGCAGCAGGAGTGGGGGCGGGTGGCCCGCGGAGGCGATCGTGCAGAGCGCGCCGCCCTGCGGCAGCGGGGTCAGCTCGCCGCACAGCAGGCTGAGGAACCTGCCCTCCTCGCCCTCCTCCAGCAGCGCGTGGTTGAGCCGGTCGAAGATGTCGGCCACCGTGTAATGCTCCTTGGCCAGCAGGCGTACGGCATGGCGGGCGAGCCCGGTGACGGCGGCCGCCTCGGGCCCGCTGCCGCAGACGTCGCCCAGCGCGAAGCACCAGTGGTCGGCCACCGTGAACAGGTCGTAGAAGTCGCCCCCGACGTGCGCGCCCTCCTCGGCCGGCTCGTAGACCACCGCGGACTCCAGACCGGGCATGGGCGCCACACGCATGGGCAGCAGGCTGCGCTGCAGCACCCGGGAGGTGGTCGCCTGCCGGGCGTACAGCATGGCGGTGTGCAGGTTGAGCGCCACCAGGCGGCACAGGTCCGACAGCAGGTCGGCCAGCTCCAGCGGCAGGGTCGGCTCGGCGCGGCCGATCACCAGCGCCCCGTGCGACCTGCCCTGGGTGAGCAGCGGGAACGACAGCACGGTCTCCGGGCCGACCGGCCAGCTCACCTCGCTGAGGGCGGTGCGCGGGATGGCGGGCAGCGACTTGCGCAGGTCGGCGTTGTGGCGCTCCTCGCTGTGCCAGACGTGGGCGAGCCTGGTCATGCCGGCGAGGTCGGTCAGGTAGACGGCCGCCCAGGTGGCGATCTTGGGTACGACGAGCTGCGCGGTCAGCGCCGCGATCAGCTCCTCGTCGTGCACGCCCGCCAGCAGCTCGCCCGCCTCGGCCAGGAACGACAGCCGCCCCCTGTGCGCGCGGTCCTGCTCGGCCAGCCGCTCGCGCTGCACGGGCACGGCCACCTGGCCGGCGATGTGCTGGAGGCTGACCGTGAGCTCCTGGTCGAAGCGGTCCGGCTGGGCGGCCGTCACCACGATGTAGCCGGCCAGCTCGCCGCCGACCAGCAGCGGCGCGCACGCCAGCGACCTGGCGCGCAGCTGCTGGGCCAGCTCGACGTCCACGGCGAGCAGGTCCGCGATCATCGTGGGGGTCGTGCGCTCCGCGCCGAACACGCCGGTGGCCAGCACCCCCACCAGCCCCGCCGTGGCGCCCGCGCCCGCCGCCACGCCGAACCTGTTGCCGCCCTCCGCGGCGAGCAGCACGTACGCGGCGTCGCCCCCGCTGGAGACCTGCACGATCTGGGCGATCGTGTCGAGCAGCTCGGCGAACGGCATGTCCTGGTCGAGCAGGTCCTTGATGCGCCGGCCGGCCCCGCCCAGCTGCGGCGCGGGCGGCGGCGTCAGCACGTAGCCGTGGTCGGCGGCCACCACCATCCAGATCGAGCAGCGCTGCCGCCTGGAGCGCAGGTGGGAGACATAGACGGGGACCAATCGGCCGTCCTGGTGCCGCATGCGCGCCTCGCCCCGCCAGCGGCCCAGGCCGAGGGTGTCGGCCAGCGACAGCGCGTACGGTCCGTGGCCGCGCCAGGCCACTAACCGATCGAGGGACCGGCCGATCGCCTGGTCGGCCCGCCAGCCGAGCAGCTTCTCGGCCTCCGGGTTCCACGACCGCACGACCCCGTCGCGGTCGGCGACGATGACGCCGACGTGCAGGGTCTCGATGGGCGCGGCGCAGGGCGGCGCCGGCGCGGTCTCCTGGACGTCGCAGCCGTCCGCGATCTCCATGCGCACCCAGACGCGCTTGGCGGTCCTCGTGTAGGTGACGCCCCAGGCATCCGCCAGCATGCCCGCGAGGGCGAGCCCGCGCCCCGACGTACGCGTCGGCTCGGGCGCGGGCTCGGCCGCCAGGATCGTCCGGGCAGGGTGGCGGTCGTCGACGGCGATCTCCAGCTTCGGGGGGCTGGCCGCCACGTCCAGGCGGCAGGTGAGCTCGATGCCGGTGCCCGCGTGCACGACGGCGTTCGTGACGAGCTCGCTGGTCAGCAGCACGGCGTCCTCCGCCAGGTGGCTCAGGCGCCATTCGCCGAGCACCTGGCGGACGAACTTGCGCGCGTGAGCCGGGGCATGTGGCGTCCCGTCGAAGGCCGTGCTCGACACCCTGGTCGTGTCCACTCTGCGTCCTAGAACATCACTCGATGTGGCAGTACGGTCACTCTCAGAGTGGCAGAATGGTGCCGTTGATACCTCCTGTTGTGAAGAAGGCGGGGCAGACCGACGCGCTCAGGGGACGAGGGCGGCCCTGAGGCGGTCCGCGTGCGCCTTGGTGAGGCCGTTGGCCAGCAGGAGCCGCTCCGCGCCGCCGAGCTCGCCCAGCGCGACCAGGAACGTCCGCATCGCGCTCTCCGGCGCCTCCAGCAGCGCGGCTGGCGCGTCCCGAGACGGCGTCAGGCCCAGCATGAGCATGACGTCGGGCAGCGCCTTCGCGGTGAGCGCGTAGTCGCGGACGATGTCCTCGTGGTCCACGCCGAGCAGGTCGAGGATCAGCGCGACGACGATGCCGGTGCGATCCTTGCCGGCGGCGCAGTGGACGAGGGCGGGCAGGCCGTCGGCGATCTCGGCGACGACGCCGGCGAACCAGGTCGTCCTGTGCCGCAGGAATCCGACGTACAGGTCGCCGAGGGTCAGGTCGGCCGGCAGCGCCGCGAGCTGGGCGGGTGCGGCGTCGGAGGAGCCCGCGCCGAGCAGCGCGTGCCGGACGGCGCCGCCGAGGACGGGCGCCCAGTCGGCGGGGCCGCGCTCGTTGTCGCCGCGCAGGTCGGCGATGAGCCGCAGCCCGGCCACCAGCTTCGCGTCGTCGGCCGTGAGGGTGTGCGGCTGCGCGGAGCGGTAGAGCACGCCGGGGCGCAGCGCGGTCTCCGTCGCGACGTCCCGGAGGTTGAGGAGAGGCATAGGACCATTCAGGAAGGAGTTGTCTGCGCCCGCGCGGCTTTCACGTGGACATCGGGTGAACCTTCCCGGGATCTTCGTGCCCGTTTGGCGGGGTCGTCGGCGAGCCTCCGCGCGATCCACGGTGTCTCCGACGTACCTTTGGCATCATGGCCACCCGTACGCCGAAAAGCGCATCGAAGGGGCCGGCGAAGCGGTCGACCTCGTCTCGCTCGACCCCCGCAAAGCGCGGGGCCTCGTCGACGGGGCGTCCCAGGGCGGCCTCCGGACGCAAGCCTTCGATGACCCACCAGGACCCGATCAGCTGGGTCTTCACCATGATCGGCAAGCTGATCGTCGGTCTGTGGATGCTGCTCGCCAACGGCATCGGCAGCACGGCTCGCGCGCTGGGCAAGAACGCCCGCGAGCTCGACCCCGCGCACCGCCGCGACGGGGTGGGGCTGACGGTGCTCGCGGGAGCGATCGTGCTGGCGGCGATGACATGGCGCAACGCCGACGGGGCCGTCTCCGGCGTGGTGAACGCGACCGTGCACGGCGTGTTCGGCTCGCTGGCGTGGGCGCTGCCGCTGCTGTTCGGGCTGCTGGCCTGGCGCTATCTTCGCCACCCCGACCAGAACGCCGACACCGGGCGCATGGTGATCGGGTGGGCCGCGCTGATGGTCGGCGTGCTGGGCGTCATCCACGTGGCCAACGGCACCCCCTACCCGGCCGGCGAGGGCCAGGGCATGGACAAGGTGTCGCAGGCCGGGGGCATGGTCGGCTTCATCGTCTCGGCGCCGCCGATGAGCATCCTGCCGCCGTGGATCACGATCCCGCTGCTGCTGCTCCTGTCCGGGTTCGGCGTGCTGGTGATCACCGCCACCCCCGTGCACCGGATCCCCGAGCGGCTGGCCGAGCTCAAGCACATGCTCTTCGAACGGCACGCCGAGCCCGAGTCGCGGCAGCCGGGCAAGAAGCGGGTCAGGACCCCCAAGAAGCCCGCCGAGGAGGGGGCCGACTCGGTCAAGCCGTACGACACGCCGGTCCTGTCCGACAAGACCGACAAGCGGCCCGAGCACTCGCCCGAGATCGTGCCCGGTCTGACGGACGAGGAGGAGCCGCCCGCCGCCGAGGCCGAGAAGCGGCCGGAGCCGCCCCAGCCGACGCCCGCGCCGCGCAAGGTCGAGCAGCTCGTGCTGTCGCCGCAGGCGGGGCCGTACAGCCTGCCCGACCTGCAGTTCCTCAAGCAGGGCACGGCGCCCAAGCCGCAGACCAAGGCCAACACCACCGTGGTCAACGCGCTGACCAGCGTGCTCGAGCAGTTCACCATCGACGCGCAGGTGATCGGGTTCACCCGGGGGCCGACGGTGACCCGCTACGAGATCGAGCTGGGGCCCGCGGTCAAGGTGGAGAAGGTCACGGCGCTCACGAAGAACATCGCGTACGCCGTCAAGTCCGCCGACGTCCGGATCTTGTCGCCTATCCCGGGTAAGTCGGCGATCGGGGTCGAGATCCCGAACGCCGACAAGGACCTGGTGGCCCTGGGCGACGTGCTGCGCGCGCAGGTGGCGCAGGCCGACCACCACCCGATGATCGTCGGCCTGGGCAAGGACGTCGAGGGCCGCACCATCGTCGCGAACCTCGCCAAGATGCCCCACCTGCTCATCGCGGGCGCCACCGGCGCCGGCAAGTCGGTCTGTGTGAACGGGCTGATCACCAGCATCCTGATGCGGGCCACGCCCGACGAGGTGCGGATGGTGCTGGTCGACCCGAAGCGGGTCGAGCTCAGCGTGTACGAGGGCATCCCCCACCTGATCACGCCGATCATCACCAACCCGAAGAAGGCCGCCGAAGCCCTCGAATGGGTCGTGGGCGAGATGGACCGGCGCTACGACGACCTGGCGGCGTCGGGGTTCAGGCACGTCGACGAGTTCAACAAGGCCGTGCGGGCCGGCAAGCTGCAGCCGCCGCCCGGGAGCGAGCGGGTCTACCAGCCGTATCCGTACCTGCTGGTGATCGTGGACGAGCTGGCCGACCTCATGATGGTGGCCCCGCGCGACGTCGAGGACTCGATCGTGCGCATCACGCAGCTCGCCCGCGCGGCCGGCATCCACCTGGTGATCGCCACCCAGCGGCCCTCCGTCGACGTCGTCACCGGTCTGATCAAGGCGAACGTGCCGTCCAGGCTCGCCTTCGCCGTGTCGAGCCTCACCGACTCGCGGGTCATCCTCGACCAGCCGGGCGCCGACAAGCTGGTCGGCCAGGGTGACGCGCTGTTCCTGCCGATGGGCGCGAGCAAGCCCATCCGCATCCAGAACGCGTTCGTCTCCGAGAAGGAGATCGCCGAGATCGTCTCGCACTGCAAGACGCAGATGCAGGTCGAATACCGCGATGACGTGGCCGCCGCGCCGGTCAAACGGGAGATCGACGAGGACATCGGCGACGACCTCGACCTGCTGATCCAGGCCGCCGAGCTGATCGTGACCACCCAGTTCGGCTCGACCTCGATGCTGCAGCGCAAGCTGCGGGTCGGGTTCGCCAAGGCGGGACGGCTGATGGACCTGCTGGAGAGCCGGAACGTGGTCGGTCCGAGCGAGGGCTCCAAGGCCCGCGAGGTGCTGGTCAAACCGGACGATCTACCGGGTTTGCTCGCCGACCTGCGTGGCGAATGACCCCAATGCGCGCCTGCCGGGTAGTAACTGATTGAATATAAATCACTACCCATTGTGGTAGGCAGGTGCAGGTGCCGTGGGGGAGGCGTTCGTTGTGCAGGAGCAGAGCATCGGGGCCATGCTGGCGGCGGCCAGGCAAGCGGCCGGGCTGACCGTCGAGCAGGTCAGCGCGGCCACCAGGATCCGCGAGGCGATCATCCATGGCCTGGAGCAGGATGACGGCAGCCAGTGCGGTGGCGACTTCTACAGCAGAGGGCACGTCAAGGCCGTGGCCAAGGCGGTCGGGCTCGACCCGGAGGCCACCGTCCATCTCTACGACCAGCAGCACGGCGGGGCGCCCAGGCCGGTCGCGGCCTCGGCCGTGTTCCAGGCCGACAAGAAGATCAACCTGCCGGAGCGGCGCGGGCCCAACTGGACGATGGCGCTCGGGGTGGCGCTGGCGATCGTGGTCGTCTTCGGCATGATGCGCGTGCTGGGCGGCGCGAGCGACCAGGTGCGCACGGCCGACGTGCAGGTGGCCTCGGCCCGGCCCAAGGTCCCGCCGAACATGCCCGTCGAGCAGCCGGCGGCGGCCAAGGCGGTCAAACGCACGGTGACCGTCGAGATCAAGGCGAAGCGGTCGTCGTACGTCCAGGCTCACGACGCGATGGGGCGCAAGCTGTTCGCGGGGACGCTGAAGGCCGGAAAGTCCGACACGTGGAGTGCGGAAGACAAGGTCAGCGTGCTGCTGGCGGATGCGTCGGCCGTTACGCTGCAGGTGAACGGCAAGAAGGTGAAGCTGGACGCAGGCAGGGGGGAGATGCTGCGGCGCTCGTTCGGGCCGCCCAAAACGACCGCGCGATAGCCATCTGGCGGGAGCCCGTGCATCGGGTGGTGGCCAACTCCCGATACCGTAGTGTTCACCATGTCATCCCGCCGAACCGCATCGCTGATCACTCTGGGCTGCGCGCGCAACGAGGTCGACTCCGAGGAGCTGGCCGCGCGACTTGAGGCTGCCGGTTGGCAGCTGGGCGACGACGACCCCGATGTCGTCGTCGTCAACACGTGTGGCTTCATCGACTCGGCCAAGAAGGACTCCATCGACACGCTGCTGGCCGCCGCCGACACCGGCGCGAAGGTGGTCGCAGCGGGCTGCATGGCCGAGCGCTACGGCAACGAGCTGGCCGAGGCGCTGCCCGAGGCCAGCGCGGTCATCTCCTTCGACGACTACACGGACATCGGCGGCCGCCTCGACGACGTGCTCGCCGGGCGGCCGCTGAAGCCCCACACACCACGTGACCGCCGCACCCTGCTACCCATCTCGCCGGTGGACCGTGCCAGCGCGCCCAAGGCCAACATCCCCGGTCACGGCGACCTGCCCGAGGGCCTGGCGCCCGCGAGCGGCCCGCGCGTGCTGCGCAAGCGCCTCGACGAGAGCCCGGTGGCCTCGCTCAAGCTGGCCTCCGGCTGCGACCGGCGCTGCACGTTCTGCGCCATCCCGGCCTTCCGTGGCTCCTACGTCTCGCGCCGGCCCGACGAGCTGCTGGCCGAGGCCGACTGGCTGGCCCACCGTGGCGTGCGCGAGCTCGTCCTGGTCAGCGAGAATTCCACCTCCTACGGCAAGGATCTCGGCGACCTGCGGGCGCTGGAGAAGCTGCTGCCCGAGCTGGCGGCCGTCGAGGGCGTCTCCCGGGTGCGGGTCAGCTACCTGCAGCCCGCCGAGCTGCGCCCGGGGCTCATCGACGTGCTCACGGGCACCGAGGGCGTGGCCCCCTACTTCGACCTTTCCTTCCAGCACGCGAGCGGCTCCGTGCTGCGCAGGATGCGCCGCTTCGGCGACCCGGAGCGCTTCCTGGGGCTGCTCGAGGCCATCCGCGAGCGCGCCCCCGAGGCGGGCGTGCGCTCCAACTTCATCGTGGGCTTCCCCGGCGAGACCGAGGAGGAGTTCGGCGAGCTGGTGAGCTTCCTGGAGGCGGCCAGGCTCGACGTGATCGGCGTGTTCGGCTACTCCGACGAGGACGGCACGGAGGCCGCCGGGCTGCCTGGCAAGCTCGACCAGGAGGTCATCGACGAGCGCGTGCGCGTGCTCACCGAGCTGGCCGAGGAGCTGACCGCCCAGCGCGCGGAGGAGCGCATAGGCACCGAGGTCGACGTGCTGATCGACGACGACCTGGGCGACGGTGGCTACGAGGGCCGGGCCGCCCACCAGGGTCCCGAGGTCGACGGCTCCGTCACGGTGCAGGGCATCGGCCTCGTCAGGGGGCAGATCGTGCGCGCGGTCGTGGTCGACTCCGAGGGGGTCGACCTGATCGCGCGTATCAAGGCAAGTCCATGAAAAGGGACGAGCGCCGCGTCGTAAGCCCGTGGAACATCGCCAACGTCCTCACGGTCCTCAGGTTGGTGCTCGTCCCCTTCTTCGTCGTCTGCCTGTTCCTGCCGGGCACGGGCTGGCGGGTGGCCGCGCTGGCGGTCTTCGCGGTGGCCTCGATCACCGACCATCTGGACGGTGAGCTGGCCAGGCGGTACGGCCTCATCACCGACTTCGGCAAGATCGCCGACCCGATCGCCGACAAGGCGCTCACCGGCGCGGCGCTGGTGAGCCTGTCCATACTCAACGAGCTGCCCTGGTGGGTCACGATCCCGATCCTCGCCAGGGAGATCGGCATCACGCTCCTCAGGTTCCTGCTGCTGCGGCGCGCGGTCATCCCGGCCAGCTACGGCGGCAAGGTCAAGACCGTGCTGCAGATCGCGGCGATCGTGCTCTACCTCCTGCCGTGGGTGCCAGGGCCCGTCCGGTGGGTGGTCATGGGGGCGGCTCTGGTGGTCACCGTGGCCACCGGGGTCGACTACGTCATCAGGGCAGTACGGCTACGCAAGGTCGCGAAGCAGGCGCGCGGGGAGTGATCGATGGCCGAGGTGGCCGAGGTTCTGACGATGCTGGTGGGCCGGTCCGCCACGGTGGCGGTGGCCGAGTCGCTGACCGGCGGGCTCATCGGGGCCGCCATCACGTCGGTCTCGGGGTCGTCGAAGGCGTTCCGGGGCGGGGTGATCTCGTACGCCACCGACCTCAAGCAGGAGCTGCTAGGGGTGCCGGGGGAGTTGCTGCGGCGCGAGGGGGCCGTACATCCTGAGGTGGCCGCGGCCATGGCGACCGGGGTCGCGCGGCTGTGCGGGGCCACGTACGGGCTGGCCGTGACGGGTGTGGCCGGGCCGGAGCCGCAGGACGGCAAGCCCGTCGGCACCGTGTACGCGGCCGTCTGCGGGCCTGGGGGCAGGATTTGGGGGCGTGAATTGAGACTTGGCGGGTCGCGCGAACGTATCAGGGTAGAGACGGTGGACGAGGCAGTCGATCTACTGTCAGGTGTGCTGAAGGCGAACATAGGGGAACATTCCGGGTGATTACCGTGTTACGTCCCGAGCGAACATGCGAAGCACGGTCTGACGCGGTGTCGGTGGATACGGGTACGGTGGAGCTGTGAGTGAGGTCCGTGAGCCAACTGCAAGCACCGAGCGCCCGGCCGGCGGGCCTGAAGAGTCGCGAGCGGCGGTCCAGGGGCGGCCACGCCCCATGATGACGGCGAGGAGTATGTACGAAGCTAAGAAGACCAAAGTGCGGCACGATCCGATCGCGCGGGGTGTGGTGAAGTCATCCGCGCCGGGGAGGGAGCGACAGATGATTCTGCTGCGTCAGCTGCTCGGCGACGTGCTGAGGCGGTTGAGGGTGCGGCAGGGACGCACGCTACGCGAGGTGTCCACCCAGGCACGTGTCTCGCTCGGCTACTTGTCCGAGGTCGAGCGCGGTCAGAAGGAGGCCTCGTCGGAGCTGCTGGCGTCCATTTGCGGCGCACTCGAAGTGCCCCTTTCGCAGGTGCTGCGTGAGGTTTCCGACCAGTTCGCGCTGGCGGAGCTCCAGGCTGCCCCTGTGCTGGCCGACGTGCCCGATCGCGAACGGCTGCCCCTTACGGAGACGGTTCCCGGTTCGATTTCCGACTCCGTGTTCCCCGAAGTCAAGGACATGGTGGCTGCCTAGCCCGGCTGGCAGCCAGCACACCACAGGATCAGCCGTTCCTGTGGCTGCGCCCCCATCTCCCCACGGCTGATGCGGGTGCCGCATCGGCGACAGGGCTTCCCCGCCCTGCCGTAGACCCACGTCTGGTTCGCCGGGCGGCGATCACCTGTGGTCACCGTGCCCGCATGTCCCTTGTTCGCGTCCAGCAAGCGCTGGGCCAGTGACACGAGCCCGTTGAGATCCTCGATCTCCCCGACCTTCTTCCACGGCCAGATACCGCGCAGGAACAGGGTCTCGGCGCGATAGATCGTGCCGATCCCCGCCAGGTTGCGCTGATCGAGCAGCGCCTCCCCGATGGTCCTGTCGGGCGACCCTCGCAGCCTTCGCACGGCCTCATCCGGGTCCCAGTCCGGGCCGAGCAGATCCGGCCCCAGATGGCCGACCAGCCGCCCCTCCTCGCCTGTCCTGACGAGATCCACCATTCCCAGCCTGACCCCCACCGCCTGCCACCGCTCGTTGGCCAGGATCAGCCTGACCTGGTCGCCCGGCGCGGTCCGGCGGCCCGCCGCCATGACCTGCCAGCTCCCGTCCATGCGCAGATGGGTGTGCACGGTCAGGTCGCCTTCGACGCGGGTGAGCAGGTGCTTGCCCCTGGAGATCGTGGTGATGACCGCACGGCCGGTCAGGTCGGCCGTGGCGTGCCTGGGGACGCGGAAGTCCGACCTGGTGAGCACCTGGCCGTCCAGCGCGCCGCGCAGCTTCGCGGCCGTGCGGTAAACGGCGTCTCCTTCGGGCATCCCTCCAGTCTAGGAACGCGCGCCGCCCCGTGGGCGGCCACCCATCCGTGGACGAGCGCCCACGCCTGGTCCCGTGCCGCCTCCACACGCTCGCGCTCGCCGGGCCAGCGGGCCGGGCAGCTCGGCGGGCTGGTCGCGACAGGGCGACGCTGCCCGAGTCGCCCCCGGCGGTCGCCATGCCGGTCTGGGGGCCGCTGGCCCGGCCTCTGGTGCTGCTCGCAGCGTGGGGAGCGTGCCCGCCGGCACGTGGGTGGGCGGCGCGTTCGGCCGGCAGGCGACGACTCGGCGGGCTGCTGGGGCTCGGCGGTGGTGGGCCTGATGGTCGCCGTGCCCGTGCTCCTGCTGGTGTGGACGGCCGTGTCGTGGTGGATCCCGCCGCCCGCGCACGGGCAGGGCCGCAGTCGCTCGACAGCAGCGCCGGCTACCGCAGAGGGTCGTGCGGCGGCGCAGGGTGAAGGTGGGCGGTTGATGATCGGGAATGGCTGCGTCGGGGCAGACGGGGGATCATAATGACGGGCGAGGAGTAGGCCTGGCGGAAGGCTGATCGCGGCATGCCGGAGATCACAGGTTTACGCGGGGGCGACCCCGCCGAGATCGGCGGATATCGGCTGACGGGCCGCCTTGGCTCCAGCGTGTACGCCGGGCGCTCCCGCTCCGGGGAACCCGTGGCCGTCAGGCTGCTGCCGGCCGAGATGGAGCCTGAGCCCTTCCTCCTCGCCATGGAGCGACTGCAGGCCGTCTCCGCGGTCACCACCGCGCAGATCCTGGCCACTGGCATGCTGGGCGAGCAGGCGTACGTCGTCAGCGAGTACGTCGAAGGGCCGGCGCTCGAAGAGGGCGGCGGAAGCCTGGGAGAGGTCGGGCTCCACCGGCTCGCGGTCGGGACCATCGCGGCGCTGGTCGCGATCCATCAGGCAGGGCTCGTCCACGGCGACATCCGGCCCGGCAACGTGCTGCTCGGCCCGGACGGGCCGCGGGTGATCAACGCCGGTCTCGAGCAGGCGATGGCGGAGGCGGCCATCTCCACCCGCAAGGTCGCCGTCCCCGCGTACACCGCGCCCGAGCGGCTGCGGGGCGCGGGGGCCGAGCCGCCCGCGGACGTGTTCTCCTGGGCGGCCACCATGGTGTTCGCCGCGACCGGGTCGGCTCCGTTCGACAGCGGCTCCATGGCCGCGACGGTCGATCGGATCGTCCACGACGCGCCCACGCTGCCCGGCAATCTGGGCGAGCTGCACGGCCTGATCGTGGCGTGCCTGGACAAGGACCCGGCCGCGCGGCCCAGCGCCAGCGAGGTGCTGTTACGACTGGTGGGCCAGACGTTGTTCCTGACCGGGCACGTGGAGCCGGCAGCGGTGGCAGCGCAGGAGACGAGCCCGCCGGGGCGCAGGGGCAGTGGACCGGCCGCGCTGGCCGCGGCGTTCACGGCCGGGGCGCTGGTCTCCGGAGCCGGGGTCTACCTGCTGGTCGACGACCCGGCGCCGGTCAGGCCGGCGGCCGGCTCGGCGAGGGCGGCCAGGGGGTGGTCTACCTCGGCGAGGCGCCCGGCGGAAGGCGGGTCGCGGTCAAGATGCTGGGGGCCGGGCTGGACGACCCCGACGCGCGGACGCGCTTCCAGCAGGAGATCGGGTACGCGCGCCGGGTCAAGGCGTTCTGCACGGCGCAGGTGCTGGCCAGCGGCGAGCTGAACGGCAGCCCGTACGTGGTGAGCGAGTTCGTCGACGGGCCCTCGCTGGCGGAGATGATCCGGGAACGCGGCGCGTTGCGCGGAGCGGAGCTGCGCAGGCTCGCCATCGGTACGCTGACCGCGCTGTCGGCCATCCACCAGGCGGGCGTGGTGCACAGGGACTTCAAGCCCGGCAACGTGCTGCTCAGCAGGGACGGGCCACGGGTGATCGACTTCGGCATCTCCAGGGCGCTGGAGGAGTCGGAGCTGGCGGGGGAGCACCTGGTGGGGACGCCTCCGTACATGGCTCCCGAGCAGTTCGGCGGACGGCCGGCGGAGCCGGCGGCCGACATGTTCGCCTGGGCCTCGACCATGGTGGCCGCCGCGACGGGCACCCCGCCGTTCGGGACGGGCGACGTGCCCGCGCTGATCAACCGGATCCTGTCCGCCGAGCCCGACCTGGGCGATCTCGACGAGGAGCTGCGGGACCTGGTGGCGCGGTGCCTGGCCAAGGATCCGCGGGCCCGCCCCACCGCGGCCCGGGCACTGCTCGGCCTGCTCGGCCACCACGTGCCGGAGCGGCAGCTCCTGGCCGAAGGGCAGCAGTCCGCGGCCCCGCCCGCCGGCCGATTGCCAGGCCGCCGGCGGTGGCTCGTCGCCGGGGCCGTGACGGCCGCCGTGGCCATCACGGCGGCCGTGCTGCTCACCCGGCCCGCCCCGCCGCCCGGCGCGCGCACCCCCAGCCTGATCGCCGCGCCCCTGCCCGCCCCGCGCGAGGGACGGATGGGGCTCACCTCGACGGCGAAGTTGAAGATCCCCGACACCAGGATCACGCTGTACGAGAACCCGGCCGACCCGATCTGGGTCTCGTCGTACCACGATCAGCGCAATGGCACCGGCTACCCGTCATACGTGCGGGACCCGGCCACCGGGACCTTCGGCTACTTCGGGGGCTGGGAGGAGCCGATCGTCTCGCCCGGCGGCGGCTACGTGGCCTCGCTCTCGGCCACCCGCTTCCGCGCGCCGGAGTTCGAGACCCTCCGGATCCGCGACCGCGTCACCGGCCAGGACCGGCAGCTCCGCACCGTTGACAAGCCCGCCACGCTGTTCCGCCCGAACTGGTCGGCCGACGGGCGCCGGTGGCTGGCCACCGTCATCGAGGATCAGGAACAGGACCGCGTCGTGGGCTTCGCGGTCGTGGATCCGGCCGCGGGCACCGTCAAGCTCACCAAGGTCGCCGGCGGGAACGACGTCAGGTTCGGGTGGGGCGCCGACGGCAAGAGCGTGCTGTACGGGATGCCCGGCGGGGCCGTGCGGGTGGTGGATCTCGAAGGCAGGCCGGTGCGGACGTTCACGGGAGTGGGGGAGCTTTACGAAGGCGGCGTAGCCCGCACCACGCTCGGGTTAATCTTTTCCACGAAATGCCCAGATATTTCGGTAAATGTCTGTTTCTGGGATGCGGAGAACGGCGCCAAAAAGGGCGTGGCCCGGCTGCCGAAGGGCGGCGCCTACCACGGGTGGCTCGACGACGCCCACTTCCTGGCCGGCATGCCCGACGGGAAGAACACCGACGTGGTCCTCGCGGACGCCACCGGCCGCACCGTGCGCAAGCTGGCCACCGGGCCCAAGGCCGAGATCACCCGGGTGGCGCTCTGGTTCACCCGGAAGTGATCAGTCCCAGGCGGCCGGGTCGGCGGCGAGCTGGCGGACCCGCTCGGGCAGCGACCCGGAGGCGACCTGCTCGAGCGTCACCTCCTCCAGGATGGAACGCTCGGTGGCACGCAACGCGATCCACACCTGCTGCAACGACTCGGCGGGGCCCCGGTAGCCGACGTGCTCGGGCCGCTCACCGCGTACGTTGGCCAGCGGGCCGTCCACGGCCCGGATCACATCGGCCAGCGAGATGTCGGCGGCGGGCCTGGCCAGCACGTAGCCACCCTCAGGCCCACGCTGTCCACGCACGAGCCCGGCACGCCGCATCTGCAACAGGATGTTCTCCAGGTATTTGGGCGGCATGTCCTGTTCCTTGGCGAGTTCGCCCACAGTAGTCGGACCTGCACCGGCTGCGGCGAGTTCGGCGGCGGCACGGAGGGCGTAGTCGACACGAGCGGAAAGGCGCATGTTCTCGATTATCCCCCCTGGTCAACACTGGTTAGGCGCAAGCTCGTCAGAACGGGCACCCGATCCGAATGCACGCGATGGTGAGAGCGCTAAACTTCCAACAACCTTTTCGATAACAGCGGTTCTCATGAGACGGCGGAATTCAGCGTGGAGCGACGCCCTGGTGTGCCCAGACTGCTCAGGGAGATCAACGACCGGGCCGCGCTGGACCTGTTGCTCGCCACAGGCCCCATGACCCGCGGTCAGATCGGCGATCTGACCGGCCTGTCCAAGGTCACCGCCTCGCAGACGCTGGCGAGGCTGGAGGAGCGCGGTCTGGTCGAGGTGGTCGGCGCCCAGGCCGGCGGGCGGGGGCCCAACGCGGCCCTCTACTCCGTGATCCCCTCCAGCGCATACGTGGCCGGTCTGGAGGTCGGCCCCGAGCTGATCTCCACCGCGGTGGCCGACATCCACGGCCACACGATCGCCGAGGTCACGGTCGACCCCGGCGGCCACGACGACCCCGTCTCGGTGGTCCACGGCGCGATCGTCAAGGCGTGCCGCAGTGCCAAGATCAGCCTCTCCAAGCTGCGCGGCGTCGTGATCGGCACCCCCGGCGTGGTCGACCCGCGCAGCGGCGACGTGCGCTTCTCGTTCGACCTGCCGGGCTGGCACGAGGGCATCCACGAGGCCCTGGCCGGCGACCTGCGGCGCGAGGTCACCATCGAGAACGACGTCAACCTCGCCGCCATCGCCGAGCGCGCCGACGGGGCGGCCAAGGGGCTCGACGACTTCGTCCTGCTGTGGTCCAGCCGCGGCCTGGGCCTGGCGATCATGCTCGGCGGCAAGCTGCACCGGGGCCGCTCCGGCAGCGCGGGCGAGATCGGCTACCTGCCGGTGCCCGGCGTGCCGCTGCCCGAGGACATCCGCACCGAGCCCGGGCGGCTGCCCTCGCTGGCGGGCGGCCTGCAGTCGCTGGTCAGCGCCGAGGCGGTGGCGGAGCTGGCCCAGACGTACGGGTTCGCGGCCGGCAGCGCGGGCGAGTGCGTCAAGGTCGCCATGGCGGCGGGCGCCGAGGGCGAGCCGCTGCTCGACGAGATCGCCAACCGGCTCGCCCTGGGCGTCGCCGCCGTGTGCGTGATCCTCGACCCTGGCCTGGTGGTGCTGGCCGGCGAGATCGGTCACGCCGGCGGCCCCGCGCTCACGTCCCGGGTGGAGGAGGCCGTGGCCAGGATCTGCCCGGTGCGTCCCCAGGTCGTCACCACGAAGGTGACCGAGGGCAATCCGGTGCTGCGCGGCGCCGTGCTGGCCGCCCTCGACCAGGCCCGCGAGGAACTGCTGGCGCCTTAGGCCGTGAGGAGCTCGATCGCGGCCTGGGCGTTGGCCCTGGCGGCCCCGTACGTGGCGATGTAGGCGGCGCTGTCGGGGCGCCACACGGGCAGCCCCATCTCGATCACCGTCGCGTCCGGGCGGGCCGCCACCAGCGCGGAGACCAGTTCCTGGCTCGCCTGGTGGCGGTGCGCGTCCTTGACCACCACGACCAGGGACCGGTTCACGGCCTTGGCCAGCAGGGCAGGGACGTCGGCGGCCGCGGGCTTGACCCGGACGATCTCCGCGTCCGGCAGCCACGGGCCCACGCCCCACGGCACGTCGCCCACGGCGATCGTCGGCGGGGTGTCCACCTCGATCACCAGGGGCTCGACCAGGGGCTCCGTCGCTCCGGTCAGCCGCACGGCGCGGCGCGCGGCGTGCAGGCCGACCACGTTCTGCTCGGCGGCGGCGGCCGCGGGCGCCCCGAACCAGGCCCGCAGCGCCGCCACCCGCGCCGCCGCCTCCTCCAGCCGGGAGAGCGGCAGTCGCCCCTCGCGCACGGCGGAGACGACCTCCGCGATGATGGCCTGGACGTCGTCATAGGTCGGCAGCGGCCCGAGGCACAGCAGGTCGGCCCCGGCCGCGAGCGTCAGCACCGCGCCGCCGGCCAGGCCCACGCTCCTGGTGATCGCCCGCATGTCGAGCGCGTCGGTGATGACCACGCCGTCGTAGCCGAGCTCGCCCCTCAGGAGCCCGGTGAGCGCGGCGCTGGACAGCGTGGCGGGCGTCTCGCCCGTCACCGCCGGCACCGCGACGTGCGCGGTCATCACCGACCTGGCCCCCGCGCCGACCGCCGCGCGGAACGGGGCCAGCTCCCGCTCCCGCAGCACGTCCAGGTCCACGTCCACGACCGGGATCGCCAGGTGGGAGTCCACCCGGGTCGCGCCGTGGCCGGGGAAGTGCTTGACGCAGGCGGCCACGTTCACCGACTGCAGGCCCTCCACGGCCGCCACCGTGTGCCTGGCGACCAGCTTCGCGTCGGCCCCGAACGACCTGGTGCCGATCACCGGGTTGTCGGCCTCGGTGTTGACGTCGGCGCTGGGCGCCATGTCCAGGTTGATGCCGCAGGCGGCCAGCTCGGAGCCGATCGCGCGGTAGACCCGGCGGGTCAGCTCGACGTCGTCCACCGCGCCCAGCGCCGCGTTCCCCGGGTACGGGCTGCCGACGTGGTACGCCAGCCGCGTCACGTCGCCGCCCTCCTCGTCCAGCGAGATGACGGGCTCACCGGCGCCCCGCAGCGCGCTCGTCAGGTCGCTCACCTGGCCGGGGTCGGCCACGTTGAAGCCGAAGAGCGTGACGCCGCCCAGGCCCTGCTCCAGCTCGCGCAGCACCCATTCGGGCGCCACGGTGCCCTGGAAGGCGACGAGCAGCGTGCCGGCCGCGAGACGGCGCAGCCCCCGATCACTCTGACTCATAGCTCCTCATCGGATTTCAGGCATGGTCGAATGAGGCATTCGCCCTGCGGATGTCAGCCCTTCACGGCCCCGGCGACCAGGCCGGAGACCATGCGGCGTTGTACGAGAAGGAAGAAGACGACGACCGGGATGGTCATCATCGTGGAACTGGCCATGATGGCGCCCCAGTCGGTGCCCTTCTGCCCGAAGAAGTACTGCAGCGCGACGGGCATCGTGTATTTCGTCGGGTCGTTGATCAGGTACAGCGCCATGATCAGCTCGTTCCACGCGGTGATGAACGAGAAGATGCTGGTCGCGACCAGACCCGGGGCCACCAGCGGGAACAGCACCTTCCAGAAGGTGGTGAACCGGCTCGCGCCGTCGATCCAGGCCGCCTCCTCCAGCGACTTGGGCACGGCGGCGACGAACGTGCGCAGCATCCAGATCCCGAACGGCAGCGTCAGCACCACCTGCGTGACGATCAGGCCGAGCAACTGGTCGTACAGGCCCAGCCGCTTGATGCCGAGGAACAGCGGGATGACCAGCGCCTCGGCCGGGATCATCTGCGCGACGAGCAGGAGCGCCAGGTACGCCGTGCGCCCCTTGAACCGGAACCGGGCCACGGCGGTGGCCGACAGCAGCGCGAAGACCGCGCCGATCAGGACGGTCCCGAGCGCGACGATGGCGCTGTTGCGCATGTAGAGCCAGATCGAGTGCCCGGCCACGCCGTCGGTGAGCACCCGCGTGATGTGCTCGAAGGTGAAGTGCGTGGGGAACGGGATGAATTCGGTGGTGAAGATCTGGTCGTTCGCCTTGAAGCCGGTGGAGACCATGAAGTAGACGGGGAAGATCGCCCCCAGGAAGACCAGCACACCTGCCGCGTTGAGCGCGACCTTGCCCAGGCGCCTGCGGGCCAGTGGGGTCATCACAGCTCCTCCTGCTTGAACATCTGGCGGATGTAGGCCGCGGTGACGATGAGCAGGATCACGGTCAGCACCACCGCGATGGCCGCGCCCGACCCCATCTTCGGCGGGGCCTTGAACGCCTCGGTCACCGCGTACATCGACAGGTTGTAGGCCTCCCGGTTGGTGGTGCCGGCCAGCACGTAGAGCTGGGCGAAGACCTTGAAGTCCCAGATGATCGAGAGCACGGTCAGCACCGCGAACACCGGCTTCAGCAGCGGGAAGGTGATCTTCCTGAACGTGCGCCACGGGCCCGAGCCGTCCACCTTGGCCGCCTCGTACAGCTCGGCCGGGATGCCCTTGAGTCCGGCCAGCACCGAGACCGCGATGAACGGGAAGCTCGCCCAGACGACGCAGATGATCAGCACCATGTAGATGGACCAGGCGTCGTTGAGCCACGGCTGACCGGTCCAGTCGGCCCGGCCGAACAGTGTGTTGGAGAGCCAGTCGGGCAGCAGGTTGAGCGCCCAGTTGATGATGCCCCGCTCGGCGTCGAACAGCCAGCGCCAGATGACACCCTGCGCCACCGGCGGGACCGCCCAGGCGAACATGATGCCGATGATGACGAACAGCGACATCTTCTTGCCGAGCCGGTGCAGCAGAACGCCGACGGCGGTGCCGAGGATCAGCGTGAGCGGCACCGCGATCACCGCGAACACCACCGTGTTGCGCAGCGAGGACCAGAAGATGTCGTTCTCGAAGACCTTGGTGAAGTTCTCGAGCCCGACCCAGGTGGCCGGCTTCTTGCCCGAGATCTGGACGAGGCCCACCTTCTGGAAGGAGATGATCACCATCTGGATCAGCGGCCACAGCAGCAGCCCACCGATGACCAGCAGGCCCGGGATCAGCAGCACGTAGGGGATCGACCAGGCGGGCAGCCCTTTGGCTTGCGGTGGCCGGTGTGAGCGGCGCCGTCCCGGGGTGGAGGCGCGGCCTCCGCCCCGGGGGGCGAGCGTTGACGTGTTCGTCATAGGTCTCAGGAGGCGTTGAGGATGTCTTCGAGTTCCTTGTTGGCAGCGGCCAGCGCGTCATCCGCGCTCGCCTTGCCCTCGATGACCTTGCGGGCCGCGTTCTGCAGCACCGCCTTGGTCTCGTTGGCCTCCGTCCACTGCGGGTCGGCGGGGAAGGCCTTGGCCTTGGCGAAGGCGGCGGCGAACGGCGCCTGCGCCGGGTCGCTGGACAGGGCGGCCAGAGCCTCGGGGTAGACGGGGAGCAGGCCGCCGTCGGTGGCGTACTTGACGCCCCACTGCTTGTTGGAGGCCAGCTTCACGAACTCCTTGGCCGCGTCCTTCTCCTTCGCGGAGCCCCACACGGCGATGTCGTTGCCGCCGAGGAAGGACTGCGCCTCGCCGCCGTCCTTCGACGGGAGCGGGAAGAAGGCCAGCTTGTCACCCTTGAGCTTGCCCTTGCTGTCCTGCTCGATCCCCGGCAGGTCCCACGACGCGGTGAGGTACATGCCCACCTTGTTGTTGGCCATCCTGGTGCGGATCTCGGTGGTGTTCTGGTTGAGCCGCGACTTGCCGGACAGGCCGTCGGTGACCAGGCTGGTGTACTGCGCGAAGCCCGCCTTGAAGCCGGGGTCGGTCAGCTTGCCGACCCACTTGTCGCCCTCCTTGACGGCGTAGTCGCCGCCGGCGGTCCAGGCGAGGGCGCCGAGCAGGTGGTTGGCGTCGGAGCCGCCGTTGAAGGCGAAGCCGTCGACGTCCTTGCCCTTCTTGGCCTGGATCTTCTTGGCCGCCGCCACGAGCTCGTCCCAGGTCTTGGGGATCTCGATCTTGAGCTCCTTGAACCAGTCGGCGCGGTAGAGCACCGCCCGGCTGCCGCCGCCCCACGGCACGGCGTACGTCTCGCCGTCGATGGTCTCGAGGCCCATCAGGTTCTTGGGGATCTGGGCCTGGTCACCGCCCGCCACGATGTCGGTGATCGGCTCCAGGGCCTCCTGGCTCTGCCACAGCGGGACCTGGTCGTTGCCGATCTCCGTCACGTCGGGCCCGGTGCCACCGGCGGCCGCGGCCGTGAACTTGTCGTTGACCTGCGGCCAGGGGATCCACTCGACGTTCACCTTGGCGCCGGTCTCCTTCTCGAACTCGGCGACCAGCTCGTCGGTGTACTTCTGGGCGGCGGGGTTGGTGTCCCCGAGGCGCCAGAACGTCAGCGTCTTGCCGGCGTACTTGGGGCCGCTGCTGGCGGGGGCGGCTGCGCTGGGTGAGGACGAGGGGGTCTCGCTCGAGCCACAGGCGGCCAGACCCAGGGCCAGCGCGGCCGTGCTGACCGTAGCGGCTGTGATCTTCGCGATCCTCACAGGGTTCTCCCTTCCCGGGTGCCGGCCTACGGTCCGCACCAGGCTGATCGTCAAATGTCGAACAACGCTGCTAAACTAACAAGAAACTTTCTTAAAAGAAACGCCCGTTAGCCATTCGTGACGAGAGGGGTGCGGTAATGAGTCGAAGCCCGGGAGTCCCCCGGCTGCTGCGCCGGTTGAACGATCGCGCGGCACTCGAACTCCTCCTGGTGGACGGCCCGCTCACCCGGGCCGAGCTGGGGGAACGGACCGGGCTCTCCAAGGTAACCGCAGGTCAGCTGCTGGCTCGCCTGGAGGAGCGGGGGCTGGTCGAGGTCGCGGGGGAGCGCGCCGGGGGCAGGGGGCCGCACGCCGCCCTGTACACCGTCGTTCCCTCCAGCGCGTACGTGGCCGGGCTCGAGGTCCTGCCCGACAGCCTCAAGGTGGCTGTGGCGGACATCACAGGCAGGGCGGTCGTCGAGATCACGCTCAACCCGTGCGACGGCCGCGACCCGGTCAAGGCGGTCCACGAGGCGGTGCAGCGCGCCTGCGACACGGCGAACGTCAGCCTGTCGCGGCTGCGCTCGTTCGTCATCGGCACCAGGGGCGTGGTCGACCCGGTCACGGGCGACGTGCGCTGGTCGTACGACCTGCCGGACTGGCACGTCGGCGTGCTGGCCAGCCTGCGCGAGACGCTCGGCGCGTCCGTCACCATCGAGAACGACGTCAACCTGGTCGCGCTCGCCGAGCACAAGCACGGCGCGGCCGTCGGCCACGATGACTTCGTGGTGATCTGGGCCGGTGTCGGCCAGGGCCTCGGCGTCATGCTGGGCGGCAGGCTGCACCGGGGCATCAGCGGGGGAGCTGGTGAGATCGGCTGGCTGCCGGTTCCCGGCGAGCCGCTGCCGACGGACGTCTCGGAGCCGCAGTCGGGCTCGTTCCAGCGCCTGGTGGGCCACGCCGCGCTGCGCGGCCTGGCCGACCGGCACGGCGTGACCGGCAGGACGGTGCCCGACCTGGTGCGCGGTGGCGACGAGGGCTATCTGGACGAGGTGGCGGGACGGCTGGCCGTGGGCGCGGCGGCGGTGACCGTCGTGCTCGACCCCGGGCTGATCGTGCTCAGCGGCGACATCGGCCGGGCGGGCGGCGCGCGGCTGGCCGCCAAGGTGCAGGAGGCGGTGGCCCGCGTCTGCCCCAGCCGGCCCACCGTGGTGACGACCCAGGTCGCGGGCAACCCCGTGCTGCGCGGGGCTCTGGTGGCCGCTCTGGAGCAGGCCCGGGAGCAGGTTTTCTCCGACACTGTGTGAGAATTTCTGCTCATGTGGCAGTCCCCCAATGATGTCGTGCTCATCTCCGACCCCAGGGTGACCGCGCTTCCCGTGCGCGAGTGCGGCGAGCCGCTGGCCGACGTGCGCGGGCGGCTGCGCGTCGACACGCGGCTGGCCGACGACGAGGGCGCGTACGCACACCTGCGCTCCGGGCTGCTCGACCGGCTGGAGCGGGCCGAGCGTTCGCTGCCCGACGGGTTCCACCTGCTGATCGTCGAGGGCTACCGCCCCATCGCCACCCAGCGGCGGATCTTCGAGGAGTACCGGGCCGAACTCCACACCACATTCCCCGAAATTTCCCCCGACGAGTCATATATCGCGGCGAGTCGGTATGTGTCCCCGGTCGAGGTCGCCCCCCACACCGCCGGCGCCGCCGTGGACCTGACCCTGTGCGACCCCGACGGCGTCGAGTACGACATGGGCACCCAGGTCAACGACAACCCGGAGCAGAGCGACGGCGCCTGCTATACGGCCGCCCCCAATATCTCCGCCGACGCCCGCGCCCACCGCAAGCTCCTCGCCGCCGCTCTGGAGCCCGTCGGCCTGGTCAACTACCCCACCGAGTGGTGGCACTGGTCGTACGGCGATCGTTACTGGGCCATGTCCACGGGATTTCCCCACGCCCACTACGGGCCCCTCTAAACAACCGTTTGCTTGACGGGTTTTCCTCGGGGCGTGCGCCGGGCACAACCTTCAGTCGGAGGGTTTTGGACTCCCAGCGAGGTGTGGGCATGGTTCCGTTGATCGGGATCGAAGAGGAATACCTCGTAGTCGATCCCCGCACCCGCCACGTGGCTCCCCGAGCGGCCGATGTCCTGGCCGCGGCGACGGATGTGCTCGACGTGGTGCAAGAAATCACGCGTTTCCAGGTGGAGGCTCGCACGCCGCCCTCCGCCGACCTCAGCGAGCTCGGCTCGCAACTGCGTTCGGCGCGGCAGGAGGTGGCGGCCGCGGCCCGTTCATGCGGGCTGGCCGTCGTCGCGAGCGGCATCCCCGTGCTGGGGAACGTCATGCCGCCGCCGCTCACCGACGACGATCGCTATCACCAAGGGAGGACGCTCTATCGCGCTCTTCATGACGAGATCAGCATCTGCGCCCTGCACGTGCACGTGGACGTGCCCGACGAGGAGCACGCCGTCTACGTCGGCAACCATCTGCGTCCCTGGCTGCCCACGCTGATCGCGCTGGCCGCCAACTCGCCGTTCTTCGTGGGCCGCGACACCGGCTACGCGTCCTGGCGGGTGATCAGCTGGGGCCGCTGGCCGGTGTCCGGCGCGCCGCCGTACTTCCCGTCGTTCGGCGACTACGAGCTGGCGGTGCGCGCGCTCACGGACTCGGGCGTGCTGCTCGACGCCAAGACGGTCTACTGGGACGCCCGGCCGTCGTCCCGGCTGCCCACGGTCGAGATCAGGGTGGCCGACGTGCCGCTCGACGTGAGCGACAGTCTCACCCTGATCGGGCTCATCCGCGCGCTGGTGGTGACCGCGCTGGCCGCGGTGAAGCGGGGTGACCGGGGGCTGCCGATCCCGGCAGAGGTGCTGCGCGTCGCCTACTGGCGCGCGGCCCGCTACGGGCTGACGGGCGACAGCATGGACGTGCGACACGGCACCCTCGTGCCGGCGCCGGTGATGGCGTGCCGCCTCCTGGAGCATGTACGCCCGGCGCTGGCGGAGGCCGGCGACCTGACGTTCGTCCAGGAGGGGCTGGACCGGTTGCTGAGCAAGGGCTCGGGAGCCATGCGCCAGCGCCGGGTGCACGCCAGGGGCCACGACCTGGCCGACGTGGTGGACGACCTCATCGAGGCCACCGTCGCCTAACGCAGGGCCTAACGAAGGGCCAGCGCCACGGCCACACCCAGGCCGAACGCGACAACGACGCCGCGCAGGACCTTGGCCGACATGAGTTTGGCCAGACGCGTGCCCAGGAACCCGCCGGCCAGGCTGGCCGGCGCGATCACCGCCACGGCCTGCCACTGCACGGGACCGAACAGGGAGAACGCCACGACCGACACCGTGCTGATCACCAGCGCGAGCGTGGCCCGCACGGCGTTCACCCGATGCAGGTTGTCGTGCAGGAACATGCCGAGCACCGTCAGGAGGAGTACCCCCATGCCGCCGTTGAAGTAGGCGCCGTAACAGCCGCCGAGGAAGACCCCGGCGTACACCAGTTTGCTGGGCGGCCCGTCGGCCTCGCCGCCGAAGAGCCTGCGCAGCCACGGCTGGGCCAGCAGCGCCAGGCTGGCGAAGGCCACCAGCCACGGCACCAGCGACTCGAACAGCCGGCCGGGCGTGAGCAGCAGCAGCGAGCTGCCCACGCCCGCGCCCAGCACGGTCGTGATCGACAATGCCGTCGCCCGGCGCCGCTGGCCGCGCAGCTCAGTCCGGTAGCCGAGCACGCCGCCCAGATAGCCGGGCCACAGCGCCACCGCGTTGGTCACGGACGCGGTCAGACTCGGATAACCCAGCGCCAGCAGCGCCGGGAACGAGATGAGCGTCCCGCCGCCCGCCAGCGCGTTCACCACACCGGCCAGCAGACCGGCGCCCAGCATGAACAGGAGATCCGTCATCGGCCGACTGCGTAGCCCTGGGCGCCGCGCGGGTTGGCGGCGGCCTTGAGGAACTCGCCGTCACGGGCGACGGCGCTGAGCCTGCCGAGCGTCCACGGGCCCTGCACCTCGACCTCGTGCCCGCGCCGCCGCAGCTCCGCTGTCACGCCCGCGTCCACCCGGTCCTCGACGTGCAGCACGCCGGGACGGGAGCCGCGCGGGAAGAACGAGCTGGGGAAGTGCTCGGAGTGGAACATGGGGGCGTCGATGGCCTCCTGCAGGTTCAGCTTGCCGTGGACGACCGCGAGGAAGAAGTTCAGGCTCCACTGGTCCTGCTGGTCGCCCCCGGGGGTGCCGAACGCCAGCCACGGCCTGCCGTCCCTGAGCGCGAACGACGGCGTCAGCGTGGTACGCGGACGCGTGCCGGGGCGCAGCGAGGCGGGCAGCCCCTCCTCCAGCCAGAACATCTGTGCCCTGGTGCCCAGGCAGAAACCCAGCTCGGGGATCGTGGGGGAGCTCTGCAGCCAGCCGCCGCTGGGGGTGGCGGAGACCATGTTGCCGTACCGGTCCACGACGTCGAGGTGGCAGGTGTCACCCTTCACCGTGCCGTCGCGGGCCACGGTCGGCTCGCCGACGCCCTGCGGGGAGCGCGCGCCGGAGATGCCGGGGGCGTCGCTCGCCGTGCCGGGCGCGGGGTAGTCGGGCAGCCTGGGCGCGCGACCGCCCGGCGCGCCGGGCCGCAGCTCGAAGCTGGCCCGCTCGCCGACGAGCTTGCGCCGCTCGGCGTTGTAGGCCTCGCTGAGCAGGTCGGACACGGGCACGTCGGTGTCGCCGTACCAGGCCTCGCGGTCGGCGAAGGCGAGCTTGGCGGCCTCCGTCACCGTGTGCACGTAGTCGGCGCCCAGGAACTCCATCCCGTCCAGGTCGAAGCCCTGCAAAAGCGCGAGCTGCTGCAGGAACACCGGCCCCTGCCCCCACGGCCGCGTCTTGTAGACGGTGTGGCCGTGGTAGTCGAAGGCGAGCGGCTCCTCGACCGAGGCCGACCATCGGGCCAGGTCGTCGCCGGTGAGCAGCCCGCCGTGCGCCTCACCGCTGCTGTCGCGCCAGGCCGTCTTGGCGCAGAACTCGGCGATCGCCTCGGCCACGAACCCCTCGTACCAGGCGCGGCGGGCGGCGGCGAGCTGTCCCTCGCGGGTGCTCGACGCGGCCTCGGCCTCGGCGACCACCCGCCGGTAGGTGGCCGCCAGCACCGGGTTGGCCAGCTTCGACCCGGCCGCCGGCACCCGGCCGCCGGGCAGCCAGGTCGCCGCCGACGTCGGCCAGTCGTCGGTGAACAGCCCTTCGACCGACTCGATCGTGGCCGCGATGCGCTCCAGCACCGGCACCCCGTGCTCGGCGTAGTGGATCGCGGGGGCCAGCACGTCGGCCAGCGACCAGGTGCCCCAGCGCTCCAGCATGAGCATCCAGCCGCCGAACGCCCCCGGCACGGTGGCCGCCAGCAGCCCCGTGCCGGGCACGATGTCCAGGCCCAACCCGGTGTAGCGCTCGACGGTGGCCGCGGCCGGCGCCACGCCCTGCCCGCACACCACGGACACCTTCTGCTCGTCCTCGCTCCACAGCAGGATCGGCACCTCGCCGCCGGGGCCGTTCAGGTGCGGCTCGGCGACCTGGAGCACGAACCCGGCGGCCACCGCCGCGTCGAAGGCGTTCCCGCCGCGCTCCAGCACGCCCATGCCGGTGGCCGAGGCCAGCCAGTGCGTGCTGGCGACCATGCCGAAGTCGCCCGTCAGCTCGGGCCTGGTGGTGAACAAGATCTCTCCTTCTAAAGATTGGCGGCCGCGTCGGGGACACGATCCACCGTGACAAGATGACACGCGGCCGGATGGCCGTTACCGCGAGGGTCCTGAAGCAGCGGCTCCTCGGTACGGCAGGCGTCGTACGCCAGCGGGCACCGCGTGTGGAACCGGCACCCGGACGGCGGGTCGACCGGGCTGGGAACGTCCCCGCCGAGCACGATCCTGCGCCGCTCCCGCTGCCGGACCGGATCGGGCACCGGCGCCGCCGACAGCAGGGCCTGCGTGTACGGGTGCCGCGGCGCGGCGAAGATCTCGGCCGTCGGACCCGATTCGACGATCTTGCCCAGGTACATGACGGCGATCCGGTCGGCGAGGAACTCCACCACCGACAGGTCGTGCGTGATGAACAGGCACGAGAACCCCATGTCCCGCTGCAGGTCCGTGATCAGGTTGAGCACCGACGCCTGCACGGACACGTCCAGCGCCGACACCGGCTCGTCCGCCACGACCAGCTTGGGCTCCAGGATCAGCGCCCTGGCCAGCCCGACCCGCTGCCGCTGCCCGCCGGACAGCTCGTGCGGGAACCGGGAGCGCATCTCCTGCCGCAGTCCCACCTTCTCCAGCATGGCGGACACGCGTCCGGAGACCTCACGCCGGTCGGCCACCTTGTGCCGCAGCAGCGGCTCGGCGACGATCTGCCCGATCGTGAAACGGGGGTTGAGCGAGGAGTAGGGGTCCTGGAAGACCATGTGGACGTCCCTGCGCAGCGGGCGCATGGCCCGGCGCGACAGGTGGGTGATGTCGCGGCCGGCCAGCTCGATGGCCCCCGAGGTGGGCTCGGTCAGGCGCAGCACGCACTTGCCGACCGTGGACTTGCCGCTGCCCGACTCGCCGACCAGGCCGAGCACCTCGCCCTGGCCGATCTCCAGCGACAGGCCGTCCACGGCGCGTACCTGGCCGTAGTGCTTGACCAGGTTGTCGATGCGCAGGATCACTGCTTGCCTCCCGGGTGGAAACAGGCCGCCAGATGGCCGTCCGCGTGCCGTTCGAGCGGGGGTCTGGCCGCGCGGCAATCGTCCTGGGCGCGCGGACAGCGGGCCTGGAACGCGCACTCCTCGGGATCCGACAGCGGCGAGGGCACCATGCCGGGGATCTCGGCCAGGCGGCCGTCGACCGCCGCGGACGGGAGCGCGTTCATCAGGCCCAGCGTGTACGGGTGCCGCGGGTTCGCGAACAACTCGGTCACCGGGGCCTGCTCGACGGCGCGGCCGGCGTACATGACCACGGCCCGGTCGGCGATGTCGGCCACCACGCCCAGGTCGTGCGTGATGAGGATGATCGCCGTGCCGAGCCGGTCGCGCAGGTCGCGGAAGACGTCCAGCACGCCCGCCTGGATCGTCACGTCGAGCGCCGTGGTGGGCTCGTCGGCGATCAGCACCCGGGGCGAGCAGGCCACCGCGATCGCGATCATCACGCGCTGGCGCATGCCGCCGGAGAGCTGGTGCGGATACTCCTTCATGCGGCGCTGGGGTGCCGGGATGCCGACCAGCTCCAGCAGCTCGACGGCGCGGCTCCTGGCGGCCTGGCGCGAGAGGCGCTCGTGCCTGCGCAGCACCTCGGTGATCTGGTATCCAACGCTGAACGACGGGTTCAGCGAGGTCATCGGCTCCTGGAAGACGACCGACACGTCCTTGCCGCGTACGTGCCGCAGGTCCGCCTCGGGGAGCGTGGTGAGCTCGCGCCCGTCCAGCTTGACCGAGCCGGACAGCCTGGTCGTGTCGGGCGGCAGCAGCCTGGGCACCGACATCGCGGTGACCGACTTGCCGCAGCCGGACTCGCCGCACAGCGCCAGGATCTCGCCCTCGTCCAGCGTGAGCGAGATGTTCCTGACCGCCTGCACCAGGCCGTCCTCGGTGTCGAAGCCGACCGTCAGGTCGGTGATCTCCAGCAGGCTCATCGGCCGCTCCTCGGGTCCAGGACGTCCCGCAGCCCGTCGCCCAGCAGGTTGAAGCCGAGCGTGGCCAGCGCGATCATGATTCCGGGCCAGACGGCCAGCCAGGGCGCGTCGCTCAGATACTGCTGTGCGGTCGTCAGCATCACGCCCCACGAGGGTGTGGGCGGCTGCACGCCCAGCCCCAGGAACGACAGCGTGGCCTCGCCGATGATCGCCCCCGGGATCGCGACGGTGGCCTGCACGATGAGCGGGTTGAGGCAGTTCGGGAGCACGTAACGGAAGATCAGGTGCCCGTCGCCCGCGCCGTCGGCGACGGCGGCGGCCACGTAGTCCATCTCCCTGACCGCCAGCACCTCGCCGCGGGTGATCCTGATGACGGCGGGCAGCTGCGAGAAGCCCAGCGCGAACACCACGCCCTTCAGCGAGGGCCCGATGATCGCCGCCAGGCCCACCGCGAACACCAGGAACGGGAACGCCAGCGTCACGTCCACCAGCCGCATCACGACCGGGTCGAGCCAGCGCCGGTAGAACCCGGCGACCAGGCCGATCGGGATGCCCACCACCATCGCCAGCAGCGTGGAGAGCACCCCGGCCTGCAGCGACACCTGTGCGCCGTGCGCGATCCTGGCGAACGCGTCGCGGCCCAGGTCGTCGGTGCCCATCGGGTGCGCGCCCGACGGGGGCGCGAGCGTGGACAGGTAGTCCTGCGCGGCGGGGTCGCCGGTCACCAGCGGCCCGATCAGCGCCAGCAGCACGAACGCGACGACCAGCACCAGCCCGGCCATCGGCATCGGGCGCCTCTTGAAACGCCGCCACAGCCTAGTCATTCGTGCCCCCCGACAGCCTGATCCGGGGGTTGAGGAACGCGTACACGATGTCGACCAGCAGGTTGACCAGCACGTACCCGATGACCGTGATCAGCACGACGGCCTGGATGACGGGGTAGTTCCTGGTCAGCACCGCGTCCACGGTCAGCTTGCCGAACCCGGGGATCACGAAGATCTGCTCGGTCACCACCGCACCGCTGATCAGCGCGCCGAGTTGGAGGCCGAGCACGGTGACCACGGTCGTCAGGCTGTTGCGCAGCGCGTGCGCGCCCACGACCTTGACCTCGGACAGGCCCTTCGACCTGGCAGTCCTGACGTAATCGGCCGACAGCGCGCCGAGCATGGCCGAGCGGGTCTGCCGCATGAGGATGGCGGCGAAGCCGGTGCCGAGCACGAGGGCGGGCAGGATCATGCGCTGGAGGTTCTGGCCGGGGTCCTGGGTGAAGGGGACGTACCCGGAGGCGGGCAGGACCCGCCAGGTGACCGCGAACAGCAGGATGCCGAGCAGACCGAGCCAGAAGTGCGGCACCGACAGCCCGGCCAGGCCGAACCCGGTGGCCAGATAGTCGGCGAGGCGGCCGCGCCGGACGGCCGCGACGATGCCCGCGCCCACGCCGACGACGATCGCGACCAGCATGGCCAGGGCCGACAGCTCCAGCGTCACCGGCAGCCGCTCGGCGATGATGTCGATCACCGGGAGCTGGTCCTGCGTGGAGCGGCCGAAGTTGCCGGTCAGGGTCTGGCCGACGTAGTCGAGGTACTGGGCGGGCAGCGGCTTGTCCAGACCGAACTCGTGCCGGATGGCCTCGATCACGGCGGGCGAGGCCTCCTCACCCGCCATGACCGTGGCAGGGTCCCCGGGCAGCGCCCTGATCCCGAGGAAGATCAGGACGCTGGCCAGGAACAGCACGATCACGGCCGATCCGCAGCGCCGGAGGATGAACCAGAGCATTACGCGGTGAACCCGGCGGTGACGAAGCGCGGCAGGCCGTCCTTGAAGTACTGGACGCCGGCCACGTTCTTGCTCATGCCCAGGTAGTACTTGTTGTGGTACAGGTACAGGACGCCTCGCACCTCGGCGGCCTTCTTCAGGGCGCCCGCGTAGAGCTCGGCCCGCTTGGCCGGGTCCGACTCGGCGGCGGCCTGCTTGATCGGGTCGTCGATGCCCGGGTCGGACATGCCGCTGTAGTTGTTGCTGCCGCGGCTGGTGATGAGGTTCGTGAGGTTGCCGTCCGGGTCGACGCGGCCCGACCAGCCGTTCAGCAGGACGTCGAACTTGCCGGACTTGCCCTGCTCGAGCGTGCTGACGAACTCGGCGGTCTGCACGCTCACGTTGAAGCCCGCCTCCTTGGTCATCTGCTGGATGACCTGCGCCAGGCGCACGTTGGTGGCGTCGTTGGGGCTGGTGAGGGTGACCGGGATCGGCGTCTGCACGCCGGAGGCCTGCACCAGCTGCTTGGCCTTGGCCAGGTCGCGCTTCGGGCACTGCAGGTCCTTGGCGCGGTAGGGGCTGTCCAGCGGCACGGGGAAGCAGTCCACCTCGTGCAGGCCGTTGTAGACGGTCTTGTTGATCACGTCGCGGTCGAGGGCCAGCTCGAACGCCTCACGCAGCTGCGGGCTCTTGGCCAGCGCCGTGTTCACCGTGCCCGGCTTCTCGGTGGAGCCGCTGGCGTTGCCGGTGTTGATCGTGATGCCGTAGTAGCCGAGGCCGCCGCCGGAGACGACCTTGAGGTTCGGGTCGCTCTGGACGCCCTTGACCGTGGTCGTGGCGAGGTTGTCGCCCACCTGGACGTCGCCGGACTTCAGGTTCGCGGCCCGTACGTTCGGGTCCACGATGATTTTGTATACGAGCTTGTCGAGCTTGACCTTGGCCGCGTCGTAGTAGTCGGGCGCCTTCTCCAGCACGATCTGGCTGCCGGACGTGCGGCTCGCGAACTTGAACGGCCCGACGCAGACCGGGCTCGCGCCGAAGTTGTCATTGCCCGCGTCCAGGGCCTTGGGCGACATGATCATGCCGGCGCGGTCGGCGAGCTGCGCGGTCAGCGGCGTGAACGCCTGGGTCAGCGTGAGCTTGACCGTCGTGGGGTCGACCACCGTGACCTTGGACACCGCCGCCAGGTCGGCCTGGCGCGCGGACTTCTCCCAGGTGCGGTGCCGGTCCAGCGACTTCTTGACCGCCTCGGCGTCGAACGCCGTGCCGTCGTTGAACTTCACGCCCTCGCGCAGCTTGATCGTCACCTCCTTGCCGTCGTCGGAGACCTCGGGCAAGGCGGTGGCCAGCTGCGGGACCAGGTTCGACTGCGCGTCGATGTCGAAGAGCTTCTCGCACATGTTCGCGAACACCTCGCGTCCCACCAGCGTGGTCGAGATGCTCGGGTCGAGCGCGTCGGGGTCGGCGCTGAGCGCCACGTTGAGCGTGCCGCCCGCCTTGACCGGCCGGTTGTCGGCCGAGGCGTCGGCTATGGAGGGAGGGGCCGCGGGGGTGCCGCTCGATCCGCCTCCGCCGCAAGCTGCCAGGGCAAGGGGGAGAACGGCGAGCGCCGCGACGAGCCTGGGGGACGGTCTCATGGGGCCTCCGTTGAAAGGTTTAGGAGACTGTATACAAGACCTCACATTTCACTGGTGTTTCCTGACTCTGTGTTGTTATCTGAGTGTTTTCTAATCGTTCGGGGGATTTGTCCTGCGGATCGCCGCCAGGAACGACCGCCTGGCCGCGGCCACGTGCGCGATGGCCCTGGCCTGCGCCTCGTCCTCGTCGCCCGCCGCGATGGCCTCGCACAGGCTCAGGTGCTCGCTCCAGGAGTGCGGCCCGCGGGCGGCGGCGGTCTGGCTGAAGACCCACTGCGCCCGCAGGAGCATGGGCTTCATCATCAGGCTGAGGTACGAGTTGCCCGCCGCCTCGCCGACGGCCAGGTGGAAGGCCGTGTTGAGATCGGCCACCTCCTCCAGGCGCCCGTTCTCCACGGCCTCCTTGGCCTGCTCCAGCACCCGCCGCAGCCGCTCGGCGGACTCGGGGGTGCGCTTGCGCGCGGCCAGCCGCGCCGCCAGACCCTCGACCGCCATGCGCACGTCGAAGAGCTCCTCACCCTCCGCCGCCGACAGCCGCGCGACGGTGGCGCCGAGCCGGGGCACGACCTCGACGAACCCCTCGGCGTCCAGCACCCGGATGGACTCGCGCACGGGATTGCGCGACACGCCGAGCAGCGCGGCCAGGCGGTCCTCGACCAGCCGCTCACCCTGGGCGAGCTCGCCGGAGAGTATGCGTCGCCGCAGCTCCTTGGTGACCTCGTCGCGCAAGGTCCGATGGGCCGCGCCCAGCGTCAAATCAGTCATGAGGCGACAATCGTATACAGCACGACCAACTCCCCCAATCCACACGCCACCCACCCTCCGCCGCCAGCACCACCTCCACTGCCACGCCTAGGCGGGTCCCCGGTCGTCGTGCCGCAGGGACTCAGGCGCGCAGGCGCAGCCCGCGGGGTGTGGGGTGGAAACCGGCCGCCTCCAGGGCCGCCGCCAGCGGCGACTCGACGATGGACGTGCCGTCGGCCCGCTCCACGGTGAGCTTCCCGAGCGCCCCGTCCCGCACGGCCAGCGCGAGGGCGTCGACGGCGGGCTGCAGCCGGTCGTCGTCGGCGAACGACAGCAGCGTCTTGCCGCCCCGCTCGACGTAGAGCACCAGGTGCCCGTCCACGAGCACGACCAGCGAACCGGCTTTCCGGCCAGGCTTGTGCCCGAGCTCGCCGGGGTGCTGCGGCCAGGGGAGCGCGGCGCCGTACGGGCTGGCCGGGTCGGCGGCGGCCAGCACCACGGCCCGCCGTCCGCCGCCGGTCCCCGCGTCGGGACCCGGACCGCCGGTCGGGGCGAGGCCGGGCGCCATGGCGCGCATCCGGTCGACCGCTCCCGGCAGGGCGAACTGCGCGCCCCCGAGGCCCTCGACGAAGTAGCCCCGGCGGCAGCGCCCGCTCTCCTCGTATGCCCGCAGGACCTGATATATGGGCGTAAATCCCCCGGGGAGTCGTTCCGATGTCACCCCGCCCCGGGTCACCACGCCGTGCCGTTCCAGCAGCACCTCGGCCTGCGCGTGCGCCCGCTGGGTGGAGTCGGCGGCGGGCTCGGGCAGCAGCCACCATCGGCCGCCCACCGTGGGCGGCCCGCTCCTGCTCGGCAGCACGGCCCGGCGCCGCCGTGTGGTGGCGGGCCGGTGCGCGGGACGGCCGGTGCCGAGCGTGGCCCGCAGCGGCGCCAGCGTGTCGCCGGATATCCGCCCGGCCCACACCAGATCCCACAGCGCCGCCGCCAGGGTCGTGTCGTCCAGCGACCCGAGCTGGTCGGAGATGCCGCGGAAGAACAGCGCGCCGCCCCCGCCCAGCAGCTCCAGCACGCGCTCGTGCAGAGGGGTCATCGTGATCTCGGCGGGCTCGGGCATCAGCAGCGGCGCGGTGTCGGCGTAGTAGAGCGACACCCACCCGTCGCCGCCCGGCAGCGAGCCCTGCCCCGCCCACATCACCTCGCCCGACGAGGTCAGCTCGTCGAGCAGGGCCGGATGGTAGCCGGGCACCCGCGCGGGCAGCACCAGCGTCTCCAGCGCGGACGCGGGCACGGCGGCCCCCTGGAGCTGTTCGATCGAGCGGACCAGCGCGTCCATGGCCCGGGCGGCCTCGCTCGCGCCCCGGCCGCCGACCTGCCCCGCGGCGCCCGAGCCGGTGATGCCGTGCCAGGCGGGCAGGAATCGGGCCAGGGTCTCCGGCGCGACCGGCTCGACCTCCTTGCGCAGCCGGGCCAGCGACCTGCGGCGCAGCATCCGCAGCACCCCGGCGTCGCACCACTCCTCGCCCCGCCCGCCGGGCCGGAACTCCCCGTTCACGACCCGTCCGGACGCGGCCAGCCGGCGCAACGCGTCCGTCACCACGGCCACGCCCAGCCCGAACCGGGCCGCGGCCGAGCCCGCGTGGAAGGGCCCGCGGGTGCGGGCGTGCCGCGCCACCAGGTCCGCCAGCGGATCGGCCACCGGCTCCAGGAACGCGTGGGGCACCCCGACCGGCAGCGGCACGCCCAGCGCGTCACGCATGCGGGCCGCGTCCTCGATGGCCGCCCACTGCTCCTCGCCGGCGATGCGTACCCGGATCGCCCGACGCGAGCGTTCGAGCTCCTGGAGCCAGGCTGGGTCACCGCCGCGCACGCTCACGTCGGGCGCGAGCAGCGGCCCGTGGGAGCGCAGCAGGTCGGCGAGGTCCTCCAGGTCGCGCAGCGGCCGGTCGAGCCTGGCCAGCTCGCGCTCGGTGTCGGAGATCACGTCGGGGTCGAGCAGCTCGCGCAGATCGGCCTGGCCCAGCAGCTCGGCCAGCAGCGTGGTGTCCAGCGCCAGCGCCTGGGCGCGCCGCTCGGCCAGGGGCGCGTCGCCCTCGTACATGAACGCGCCCACGTAATGGAACAGCAGCGAAGCCGCGAACGGCGAGGCCTGCGAGGTCTCCACCTCCACCAGCCGCACCCGGCGCGCGGCGATGTCGCGCATGAGCCGGACGAGCCCCGGCACGTCGAAGACGTCCTGCAGGCACTCGCGCATGGTCTCCAGAACGATCGGGAACGAGGCGTACTGCGAGGCCACGCCCAGCAGGTGGGCGGCGCGCTGGCGCTGCTGCCACAGAGGGCTGCGCTTACCCGGCGTGCGGCGCGGCAGCAGCAGCGCCCGCCCCGCGCACTCCCTGAACCGGGAGGCGAACATGGCCGACCCGCCCAGCTCCTCCGTGACGATCTGCTCGATCTCCTCGGCGTCGAACGCGGCCACGTCGGTCGGCGGCTCGGCCAGCGTGTCGGGGATGCGCAGCACGATGCCGTCGTCGGAGTGGACCGCCTGCACGTCGATGCCGTAGCGCTCGCGCAGCCGCCGGTTGATCGCCAGCGCCCACGGGGCGTGCACCCGCGCGCCGTAGGGGGAGTGGATGACCACGCGCCAGTCGCCGAGCTCGTCGTGGAAACGCTCGACGAGGAGGGTGCGGTCGTCGGGGACGTAGCCGGTGGCCTCGCGTTGCTCGTGGAGGTAGGCCAGCAGGTTTCCGGAGGCGAACTCGTCGAGCCCCGCCTCCCGCATGCGCTCGGTCGAGCCGTTCTTGGCCTGCTCGCGCAGGAACTGCCCGATCGCCCTGCCCAGCTCGGCCGGGCGCCCGGGCGCGTCGCCGTGCCAGAACGGCAGCTTGCCCGGCTGGCCCGGCGCGGGCGAGACGAGCACCCGGTCGGCCGTGATGTCCTCGATCCGCCAGGACGTCGCGCCCAGCACGAACACGTCGCCCACGCGCGACTCGTAGACCATCTCCTCGTCCAGCTCGCCCACCCTGGAGGCCTTCTCGCCCACCAGGAAGACGCCGAACAGGCCGCGGTCGGGGATCGTGCCGCCGTTGGTGACCGCCAGCCGCTGCGCGCCCGGACGGCCCTGGAGGGTGCCGGTGACCCGGTCCCACACGATGCGCGGCCGCAGCTCGGCGAACTCCTCGCTCGGATAGCGCCCGGCCAGCATGTCGAGCGTGGCCTCCAGGGCGGTCCTGGGCAGCGTGGCGTAGGGGGCGGCCCGCTTGACCACGGACTCCAGCTCGTCGACCGTCCACTCGTCGAGCGCGGTCATCGCCACGATCTGCTGCGCCAGCACGTCGAGCGGGTTACGCGGATAGCGCAGCTCCTCGATCTGGCCGCTCTTCATCCGCTCGGCCACCACGGCCGTCTGCACCAGGTCGCCCCGGTACTTCGGGAAGATCACACCCTTGGACACCGCCCCGACCTGGTGACCGGCCCGGCCGATGCGCTGCAGCCCGCTGGCCACGCTCGGCGGCGCCTCCACGCACGCGACCAGGTCGACCGCGCCCATGTCGATGCCGAGCTCCAGGCTGGAGGTGGCGACCACGGCGGGCAGCCGGCCCGACTTGAGCGCCTCCTCGATCTGCGCGCGCTCCTCCTTGGAGACCGAGCCGTGGTGCGCGCGTACGATCTCGGTCACGACGCCCTTGCTCGCCCCCGCCTGCGCCATCATGTCGGCAGGCATCCGCCGGGGCGTCTGCGGTGATGGGGGCGTCTCCCAGATGGAGAGGTCGACGGCCTCGACCCCGCCGCCCTCCCGCTCGTACGCGAGCTCGTTGAGGCGGGTGCACAGCCGCTCGGCCAGCCGCCGCGAGTTGGCGAAGACGATGGTCGAGCTGTGGGCCCCGATCAGGTCGAACAGCCGGTCCTCCACATGGGGCCAGATCGACCGGTTGCCCGGCTCTGGGGCGAACTCCTCCCCGCCCTCCGGCTGCGGGCGGCCCTCCATCTCCGTCATGTCCTCGACTGGGACGACGACCTCGACCTCGATCCGCTTCTCCGACGGCGGCTGCACGACCGTGGCCGGTCGCGTGCCGCCCAGGAACGCCGCCACCTCGCTCACCGGCCGCACCGTCGCCGACAGCCCGATCCGCTGCGCCGGCCTGTCGAGCAGCGCGTCGAGCCGCTCCAGGCTGAGGGCCAGATGAGCGCCGCGCTTGGTGGCCGCGACCGCGTGGACCTCGTCCACGATCACCGTCTCCACGCCCCGCAACGCCTCGCGCGCCTGGCTGGTGAGCAGCAGGAACAGCGACTCCGGCGTGGTGATCAGGATGTCGGACGGCTTGGCGGCGTAGCGCCTGCGGTCTTCCGAGGGGGTGTCGCCCGAGCGGATCGCCACCGAGATCTCCGGCACCGGCAGCCCGAGCCGGCGCGCCGTCTGCTTGAGCCCGGCCAGCGGCGCGCGCAGGTTACGCTCGACGTCCACGGCCAGGGCCTTGAGCGGCGACACGTAGAGCACCCGCGTCCCCTTCGGGGCGCCTTGGCGCACGGCGGGCTCGGCCTTGGGCGCGGGAGCGTGCCGGGCGGGATCGGGTGCGGCGGGCGGGGAGGGGTCGGCTTGGGGTGCGGCGGGCGCGTGCGGGGCGGGCTCGGCCTCGGGCGTGGCGGCGGGCCCGGTCTTCTCGAACGCCAGCCTGTCGAGCGACCACAGGAAAGCCGCCAGCGTCTTGCCCGACCCGGTGGGGGCGACGACCAGGGTGTTGTCGCCGCGCGAGATCGACTCCCACGCCCCCTCCTGGGCGGCCGTGGGAGCTTGGAAGGCTCCGGTGAACCATTGCCTGGTCACCTGGCTGAACTGGTCTAGCGAGCTCACCAGCACATATTGCCTCGCGCCACCGACAGAAAACGCATTTGGCTCCCCGGCGAGCGGTTGAGCGGGGGTCCTGGCGGACATACAGCGACCGTGACCATTGACTATGCGGCCATCGAAACCCGCCGAGCGGAGATGAGGCGGCGCTACGTCTTAGCGCACCGGCCATCGAGCAGCGCCCGGGGCCTGCACCACATGGCCCTGCTCTCGTCGGACGTGGAACGCACCATCAAGTTCTACCAGGAACTCCTGGAGTTCCCGCTCACGGAGATCATCGAGAACCGCGACTACAAGGGCTCCAACCACTTCTTCTTCGACATCGGCAACGGCAACCTGCTCGCGTTCTTCGACTTCCCCGGCCTCGACCTCGGGCCGTACCAGGAGGTGCTGGGCGGGCTGCACCACGTCGCGATCTCCGTCGACCCCGCCACCTGGGAGCGGCTGCGCGGGAAGCTGGAGATGGCCGGCGTGCCGCACCAGATAGAGAGCGGCGCCTCCATCTACTTCAAGGACCCCGATGGCGCCCGGCTGGAGCTGCTCGCCGACCATCTAGGTGAGATGTACGGCTCGCGTGTGCTGTGACCGCGGGTCCGCCCTAGCGCCGCGACGCCCTGCGCGTACGCGGCTTGCCCGCACGGGGCTCCTGCCTGACGCCCGCGTGCCTTTCTGATCGCTCAGACTTCTCCTTCTGTACGGCGAGGCGCAGCGTGTGCAGTAATCGGCGGCGTCTGGCCCTGTGGGCCTTGGTCTCGGCTGTCTTCGGTGGCGAAGACTTGTGGGTCTTTGGCATGGGGATGTCCTACCCACCCCCCAGGCGATTCCATACTTGAATCCATGCGCCTGACGGAGTTCTGGAGACGGATGAACGCTCACTTCGGCGACACCTACGCCGAGTCGTGGGCCCGCGACTACGTGCTCGCGCCGCTGGGCGGGCGCACCGTCATGCAGGCGCTGGCCGACGGGGAGAGCGCCAAGACCGTCTGGCGCGCGGTCTGCCAGGTGGAGGACGTCTCGCCCAAGCTCCGCTAGCCGCGGCGGCTTCAGGGCTGCGACAGGTCCAGGGTCTGCCGCAACGCGGCGGCAGTGAGCTCCAGCTCGTCCACGCTGCCCTGCCCTCCGGGCGACCACAGGAACGTCCATCCGCGGTGCGACGGGGTGGCGAAGATGATCGTCTGACGGCCCGTACGCGGGTGCCAGACCCACAGCACCGGATCGTCGTTGCCTACCATGCGACTGACCAGGCCATGACGGGGGAGCACCTCGGCGAGTGCCTCCAGATGGGTGCGCCGTTCCCTGGTGTAGCCGCTCGACACTCGCCGCCTCCAACCTTCGGCCCCTGAAGTGAGTCTCCCCAGCTCACGGCCCAGGCAACACGTTGGAGGCCAACATCGGCGGGGCTTGTTCACGAGGATGCGCATGCGTCCGGAATCGAACGTGAGCGCATAAGGCTTGAAGAACTCGTGCGTGGGCAGGCCCCCGATGCGGAAGCCGAAACCGTGCTCGAACCACGCGGGGATGGCCGCACAACCCGGGCACCCGGCGGCGGGTGGCGGGGCCGGGCGTCACCTCGTCCAACGTCACCGGTCGAGGGCCGTCGCCCGGGGGATCGGGGTCCCGGCGGCCTCGAAGGCGGCGCGATGAAGCCGATGTCGGCGCCCCCGGTGTCGACATCCGGTCCAGGCCGTTCACGGTGCCGTGGGACAGCAGGAAGTGATCGCCCAGGCACCACATCGGCGCGCTGAGCCCCGGCCGTCAGCTGCTCGGCCGGATAGTCGATCGTGGACAGGAAGCTCGTGCCGATCGCTCCCAGGGTGACCCTCCCGTCGGGCGCTGCGAGCCGGATCGTGTCCGGAATGGTGTGGACGGGCACGTTTCCGAGGTGCGGGTCGCCCATGGTGAGGCGGTCCACGCGTCCCTGGTACGCCTTGTGCTCTCCGTTGATGGTCCTGCCGGTCGTGTAGCCGTACACGGGGATGCGCAGGCGGTCGGCGTACTCCTGGTCGAGAGCGAACAGCGCGGGCGGGGCGCCGTTCACCGACGCCTCGATCAGGACGGCACTCGGGCTCCTCACCGCTCCGAAGGCTGGTGATTGACGGCGACCTGCGTGTTCCTGCTGTGATCGAACAGCCGTTCGGCTACGATGGATTTCGCCCGAGCCACGTCTTCCCCGGCAGTCGCATGAAAAATGTCGGTGGCAGGCCGTAGCTTTCACTCGACTGATCGGACCACGACCCTCCAGGGGGAGTTCCCATGGCTATCAACGACCGCGAGAAGGCCCTCGAGACCGCCCTCGCTCAGATCGAGCGACAGTTCGGCAAGGGCTCCGTCATGCGCCTGGGCGATGACGCCCGAGCCCCCATCGAGGTGATCCCCACCGGGTCGATCTCCCTTGACGTGGCCCTCGGCATCGGCGGCCTGCCGCGCGGCCGCATCGTCGAGATCTACGGCCCCGAGTCCTCCGGTAAGACCACGATCGCCCTGCACGCGGTGGCCAACGCCCAGCGCGCCGGCGGCATCGCGGCGTTCATCGACGCCGAGCACGCCCTCGACCCCGAGTACGCCAAGAAGCTGGGGGTCGACACCGACGCCCTGCTGGTCTCCCAGCCCGACACGGGTGAGCAGGCGCTGGAGATCGCCGACATGCTGATCAGGTCCGGCGCCGTCGACATCATCGTCATCGACTCGGTGGCCGCGCTCGTGCCCAAGGCCGAGATCGAGGGCGAGATGGGCGACAGCCACGTCGGCCTCCAGGCCCGCCTCATGTCCCAGGCCCTGCGCAAGGTCGCCGGCGCGCTCAACAGCACGGGCACCACCGCCATCTTCATCAACCAGCTCCGCGAGAAGATCGGCGTCATGTTCGGCAGCCCCGAGACCACGACCGGTGGTAAGGCGCTCAAGTTCTACGCCTCGGTCCGGATGGACATCCGCCGCATCGAGACCCTCAAGGACGGCACGGAGGCGGTCGGCAACCGCACCAGGGTCAAGGTCGTGAAGAACAAGATGGCCCCGCCCTTCCGCGTGGCCGACTTCGACATCCTCTACGGCGTGGGCATCTCCCGCGAGGGCGGCCTCATCGACATGGGCGTGGAGCACGGCTTCGTCCGCAAGTCCGGCGCCTGGTACACCTACGAGGGCGACCAGCTCGGCCAGGGCAAGGAGAACGCCCGCAACTTCCTGAAGAACCACCCCGACATGGCCAACGAGATCGAGAAGAAGATCAAGGACAAGCTGGGCGTGGGTCCCCGCCTCGACGCCCCGGCCGAAGCCGCCGCGGCCCCTGCCCCGGCCGCCGCCCCTTCCGGCCGCGGCTCGAAGTCCACCCCGAAGCCGGGTGACGTCTGATCGTCCACCCCCTGAGCGACCGTGCCCCCTCCCATGAGTGACCCGAACCGGCCACCGGCGCCCCAATCCGGGGGCGCCCGGCCCGTCCCTCCCCCCTCCCGGGGCCGCGACCTGGCCCGCTCGGCCACGGACGGCTGGCCATCGGTCGACGAGTGGCGCGAACACCGCACCCGCCAACGCGCCTCAGCCGAGGCTGAGGCAGACAAGGAAGAACACCCCGACAACCCCACCGCCACAGGCGAACAGCACGACGAGCGCACCGCCACAGGCGTGCAGGACGCTGTGCATGCCGCCGTGGGCGATGCGGCTGATGTGCGTGCCGCCATGGACGGACAGAACGATGTCCGCACCGGCGATCACGTAACCATCGATATTCAGGAGGCCACCAGCCCCCTTTATCGGGAACGCACCGGCAGACACCCCTTTTTCGGGGGCGACACCGAGGATCAGGACGGACCTCGCACCACCACCGAGGCCCAAGCCCGATCCGACGACCAGCCCATTTTCCGCACAACCGCCGACACCCGAATCGGCGCGAATGATCAGCATGAATCCCGGATCGCTGCCGAGGGCTCGCACGATCAATACGGTTCGCGCCCCGACACCCAGGCCAGCCCAGACGCTGAGGCTGCCGGGCACGCTGGCGATGGTAGCTCCGCTGAAGCTGGTCCTGCCGATGACGGCCAAGGGGACTCAGACGGGGGACGGGCCACCACCAAGGGGTGGCGTTCCGCCAACGAGGCCGCGCCTGCCGGCCGGGGGGACGGCGGGTGGCACTCCGAGGTGCTCGCGGGGAGCAGCTGGTTCGCGGCCGAACAGCCGGACGACGGTGAGACCGGTAGGAAACGATCGGGCAAAGGGCGCCGATCCACCCGCTCCAACGGACGGTCTGGGCGAAACGCCCGCGGGCGAGGTTGGTCATCCGAGGAGCCGGACGCCGAAGGCCCTACCGAAACCCGACAAGACAGCGGGCCTTCCGCCGAAGCTGCGCAGCATGGCCACGACTTCGCCGGAGCGGCACGCGATGGCGCCGACGTCGCCGGATTCAAGCGTGATAGCGAAGGCCGCACCGGGGGATCGCAGGACGACGGCGGTTTCGCTGGATCGAGGCGGGATGGCGGAGGCTTTGCCGGGGAGGCGCATGACGGTGACGACGCCGTCGGGTCTGCGCAGGATGGTGGCGACGCCGTCGGCTCTACGCCGGATGGTGGCGGGTTCGCCGGAAGCGCGCGAGGCGGTGACGGATTTGCCGGGGCCTGGCCTGATGAGGAAGGGCTTGGCGGAGCTGGGCGTGGCGGCGGGAGCTCTGCCGGGACGGGGCGTGGCGGCGGGCGTTCTGGCAGATCCAGGCGGCGTGGCAAAGGCTTCGCCGGAGCCTGGCCGGACGGCGAGGGCTTTGCCGGGGCCGAGCGCGATGGCGGCGGCTTCGGTGGAGGCGGGCAGAGCGATGGGAACTCTGGCGGAGCTGGGTGGGGCAGTGGGGGCTTTGACGGAGCTGGGCGGAGGGGCGGAAGATCTGGCGGATCCGGGCGGAGAGGCGGGAGGTCTCGCGGATCTGGGCTGAGTGGTGAGGGCTTCGGCGGAGGCGGGCAGGATGCTGATCCGGAGTCGGTGGCGCGGGCTATTTGTCTTCGTCTCCTCACCATGGCGCCCAAGACCCGGGCCCAGCTCGCTGAGGCGCTCCGCAAACGTGACGTTCCCGACGAAGCCGCCGAAGCGGTCCTCAGTCGCTTCTCCGAGCTGGGGCTGATCAACGACGAGGCGTTCGCTGCGGCTTGGGTCGACTCCCGGCACCACGGCCGAGGGCTGGCCAAGCGCGCCTTGGCGGCTGAGCTACGTCATCGCGGTGTGGACACCGACACGGTCAAGGAGGCAGTCGAGCGGCTGGATCCCGACCAGGAGGCGGAGACGGCCCGGCGGCTGGTGGAGCGCAAGCTCGCCTCCACCCGGTCGCTCGACCCGCAGACCCGCACGCGGCGGCTGGCGGGCATGCTGGCACGCAAGGGATACTCCTCGGGGCTGGCTTTCCGCGTCATCCGCGAGGCGCTTGAGCAGGAGGGCATCGAGATGGATGAGGACTTCTCGTAGGGTCTCCTGGTCTACGGCTCTCCTGGTGTTTCGGCGGTCCTGGTGCTTTGGCGGTCCCGGTGCTTCCCGTTCCACGGCACCCCCGGCTCTCCTGGTGTTTCGGCGGTCCCGGTGCTTTGGCGGTCCCGGTGCTTTGGCGGTCCTTGTGCTTCCCGTTCCACGGCTCTCCTCAGCTCCAAAGCTCTCGCTGGCTCCACGGCTCTCCCCGGCTCCAAAGCTCTTCCCGTGCTTGCGTGGTTCCCGCGCGTTCTGGGGATCCCTCGTTCTGTGGTTCTCCGGGCCGGCGGGGTCCGTCCGATTGCTGTGGATGCATGTGCGCTTGCAGCTGCATCTGCGAGTGCGGGAGGGATTGCGGGTGCATATGCGGGTGCGGGTGCTGTTGCACTCGCAGACGCTTCCTTGCCCGTGCGCGTCCCTTGGCTTGCCCGGCGATGTCTGGGGAGATGCAGGCCCGTAAGACACGCTTGATGACGCGTTTGCTTGCTCGTGACCTGTTCGACGCATAACCTCGACGGCAGTGAGGAGTTACTCCGCGCAGCGCGGATTGCCATACCGGTGAACGACGGACGAACGAGGCTGGTTGATCTAGGCGGGCGAGGTGTCGGCTTTGCGAGTCGACGCCCGGTCAGCCTTGGCTGTATATCGATCCAGACGCCGACCGGGCTATTCGTGGCGCGCTTGTGACCCCTCCCGTTTGTGGCCGCGTTATGAGGTGTTGACGACGCGAGGAGGGCGGGGCGCACATGGGGCCGCTTGTCGTGGTGCTGATGGTGGCGGTGCTCGTGCTCGCGTTCGGGATGATCGTCGCGCTTCTCGTCGTCATACGGCGCACCTCGGGCAGTCTGCCACGCGTTTCCAAGGCCAGTCCCGAGCAGCAGCAAGTCGTACACGAGGAGCTTGAGCAGGCGCGCGAGGAGGCGCGGGAGATCCGGCACAAGGCCGAGACCGACGCCCAGGAGATTCTGCGCAGGTCGGAGGCCGCGGCCGAGAGCGCCGCGCAGATGCGGCGGGAGGTCGAGGAGGAGAGCCGGATACTCAAGTCCGAGCTCAAGGAGCTGCGCTCCGACCTGGAGCGCCGGGAGTCCAGGCTGGCCGAGCGGGAGCAGCGGCTGGACGAGGAGGCCAGGCGGCAGTCCGAGCGCGACAGGAAGCTGGCCGAGACCGAGGTCGAGCTGGCCGACCGCCGCGAGGAGCTGCTCCAGGTCGAGGATGAGCGGCGGGCCATCCTCGAACGGGTCTCCGGGCTGACCGGCGACCAGGCCAAGGCCGAGCTGGTCAAGGAGATCGAGAACCAGGCCAAGCGCGAGGCCGCGCTGATCGTCCGGGAGATCGAGGGCGACGCCCGCAAGGAGGGCGAGAAGCGGGCCACCAAGATCGTGACGCTGGCCGTGCAGCGGGTGGCGGCGGAGCAGACGGCGGAGTCGGTCGTCAGCGTGCTGCATCTGCCCGGAGACGAGATGAAGGGCCGGATCATCGGGCGCGAAGGGCGGAACATCCGGGCCTTCGAGTCCACGACCGGCGTGAATCTCATCATCGACGACACTCCTGAGGCCGTGCTGCTGTCGTGTTTCGATCCCGTGCGCCGGGAGACGGCCCGGCTGACGCTGGAGAAGCTCGTGCTGGACGGGCGCATCCACCCCCAGCGCATCGAGGAGGCGCACGACCGCAGCCGCCAGGAGGTGCAGGACCTGTGCGCGCGGGCCGGTGAGGACGCCCTGGTCGAGCTTGGGATCACCGACATGCATCCCGAGCTGACGCTGCTTCTCGGGCAGCTCAGGTATCGGACGTCGTACGGGCAGAACGTGCTCAAGCACCTGATCGAGTCCGCGCACATCGCCGGGATCATGGCCGCCGAGCTGAGGATGAACCAGGCGCTGATGAAGCGCTGCGCGCTCCTCCACGACATCGGCAAGGCGCTCACGCACGAGGTCGAGGGCAGCCACGCGCTGATCGGGGCGGAGATCGCCCGCAGGTACGGCGAGGAGGAGGACGTGGTGCACGCCATCGAGGCGCACCACAACGAGGTCGAGGTGCGCACCGTCGAAGCGGTTCTCACGCAGGCCGCCGACGCGATCAGCGGCAGCCGCCCCGGCGCCCGCCGCGAGTCCCTGGAGGCGTACGTCAAGCGGCTGGAGCGGCTGGAGGAGATCGCGCAGTCGTACGAGGGCGTGGAGAAGGTCTTCGCCATGCAGGCCGGGCGGGAGATCCGGGTCATGGTCAAGCCGGATGCGATCGACGACATCCAGGCCCAGGTGATCGCCCGTGACGTGGCCAAGCAGGTGGAGGAGGAGCTGACCTATCCGGGGCAGATCCGCATCACCGTGGTGAGGGAGTCCCGGGCGACCGAGTTCGCGAGGTAGGCCCCGCTGGTCTGCCCGCCCGGTTCGCCATGATCGAGCGCCCGTGTAGGGCTGCCAGGGGGAAGGGCGGTGGAGGGCCGGCGGGCGTGGCGGTGCCTGAGGGAGGCTGAGGCGCCGGGGCACGCCCGCCGGGGTCCAGCAAGGCGCCGTAGCACGCCCGCCGGGGTCCGGCATCCCGGGCGAGCGTCAGGACAGGCGGATGCGGGGGTCGAGGAGTCCGTACGCCACATCCACCAGCAGGTTCGCCACCACCACAGCAGTCGTCGCCAGCGTGACCACGCCCATGATCACGGGCAGGTCCCCGCTGACGAACGCCTGCACCACCGCCTGCCCCACGCCGCCGAGCCCGAAGACCGACTCCGTCACCACCACCCCGCCGATCAGCGTGCCCACGTCCACCCCGAGCTGCGTCACCACCGGCGTGAGCGCGGCCCGCAGGCCGTGCCGGTAGATCACGCGCCGCTCGGGCACCCCCTTGGCCCGGGCCGTACGGATGTAGTCCTCGCCGAGCACGTCCAGCATGGAGCCGCGGGTGAGCCGGGCGTACGACGCCGCCTGGACCGTGGCCAGCGTGATCCACGGCAGGATCAGGTGGCGGGCCCATTCGGCGGGGTTCTGCGAGAACGGCACGTAGGAGTCGGGCGGCAGGATGGGCATCCCCGCCATGGTCAGCTGGAAGAACAAGAAGTACAGCAGCAGCAGGCCCACTACGAAGGTCGGCATGGAGACCCCGGCCAGCGCCAGCAGCGTCAGGCCGCGATCCACCAGCGACCGGACCCGGGTTGCGCTGAGCACCCCCGCGCCGACGCCGAGCGTGAACCACAGCACCGCGCCCCCCAGCACCAGCGAGAACGTCGGCGGGAAGTCGGCGGCCAGCAGCTTGCCGACCGATTCGCCGGAGAAGTACGACTGGCCGAGGTCGCCGTGGACCAGCCTGCCCAGGTAGTCCAGATACTGGACGAGCATGGGCCGGTCGAGGCCGAGGTTGTGGCGGATCAGCTCCACCTGCTCGGGAGTGGCCTGCCGCCCCGCCAGCGTCCTTGCGGGATCGCTCGGCGCGACGAAGAACAGCAGGAACGTCCCGAGGGTGACCAACCAGAGCACGAGCAGGCCGAGCAGGGCCCGGCGCAGCAGGAACGCGCGCAGCATCACGCCCCCTTACGGGTACGGCGGCGGCGGCTGAACAGGCGCTCCATCCGAGGATCGATGGCGTCCCTGATCCCGTCGCCCACCAGGTTGAACGCGAGCGTGGTGACCAGCAGCGTGGCGGCCGGGAACCCCAGGTACCAGTACGCCACCCGGTAGAACCCCTGCGCCTCGCTCAGCAGGTTCCCCCACGACGGGGTGGGCGGGACGATCCCCAGCCCCAGGTACGACAGCGTCGACTCGAACACGATGGCCGCCGGCACCAGCAGCGTGGTCAGCACGATGACGGGAGCGAGCAGGTTCGGCAGGATGTCCACGAACATGATCCGGAAGTCGCCCGCCCCCATGGACCGGGCCGCCTCGACGTACTCGCGCTCCTTCAACGACAACGTCTGCCCGCGCACCACGCGGGCGATGGCCGCCCACGAGTAGAACGCGATCACCCCGATCGTGGCGGTCAGCGAGGGCCCGGCGATGGACACCACCGCGATCGCGAAGATCAGGTACGGGAACGACAGCACCACGTCCATGAGCCGCGACAGCACGGTGTCCACGACGCCGCCGTAATATCCGGCCAGCAGCCCGACGACCACCCCGACCAGCGCCGCCAGCCCGGTGGCGACCACGCCGACGAGCAGCGAGACCCGGGCCCCGTACAGGACCCTGATGAACAGGTCGCGCCCGAGCCGGTCGGTGCCGAACCAGAACTCCCCGTTCGGCGGCACGGGCAGCCCCTGGGCCGTGATGCCGGTGTCGCGGAACTGGTCGTCGGGGCCGTGGCCGTTCCAGGCGGCGATGAGCGGCGCGGCCAGCGCCAGCGCGCACAGCAGGATGACGACCAGGCCGGACACCATGGCGACCCGGTCGGTCCTGATCCGGCGCCAGGCGAGCTGCCAGGGCCCGCGCCCGGCTATCCCCTGGGAGGTGACGGCGCCGGGTCTGATCTCGGTCAGTGTCATACGACCACCTCAATGGGGAAGTGGCAGGCCACCGACCCCTCAAGCTGAGGCTCCACGGACGAGCAGACGTCCTGGGCCCGCGGGCACCGCGGATGGAACCGGCACCCGGACGGCGGATCGATCGGCGAGGGCACGTCCCCGGTCAGCACGATCCGCTGCCGCCGCTCCGCCTCGTCCGGGTCGGCCACCGCCGTCGCCGACAGCAGCGCGTTCGTGTACGGATGCCGCGGCCGGTCGTACACCGGCTCCGCGTCTCCCACCTCGACCACCTTGCCCAGGTACATGACCGCGATCCGGTCGCTGATGTGCCGCACCACGGACAGGTCGTGGGCGATGAACAGGTACGTCAGCCCGAACTCGGCCTGCAGGTCCTTCAGCAGGTTGAGGATCTGCGCCTGGATGGACACGTCGAGCGCCGACACCGGCTCGTCGCAGATGATCAGCCGGGGCCGCAGCGCGAGCGCCCTGGCCACCCCGATCCGCTGCCGCTGCCCCCCGGAGAACTCCGCGGGGAACCGGTTGTAGTGCTCCGGATTGAGCCCGACCCGCTCCATCAGCTCCTGCACGGTCCGGCGGAGCTGCTCGCCGCTCATGACCCGGTGGATCACGAGCGGGTCGGCGATGATCGACCCGACCCGCCGGCGCGGGTTCAGCGAGCCGTACGGGTCCTGGAAGATGACCTGGATGTCACGGCGGTAGGGCCGCATGCGCTTCCTGGGCAGGTTCGTGATGTCCGCGCCGTCGAACCGCACGCTGCCGGAGGTGACCGGATGCAGCCCCGCGACGCAGCGCGCGAGCGTGGACTTGCCGCAGCCGGTCTCGCCGACCAGGCCCAGCGTCTCGCCGGGGGCCAGCGCGAAGCTGACCCCGTCGACCGCCTTGACCTGCCCGACCACGTGTTTGACCAGCGCGCCCGTGGTGATGGGGTAGTGCTTGACCAGGTTCGAGACTTCGAGCAGCATCACGACTCCTTCGCCTTGAGCCGCAGGGCGTCGGCCGCCGCGCCCAGGCCGACGGCCTCGTGCGGCAGCCAGCAGGCCGAGGCGTGGCTGCCCTCACCGGTGACCGTGGCCAAGGGCGGCCGCTCGGCCGAGCAGACCGGCATCGCGTACGGGCAGCGCGGGTGGAACGCGCACCCGGACGGCAGCGCGATCAGGCTCGGCGGCGAGCCGGGGATGGGCCGCAGCCGCCCGCCCCGGTCCCCGCTGCTGCCCGGGATCGACTCCAGCAGGCCCTTGGTGTACGGGTGGTGCGGCCGGTAGTAGAGCGTGCGCCGGTCGGCCCGCTCCACGGCGAGCCCGGCGTACATGACCAGCACCTCGTCGGCCATGCCCGCCACCACGCCGAGGTCGTGCGTGATGAGGATGAGCGCGATCCCGAACTCCGCCTGCACCCGCGTGATGAGCTCCAGGATCTGCGCCTGCACGGTCGCGTCGAGCGCCGTGGTCGGCTCGTCGGCCACGATCAGCTTCGGGTTGAGCGCGAGCGACATCGCGATCATCGCCCGCTGTCGCATGCCGCCGGAGAACTGGTGCGGGTAGTCGTCCACCCGGCGATCCGGCCGGGGGATGCCGACCAGGCCGAGCAGCTCGACCGCCCGCCTCCTGGCCTCGGCGCGCGAGGTGTCCGGCCGGTGCACCCTGATCAGCTCCTCGATCTGCCAGCCGACCTTGTAGAGCGGGTGCAGGCTGGTCAGCGGGTCCTGGAAGATCACGCTGATCTCGGCGCCGCGGATGTGGCGCAGCCGCTCGCCGTCGAGTTCGAGCAGGTTGACGCCGTCGAACACGGCGCTGCCCGAGATGTCGGCCCCAGGGGTGAGCCCCAGGATGGCCTGGGTGCTCACCGTCTTGCCGCTGCCGGACTCGCCGACGATCGCCAGCGTGCGGCCGCGTTCGATGCGGAACGACAGCCCCCGCACGGCCTGCACCACGCCGTCGGACGTGGGGAAGGCCACGCGGAGGTCCGTCACCTCGAGCAGGCTCATCACGGGTTGTTGGGGTCGAGCCAGAGGTTGGTGAAGTCGAAGAGCTGGAACGCCGGCAGGTACAGGGCGTTCTGCACCCGCTTGCTCTTGTAGATCGGCGTGTTCTGGTTGTTGAGCGGCACGATCACCGCGTCGCCCATCACCGTCGTGTCGACCTGGTGCCACAGCGCGGCCGCCTTCGTCTGGTCCTGCTCGGCCAGCGCCTGCTTGATCAGCGAGTCGACCTTGGGGTTGCTGTAGCAGCCGTAGTTGCTGGTGCCGGGGTTGCAGTTGGTCTCGAACAGCGGCTGGACGACCGCGCGGCCGTTGTTGCCGTACCAGTCGGGGACCCAGCCGGGCGCCGAGATGTCCCACTTGCTGGCCTTGGCGATGGACGGGTTCTGCAGGAAGGCGCCGTAGTAGTCGCCCTGCCGGACTGGCAGCCCCTTCACCGTGATGCCGCACTTCTGCAGGTCCGCCGAGTACGACTGGAAGTTGGCCGGGTGGTTGCCCGCGTTGCGGAAGGCGCCGATGAGGGTCAGCCCGTTCGGGTAGCCGGCCTCGGTGAGCAACTGCTTGCACTTGGCCGGGTCACCCGCGTCACCCGGGCTCGGGTACGGGTTGTACTCCTGGTATCCGATGTTGCCCGGCGGGATCGCGGTGTGCAGCGGCGTGGCCACGTCGGAGCCGCCGTAGACCTTGGCGATGGCGACCTTGCTGACCGCGTACTCGATGGCCTGGCGGACCTTGAGCTTGCCCATGGCGCCGCCGGCGTTCTTGCTCTGCAGGTTGAAGACGATGTACGGGTTGCTCACCGCGCCCGGGAAGATCGTGAAGTTGGGATCGCCCGAGCTCTTGAGCCGCGGGATCTGCGCGGTCGGCACCGGCAGGTCCCACGCCAGGTCGGCGCTGCCGGCCTCGAGCTGCTGCTGCACCGCGTCCGGCTCGTTGACGCCCATCTTGACCTCGATGGCGTCCACGTGCTGGTGCCTGATCGGGTCCGACTCCTGCTTCCAGGCCGGGTTCCGCTCCAGCCTGATCGACTTGGTGGCCACGTACTGGGTGATCCGGTACGGGCCGTCGGAGATCGTGTGCTGGCGGAACGTGGCGTCGTCCGGCACGTACTGGTCGTACTCCTTGGGCGCGGCCACGGAGAAGTTCAGCGACAGGATGTTGAGGAAGTCGCTGGCGGGCTGGGTCAGCGTGAACACGATCGTCTTGTCGTCCTTGGCCTGGACGCCCGCGATCTCGTGCGAGTTCTGGAAGTCGGCCAGCGCTGCGGCGGTGGGCTTGGCCTTGGTGAACGCCTTGGCGTACGCGTCGCAGTACGCCTTCATGCCCTTGATCGTGCTCGTGTAGTAGCCGGGCGCGCCGGAGCCCGCCACCGGGTTGCAGATGCGCTTGAAGCCGCGGACGAAGTCGCCCGCCGTCACCTCGCGCGGCGGCTGCGTGTCCCACTGCACGCCGTCACGGAGCTTGATCGTGTACGTGAGCCCGTCGGCGCTCAGGCCGCCGTTGCCCGTCGTGGGCAGCTCGGAGGCGACGTCGGGGACGAGCGCGAAGCCCTTGGTGGTGTCGGACCCCTTCGCCACCCCGTTGAGCCCGAAGAGCCCGCGGGCGTACGTGCGCAGGATCCCGTTGGTGACCGTGTAGTACGAGCTCGTGGGGTCGAGGTGATCGACGTCCCCGCCGCCCACGAGCCTGAGCGTGCCCCCGGAAACGGGTTGGCCCGGGGCGGCGGAGGTGGGCGGGGCGGAATTCCTGGCTCCGGTGTCTGTCTGGCAGGCGGTGGCGAACAAAGTTGCGAAGACCGCCACGGCAATGCTGAAATGGCGCATGCTGGCCATCTGGCCTCCCTCGTGCCGAGATGCGGGGCGTGCATGGCTGGCCGTGTGGGGCGTGCGCCGTGGCCGCGGAGCACGTCCCACTTTGCATGGTCACGCGCGAGGGAGCGCAGGAGAAAAGTCGGTTATGCAACCGATGATGATTAGCGGCTCGCAAGTAATATCGATTTGGTACGAATTCTGTTAGAAAATTACGACATTAGCTAAAAAGCTGCTGGTAGAAGGCCAATTCAGCGGCCAGCGCGGCCACCCGCGTCTCCGTGCGGCGGAAGCCGTGCGACTCGCCCTCGAACGCCAGATACGTGCACGGCACGCCCCGCTCCGACAGCGCGTCCGCGAACGCCGTCGACTGCTCGGGCGGCACCACGGGATCGTCGAGCCCCTGCAGGAGCAGCATGGGGCAGCTCACGCCGTCGACGAGGGCGAGCGGCTCCCGGGAGGCGTACACCTGCGGGTCCTCCGGCCCCACCAGCCACTCCACGTATCGTGACTCGAAGTCGTGGGTGTGCGTCGCGAGGGGCGCGAGCGCGCTGACGCCGAAGTACGACACCCCGCCGGCGAACACGTCGGACCGGCAGCAGGCCGCCATCACGGTCCACCCGCCCGCGCTGCCGCCGCGCACCGCGATCCTGCGGGGGTCGGCGAGCCCCTCCGCGGCCAGCCACCGGGCGGCGGCGATCGTGTCGGCCACGTCCACCAGCCCCCACTGCCCCTTCAGCCGCTCGCGGTAGGCCCTTCCGTAGCCGGTCGAGCCGCCGTAGTTGACGTCGAGCACCCCGATGCCGCGCGAGGTCAGGAACGCCTTCTCCAGGTCGAGCGCTGTGTCGGCGTGCGCGGTCGGCCCTCCGTGCACGAAGATCACGTAGGGTGGCGTGCCCTCGGTCGCCGGGCCGTACGGAGGGTAGAGGAAGGCGGGCACCGGCGACTCGACCGCGCGTGGAACGGGCAGGAGGGCCTGGTCGGGCAGCCGTGAGAGGTCGCTCTTGAGCGCGCCGGCCGCGCCGGAGGCGATGTCCACGCTGACGACCGACCGGGGGACGGTGGGGGCGTATCCGATGCCGACCACGGACGTGCCCTCGGCGGCCAGCGCCGCGTCCCACCCGTCGTAGGGCACCTCGAGGTCGGCGAGCGCGCCCGAGCCGGGGTCCAGCACGCCCAGCCGCAGGTCGCCGCGGCCGTGCAGGACCGCGAGGCGGCCGTCGCCGAGCACGGCGTACGGGTGCCCGCCCAGCCGCCACGGCGGCAGCGTGAACTCCTCCTCGGCGGCGTGGATCGCCCGGAGCCCGTCGCCGCGCAGGCCGACCTCGTAGAGGTTCCACCAGCCGGAGCAGTCGGAGATCAGGTAGAGGCTGGAGTCGTCCTTCCAGGCGGGGGCCAGCACGGACTCGGCCGCCCCGCCCTTCACCGTCCAGGCGCCGCCGCCCGACAGCCGGGTGACGCGCAGCTCGGTGCCGTCCCAGGGCATGCGCGGGTGGTTCCAGCAGACGTAGGCCAGGTGCCGCCCGTCGGGGGAGAGGGCGGGAGAGGCGTAGAAGTCGCAGCCGGTGGCCCACTCGCGGATCTCGCCGCCGTCCAGCGAGATCGACACGATCGCCCGGGTGACCTTGCCATCCTCGGCGTGGCGCTCGCGGACGCACCAGACCTGGCCGTCGCGCACCAGCGGATCCGCGTAACGGCATCCCTCGTCCGTGATGGGTTTCGGTTCGCCGGAATCGCCCAGAATGTACAGACGCTGATCTTTGAAGTTGGCGAAGACCACTTCGCCCCCTGGCGTGACGGCGTACGGTCTGCCGCCGTACTCGTGGACTCTGGTGCGCGCGCTCCACGGGGCCCGTAGCAGGTCGCGCTGGGTGCCGTCGGCGTCGCGGCACACGATCGTGGTGCGCCCGCCCTCGGCCGGACGGTCCTCGGTCCACCAGATCCGGCCGTCCTGGGCCGTGGGCCAGCCGGGGCGCACGCCGGAGGCGGCCACGTCTCTGGTCGAGATGGGGGAGGGCCAGAAAGGCATACCCGCATCCTGCCGGAAGATCGGCAACGGCGTGGGGCGGTCCCCACAGTTCAGGGGCACCCTGCGGGCGTCGGCAGGGACGACGGCAGCTTGACCCCTGTCTTGCCGAACCACCTGTGCAGCAGTCGCGTGGCCGTGCCGTCGCGCCACATCGCGGCGATCGCCTGGTTGACGGCCTCGCAGGTGGCGGTGTCGCCCTTCTTGATGCCGACTCCCCACTCCTCGCTGGTGACGGGGTCGTTCAGCAGCCTGAAGCGGCCCGGCTCCTGCGCGGCGAACCCCGCCAGGATCAGGTTCAGGGTGCTGATCGCGTCGAGTCGGCCGTCGGCGAGCTTGCGTACACAGTCGGAGTAGTTGGCCGCGGGCACCAACAGCATGGGGAGGTTCAGCTTGCCGTCGGGCGGGGGATCGACGATCCGCCTGTAGGAGTTCGAGCCCTCCGCCAGGCAGAGGCGTTTGCCCCGCAGGTCGGTCACCTTCTTGATGCTGGTGTCGCTCGTGCGGACCATCGTGTCCTGCGGGGTGACGATGTAGGGCCCGCCGAACGTCACCTTGGGCCGGCGTGAAGCGGTGATGCTGTAAGTGGCGACGATGAGGTCCACGCTGCCGTTCTGGAGCAGCGCCTCACGGGCGGACGAGGGCGACTCCCGCCACGTGATCTCCACGTGCTGGCCGCGGGCGAGGTAGTCGACGATGTACTTGGCCACGTCGACGTCGAAGCCCGCGGGAGGGCCGTCCCCGGTCTTCAGCCCCAGGTTCGGCTGGTCCCACTTGGTGCCGACGACGACCCGGCCGGCGTTCCTGATCTTGCCCACGACGGTGGTGTAGGAGCCCGCGCCGCCGCACGCGGCGACCAACGCCACCACGGTCGCCCCCGCGAGCGCCACCCCACGCATGGAGACAGTCTGGGGGCTGGACAAAGCGTGCGGACCGGTCTTGGAGCGGTTTCACGGAGAAATGGGGTCTTCTTGGGGATTTACGAACGTACGGGCGCCATTGCGCCCGTACGCTCGGTCACTCCACGGAACGGTCGGGGCCCAGCCCGGCGTCCTCGGTGCCCTCACCCGCACCCACGCTGACCTCGGCCGAGCCGGGCGCCGCGACGGGGGCGGCGGCCGTCTTACGGCTGCGCCTGCTGCGCCGCTCCAGCCACGTGGCCAGGTAGCTCACCGCCATGTTGAGTGCCACGTAGATGATCCCGATGACGATCGCCGCCGGGATGAGCGAGCCGAAGAAGCGGGCCGGCAGGATCTTGAAGCCGGTGTTGAGCAGGTCGACGTAGGCGATGATGTAGCCGAGCGCGGTGTCCTTCAGCAGCACCACGAGCTGGCTGACGATCGCCGGCATCATCGCCGTGACGGCCTGCGGCAGCAGCACCAGGCGCATGACCTGGTTCTTGCGCATGCCCACCGCGAACGCCGCCTCCGACTGGCCGCGCGGCACCGCGTGCACGCCCGCCCTGACCACCTCGGCCAGCACCGAGCCGTTGTAGAGCATCAGGCCGACCACGACCGCGATGAACGTGTAGTCGCCGCCGCCCGCTATCGCCGGCGCGAGGTAGAAGATGAAGAAGATCAGCAGCAGCAGCGGGATGGCCCTGAAGACCTCGACCACCACGCCCGCCGGGACGCGGATCCAGGCATGGTCGGAGAGCCTGGCCAGGCCGAAGACCGCGCCGAACAGCAGCGCGAGCACCGCGGCCACCGCGGCGGCCTGCAGCGTGCCGAGCAGGCCGGGGAAGATGAAGACTTCCCACGTCTCCCACTGCAGGAACGGCTGCCAGATCTTGCCTTCCCACTGGCCCTTGGCGTCGAAGCCGCGGTAGACGCCGTACAGGACGGCGGCCACGGCCACGACGCTGATCACCGTGAGGAGGCCGTTGCGCACCCGCGCGCGCGGTCCGGGGGCGTCGAACAGGACTGTGGTGCTCATCGCGCCACCGCCAGACGCCTGGCCAGCCGGCCGGTGAGGAAGCCGATGGGCAGCGTCACGGCCATGAAGGCGGCCGCGACGCCGATGAAGATCGGGATCGACGCGCCGACCTGGTCGAAGGCTTCCTTCATCTTGCTCGCGGACTCGAAGGCGGCTCCGCCGGCGACCACGACGGTCGTGTTCTTGACCATGGCGATCATCACGCTGCCGAGCGGGGCGATGACCGCGCGGAACGCCTGCGGGAGAATGATCATCCGCAGCGACTGCATGAATGTCAGCCCGATCGCCCTGGCCGCCTCGGCCTGGCCGAGCGGCACCGTGTTGATGCCCGCACGCAGCGCCTCGCAGACGAAGGCCGCCGTGTAGGCCGACAGGCCCATCGAGACGATCCAGAACGAGTTGATGGTGGGCACGTCGGAGAAGACGAGCCCGAGCTGGTCGCTGAGGCCGAGCGCGGAGAAGGCCAGGACCAGTGTGAGGGGGGTGTTGCGCACTATGTTGACGTAGATCGTGCCGGCCGCGCGCAGCACCGGCGTGGGGGAAACTCTCATCGCCACCAGGACGGTGCCGAGAATGAGCGAGGCGATCGCGGCCACGACGGAGAGCTTGATGTTCTCCAAGAACCCCAGTGCGAGGTCGGGCGCGTATCTAATCAGATCTTCCATCGTGCTCCACCGCATAGGGGAGCGGCGGCCGGTTCACCGGCCGCCGCCTCTGGCATGATCAGCTGCAGCCCTCGGCGGGCGGTGCCGCCTCTGACAACTTCAGGCCCTGGATGCCGCCGAACCACTTCTCCAGCAGCTGCTTCATGGTGCCGTTGTCCCACAGCTTCTTCACCGCGGTGTTGACGGCCTCACACGTCTTGGTGTCGCCCTTCTTCAGGCCGACGCCGTACTTCTCGTCCGTGAAGCCCTGACCGAGCACCTTGAAGTTGCCGCCGGCCTGCTTGGCGAAGCCCGCCAGGATCAGGTCGTCGGTGGTGACGGCGTCGAGGTTGCTGCCGGTCAGCTTCTGCACGCACTCGGAGTAGTTGGCCGCGTCGACGGTGGTGGCGTCGATGTCGAGCTTGCCGTCCGGCGGCGGGTCGGTGATCCGCTTGTAGGAGTTGGAGCCGGACGCCTTGCAGATCTTCTTGCCCTTGAGGTCCTGCGGGGCGTTGATCGCGGTGTCGTCCTTGCGGACCATCACGTCCTGGTGGGCGACGACGTAGGGGCCACCGAAGGTGACCTTGCCCTTGCGCTCCTCGGTGATGGAGTAGGTGGCGAAGATGATGTCGACCGTGCCGTTCTGGAGGAACGGCTCGCGGTTGGACGAGGCCGACTCCTTCCATTCGATCTGCGGGTCCTTGCCGCCGTTGATCTCCTTCAGCACGGCCTTGGCCACGTCGACGTCGAATCCCTCGGGACCGTTGGCCGCCTTCAGGCCCAGGCTCGGCTGGTCCCACTTGGTGCCGACGACGATCGTGCCGCCGTCCTTGACCTTGTCCACCACGTTCGCATAGGTCTTGCCCCCGCCGCCGCAGGCGGTCAGACCGGCGGCGAGTGCCGCTAGCGAGAGCACTGCTCCCGTTCGACGCATGTGCATGTAAACCTGCCTCAATGATCAGTGCGTGAGGATCTTGGAAAGAAAGTCACGCGCCCGGTCGGTCTGCGCGTTGGTGAAGAACTCGTCGGGGGTGTTCTCCTCCACGATCTGGCCGTCGGCCATGAAAACCACCCTATTGGCGGCTCTCCGGGCGAAGCCCATCTCGTGGGTGACGACCATCATGGTCATCCCGTCGCGAGCCAGCCCGATCATGACATCGAGCACCTCCTGCACCATCTCGGGGTCCAGTGCGGAGGTCGGCTCGTCGAACAGGATCATCTTCGGCTCCATGGCCAGCGCCCTGGCGATGGCGACGCGCTGCTGCTGGCCACCGGAGAGCTGGGCCGGATATTTGTCCGCCTGCGCCGCGATACCCACGCGCTCGAGCAGTTCCATCGCCCGCTTGTTGGCCGCGTCCTTCGAGACGCCGCGCACCTTGAGAGGGCCGAGCGTGACGTTGTCACGGATGGTCTTGTGCGCGAACAGGTTGAACGACTGGAAGACCATGCCCACTTCGGAACGAAGCTTCGCCAGCGCCTTGCCCTCCTGGGGGAGCACCTGGCCGTCAAAGATGATCTGCCCCTCGCTGATCGTCTCCAGACGGTTGATCGTGCGGCAGAGCGTGGACTTGCCTCCGCCCGAGGGACCGATAACGACCAGAACTTCGCCGCGGGAGACGGTCAGGTTTATGTCCTTCAGGACGTGCAACGCCCCAAAGTGTTTGTTGACGTTCTCCAACCGTACGAGTGGAGCGTCGTTACCGTTCTCCGTCATGGGTCAAACCGTAGAGTGCTCCAGAGCGCTGGTCACTAACCAAGCGGTACCGATCCGATCACATCATGCCACCAAGCTGGCCTTTTAGCGCAGTCGGGACTGTCCGGAGCCAGACAGCGACTACCCTTGAACATGCCATGACTGTGACCCAGGAGGGCGCCCGCACATACGAAGTGCGCACATACGGGTGCCAGATGAACGTGCACGACTCCGAGCGGCTGTCCGGTCTGCTGGAGGACGCCGGCTACGTGCCCGCCCCCGAGGGCGAGACCGCCGATGTTGTCGTGTTCAACACGTGCGCCGTGCGGGAAAACGCCGACAACCGCCTCTACGGCAACCTCGGCCATCTCCGCCCCGCCAAGGTGAGCAACCCGCGCATGCAGATCGCGGTGGGCGGCTGCCTGGCGCAGAAGGACCAGGGCGAGATCGTCCGCAAGGCGCCGTGGGTCGACGTGGTCTTCGGCACCCACAACATCGGCTCGCTGCCGGTGCTGCTGGAGCGGGCCCGCATCGAGGGCGAGGCGCAGGTCGAGCTGAAGGAGTCGCTGGAGGTCTTTCCCTCCACGCTGCCCACCAAGCGCGAGTCCGCCTACGCCGCCTGGGTGGCCATCTCGGTCGGCTGCAACAACACGTGCACCTTCTGCATCGTGCCGTCGCTGCGCGGCAAGGAGAAGGACCGCCGCCCCGGTGACATCCTCGCCGAGGTGCAGACGCTGGTCGGCCAGGGTGTCCTCGAGGTCACGCTGCTGGGCCAGAACGTCAACACCTACGGCGTCGAGTTCGGCGACCGCCTGGCCTTCGGCAAGCTCCTGCGCTCGTGCGGCACGATCGACGGCCTGGAGCGCGTGCGCTTCACGTCTCCCCATCCGGCGGCCTTCACCGACGACGTGATCGCCGCCATGGCCGAGACCCCCAACGTCATGCACCAGCTCCACATGCCGCTGCAGTCGGGCTCCTCGCAGGTCCTGCGCGCGATGCGCCGCTCCTACCGGGCGGAGCGCTACCTCGGCATCATCGAGCGGGTGCGCGCGGCGATGCCCGACGCGGCCATCTCGACCGACATCATCGTCGGCTTCCCGGGGGAGACGGAAGAGGACTTCCAGGCCACGCTCGACGTGGTCCGCCAGAGCCGCTTCGCCAACGCCTTCACCTTCCAGTACTCCATCCGCCCCGGCACCCCGGCGGCCACCATGCCCGACCAGGTGCCCAAGGAGGTCGTGCAGGAGCGCTACGAGCGGCTCGTGGCCCTGCAGGAGGAGATCTCCTGGGAGGAGAACAAGAAGCAGGTGGGGCGCACGCTGGAGGTGCTGGTCGCCGAGGGCGAGGGCCGCAAGGACGACGCCACCCGCCGCCTGTCGGGCCGCGCGGCCGACAACCGCCTGGTCCACTTCGCGGTCGGCGCCGAGACGCCGCGGCCCGGTGACATGGTCACGGTCGAGGTCACGTACGCGGCTCCGCACCACCTGGTGGCCGACGGCCCGGTGGCGACGGTCCGGCGCACGAGGGCCGGCGACGCCTGGGAGTCCCGCCAGGGCGGCGCGCAGCCCGCGCCGGGGGTGCTGCTGGGCATGCCCACCATCGGCCGCCCTGCCCCTGCCCCCGCCGCCCCTTCCGGAGCCTGCTCGGCCCACTGAGCGCCGCCCTGGATCCCCGTCAGTGGGGGAGACGGTTGAGGTAGGCGTAGCAGGGCTGGCGGCGGAAGTCGTGGAACGTGGCGCAGGGGTCGACGCCTCCTGAGATCGCCGGCGGCGGGTCCGCGCGCCGGTCCGGCTCCGGGGCGGAGCGCACCTGGGGCGGTGCCTGGGGAGTGGGTGAGCTCGCCGGTGGAGGTACGGCCACCTCGGCCCGGGGTGGCGCCGAGCGCTGTGGGGCCGTTCTCGCGGGCGATGGCGGCGCGGCGACGGAGGCGGGAGGCCGCGTCGTGGGGGCGAGCCGGTCCGGGACGGGCGCCGGAGGGAGCGGCGGGTCGCCGTAGACCGATGCCAGTGGGCCCGGGTCGAGGGACGGTACGTCGTACGTCGACGCCCCTGGTGAGGGGACGGCCTGGATCCAGGAGAGCGGCTCCAGGGCGGCTTCTTGGAACGATCCATGCGATTGGCTCGGGCTCGGCGTCACATGAGGGGAATGCGATCTTGGGGAAAGCGGGCTTTTCTGATCGAATTCCGGCGGGCTTTGCGCCGGCCGTTCGGTGGAGTTGGTAAATGCCAGGAATATGCCCGCGATCGCGGTCGCGAGCACCCCGGCGACTCCGGCGACCGGTGCGAGGTGGGCGTGGCGACCTGGGTAAACGGATCCACGGGGGGACATGTCGTGATTCCTTTGTGATTGGTGTGCGAGCATTCATCCGTTGCGGCTAGTGTGGTCCATCACCCGCGGAAGCCGGTTAGCTTTCGCCGATACGACCGCAGGGAGCTGCACCACCATGCGAGATCCGATCGAGCCGGATCGTCACGAGATCCTGTCCGGGCCCGGGGACACCCGCCTGGCGGACAAACCCCCGAAGAGCACGAAGAAGACCATCGCCATCGCCGCTTCGGCGCTCGTCGCCGTGCTCGCGGCGGGCGGCGTCGGCTACATGCTGGCCGCGAACCCCGCCGGGACCGTCCAGCCGGGCGGCGCCCGTCCCGCGCCCGCCCAGAGCACCGCGGGGAACGAGGACCTCGGAGGCGACGACGACGCCACCATGGGCGACGCCACCACCGACGCCCCCGAGGACGACACGGCGGCCGACGCCCCCGACGACGGCAGCATGGGCGACGCCGCCCCCGACCTGGGCACGGGCGACGAGCCCACGGACAGCAAGGGCAGCGAATCCTCCAAGGGCGGCAAGCGGCCCGCCACGACGTCCCCCACCAAGTCAGCCACCGCCGGTCCGGCGCAGCCGGCGGACGGTGACAACCCCGCCGACGGTCCGGCGGGTGAGCTCAGCGGCCAGTGCTCCAAGAGCGGCTGCTGAGCCGAGTCCGGTCAAGTGGCTCGGCATTTATCGGTGGCATTGGACCTACGGCGAGAGCCGCCCCGGTCCGTAGGGTCGGGCCATGACGACTGACAGAGCCTCCACCCTGCGCGCGCTGCACGTGCCGGGAGATCCCGTGATCCTGCCGAACGCCTGGGACGCCGCCTCCGCCCTGGCCGTGCGGGAGGCCGGGTTCCCCGCCGTGGCCACTAGCAGCGCCGCCGTCGCCCGGGTCCTGGGATACGAGGACGGTGAGCGGACGCCGGTCGGCGAGATGATGGCGGCCGTCGCCCGCATCGCCAGGGTCGTGGACGCGCCCGTCACCGCCGACATCGAGCGCGGCTACGGGCTCAAGCCCGCCGAGCTGGTCGAACGCCTGCTCGCCACCGGAGCCGTGGGCTGCAACCTGGAGGACTCCAGGGCCGGCGAGCTGGTCGATCCCGGCGAGCAGGCGGACTTCCTGGCCGAGGTCCGGGCGGCGGCGGGGCAGGCGCTGGTGATCAACGCGAGGGTCGACACCTACCTGATCGGCCCGAAGACGCGCGAGGCCGCGCTGGAGCGCGGGCGGCGGTATCTGGCGGCGGGGGCCGACTGCGTGTACCCGATCGGGCTGGCCGACGAGGACGGGATCCGGGCGCTGGTGAGCGAGCTGGGCGCGCCGGTGAACGTCTACGTCCGGCCCGGCGCTCCGGAGCCGGCGCGGCTGGCCGAGCTCGGCGTGGGCCGGATCAGCTTCGGCAGCGGGCTGCACCAGGCCGTCCACGTCTACGCCCAGGGCCTGTTCGCGAAGGTCAGGGCAGGTCGTAGTCCGTACTGAGCCGGCCGCCGCGTACGCTTGCCCCGTGCTTGTCGCCGCGGCCGTCTGCCCGCCCACTCCGCTGATCACCCTCCAGCTCGACGACCTGCGCTCGGCCTGTCACGCGGCGATCGCCGCGCTGCGCGACGCCCGCCCCGACGCGTTGATCGTGGTGGGCGGCGCGGATAGGGCGGCCGCGTACGGAGGGCAGGCGGCGGGCACCCTCCGGCCGTGGGGGATGGACGTCACGGCCGGCCGCGCGGACCCTGTGCTCCCGCTGTCCCTGACCGTGGGCCGCTGGCTGCTGGGCGACCGCGCCCCGGACGGCTTCCAGTCCGTCGCGCTCGACGCGCCGAGCGAGGACTGCCTCCTATTGGGCGAAAAACTAGGAAAAATCGCCCAAAAGGTGGCATTGCTGGTCATGGCCGATGGCTCCGCCTGTCTCAGCCCGAGGGCCCCCGGCAAGTACGACGAGGCCGCGGGGCCGTACAACCGCCTGATCGCGAACGCCGTCGCCCAGGCCGACCCCGGCGCCCTCGCCGCGCTCGACTCCGCGCACGCGGACCGGCTGTGGGTCGGCGGGCGGGCCGCCCTCCAGGTGCTGGCCGGCGCGGCCGGCGCGCAGCGGTTCGAGGGCCGCCTGCTCATGGAGACGGCCCCCTACGGGGTGGGCTACTTCGCCGGCCTGTGGACCTGACGCCGCGGCACCGGGATCTTCATCAGGTCGCGGGCGAGCACGACCTCTCCGTCGAAGTGCCGTCGCACCTCGGCCACGAACGCCGGCTCGTCGGCGAACCCGTACCGCTCGGAGAAGTGCGTCAGCACCAGCCTGCGCACCCCCGCGTCCGCCGCCACCAGCCCCGCCTCGAACGCCGTCAGGTGCCCGTACTCCTTGGCCAGCGCGCTCTCCGACGACAGGAACGTGCACTCGATCACCAGCAGGTCCACCCCCGAGGCCAGCTCGAACACGGTGTCGCAGAGCCGCGTGTCCATGACGAACGCCGCGCTCTGCCCCGGCCTGGGCACGCTGCACTGGTCGAGCGTGACGCCGCGCACGGAGCCGGTGCGCTGGAGCTCGCCGACCTCCGGGCCGCGGATGCCGTACGCGGCGAGCCGGTCGGGCAGCATCGTGCGGCCGGACGGCTCCTGGACGCGGTAGCCGTACGACTCGACGGGGTGAGACAGGCGGCGCGCGGTCAGCGCGCCGACGGTGGCCAGGTCGCCGGAGAGCGGGTGCTCGGAGATCACCGAGGTGTCGGCGAAGGCGGCGGCGTGGCGGAGCCTGCGCCAGTATTCGGTGCCGGAGCCGGGGAAGACCGCGCGCACCGGGTGCCTGACCTTGTCGCGCGCGATGCGCTGCACGATCCCGGGCACGCCCAGGCAGTGGTCGCCGTGGAAGTGCGTGACGCAGATCCAGTGCACGTCGTTGGCGCTGACCCCGGCGTGCAGCATCTGCCGCTGCGTGCCCTCGCCGGGGTCGAAAAGGAAGCCTTGTCCATCCCAGCGCAGAAGGTACCCGTTGTGGTTACGGTGTCGGGTAGGAACCGCGCTGGAAGTGCCCAGCACCACCAACTCACGTGAGGACATGATGACCACAGTCGCGTTCGCCGAGGTGCCGACGCCGGTTGGGCCGTTCGTGCTGGCCGTCACCGAGGTCGGGCTCGTCGCGTCGGGCTGGAGGTCCCGTCCGCGGCTGGACGAGCGGCTCGCCCTGGCTGAAGTCCATGATTCGGATCGTACGGCCTTCGTGGTCGCCGAGTTGAACGCTTATTTCGCCGGCGAACTGAAGGCCTTCGAGACGCCGGTGGACTGGCGGCTGATGTCCGGCTCGCGGCTGCGGGTGCTCCAGACGCTGCACAAGGTCCCGTACGGCACCGCCGTCACGTACGGCGAACTGGCCACACGCAGCGGCTCCAGCGTGCCCGCCCGCGGCATCGGCTCGATCATGGGCTCCAACCCCATCCCCATCATCGTGCCCTGCCACCGCGTGATCGCGGGCAACGGCCTGGGCGGGTTCAGCGGCGGCGAGGGCGTGGAGACCAAGCGCTGGCTGCTCACCCACGAGGGATACCTGCAACCGACACTCCTCGACCTCTAGCAGACTTGTTCTTGTGCGCCAGCAGCCAGTCATCGCCGTCGTGGGCCCCACGGCGGCCGGGAAGTCCGACCTCGCCGTGGACATCGCGCTCCGCCTCGGGGGCGAGTGCGTCAACGCCGACTCCATGCAGCTCTATCGCGGCATGGACATCGGCACGGCCAAGCTCACCCCCGCCGAGCAGCGCGGGGTCCCGCACCACCTGCTGGACGTCTGGGACGTCACGGTCACGGCCAGCGTGGCCGAATACCAGAAGCTGGCCAGGCAGGTCATCGACTCCGTCGAGGCGCCCGTGCTGGTCGGCGGCAGCGGCCTGTACGTGCGGGCGGCCATCGACGAGCTGGAGTTCCCCGGCACCGACCCGGAGATCAGGGCCAGGCTGGAGGGCGAGCTGGCCGAGCGCGGCCCCGCCCCGCTCTACGAGCGCCTGCGCGACCTCGACCCGGTGGCCGCGGCGGCGATCCTGCCGAGCAACGGCCGCCGCATCGTCCGCGCGCTGGAGGTGATCGAGCACTCCGGGCGCCCGTTCTCGGCCACCATGCCCGGCTACGACGCCGTCTACCCGAGCGTGCAGATCGGCCTCGACGTGCCCAGGCCGGAGCTGGACGAGCGGATCGCGCTCAGGGTCGAGCGCATGTGGCAGGCGGGCCTGGTCGAGGAGGTGCGGGGGCTGCTCGGGCAGGGCCTGGCCGAGGGCCGCACGGCGAGCCGCGCCCTCGGATACGCCCAGGTCATCCGCTTCCTGGAGGGCGAGTGGAGCGAGGAGCAGGCGATCGCGGAGACCGTCAGGACCACCAGGCGCTTCGCCCGCCGCCAGGAGTCGTGGTTCCGCCGCGATCCCAGGGTGTGCTGGCTGCCGTACGACGCGCCGGATCTTCTCGATCGGTCCCTGGCGCTAATCTCCGCAAACCCGTTCGCATAAGCTTGTAAAATGCGGTTTCTTAAGGGGCACGGCACCGAGAACGACTTCGTCATCCTTCCCGACCCTGGCGGAGAGGCGGGCGTGACCGCCTCGCTCGTCGCCAAGATCTGCGACAGGAGAGCCGGCATAGGGGCTGACGGCGTGCTGGTGGTGACGCGCACCAAGGAGAGCCCTGAGGTGGCCGAGCACGCCGCCGTGGCCGAGTGGTTCATGGACTACCGCAACGCCGACGGCAGCGTGGCCGAGATGTGCGGCAACGGCGTGCGCGTGTTCGCCCGCTACCTGCTCGACGAGGGGCTGGAGAAGTCCGGCGAGTTCATGCTGGCCACCAGGGGCGGCGTACGCAGGGTCCGCGTCGAGCCCAACGGCGACATCACCGTCGACATGGGCAAGCCCGTCGTCCGTGGCGAGAGCGTGGCGACCGTCGGCGGCCAGGAATACCCGGGGCTCCACGTCGACATGGGCAACCCCCACCTGGCCTGCGCCATCGGCGACCCCGTCGCCCAGCTCGACCTCCACTACCAGCCGGGCTTCGACACCGGCGTCTTTCCCGGCGGGGTCAACATCGAGCTGTTCAACCCCGTCGGCACCAGCCGCGCGGTCATGCGCGTCCACGAGCGCGGCTGCGGGGAGACCCGCTCGTGCGGCACCGGCACGGTGGCCACGGCCGTCGCCGCCGCGGCCCTGACGGGTGAGACCACCGGCACCTGGACGGTCGAGGTGCTCGGCGGCACGCTGACCGTCGTCCTGGACGAGGAGACGAGCTATCTTTCGGGTCCCGCGGTCATCGTGGCCCGCGGCGAGCTGATGCTTGCAGAATAATGTTCTCTTGAGGGATGCTGGGTCCACTTCGCGAACTGAGAGGTGGACCATGGCTGACCCACGCACCACCGCGACGCAGGTAAAAGCGGCGATCGGCCAGTACGGCGGCGGGTTCATGATCTCCAGAGAGGCCAAGGCCGTCTGCGAGGAGCACGGACTCGGCGCCCGCGAGCTCTACTTCCGGGGTCGCTGCGGCGTGCTCGGCGAGTGCGACGCCGACGTCGTCAATTCGGTCGTCGTCTTCTTCCCGCCCGAGCACGTCGAGCAGAGCTGGAACGGCGGCCGCAAGCTCCCCGTCGAGCAGGCCGTCGAGCTGTACGCCGAGGTCTGCAGGGCCTGGGGCCGGCGCAAGCTGGGCGGCTACGACGGCTGCGCGAGGCTCGCGGAGCTGCTCCAGAGGGTCGCCGAAGGCGCCCAGTGCGCGGGCGTCCCGCTGTTCGCGGGCTGGCGGGCCGTGCCGCTGCCCGACGACCCGCCCGCGCGGGCCGTGCAGCTCATGCACGTCGTACGCGAGCTGCGCGGCGGACTGCACGCCAACGCCGTGATCGCGGCCGGCCTGCACCCGCTGGAGGCCACGCTCGCGAGCGGCCACGACGCGACACCGTTCGGGGCCACCACGGGAGAGATGATCGCCAAGTTCTTCCAGTGGCCCGAGCCGTACGCCACGCCGGGCCCGGAGGTCGTGGCGCGCCGCGCGGCGGTGGAGGAGACGACGGACGACCTGATGGCATCGGCATTTTCGGTCCTTGACAGCAGCGAAACGGACGAGCTGATCGGCCTTCTGCGTTTTGGGGACGCTCGTTGACCTGGCAGACTGGCTGCCCATGGACGTGGACATCTGGGCCTGGGTCGGCGAAACCCAGCAGCAGCTTTCCGAGGCGGGCAACGTTGGCCTCGCCATGGCGCTGGGAGACCTCCCCGCACAGGCCTACGAGGGCCGATATCCGCAGCTCGACGTCATGGCCCCGGCCATCGCGCAGCAGGCCGAGGCCCTTGAGCTGCCCTGGCTCGAGTTCTACGCCCGCTACTGGCACCTGATCGGCCGCATCGGCGACCGGGCGCAGGGCGCGGTCGCCCTCGACGACGCGCAGCAGCTGCTGACGTTCGCCCAGCGCGAAGACGTACGCGAATGCCCGGCCGCCCCGGCGGCGGTCGAGGCCCTCGCCATCGCCTGGGCCAACACCGATGGCCCCGGCTACGCGAGCGAGCGCCTGGAGGCGCTGGGAGCGCACATCGAGGGCATGAGCCCGGAGAAGTCCGCCTTCACCGGCCTCGTCACCCAGTACGTCGCCGCGCTCATCGACGCCGGCAAGCCGGGCGAGGCCGTGACCTACGCCGAGTCCGCCGTCGAGCGGCTGCGGGTCGCGGGCCGCGAGGCGAGCTGGGAGCTCGGCGCCGAGAGCGCCCGCGCGCTGCTCGCCGCGGGCCGCGCCGAGGACGCGCTCACCGCGCTGCAGGCCGCGGCCGAGTTCCAGGCCGACGACCCGGTGGCCAAGGAGCACCGCGACGGCGTGCGCCGGGCCCTGATCCTCGCCACCCTCGGCCGCACCGCCGAGGCCGTTGACGCGCTGCCCGACCTCGACGTGGTCGGCGAGCACCCGCGCGTGTTCGTGGAGTGGTCGCAGGCGGTCAGCAAGCTGGCCGGCTCGTCCCAGATCACCAACACCTGGCAGCTCGGCCGCGTGCTGCGCCAGTGGGTCGACTACTTCGGCATGATGGGCGGCTACCGCGCCCGCGTCGAGCTCGCGCTGGTCGCGGGCGACCTGGCCGTCGCCAGGCAGGGCGTGTGGCAGGCCAGGCTGCTGGCCGACCTGACCGAGTCCGCCGCCGCCGAGCTGCGCGAGACCGAGGGCATCGCCGAGCGGGTCGCGGCCCTGCGGGCCGCCGCCGACGCCGCCTCCGAGCCCGAGGCCCCGGGCCCGCTCAGCGAGCGGGTCGGCCTCTTCGACGCCGCCGACGGCTTCAACGCCGACCCGGAGCGGTGGGTCGGCTGGCTGGCGCCGCTGTCCGGGGAGGACCTGGAGGCCACTCGCCGCCACACCACCACGCTCGGCTTCCTCGGCTACCCGGCCACCGGCGCCGACATCTACTGGAAGATGCTGGTCGACACCGGCGCCATCGCCACCGCCGACTCCGACGACGTGGCCTACCTGACCACGCTGCTCGTCGAGGCCCGCCAGGACGAGCGGCTCGAGCAGATGGCCGCGATGCTGCCGCACGCCGCCCAGCACCTCACGCTGGCCCGACTGCACAGCGCGCGCGAGCGCTGGGAGGAGACGGTCGAGGCCGCCGAGCACGCCGTCGCGGCCGGCGCCGGGCTCGACGCCCGCCGCCTGCTGTCCGGCGCCGCCCAGCAGCTCGACGCCAACTCCAGGGCGGCGGAGGTGCTGCTGGAGGTGATCGACGAGCTCGCCGACGAGGACGTCTGGCGCATGATCGTCGTGGCCACCTCGGCGGAGGACTGGGAGACCGTACGCAAGGGCGCGGCCAAGATCGGCATGCCGATCAAGTCCAAGGAGGGCCCGATCGAGGAGGAGATGGGCCTCATCAGGCTCATCCTCCCCGCGCCCGACGGCGGCCAGCGCCAGGTGCTGTCCATCCGCACCGGCCCCGCCACGGCCCGGCTCGCCCTGCCGCAGCCGCGCGGCATGGACTACAACGCCGGCGACCTGGTCGTCTTCGACCCGCAGCTGCTGGAGCCGGTGCCCGACGACCCGCAGGAGCAGCAGAACTTCGTGCCGCCGTTCGCCGCGGTGCGGATCCTGCGGCCCGGCGGCTACACCAGCTACTTCTTCGACGGCGCCGCGCCGAGCGAGGAGGACTGGGCGGAGTTCACCGAGGTCATGGCCGAGCGTGGCTGGCCCATGTGGGTCTACAGCGACGAAAACTACACCATCACCCACCCTTCCACGGGGGAGCCGCTGCCCGGGGTGTTCGGCTGGGTCGCGGTCCCGCCGAACGTGTCGGCGTCGGAGGTCGACGCGCTGCTCGACGACGCCACGGAGCGGTGGGTGCACCCGCTGGCCTGGCTCGACCTGGCGCGCGAGATCGACGTCGAGGTCGAGCGGCACGAGCGGATCGTCAAGGAATACGGCCTCTGACGGCGACCGCCCCGACTTCGGGAGGGCGTCTGAGGACGGCGCCCCGGTCTCGGGACTGCGTCTGAGGACGGCGGCCCGGCCTCGGGAGGGCGTCACCCGAGCGTGGCGCCCTTCCCCGGGAAGCGGCGCGTGCAGGTGAGCGGGAAGGCGGGATGTGACGTGCTGGAGCGGTTCGCGCTCGACGGCAAGGTGGCCGTCGTCACCGGCGCGTCCTCGGGGCTGGGCGTCGCGTTCGCCCGTGGCCTCGCGGAGGCCGGCGCCGACGTCGTGATCGGCGCCCGGCGCGCCGACCGCCTGGAGGAGACGCGGCGGCTGGTCGAGGAGACCGGCCGCCGGTGCCTGGCCGTGCAGACGGACGTGGCGCGTCCGGAGGACTGCGACGCGCTGGCGGCCGCCGCCGTCGAGGCCATGGGTGCCGTCGACGTGCTGGTCAACAACGCCGGCATCGGCACCGCCGTGCCCGCGCTGCGGGAGACGCCCGAGGAGTTCCGGCAGGTCATCGACGTCAACCTGCTCGGCACGTACTGGATGGCCCAGGCGTGCGCGCGGGTGATGCGGCCCGGCTCGTCGATCGTGAACATCGGCAGCATCCTCGGCGAGACCACGGCCGGGCTGCCCCAGGCCGCCTACAGCGCCTCGAAGGCGGCGATCATCGGCCTCACCCGGGATCTCGCGCAGCAGTGGACCGGCCGGCGCGGCATCCGGGTCAACTGCCTGGAGCCGGGGTTCTTCCACTCGGAGATGACCGAGCAGTTCAAGCCCGGCTACGTGGAGGCGGTCGTCGAGTCCAGGGTGGTGATGAAGCGGCCGGGCGATCCGGCGGAGCTGGTGGCCGCGGCCGTCTTCCTGGCCAGTGACGCGGCCTCGTACATCACCGGGGTGACGCTTCCCGTGGACGGCGGAGTCCTGCTCACCTGACGCGGGCGGCTACGAGCCGAAGCGGGTCACCGGCCGGCCGGCCGAGCACTCGATCTCGAGCTCGACCTCCGTGCCCTCCTCCGGCTCGAACTCGACCTTGGCCGTGCGAGCGGGCCCCGGCTCGACCTGGTCCACCGAGTAGTTCTGGGCCGGGCTCCACGAGCGCAAGGTGACCAGGTCGCCCTCGCACGAGGCGATCACGGTGCCGCCCGCGGTGCGGATCAGCTTGCCCTGGGTTGTCTGCGGCGGCGTCCCCGTCGCCGCGGATGGCGTGCCGGTGGCGCGCTGGGTGGCGGTGTTCAGGGCGGCGCGGACCTCGGCCGGGCTGAGCACGTGGCCGGAGTCGCCGGTGAGGCCGGTGCCGAGCAGGGTGAGCACCGCCACGGCCGCGCTGGTGGCGGCGACGGCGGTGGCGGCCCAGGCCAGCACGAGTCTCTTCATGGTCGACAACCATCCCCCATGTACGGCTAACGCCAGGTTAAGGCGGTGCTAAGGCTGCTCGGGGCATCGTCATCGACCGTCTACGTTCTTGTACATGGCTGACATCCTGCTCATCGAGGACGACGTGGCGATCCGTACGGCGCTCAGCCGCGGGCTGCGCGATCTCGGTCACGCCGTTTCCTCGTCCCCGACAGCGCTGGACGGGCTGCGGCTGGCCGTGCAGGACCGTCCCGACCTGATCGTGCTCGACCTCGGCCTGCCGGATCTGGACGGGGTGGAGCTGCTGCGGATGTTGCGGGCGGTCAGCAAGGTGCCGGTCATCGTGGCGACCGCGCGTGACGGGGACGCCGAGATGGTGCCGGTGCTGGACGCGGGGGCCGACGACTACGTGGTCAAGCCGTACAGCGCGGCGCAGCTCGACGCGCGGGTGCGGGCCGTCCTGCGGCGGGCCGGAGGCTCGGCGCCGGAGCCGGCGCTGGCGGTGGGGGCGTTGCGGGTGGACCCGCGGGCGCGTACGGCCACGCTCGACGGGGCGGCGCTGGATCTGACGCCGCGCGAGTTCGACGTGCTGCACTATCTGGCCGCGCGGCCCGGCGAGGTGGTGACGAAACGGGAGCTGCTGACGGAGGTGTGGCAGCTGCCGTACGGGGGCGCGGACAAGACCGTGGACGTGCACCTGTCGTGGCTGCGCAGGAAGCTGGGCGAGACGGCCGCGGAGCCCCGCTACCTGCTCACGGTGCGCGGGGTCGGCGTCAAGCTGGTCGAGCCGTCATGACGCGCGCGACGGCAGCGGCGGGGACGCGGGATTCCTCCGGGACGGCGCCGCAGGGCGGAGGCCGGCCCGAGCGGAGGGGGCGGGCGTGAGGCGGTGGCTGGCGTTGCTGGTGGCGGCCACGACGTCCCTCGTGCTGATCGCGTTGCTGGTGCCGATGGCGCTGCTCATCCGGGCCGTGGCCGAGAACGGCGCGATGGGCAGGGCGACCGCCGCCGCCGAGTCCGTGGCGGTCGCGGTGGGCACGCCCGACCTGGAGCTGGCGATCGCGCAGGTGTCGCGTCCGGTGACGGTGTTCCTGCCGGGCGGGCGCACGGTGGGCGCGGCGGCACCCCGTACCGACGCGGTGCGCCTGGCCGCGACCGGGCGCAGCGTCACCGCCGTGGCCTCCGGCGGCAGGGAGGTGCTGGTCTCCGCGCAGTCGTCCGGGGGCACGGCGGTGATCAGGGTGTTCGTGCCGGACGCGGAGCTGATGAAGGGCGTCCGCGAGGCGTGGCTGGGGCTGCTCCTGCTGGGGATCGTGCTGGTGGTGCTGGGAATCGTCCTGGCGGACCGGCTGGCGCTGGCCGTCACGCGGCCGGTGGACGGGCTGGCACGGGTCTCGCACCGGCTGGCCGGGGGCGACCTGACGGCTCGGGCGGAGCCGGGCGGACCGCCCGAGGTGCGTTCGGTGGCGCTGGCGCTCAACCACCTGGCGGGGCGGATCGACGAGCTGCTGGTGGCGGAGCGGGAGTCGGTGGCCGACCTGTCGCACCGGCTGCGTACTCCGCTGACCGGCCTCAGGCTGGACGCCGAGTCGCTGCGGGACCCGGAGGAGGCGGCACGGCTGCGGGCCCGCGTGGACGCACTGGAACGGGCGGTGAGCGTCGTCATCACGGAGGCGCGGCGCCGCTCGGCCGGGCGCGCGTCGTGCGACGCGGCGGCGGTGGTGGGGGAGCGGGTGCGGTTCTGGTCGGTGCTGGCGGAGGACCAGTGCCGCGAGGTGTCGATCTCGCTGCCCGACGGGCCGCTGCCCGTCGCGGTGGGCGCCGAGGAGCTCGCGGCCTGCGTGGACGCCCTGCTCGGCAACGTGTTCGCGCACACCCCGGAAGGGGCCTCCATGGCGGTACGGCTCACGCCGCACGCGTCGGGGGCGGTGCTGGCGGTCGAGGACTCGGGGCCGGGCTTCGACCCGGAGCTGCTGGAACGGGGCAACAGCAGGGGCGGTTCGACCGGCCTCGGTCTCGACATCGCCCGCCGTACCGCCGAGTCCTCGGGCGGCCACCTGGCCGTCTCCACGCCAGAAGGCGGCGGCGCGCGGGTGGAGATGGTCTTAACGGCTCCTTAGCGCGCGATTATCGGCGATCGCGATTTCGTGGAGTCATGCAGATCACGAAGAAGTTCATCGTCGTCGGTGCCGGGATCGTCACGCTGGTCGCGGGCGGGGGCGTCGCCTTCGCCGCCACCGCGTCCACGGCCGCCGCCCCCAAGGTCACGGCCGAGCGGGCCATGGAGCTCGCCCACAAGGAGGTGGCGGGGGCCTGGGTCAGCGAGCTCGACTACCAGCGCAGGGGCACGCAGCCCGACGTGTGGGAGGTCGAGCTGACCAAGGGCACCGAACGGCACGAGCTGGACGTCGACGCGGCCACCGGCAAGGTCACCAAGCACCAGACGGACAAGGACGACGACGACCACGGCCACGACGACGACTGACGGAATCCCCCACGGCCACCGGCCCACCGCGCGCGGCGGTGGGCCTTGTGCCGTCAGCGGGTCATCTTCATGACGACCGGGCGGTGGTCGGACAGGGTGCTCGACAGGACGGAGCCGCTCGTGGTGGTGATGCCCCTGGTGTAGATGTAGTCGATGCGGGCGTCCCCGTGGGTCGGCGTGTTGGCGTACCTGGCGCCGGTGTCCACCCAGCCCGCGCTCACGAACTTCTTCGACAGCGCGTCCGTGGGCGGCGCGTTGAAGTCGCCGGTGAGGATCAGCGGGGACCGGGAGCCGAGGTAATTGCGCACCTTGTCCGCCTGGGCCTCGCGGCGGGCCACCGAGGTGGCCGACAGGCCGGGGGACAGGTGGGTGGTGAACACCGTGATCGTCGAGCCGCCGCCGAGGTCGAGCTTGGCCCCGGCCATGGAGCGGTTGACCGGGCAGGTCTCGAAGTCGCTGAGCGGGATCGTCACGCGCTCGAGGATCTTGAACGAGGACAGGATCGCGTTGCCCGCCTTGCCGGGCTGCGGATCGTCACAGGGGCCGGGGTTGTCGCCCGCGCCGAAGTGGGCGTTGGCCGTGATGTCCCAGCCGAGCTCGTCGGCTAACTGCTTGACCTGGTCGGCTTCCGGCTTGCGATGGATTTCCTGCACGGTCACGATGTTGGCGCCGCTGCTGCGGATCACTCCGGCGATGGCCTTCATGTCGGCGGTGTCGCCCGCGACGTTCCAGTCGAGGACCACCAGGTTCGTCGCGGCGTGCGCCGGGGCGGGCAGGGCGGTGGAGGCGAGCACCGTGACGGCTGCGGCCATCATCACTTTGATCCGTTTTGTCGCATGCATGCCGTCGGATCTTACGGACCGCGTGACTGTTCGTATAGATCTTCAGCAGCTCGACAGGATGCCCTCCATGGCGTCCTTCTCCGCCGACGTCACCCAGACGCCGTACTTCGACTTCACGTCGATCTGGCGGGCGATGTAGGTGCACCGGTACGACTTGCGCGGCGGCAGCCAGGTGGCGGCGTCGGAGTCGCTCTTCTGGCCGTTGAGGGGGCCGTCGACGGCCATGAGGTTCAGCGGGTCGTTGGCGAACTCCTTGCGCTTGTCCGCCGCCCACTGCTGCGCGCCCTTCTGCCAGGCGTCCGACAGCGGGATCACATGGTCGATCTGGACGGCGGTGCTGGTGTCCTGACCGCGCTTGAAGTTGATGGTCTTGCCGCTGTACGGGTCGTGCAGCGTGCCGCTCAGCACGATGCAGTCGTGGGTCCCGGCCTTGAACTTCTCGTCCACCAGGTCCCGCTTGAGTATGTCGTTACGGGTGTCGCAGCCGTTGTGGTCGACATCCGACCACGCCGGGCCGAACTTGTCCCGGTCGAACCCGGTCTTCGGCGCGCGGCCCTTGACCGTCAACTTGGCGAGCTTCTTGCGGGCGTCCGAGACGGACACCGAGTCAGATTTATCCGACTTATCGGTACCTGCTGAGGACTGCCCCTGCAGCCCGCCGCAGCCCGCCAGCACCGCCACCGTGGCCACACCGGCCATGAACGCCCGAACCCGCCGCCCCACGCCCACTCCCCAGACTTCGCCCTACCTCCGTAAAGTCTAGGTCAAGTGCCCATAAAAGGCCTTTCAACGCCTCCGGGGCGGCTACTTCAACATTTGATCTTTTCCATCCCGGGGTCGAACAGCGGCTCCTCGGCGACCACCGCGGGCACCCGGCGACCGAAGTAGGAAATGTCGACATGGGTCCCGGGCTCGGCGAGCTCGCTCGGCAGCCACGCGTACGCGATGGGCCGGTGGATGGTGTGCCCGTACGCCGCGCTCGTGACGTACCCGACCGTGCGCCCCGCGTGTCGCACCGGCTCCTTGCCCATGACCACCTCGGTGCTGAGCAGCGGCACCAGCCTGCGCATGACGTCGGCGGTCAGCGCGTCGCGGCCGATGAAGTCCTTGTCCGCCCTGACCGCGAAGCCCAGCCCGGCCTCGTACGGGTTGTGCTCGGTCGTCATGTCCACGCCCCAGAGCCGGTAGCCCTTCTCCAGCCGCAGGCTGCCGAACGCGGCCCGCCCGCCGGCGACCGCCATCTCGCGCGACCACAGCGTGTCCCAGAGCTTGAGCCCCAGGTCGGCGCTGGTGTAGAGCTCCCAGCCCAGCTCGCCCACATAGGAGACCCGCATCGCGAGCACCGGAACATGCCCGACATATCCGGACTTGCAGCTGAAGTAGCGGAAGCCCTGGTGCGACAGGTCCATGTCGGTGAGCGGCTGCACCAGCTCCCTCGCCTGCGGCCCCCACACGCCCACGCAGCACGTGCCCGGCGTCAGGTCGCGCACGCGCACCCCGCCGGGCGCGTGCCTGGTCAGCCAGTCGAGGTCGAGGTTGCCGTTCGCGCCCACCTGGAAGACGTCCTCCTCCAGCCGCGCCACCGTGAGGTCCGAGCGGATGCCGCCCTTGACGTCGAGCAGCAGCGTGTACGTGACCGAGCCGGGCTTCTTGTCCACGTTGTTCGTAGTCATGCGCTGCAGGAACGCCGCCGCCCCCGGCCCGCTGACCTCGATCCGCTTGAGCGGCGTCATGTCGTAGAGCGCCACCCGTTCCCTGGTGGCGTACGACTCGGCGGCGGCCACCGGCGACCAGTGGCGCGAGGCCCATTCGTCGCGTTGCGCCGCGCCCAGGAAGGGCTCGACGGCCATGCCCCGGGCCTCCTCCGGCACGTCCGGGGTCCTGCGGCGCCGTACGAGGTCCTCCAGGAGCGGCACGTTGGCCTCGAACCAGTGCGGTCGCTCCCACCCCGCCCCCTCCAGGAAGAAGGCGCCCAGCTCCCGCTGCCGCGCGTGGAACGGGCTGGTCCGCAGGGGCCGCGGCGACTCCATCGGCTGGAGCGGGTGGATGACGTCGTAGACCTCGACGAAGTTCTGCCTGCCGCGCTCCTCGACGAACGCGGGCGACAGCTGCGCCTGCTCGAACCTGCTCAGCTCACATTCGTGCAGGTCGAACCCGGAGCGCCCGTCCACCAGCACCTCGGCCAGCGCTCGCGCCACCCCGGCCGAGTGGGTCACCCAGACGGCCTCGGCCAGCCAGAACCCGTCGAGGTGCGGCGCCTCGCCGATCAGCGGGAACCCGTCGGGCGTGAAGGAGAAGATCCCATTGATGCCGTCCTCGTACTTGGACTCGGCGAGCGCGGGCAGCAGCTCGACCGCGTCCCGCCAGGCGGGGGCGAAGTCCTCCTCGGTGAACGCCCGCACCGACGGCATGACGGTGCCCTTGGGGCCGATCTCGTCCTGGGCGACCGGCATGGGCCGGTGGGAGTAGGAGCCGATGCCGATGCGGTCGCCGTGCCGGCGGAAGTACAGGTCGCGGTCCTGGTGGCGGAGGATGGGCCCCTCCGGCTGGGGAGGGAGGGGGCCCGACTTGGCGTACTGGTGGGCCAGCGGCAGCAGCGGCACCGTCAGCCCGGCCATCTTCCCGATCGAGGGCCCCCAGAAGCCCGCCGCGCACACCACCACGTCGGCGGGGATCGTCCGGTACTCGCCGGAGGTCACGACCGCGACGCCGGTGACCCGGCCGCCCTTCTGCTCGATGCCCACGACCGTGTGCCGCTCCAGGAATCTGGCGCCTCGTTCGGTGGCCCTCGCCGCCTGCGCCTGTCCGCACGCGACCGCGGCGGCCAGCCCGTCGGTCGGTACGTGGTACCCGCCGAGCACCCTGTCCCTGTCCAGCAGCGGCCACAGCTCGGCGCACCGCCCGGGGTCGATCAGGTGGCCCTCGACGCCCCACGACTCGGCCCAGCCGACCTTGCGGTGCAGGTCGGTCCAGCGTGCCGGGGTGGTGGCCACCTCCAGCCCGCCGACCTGGCGGAAGCACGACCCGCCGAGCCCGGTGTACTTCCGCACGGTGTAGGCGGCGAACTCGGTCATGGTCTTCGACGGGTTCGTCTGGAAGACCAGGCCGGGCGCGTGCGAGCTGGACCCGCCGGCGGCGAAGAGCGGCCCCTGGTCCACCACCGTGACGTCGGTCCACCCTCGCTCGGTGAGCTCGTCGGCGAGGGCGCAGCCCACGATTCCGGCTCCTACGATCACCAGACGGGGCCGACTCATGACGCCTCCGGTTTGTTCCTTAATGCGCAACACGTGCCGGATATGCAATGACGATAAAGCCCTGTGCACCTCCGAACAAGGCTGCCTTAGTCTGAACCTGGATCATGACATGTCGGAAAGAGGGGACATGGCGCAGCGGCGCTTGCTGGAGGGACTCGGCGTCACCGTCGCCGAGGAGACCGCCTACCGCGCGCTGCTCAGGCACGGACCGGCGACGCTGAGCCAGCTCGCCGCCGAGACCGGCTCGTCCGCCGCGGCCATCCGCCGCATGCTGCCCCGGCTGGAGGACCTCGGCCTCATCTCCCGGGTGGCCGGCCGGCCGCTGCGGCTGATCGCCACTCCGCCGAACGTCGCCATCGACATCCTCGTCGCGCGCCGCCAGGAGGAGATCGCGCACAGCAGGGCCGCCGCCGCGCTGCTGGCCACCGAGGTCGCCGAGCGCAACGGGCCGCACCCGGAGGAGGTGCTGGAGGTGGTGAGCGGGCGTGACGCCGTGGCCCGCCGCTATCTCCAGCTGGAACGCAACGCCACGCGGGAGATGCTCGTGCTGGTGCATCCGCCGTACGCGGTGGACGTCAGCGACGACCGGGAGAACCGCAGGCGGGCGGCCCGCCAGGGGGCGCCCATCCGCGGCATCTACGGTCCGCAGGCGTTCGAGCATCCCGGCATGCTGGCCCACACGCGCCGGGCCATCGCCGACGGCGAGCAGGCCAGGCTCGGGCAGGTGCCGGTCAAGCTGGCCATCGCCGACGCCCGCACGGCCATCCTGCCCCTGGTCTCCGACGAGGACCAGGCCGTGGAGAGCGCGCTCGTGGTGCACCCGTCCGCCCTTCTGGACGCCCTGGTGGGGCTGTTCGAGACGCTGTGGCGGGCCGCCGTGCCGCTCCGCCTGACCGCCGCGGACGGCCTGGAGCCCGAGGTGTGGCCGCGCACGCCCGACACGGAGGTGCTGGCACTGCTGGCGGCCGGGATGAAGGACGACGCCATCGCCAGGCAGCTGGGGCTCAGCCCGCGTACGGTGCAGCGCCGGGTGCAGATGCTGTGCGAGCGCCTGGACGCCAGGACCCGCTTCCACGCGGGCTTCCTCGCCGCCCAGCACCGCCTGCTCGAATGAGCTAGGCCTCGGCGCTCAGGGCGGTCTTCGTCAGCTCCGCCTGGCGCTGGATCTGCCCCAGGACGATGGGGTTCACCCCCTTGGCCTGGAACGTGGCGACCATCTGGTCCATCACCGCGTTCGCCCGGTCCAGGTCCCCCTGCCGGGCTTCGGCCCTGGCCAGGCGGCGCATCACCATGTTCAGGGTGATGTTGTCGATGCTCGCGTCGCGGGCGACCTGGCTGAGGTGCTCGATGCCCTGCTTGGGATCCGGCGGCCGGACGCGCAGCCGCTTGCCCGCCGTCACCGCCTTGAACTCGCGCTCGGCGTTCAGCCCCTTGACCAGGCGGGCGTAGACGGCCAGCGGGTGGGTGCCGTACCGGTCGATGACCTCGTCCAGGGCCTCGTTCCCCGAGCGCAGCGCGGGCGAGTCGGAGCCGAGCAGCGAGAACAGCTGCCCCTGCTCCTCGCCCAGCATCAGCTCGGCCACCTGGTGGTCGTCGCGGCCGACCGGGAAGCGCACCCTGACCAGGCACGCGGGGGAGACGATGCGGGAGCCGTCCGCGGCGATGTACTGGGCGCGCACGTGATATTCGCCGGGCTGCTGGAAATAGTGCCCGTCGCGTCCGTGCCCGATGTACGCGCTGCGGTACATGGCCGGGTTGCCCTCGTCCAGCCGGATCTCCGGCGAGGCGTCCACGCAGTGCCGCATCATCGGCCGGTACAGCACGGTCCTGCCGCCCGGCTGCGTGATCGACACCTGGGTGAACTCGGTGTCGGGGTGCAGGTGGCCGTGCGTGACGCGGGGCTCGCCGGCGCAGGACAGCTTGAACTCGACCACGACGGGCTCGCCCAGCTCGAACGACTCCTTGGCGCGCAGCTCCAGCCGCAGCCCGGAACGGTCCTCCACGGGCTGCTCGAACGGCGCGATCTCGGCGGCGCCGGTGCCGAACGCGTTCGCGCCCATGGCCACGTCGCGGTAGAAGCCGTGGCGCAGGTGGACGAGCTCCGGGTCCGTGAACTGGAACGGGAACGCGGCCCAGTAGCCCGGCTCGCCGCCGGGTCTGTAGTTCTGCACGTAGTTCATCCACGACAGGTCGCCGAAGCCGCCGTCGGGGCCCAGCGGCTGGGGCGGGCTGCCGAGGTTCTTCTGCCAGGAGTGCAGCAGGTTGAAGGCGTGCCCGAGCTCGTGCACGTACGTACGCAACTGCGCCCGCTGCGCCTGCGGCGCCGTCCCCTTGATCACGTCGTAGAACACCGCGGACCCCTGCCGCTGGTGCGCGTCGTTGTAGTCGAACATGATCCCCCGGTAGCCGCCCACGTGCTTGCTGGCCACCAGCAGCCACATGCGCCAGGCCGGCGCGTCGCCGAACGCGCCGAACTGCTGCGTCATCGCGTGATGCAGCTCGGCGTCGTCCCACGCCAGGTCCGCACCCGACCCGTCCACCGGGATCACCCCCGGCTGGGCGAGGGTCAGCTCGATGCCCGCCTCCGCGTACGCCGCCCGCACGCTCAGCTCCCTGGCCGGCGAGCCGCTCGGCCCCGGCAGCGTGCCGGTCTGGTACGACACGAACGGCACGGTCCCGATCACGGAGTCCTGCTCCAGCAGCACGCTGCGGAAGTACGGCGAGGCGAAGGCCACCTGGTAGGCGCGCCCCGCGACCTCGGCCGTGCCCGACCCGCCGGTGATCGTGACGCTCACGTCCTTCGCCGGGGTGTCGAACGTGAAGACCCCGCGCCCCTGGATCCGGGTCTCCGTACCCTCCGAGCGCGCGGTGGGGGAGTTGACCACGAACGAGCCGGCGTAGGAGGTCGTCGCGCCCGCCACGGTGAACAGGTCGCCGCTCACCCGCCCGGTGGGCCTGACCCCGTCGATGTCGACCCGGAGCGCCAGCTGCGAGTCGCCGTCCTGTCCCTGGTACAGCCCGCTGATCATGGGCGCTCCCTCGCTCGGGGCCTACACGAGGGAACACTTCACCGACCGCGGGTGCCTGTCAACGCGTTCCGCGAACTTGGAGAGCTCCGAGCAACTCCTCCGACGCCTTGGTGATCGTCTCCACCGCCCGGTCGAACGCCTCGGCGTTGTGCGCGGCGGGCGCGCGGAAGCCGGAGATCTTCCTGACGTACTGCAACGCCGCCGCCCGCACGTCCTCCTCGGTCACGCTCTCGGTGTACGGGGGCCGCAGGGTCTTGATGCTTCTACACATGCCCTAACCGTAACTTCGTTCAGCGTGCGTCGACCGCCGGACCGAGCTCGTTGCCGAAGTCGATGGCGATCTTGCGCATGCCCTCGGCCAGGTCGTCGCGGTCGATCGCGTCGATCCGCTCGGCGGGCCCGGAGACCGACATCGCGGCTACCACCCGGTCGCCGTCCCACACGGGAACGGCCAGGCAGTGCACGCCGAGCTCCTCCTCGCCCAGGTCCATGGCGTGACCCTGCGTCCTGACGAGATCGAGCTCGGCCAGCATGGCCGTCACGTCGGTGATCGTGTTGGGGGTGCGGCGGGGCATGCCGGTGCGCTCGAAGACGGCCACCGCGTCGCCCGCGGGCCGTCCGGCCAGCAGCACCTTGCCCACGGCCGTGCTGTGCGGCAGCACCCGCCGGCCCACCTCGGCGAACATCCGCAGCCTGCGCGGCGAGGGCACCTGCGCCACGTAGACGACGAAGTCGCCTTCGAGCACGGCCAGGTTGGCGGTCTCACCGGACAGCTCGACCATCTTGGTCAGGTACGGCTGCGCCCACACGCCCACCATGCTCTCGGCGATGCCGCCCAGCCGTACGAGGCCGCCGCCCAGGGCGTACCTCTTGTCGGATTCCTGCCGTACGTAGCCGCGGGCGAGCAGGGTGCGCAGCAGCCGGTGGATGGTCCCGTACGGCAGACCGGTCCTGGCGGCGATCTCCGACAGGCCCGCCTCGCCTCCGTGCTCGGCCAGCGCCTCCAGCACATCCAGCGCCCGCTCCACCGACTGGACACTCATAGGGAGACTCCACGCAGTGAAGCGTCGAGCACCTCGGCTGTGTGGGCCACCCTGATGTCCGAGCCCGCGCGCCGCATGGCCGCGGCGATCTGCATCGTGCAGCCGGGGTTGGCCGAGACCAGCAGCTCGGCGCCGGTCGTGGCGACCGCGCCGGCCTTCCTGTCGCCGAGGTCGCGGGCGGCCTGCGGCTGGAAGATGTTGTACGTGCCCGCCGACCCGCAGCAGATGGCCGACTCGGGGATCTCGCGGATCACCAGCTCGGGGATGCCGCTCAGCAGCTCGCGCGGTTGGACGCGCACGCCCTGGGCGTGGGCCAGGTGGCAGGCGTCGTGATAGGCGACGGTGAGCGGCAGCGGGTGGCGCTTGGCCACGGGCCCCAGCTCGGCGAGGTATTCCGACAGATCGACCACCCTGAACCCCGGCTCGCGCCCGAGCAGCTCGCCGTACTCCTTCATCGAAGATCCGCAGCCTGCCGCGTTGACCACGACGGTGTCGACCCCGGCCTTCTCGAACGTCCTGACCGTGCGCCGCGCCAGCCGCCTGGCCTGTTCGTCGCGCCCGGAGTGCACGCTGAGCGCCCCGCAGCAGCCCTGGCCGCCGGGGATGACCACGTCGCAGCCCTCCAGGGAGAGCACCCGCGCGGTGGCCGCGTTCACCTGGGGGAAGAACTCGCCCTGCACGCATCCGGTGAGCATGCCCACCACGGCCCGGCGCTCGCCCCTGGCCCTGACGACGCGCGGCATCCGCTGCCGGTGCTCGACGCGCGGCGCGAGCGCGGCCATGGCGCCGAGGCTCGGATGCGCCCTGGCGAGGAACGGCGCCATGCGCTCGGCCAGCCACATCCCCGGCCGCAGCAGCCGCAGCCTGCGCGGATAGGGGAACAGACTGAACACGATCCCGCGCACGGCCCGCTCCTGCGGATCCCGCACGTGCTCGTGCTCCACCTCGGCCCTGGTCTGCTCGATCAGGCGGTCGTACCGAACCCCCGACGGGCAGGCCGTGACGCACGCCATGCACCCCAGGCAGGCGTCGAAGTGCCCGGCCATCTCCGGCGTGATCGGGGTGCCCTCGACATGCTGCTTCATCAGGTGGATGCGGCCGCGCGGCGAGTCCATCTCCTCGCCCCACAGCACGTACGTCGGGCACGTGGGCAGGCAGAACCCGCAGTGCACGCAGTCGTTGATCAGCTCGGGATTCACGTTGCTCAGATCCCTCCCAAGAACCGGCCGGGAGACATCCTGCGCCCGGGATCGAACCGTTCCTTGACCCGCCGCATCAACGGCAGCCCGCTCACCTGCCCCCACCTGTCGACGCTCTCGTACGGCGTGGCCAGCACGTTCAGCCGCCCGCCCAGCGCCTCGATCAGCCCGCGCAGCCGGGTGACGGCCGCAGCCAGCTCCTCCTCCGAGACCTCGCCCCAGAGCTCCAGATACGCCCGCCCCGCCGCGGCCGAGCCGCGGAAGGCGAAACCGGCCTCCCCGGCGGCGGCCAGCGCCTCGGCCGCGCGCGCGGGCGGGAACCGGGTCTCCAGCAGCACGTCGTCCCTGAGGATCAGCCCCCACCACTCCGGCGCCTCGGCCGTGACCGTGCCTTCTCCCAGCACCTCGCGCAACGCCAGCGCGCGCTGCTCGGCCGCCGAGCCCTCCACCAGCACCGCGACCGTCGCCTCCTTGCCGTCGGGGCAGTCGATCTCCACGGCGGACGGCTCGGCCTGGGAGGCGGCCAGGCGGAGCAGCACGTCGTCCGCCGGTTCGGTGACCGCCACGAGCCAGCGCCGCTCGGCGGGCAGCGGGTGCAGCCGGAACGTGGCCTCCGCGATCACGCCGAGCGTGCCCTGGGAGCCGGTGAAGAGCTTGCCGAGGTCGTAGCCCGCGACGTTCTTGACCACCCGGCCGCCGGACTTGGCGATCGTCCCGTCGGGCAGCACGACCGTGATGCCGATGAGCAGGTCGCGGGCGGTGCCGTAGCGGAAGGCGCGCGGGCCCGCCGTCGCGGTGGCGAGCGTGCCGCCGACCGTGGTGTGCTCCCTGAACGGCGGGTCGAGTGCCAGCTCCTGGCCCTGCTCGGCGAGCGCGGCGGCCAGCGCGTCCATGGTCAGCCCGGCCTGCGCGCGCACGACGAGGTCGCCGGCGGCGTGCTCGACGAGGGAGTTCATGCAGCACATGTCGATGAGCACGTCGCAGCGCTCGGGCGGGGCACCCCAGTGCAGCTTGGTGCCGCCGCCCGCGGGCACCGCCGCCAGGTCCTTCTCGGCGCAGGCCCGCAGCACGGCCGAGATCTCCTCGACCGTCTCGGGCAGGGCGACCCAGCGGGGCCGGACGCCGTTGACGGCGTCGTCGGCGTCCGCCTGCCTGATGGTCACCCCCGTGTCGGCCAGCATCAGAACTGCTCCGCCTTCCCCGACTCCACCAGCGGGTGCACGCCCTTGCGCACTCCCGGCACCTCGCCGCACAGGCGCGGGGTGGGGAACACCTTGCCCGGGTTCGACAGGCCCCGGGGGTCGAACGCGCACCGGACGAGCTGCATGGTGTCCAGGTCGTCCGCGCTGAACATTTTCGGCATATAGCGGGATTTATCCACCCCGACTCCGTGCTCGCCCGTGATCGATCCGCCGTGCTCGATGCACAGGTCGAGGATCGCCCCGGAGACCACCTCGGCCCGCTCGCCGGCCCCCGGCTCCTCGTCGTCGAACAGCACGAGCGGGTGCAGGTTGCCGTCCCCGGCGTGGAAGACGTTCGCCACCCTGATGCCGTGCTCGTGCGAGAGCCGGTCGATGGCCGCCAGCACGCCGGGCAGGGACGTACGCGGCACCACGCCGTCCTGCACGATGTAGGCCGGGCTGATGCGCCCGACGGCGGCGAACGCCGACTTGCGGCCCTTCCAGATCGCCGCCCGCTCGGCCGGTCCGGCGGCCACCCGCAGCTCGAAGGCGCCCGAGCAGATCTCCGTCAGCCGGGCGAACTGCTCGTCCACCTCCGCCCGAGGGCCGTCCAGCTCCACGATCAGCACGGCACCCGCGCCCTCGGGGTAGCGGCAGGCAACCGCCGCCTCGGCCGCCTCGATGGCCAGCGCGTCCATCATCTCGATCGCGGCGGGCACGATGCCCGCGCCGATGATCGCCGAGACGGCCTGCCCGCCCTGCTCGATGCTCTCGAACGCGGCCAGCACCGTGGTCACGGCCTCGGGCGCGCGGCTGAGGCGTACCGTGATCTTGGTGGCGATGCCCAGCGTGCCCTCGGAGCCGACGAACGCGCCCAGCAGGTCGTAGCCGGGGTCCATGCGGTCCAGCGTGACCAGGTCGCCGTCGGGGGTGACGATCTCGCAGGCCTCGACGTGGTTGACGGTGAAGCCGTACTTGAGGCAGTGGGCGCCGCCGGAGTTCTCGGCGACGTTGCCGCCGATGGAGCAGACCTGCTGGCTGGAGGGATCGGGCGCGTAGTAGTAGCCCCGGTCGCGCACGGCCTCGGTGATGGCCAGGTTGGTGACGCCGGGCTCGACGACCGCCCGGCGGTTGTCCAGGTCGATCTCCAGGATCCTGCGCATCTTGGAGGTGACGATGAGCACGCCGTCCTCGCGGGGGAGCGCGCCCCCCGACAGGCCGGTGCCCGAGCCCCTGGCCACGAAGGGCACGCCGAAGTCGTTGCACACGCCTACCACGCGGGCGACCTGCTCGGCCGTGTCGGGCAGCACGACCACGCCGGGGGTCGCCCGGTGGTAGGTGAGGCCGTCGCACTCGTACGTGCGCAGGCGTACCGGATCGGTGATCACCGAGTCATGGGGCAGCAGCGAGCGCAGGGCCGCCGTCAGCGTTTCCAGCACCCGATCCCCCTCTTTTTCCTAGTTCTACGGCATTCGAGCATAGGCGGGAAGCGTCAGGAATTCGGCGAAGTCGTCGTCCAGCGCGACCTCCTTGAACAGCGCGGTCGCCTGACCGTACAGCTTCTCGTCATGGCCGGGCTCCTCGGCGATCCTGGCGAGCTCCTCCGCGATGATCTGCTCGACCAGTTCCTTCGTCACCTGGGCTCCCGTGTCGGCGAGCGTGATGTCGTTGTGGATCCACTGCCAGATCTGCGAGCGCGAGATCTCGGCGGTGGCGGCGTCCTCCATGAGGTTGTGGATCGCCACCGCGCCCAGGCCGCCCATCCAGGCGGCGAGGTAGCGCAGCGCCACGTCCACGTTGTTGCGCAGCCCGGTCTCGGTGATCTCGCCCGGCGTCGCGGAGACGGCCAGCAGCTCGGCGGCGGTCACGCTGACGTCCTCGCGCAGCCGGTCGAGCTGGTTGGGCCGCGACCCCAGCACGCCGTCGAACACCTCGCGGCACACCGGAACCAGGTCCGGGTGCGCCACCCACGAGCCGTCGAACCCGTCGCCCGACTCGCGCGTCTTGTCCGCCCGCACCTTCTCCAGCGCCACGGCGTTCACCTCGGGGTCGCGCCGCGAGGGGATGAAGGCCGCCATCCCGCCGATGGCGTGCGCGCCGCGCTTGTGGCAGGTGCGCACCAGCAGCTCGGTGTACGCGCGCATGAACGGGGCCGTCATCGTGACCGCGTTCCGCTCGGGCAGCAGGAACTCGCGGCCCCGGGTCCGGAACTTCTTGATCACGCTGAACAGGTAGTCCCAGCGGCCCGCGTTGAGCCCCGCCGAGTGGTCGCGGAGCTCGTACAGGATCTCCTCCATCTCGAACGCGGCCGGGTAGGTCTCGATGAGGACGGTCGCCCTGATCGTGCCGTGCGGGATGCCGAGGAGCTCCTGAGCCCTGGTGAACACGTCGTTCCAGAGCCGCGCCTCCAGGTGGGACTCCATCTTGGGCAGGTAGAAGTACGGGCCCTTGCCCTTGTCGATCTGCCGCTGGGCGCAGTGGAAGAAGTAGAGCCCGAAGTCGAACAGTGAGCCCGAGACCGGCTGCCCGTCCACCTGGGCGTGCTTCTCGTCCAGGTGCCAGCCGCGCGGGCGCACGACGACCGTGGCCAGCTCTTCGTCGGGCCTGAGCGCGTACGACTTGCCGCCGGTCTCGAAGTCGATCGTGCGGTCGAGCGCGTCGCGCAGGTTGAGGTGGCCGCTCACGCAGTTCTCCCAGAGCGGCGAGTTGGCGTCCTCGAAGTCGGCCAGCCAGACCTTGGCGCCGGAGTTGAGCGCGTTGATGGTCATCTTCTTGTCGACCGGGCCGGTGATCTCCACCCGGCGGTCCTCCAGACCGGGCGCGGGCGGCGCGACCTGCCAGTCGGCCTCCCTGACCTGCTTCGTCTCCGGCAGGAAGTCGAGCAGGCCGCCCGCGGACAGCTCCGCCTGCCGCGCCTGGCGGGCCTCCAGCAGCTCCAGCCGCCTGGCGCCGAACTCCCGCTGGAGAGTCGCCACGAAATCGAGCGCCTCAGGCGTGAGGATCTCGTCGAACCGGTCGAGCATCGGGCCGGTGATCTCCATGGGGTGCCTTTCCGCTTCGTGGAAAATGACTTCTGGATTGTGGAAGTGAAGTTACTCCCCTGGTAGTCCCGGGTCAAAGGTTGGGGTTCCTTCGGGGAGTCGTCGGGGGCATCCCCGATGCGGTCAGGGGCGTGCCCGGACAGGATTGACGGCATGAAGACCATCGCGATCGCGGGCGGGCTGCTGGCCTCCGCGCTGATGCTGACGGGATGCGGGCTCGCGAGCATCGCCGGTCCGAGCAGCGAGGAGACGGCGTCCTACGAGGTGACGGACAAGGTCGCCAGGCTGCAGGTCAAGAGCGGCGCGGGCGAGACCGTGGTGACCGAGACCGGCGGCGGCTCCGTACGCGTCACCGAGACGCTGCGCTGGCGCGGCGACGACAAGCCGAAGCCGCAGCACAGCGTCGAGGGTGACACGCTGCTCATGTCATACGACTGCCCATCGAACCTGGGCAGCTGCAGCGTCGACTACAAGATCGAGATCCCCAAGGGGCTGGCCGTCGACCTGGAAAACGGTTCGGGCGACGCCACGCTCAGGGGCCTGACCGGGGACCTCGCCGTACACGTCGGCTCCGGCGACCTGGACGCCGCGGACCTGGCGGGCAAGAAGGTCGTCGCGGAGGCGGGGTCCGGGAACGTCGAGCTCAAGTACACCGCCGCGCCCGACAGCGCCGAGCTGCAGACCGGCTCCGGGGACATCGTGCTCCGCGTGCCCGACGGGGCCTACGACGTCAAGACCCAGGTGGGGTCCGGCGACGCCGACGTCTCGGTCAAGAAGGACAGTTCCTCACCGCACAAGATCTCGCTCAAGGCCGGATCCGGCGACGTCACGGTGTCGGCCGGATAACGGGGTGATTGTGCCGGGGGTGTCGTGCCACCATCGTGGGAAGACACCGAGGTGTCCAGACGTTCCCTAATAGAGATGACACGAATGCACGATTACACCGCGCTCGACCTCGACGAGTTCGAGACCGGCGACATGGACCTCGAGGAGCGCCAGGCGCTGCGCCGCGTGGCGGGCCTCTCCACCGAACTCCAGGATGTCTCCGAGGTCGAGTACCGGCAGCTGCGGCTGGAGCGGGTCGTCCTCGTCGGCGTCTGGACGTCAGGCACGGTGGACGACGCGGAAAACTCCCTGCTGGAGCTCAAGCTCCTGGCCGAGACGGCTGGGTCCCAGGTGCTCGACGGCCTCGTCCAGCGCCGCCAGAAGCCCGATCCGGCCACCTACATCGGCTCGGGCAAGGCGCTCGAGCTGCGCGACGTGGTCGAGTCGACCGGCGCCGACACCGTGATCTGTGACGGCGAGCTGACCCCCGGCCAGCTCCGCCAGCTCGAGGAGACGGTCAAGGTCAAGGTCATCGACCGCACCGCGCTGATCCTCGACATCTTCGCCCAGCACGCCAAGAGCCGCGAGGGCAAGGCCCAGGTCGAGCTCGCGCAGCTCCAATACCTGCTGCCCCGCCTGCGCGGCTGGGGTGGCAACCTGTCCAGGCAGGTCGGCGGTCGCGCCGCGGGCGGCGTCGGCATCGGCGGCCGCGGCCCCGGTGAGACCAAGATCGAGCTGGACCGGCGCCGCATCCGCGAGCGCATGGCCAAGCTGCGCCGTCAGATCAGCGGCATGTCCACCTCGCGTGACACCATGCGCTACCAGCGTCAGCGGCGCGAGGTCCCCGCCGTGGCCATCGCCGGCTACACCAACGCGGGCAAGTCCTCGCTGCTCAACCGCATCACGGGAGCCGGGGTGCTGGTGGAGGACGCGCTGTTCGCCACCCTCGACCCGACCGTGCGCCGGGCGCGCACGCCCGAAGGCCGGCTCTTCACGATCGCCGACACCGTGGGCTTCGTGCGGCACCTGCCGCACCAGCTCGTCGAGGCGTTCCGCTCGACGCTGGAGGAGGTCGCCGAGGCCGACCTGATCCTGCACGTGGTCGATGGCTCGCACCCCGACCCCGAGGGCCAGCTGGCCGCCGTGCGCGAGGTGCTCGGCGACATCGAGGGCGCCTCGGACATCCGCGAGATCGTCGTGATCAACAAGGCCGACGCGGCCGAGCAGGACGTGATCGACCGGATCATGCGGCGCGAGCGCGACTGCGTCGTGGTGTCGGCGCGGACCGGTCGCGGCATCCCCGAGCTGATGGAGGTCATCGAGCAGGAGCTGCCCCGGCTGGACCACGAGATCCACCTGCTGGTGCCGTACAACAGGGGAGACCTGATCTCCCGGGCCCACAAGGAGGGCGAGGTGCTCTCCGTGGAGCACGTGGAGGACGGCACGATCCTGCACGCCCGGGTGCTGCCCACCCTGTGGCAGGAGCTCGAGCGGGTCGGCAAGCCCGTGGAGCGGGTCTTCTAACCCTCCGGCCACCCCCGGTTTCGGTCGTTGCGGCCGGGCGACCCCCACTCAAGCGGTACGGTGGGGTCGCCCGGCCGAGCACGTTCGGGCGGGTCTGCCGTGACGGTCGGCGAACGATGACACCGGTCGGGCGCGACGGCGGCGTGTGGCAGGCTGGAACGTCGGCGGCGAACGTTATGTTGTGGGGTGGCCCTCGCCGCAAAGCACGCATGGCTACCCAAAAGCGGCAGTGGTCCCCGAACCCTGGGATTGCTAGAATCGGCCAGACCCCTTACGCGGTCGGGTTTCTAGGTTTGGGTTCTAGGTTTCGGATGATGACTCTAGTGATCAAAGTCGTCAACGGGGGCCTTGGGGACGAGGTGGGGCTGGGTGACGGTTGGGATCAGTGGTCTTTCTTCCGAATAACCCTGTACAGCAAGCCCAGCTGTGAAATAACGTAACTGAACTGAAATCGCCGGATCATGACTCTGGCGATACGGTCACCGCACAACTCGATGCGGATGAGAGCAGGAGACCCCCCATGTCGTCCGGACCCGGAGCGGACTCAGTGGGCGCGGCACAGCCCCTGAGCTGTGCGCTGCGCCCATGCCGGTGCGCGGGCGGGGGCTCACGCAGGGCGGTGATGCGGTGACCGTTCGACTGCTGACCAACATCGGCCGCCTGTGGACCGGCAACGAGGTCCTCAGCAACGCGGCCATCCTCGTGCACAACGACCGCATCGCGTGGGTCGGGCGGGCGCCCGACCTCCCGCAGAGCGTCCCCGGAGTCGTCGACGACATCGTCGACGTCGACCACGTCGAAAACCTCGGCGGCGCTCTGTCACGCCCGGTCTGATCGACGCCCACACCCACCCCGTCTACGCCGGCAACCGCTACGCCGAGCTGGCCATCCGCACCGGCGGCTCCAGCGCCGCCTCGATCACCGCGGCGGGCGGCGGCGTGGGCTCCACGGTCACCGTGACCCGCGGCACCGACCCGTGGACCCTGTGCAACGGCGTGCGCGAGCGGCTGCGGAGCTGGCTGCTCAGCGGCACCACCACGGTCGAGGCCAAGACCGGCTACCACCTCACCCGCGACGGCGAGCTGGCCGACGTGCGGCTCCTGCGCGAGCTGGAGAAGGAGCCGATGATGCCGCGGGTGCACGTCACGTTCCTGGCGGCGCACGTCGTGCCACCCGAATACTTCGGCCGCCAGCGCGAATACGTCGAGGCCGTGGGCGCCTGGTGCGCCGACGCCGCCGCGGCGGGCGCCGACAGCGTCGACGTCTACTGCGACGAGGGCCACTTCACCACCGAGGAGTCCCGCTGGGTGCTGGCCTCGGGCCGCAACGTCGGGCTCCTGCCGCGCATCCACGCCGGCCTCTTCAGCCGCCGCGGCGCCGTCCAGCTGGCCGCCGAGCTCGGCTGCGCCTCCGCCGACGGGCTGCACCACATGTCGGACGAGGACATCGCGATCATGTCCCGCTACGGCGTGCCCGCCGTCGTCTGCCCGGCCACGGCCCTGCAGCGCGGCCACCTCCCGCCGGTCCGCCAGATGATCAAGCACGGCGTCCAGATCGCCCTCGGCAGCGACCACAACCCCGGCTTCTGCGGCATCACCTCGATGTCCCTGGTCATCGCCATGGCGGTGTCGGCGTTCGGGATGAGCGTCAACGACGCCCTGCGGGCGGCCACCCTCGGCGGCGCCACCGTCCTCGGCGCTCCCGACCGCGGCGTCCTGGCTCCGGGGCGGCTGGCGGACATCGTGCAGTGGGACGCCGACCACGAGGGCGCCTTCGCCTGGTCCTTCGGTCTCAAGCCGCGCCGCGTGTGGCGGGGTGGGACTCCGGTCCAGTAGTTACTCTCGGGGTTATGCCGCCCTCGGTCGCCGTGGTCACCGACTCGACCGCCTACCTGCCTGCCGTACCGGGTGTCACGGTCGTCCCCGTCCAGGTGATCGCCGGCGGGGTCTCGTACGACGAGCCGCTGTTCAGCGGCGACCTCACCACCGCAACCACCTCCCGCCCTTCCCCGGAGAGCTTCGCCTCCTGCTACGCCGCCCTGGCGGCCGCGGGCGCGACAGCAATCGCCTCGATCCACGTTTCCCGCGACATGTCCGGCATCACCGATTCCGCCCTGACAGCCGCGGCCCACGCGCCCGTACCCGTCGAGGTGATCGACAGCCGCTCGATCGCCATGGGCCTCGGCTACCCGGTCCTGTCCGCCGCCCACGCCGCCGCTCGCGGCGCCGCCCTGGAGACGGTGACAGCGGCGGCCCGCCGGTGCATGGAGACCACCCGGACGTTCTTCTACGTGGACACCCTCGACGCCTTACGACGCAGCGGCCGCATCGGCACCGCCGCCTCCCTCGTCGGCTCGGCCCTCCTGATCAAGCCGCTGCTCCACATCGTGGACGGCCGCATCTCGCTCCTGGAGAAGGTCCGCACATCCTCCCGCGCCATCGCCCGCCTGGAGGACCTCGCCGTCCGCGCGGCAGGCGAGGGGCCCGTGGAGGTGGCCGTACAGCACCTCGGGGCAAGCGACCGCGCCGAGGCCCTGGCAGAACGCCTGCCGAAGCGGCTGGGCGGCTTGGGGGAGGTGCGGGTGGTGGAGGTGGGAGCGGTGATCGGCGTCCACGTGGGCCCCGGCATGCTGGGCCTCACAGTCACCTCACATACCCCCTGACCGACCTTTCACGAAGCGGCACGCTGAGGGACGGGCCTCCAATCGCCAACCCGCGCCCCTTCCTCCAGACCGACCGGGCCATCCACGGACCTCCGCCCCTCGCACACCCCTCACCCCTCCGACGCCCAGCAGGCCCCTCAGTCCTCCTAGGACCCAACACGACCGTCAGCCCTGCCACCCCAGCAGGCCCCTCAGCCCTGTCCGTCCCGTCAGTACCAGCCCAGGCCCTCAGTTCGACGCCCGGCGGCGACCCTTAGCCCTGCGACGGTCCAGCAGGACTCTCAGCCCTGCGACGGTCCAGCGGCGACCCTCAGCCCGTGAGTTCCACCAGGAATCCTTAACCTTCCGCCGCCAGCATGGCCCTCAGCGCGGGACATCCGGCATCCCCAGCCTGAGATGCCCTGCAGAGCCTTTCTGCCCTGTGGCGTCTAGCAGGCCCCTCCAGCCCAGCGACGGCCAGCACGACGATCCCGAGCCTGAGATGCCCTGCAGAGCCTTTCTGCCCTGTGGCGTCTAGCAGGCCCCTCCAGCCCAGTGACGCCCAGCACAACGATCCCCAGCCCTGCGATGCCCCGCGGCGCCTTTCAGCCCAGGGGCGCCCAGCGTGCTCCCCACCCAAGCGACGCCCCGCACAACACCCCAAGCCCCGGCGAGGCCCAGCAACAGCCCCAGCCCGGGCGACGCCCAGCACAGCCCTTTAGCCTCCTGCGCGCAGTCCTTCAGCCCTCCGACGCCTTGCCCGCGTGCTCCTGGGCGCGATCCTCAGCCTGCCCGCCTGCCCGCCTGCCCGCATGACGTCTGCCGCCTGCCCGACCGCCGGACTGCCTGCATGCGTGCACGATCCACCTCGATCACGCCGGTGTCGTTGTCCACAGCCCCTTCGCTCATCTCGCACCCCATCCCCAGAACGCGGTTCGGGACCTCCCCGAAGACGGCCAAGGATCTACGTTCTCAGCCGTGCGAACCCCCGACCCCACGGCAGAGCGGACCATAGCCGAGTCCCGGCTACGGTCGATCACCGCGCCCTCCCGCCGCTCCCGCCGCTCTCTCGGTCGGCTCACTGGCACCATGACCGAGCCGGCCGCAGCTCAGGCACGGAGCCACGCCTCAGCACACCAAGCCGGACACCCTTCAATCGAGCCCCGTGAGAGAGAAGCTTGGGAAGACGCCGCCCTCACCACCCTGCGCCAGGAAAGCCGCTGGCAGGACACTGCACCCACTGCAGCATCAGATGAGGAAAGCCGAACACCTCCTGAGCGACATGACCATGATGATGCCGTCACCTCACACCCACCCCGCCAAATCCCCAACCAACGCTCAGACGCACCACCATCACCCGACCAAAAGCACGGACCCGCCCCCGTACCCCCCACCTTCCAAGCATTCCGCGCAGCCCTCACCTCCCAAGCCCCAACCCTCGACCCAGGCAAGCCCGGCCTCCGAGTCCTGCTGGCCGTGGGAGCCCTCGCCGCAGCCGTAGCAGCGTTCTTCCTCTGGCGCTCCCAGCCCTCACCAGAGCCCTTGCCGCCTCCGGCCCCGATCTCACAGCCCCCAAGGTCGCCGTCCCCGACCGCCGTCGCCAAGGTGACCGTCCACGTCACCGGCAAGATCCGCAAACCGGGCGTCTACCTACTCCCCGCAGGCGCCCGAGTCACGGACGCGGTCGCAGCAGCCGGAGGAGTGTCCCGCGGCGCCTCCACAGGCCCACTCAACCTCGCCAGACGCCTGATCGACGGCGAACAGATAGTCGTGGGCACTACCGGCCAGGCAACCCAAGCCCACGCCTCACCCATCGCAGACCCGGCCACCACCGTGCTCGACCTCAACTCCGCCACCACCGACCAACTCGAACAACTCCCAGGAGTGGGCGAGGTCCTGGCAGCCCGCATCGCCGAGTTCCGAGACACCCACGGCGGCTTCACCACCGTCGAACAACTACGCGAGGTGACCGGCATAGGCCCACGAAAGTACGACGAGCTCAAGCCAAAGGTCCGCGTCTGACATGACTCCCCTGCGTCCCGCCAACACCCACCCAGCACCTCCAAACCAAGACAACGCCAACCCCAGCGCCTGGACTGCAGACGGAGCCAGTAAGAACACCGCAGCCACTCACCCAGATCCCGACACTGCCCAGCGCGAACACACCTGGCCCCTCATCCTCCCCGCCCTGGCCGCCTGGGCAAGCGCCTTGGCCCTACTCGGCTGCTCCGCCCGCACAGCCCTAATCGTCGCCATATCCACAGCCCTAGCCGCCTCAGCCATAGCCTGGCCCACCCGATCCACACTGCGCCGCATCCGCTTCCCAGCCCAGCAAGCACGCTCCAACGCCTTGGCCATCCAGCACGAGGCCCCAACCACCCAACACGGCGGCTCGGCCACTCTGCACGGGGGCAACTCGCCCGTCCGGCACGGGGATCCGGCCGCCCAGCGCAAGGGCTCAGCCACCCAGTACGGCGGCTCATCCACCCTGCACGGGGATCCGGCCGCCCTGCACGGGGATCCGGCCGCCCTGGACGGGGATCCGGCCGCCCTGGACGGGGATCCGGCCGCCCTGGACGGGGATCCGGCCGCCCTGGACGGGGATCCGGCCGCCCTGGACGGGGGCTCGGCCGCTCGGCGCGAGGGGTGGGCTTTCCGGGACGGGGGCCGGGCCACCCAGTACGAGGGCTCGGCCGCTCAGCACGGCGGCTCAGCCGTCCTGCACGGGGATCCGGCCACCCTGCACAGGGATCCGGCGAGCCGGTGCGAGGACTGGCCCACCAGATCCGGCAGTATGGCGGCCCCGCCTCCAAGCTGGCGTATCTGGACCTGGCCTACTCGCTCTCTGATCTGGGCCGCCAACTGCGGGAGCATGGCCGCCCGGCGCCTGGCCAGCCGCACCTGCATCTGGCCCACCTACTCCCGGATCTTGCTGACGAGCCTGGCGAGCCGGCTGACCAGGCTTACGGATCGGCATCCGTGCTCCACAAGTGGACGTTCACAGTCACCCACCGACACCGATCAACGTGCGTGGGACCCACCATCCCCACCCTTGCGGATGCGGCGAGGACCTTGCCTCCCTTCCGACCAGGCCGAGCAACATCACAGCCCGTACCCCCAACGGAATGCACGGCGACCACCCCACCCGACCCCCTGGCGCAACATCACCATTGCCACCCTCATCTGCGCGGCCGCTGCCTCAATGTCGATCGCCATCCGCGTTCACGCCCTGACCACCGGCCCAGCAGCCGACTTGGCCAAGAAGAACACCTCCATCAAGGCCCAGATCGCCCTAACAGACGACCCCAAGCGCAGACAAAGCAGAAGCGGTCACTTCAACCAAGAGAGCTACGTAACCCCAGCCATCCTCAAGATCATCCAAACAGCCGGCAACCGGCAGGCCGTCAACGTCCCCATCACCGTCTTCGCCAACGGACACGACTGGAGCACCCTGCTCCCCAGCCAGCACATCGAAGTGACCGGTCGCCTGGCCAAGCCAACCCCAGGCGACCTGGTCGCCGCCATCCTCCTGGTGCAAGGCCCACCACGAGTCCTGACACCCCCGTCCCTGCTCCAAACAGCAGCCGGCAGCCTCAGAGCGGGCCTACGGACGGCCGCCGCCACCCTCCCTGCCGACCAGCAAGGCCTCCTGCCGGGCCTGGTCGTTGGTGACGTCTCACGCATGGATCCCCAGGTGTCGTCCGACCTCAAGGAGGCCGGCCTGAGCCACTTGAACGCGGTAAGTGGGGCAAACCTCGCCATTGTGGCAGGCGCCGCCCTCGCCCTCTCCCGCCTCATCGGGCTTTCCCTCCCGGCGAGGGCCGTCTTCGCTGCCCTCGCGATGCTCGCGTTCGCCGTGGTCGCCCGCCCCTCCCCAAGCGTTCTACGCGCCCTCCTCATGGGCCTTGCCGCCGCCATCGCACTGGGCACAGGCCGAGCAAAGGACGGCCTCGCGGCCCTGTCGGCAACGGTCCTCCTCTTGGTGCTGTTCGCCCCGGAACTAGCCCGTTCATACGGCTTCGCCCTCTCGGTCGCAGCCACCGCCGGCATCCTCATCCTCGCCCCACGCTGGCGAGACCGCCTGTCATCCCCAAAAGCCGAGGACGACCCCGACGAGCAGAACGACACAAGACACGCTAAGCACGCTGATCGTGACCCACAGGGCGAACCAGCTCTACGGGAACGACACGCCCCACAACCGGACCACAGCCTGCACTCTGACCGAAGCGTGCATCCTGATCACAGCCTGCCCCGCGACCACAGCGTGCACCCCGACCACAAGCTGCACCGCGACTACAGCCTGCAGCGCGACCACAACCTGCACCCGGATCCTGCTCTCCAGCCGGAGCGTGCTCTGCGGTCGGCTGGCGGCGGATCCAGGGTGCCGTATCGGTTGCCGCGTTGGATGGCGGAGGCCGTTGCTGTGCCGGTGGCCGCGCAGGTGGCGGTGACGCCCATTTTGGTGCTGATGTCGGGGCAGTTGACGCCCGTCGCCGTGATCGCCAACCTGCTCGTCGCTCCAGCAGTCGCGCCTGCGACGTTGCTCGGTTTCGGTGCCGCCCTGGTGGCGCCCGTATGGCCCGGCGGCGCGGAGCTCCTCGTCGTCCCGGCCGGTTATGCAGTCGGGTGGATCATCATTGTGGCCCGCTGGGCAGTGAACCTGCCTTTCGCCACCGTGCCGTGGCCCGGCGGGCTCCCGGGGTTGGGGTTGCTGCTGCTTGCGGTGGCGATCGCCGTGCCGATCCTGCGGCGCAGGGCGTGGAGGGCCGTGGCGGTGACCGTGGCCGGGGCGGCTTTGGTCGCCGTACTGGTGATCCGGCCCATCGTCGGCTCCTGGCCGCCCAAAGGGTGGTTGATGGTGATGTGCGACGTTGGCCAGGGGGACGGGCTCGTCGTGGCGGCAGGACCGGGAAGAGGGATCGTGGTCGACACCGGGCCCGATCCGATCGTCATGGATCGGTGTCTGCGCAGGGTCGGCGTCGACGACGTACCCCTACTGATCCTCACCCACCCGCACGCCGACCACGTGAACGGCCTCCCCGGCGTCCTCCGCAACCGGCGCGTCGGCGCGGTGGTCGTCAGCCCGCAGCGCACGAGCGCGCGAGCCGTCGCGCATCTCTCGGCCACGCTGGCACGCCGTGGGATACCGGAATGGACGGCCGCACCCGGGACTCGGTGGAGCTTCGGCCCGTCAGAGCTGACCGTGCTCGGTCCCGACCCCATCTTGGGCGAGATGAGTGGGCAGGGGGAGGGCAGCGCGATCAACAACTCCAGCGTGGTCGTCCACGTACGCTGGCGGTCCGGATCCATTCTGCTCAGCGGTGATCTGGAAACGGAGGCGCAGGACGAACTGCTGCGCCGGACGGCTGTGCGGGCCGACATCCTCAAGACCCCACACCATGGGTCCAACCGGCAATCCCCGGCCTTCTTGTCGGCTGTAGGTGCACGAGCTGCCTTGATCAGCGTGGGCGCCGACAACGACTACGGCCATCCCGCGCTGTCAACGCTCGCCATCCTGCGTCGGCTCGGAGCCAGCATCTATCGGACCGACCAGTCCGGCGACCTCGCCATTGTGGAGCGGGAGGGGCGGATGGCAGTGGTTCCGCGCGGCCCGTAGGTCACCACCCGCCATGGCGCCCGAGCAGGAGGCTCTCGCCCTTGGACTGCGACGGCGCCTCGGGGCCGGGGCAGGACGACACGCCCCGGGGGGCGGGGCAGGACGATACGCCCTGGCGCACGCCGGCCGCGCCGGTGGCGTCCTAGTCCCTCAGGTGAGTGCGTCCAGAGGTGCCTGGCCTGTCTAGGGGCACCGGGCGGCGTCCCTCAACTGCGCGGGTGGGCGCCGGGGGGCCTATGGCCGTGAGGGCTGGTGTTACGCGCGGTTGTTTCCGTGGTGTCCGCAAGAGCGCATGCTGCGGGCCGGCCCTGAGGGGCTGCGGTGTGGGTCGGGCCGCAGGGTTGCGGTGTGGGCCGGCCCTGAGGGGCTGCGGTGTGGGTCGGCCCTGAAGGGCTGCGGTGTGGATCGGGCATGAGGACTACGGTGTGGGCCGGCCGCAGGGTTGCGGTGTGGGTCGGCCCTGAGAATGTGGTGTGGGTCCGCCTTGAGAATTGTGGTGTGGGTCGGGCTTGTGGGCTGTGGTGTGGGTCGGGCCGCAGGGTTGCGGTGGGGGGGGCCGGGCCGCAGGGTTGCGGTGGGGGCCGGAGCTGCTAAGGGTGTCAGGGGCCGGCGGCGGGTACGGGGTGCGCTTTGAGTACCAGGTTGTCGGCGACGCATGGCATGCTGCCTGACATGGCGGGAACCGATCCAGCACCTGTGACCCTGGTCCTCGGCGATGAGGAGCTGCTGGCCGAGCGGGCCGTGAGCAATGTCGTCGCGGCTGCGCGGGCCAGCGACCCGCAAGCCGAGGTGCATGACCTGATGGGCGGGAAGGTCGCGGTCGGTGAGCTGACGCAGCTGACCTCTCCGTCGCTCTTCGGCGATCGTTCCGTGGTGGTGATCCGGTCGGCCCAGGATCTTTCCAAGGACGTCATCGCCGAGGTCCTCACCTATGCCAAGCAGCCCTCCGACGACACCGTGCTCGTTCTGTCGCACCCGGGCGGGGTGAAGGGGAAGGCGCTGGTCGACGGGGCGAAGAAGGCCGGGGCCAAGGTGGTCACGATCAACAAGGTCACCAAGGCGGGGGAGCGGCTGGACTTCATCAAGGGGGAGTTCAAGCGGGCCGGGCGGGGCATCTCCGGGGACGCGGCGCAGGCGTTGCTCGACGCCGTGGGCAACGACCTGCGGGAGCTGGCGGCGGCATGCAGCCAGCTGGCGCTCGACACGGAGGACAAGACGATCAGCGCGGCCGCCGTGGCCCGCTATCACAAGGGCCGGGCCGAGGTCACCGGGTTCAACGTGGCCGACTCCGCTGTCGAGGGGCGGTTGGCGGACGCGCTGGAGCAACTGCGGTGGGCTCTCGGCGCCGGGGTCGCTCCCGTGCTGCTGGTGAGTGCGCTGGCCGGTGGTTTGCGGTCGCTGGCCAAGGTCGGCAGCGCACCGCGCAACCTCCGAGGCGGGCAGTTGGCCAGCCATGTCGGCATGCCGCCGTGGAAGGTCGATCGGGTGAAGCGGCAGCTGAACGGGTGGGGGCCTGAGGGGCTGTCCAGGGCGATCCAGGCTGTGGCGAGTGCGGATGAGCAGGTCAAGGGCGGGGGCGCGGACCCGGCGTACGCGTTGGAGCACGCGGTGCAGGTGATTGTGGCCAGCCGAACGGGGCGGTAGGCGGCGGCTGATGCCCCACCCTGGTCCCGGTAGGCGCCAGACAGGGGAGGTCCAAACGGGCTGGCTGTACCGGGTCGGCGGGCTTGACCTTGGGCGTCGGCTCGGCGTATCGGGTGGTTCGGTGAACGGTGCTGGCTGGGCGTGTGGTCGGCAGTGCACGCAAGGAGATGCTTGGGTCGTTGGCTGAGCGTGGGCTGGGGGAGGGAGCGAGGCTGAGTCGTCGCTGGAGCGGCGGATGTCGAGCTGGGCGGACGCGATTGGCGACCAGTCCGTGTGACAGGTACTTGGGTGCTGGTGCCGGTGCCGGTGCCGGTGCCGGTGCCGGTGCGGCCACCGGTGCGGGTGCTGGTGCCGCTGCGGCTGCGGTGCCGGTGCCGCTGCCGGTACTGTTGCGGGTGCCGGTGTCGCTGAGGTTGGCGTTGGTTCCGGTCAGCATCAGGCCCAGCTGGTGCCCTGTCTTTGCGGCCACGGCTACCTCGGTCTGGCCAAGGCTCGTCACGCGCTCGGGCCACACCGCTCTGGCCCCGCGGTCGCGCCCAGGCGGCGCTCCTCCTGTTCGAAGGACTCGGCAATCCCGCCGCCGACGCCGCCAGAGCCTACCTGTGACCATGCCTCCTGTCGCTGAAGCCAAGTACGGCCCTGGGGAGATCGGTACAGCCGTTCGTGCGCGTGGTGTTGGATGAAGCGGTGAACCGTGGACCGCTGGAGCTGCTACACCAGGCCGTCGAACGCACCAGGGCACTGACCCGCAGTCGCCCCGCCACCGGCCGCACCCACGATGACGCCGATCCCGTCGCCGGCAGCCTCGCGACCGACAGCGCGCAGCGCTTCGACCCCTTCCCGCTGCTGCGGGCTCTGGACGCGGCCGGAGCGCGAGCTGTGGTGATCGGCCAGGTCGCCGGGATCCTGCACGGGTCAACAGAGCTGACCGGGGACCTCGACCTGCTGTGGGACGGAGTGCCGGAGCAGGCCGACGCCCTGGCGCGCGCCTTCGCCGCCGCCGGCTGCACGTTGCTGGACGACGAACAGCGCACCATCCCGCTCAGGCCGCAGGCGTTCCTGTGTCCCAAGGTGCAGTTCGACTCCCCCTGGGTGAGCGGCGACTGCTGCACGCCCGCCCTGCCATGGGGATCACTGCCGGTGAGTCCTTTGCTCGACAGGGCGCTGACCGCCGTCGACACGGACGGACTGCGGGTGCTCTACCTGCGCCGGGACGACCTCATTCTGATGCGCCGAGCCTTGGGACGCCCCAAGGACCTGCGTCGCGCCGAAGAACTCGAACGCCTTTGACGAACAAAGGACCCCGACGGTGACCGCAGGCCCAAGCGGCAGCGTGGGGCGCCACAACCATTGATCGGCGACCGGACCTTCGCGACAGCTGGGGTGCGTGGGTAGTCAGAGCGTTGGGCGGAGGGGGCGGAAGAACGTTGTCAGCTCCTTGTGCATCAGCGCAGGCTCCTCCAGGGCCAGGAAATGGCCGCCGCGGCCGGGCTCGCTCCAGTGGCGGAGGTCGGTGCAGGAGCGTTCGGCGATAGAGCGAGGGATGCCGGACATGGACGGTTCGTGGCTGAGGGTGATGGCTGTCGGGACCGTGATGGGTGGGCGGGGAGTGTTGTGCTCCCAGTCGTAGTACTGCCTGAACGACGTGCCGATCGAGCCGGTCGCCCAGTAGAGCGTCAGGATCGTCAGCAGGGTGTCGCGGTCGAAGCGGGACTCCAGGTCGCCGTGGCAGTCGCTCCAATCCCGATATTTGTCGACTATCCAGGCGGCGAGGCCGGCCGGTGAATCGATCAGGGCGGCGGCGATGGTGTCGGGCCGGGTCCCCATGATGGCGCTGTAGCCGCCGTCGAGCTCGTCGTACACCTCCTCTGCCGCCACGAACGCCTGCTCGTCCGCTGACATCGGCGGTTCGTCGAACGACGCGGGGAACGGGGGATGGATCAGGTGGATGCCGATCACCTCCTCCGGGTGAAGCGCGGCCAGCCATTGGGTGGCCGCCCCGCCGATGTCGCCGCCGAAGGCGGCGTACCGGTCGTACCCCAGGGTGTCGGTCATCAGCGTGTGCAGCATTCGCGCCATCGCGGCCCGCGTGAGCGGCTCCGGCGGCAGATCGGAGTAGAGGAAGCCCGGCATGGACGGGATGACGACGTCGAACGCGTCGGCCGGGTCCCCGCCGTGGCCGGCGGGATCGGCGAGGCGGGCCGCCAGGGGGAGCATCTCCAGGAAGCTGCTCGGCCATCCGTGGCAGAGGAGGATGGGCATGGGCGCGGGGCCGACTCCGGCGATCCGGACGAAATGCAGGCCCCCTTCGCGGTGGTGCGGCAGCGCGTTGAGCTCCGCCTCCTGGGCGCGGTAGTCGAACTCCTCCGCCCAGTACGTCACCAGTTCCCGCAGGTACGTGGGGTCGGCTCCGGCCTGCCAGGCATTGGCGCCGGTGCGGCCCGTGAACCTGGTCGCGCGCAGCCGAGCCCGCAGGTCGTCCAGCACGTCGTCGGGCACCTCGATGCGGAACGACGAAAGAGTCACGCATATCTCCGATCAGCTGAAATGTCCCACTGGCCTACCATCGGCCGGCGATCCGGATCAAACGGATTATCGGCTCAGTGAGGGAGAGGCAGATGGGAGGGGAGGGAGAGGCAGATGGGAGGGTATGGGCGGGGGAGTCAGGTGAGGGCGGGTTCGTGGATCACGCCGTCGCTGATCTCCAGGACTCGGTCGGCCAGCGTGATCAAGCTGGGGTCGTGCGTGGCGACCAGGGCCGTGACGCCCTCACTCCGTACGAGTGCCCGCAGCAGCTCCATGATCTGCCGCCCGGTCTGCGAGTCCAGCTGCCCCGTGGGCTCGTCGGCCACCAGCAGCCGGGGCCGGTTCGCCAGCGACCTGGCGATGGCCACCCGCTGCCGCTGCCCCCCGGACAGCTCGTACGGCCGCTGGTTGGCATGCTGCTCCAACCCCACCAGCGCCAGCAGAAGACGTACGCGGGCCTCCCGCTCCTCCGACGGCGTCCGCAGCAGCCGCATCGGCACCCCCACGTTCTCCGCCGCGGACAGCACCGGGATCAGCCCGAACGACTGGAACACGAATCCCACCACGTCGCGGCGCAGGGCCAGCAGGTCGTCCTCGGACATGCCGGTGACCTCGTGCCCGGCGACGACCACCCGCCCGGCGTCCGGTTTGTCCAGGCCGCCGATCTGGTTGAGCAGGGTCGTCTTCCCGGACCCCGACCGCCCGCGGACCGCGACGAGCTCGCCCGGGAACACCGAGAACGACACGTCCCGCAGTGCCACGACCTCCTTGGGCCCGGTCCGGTAGACCTTGCGCAGCCCTTCCACCACGACCAGGGGCGAGTCAGTCATCAGAGGGCTCCTCCCGGGCGGGCCACACGCCGATGTGGTCGGATTCGAGCTCGAGGCGCACCCGCCGCTCCATCTCGAGCGCGTTCATGAAGTCGCGCGGCAGCTGCAGCCGCCCGACCCGGTCCAGCACGGCGTACTCCTCGGCGACGATCTGCCCCTCGGCGCCCTCGCGCCGCAGCGTCTCGCTGCTGGTACGCCCGTCGCGAATGCCCACCGTACGGTCCACCTGCTCCGACACCAGCGGGTCGTGCGTCACGACGACCACGGTCACCCCCAGCTCCCTGTTGGCCTTGCGCAGCGCGTCGAACACCTGCTCCGACGTCTCGCTGTCCAGCTCGCCGGTGGGTTCGTCGGCGAGGATGAGCTGCGGGGAGTTGGCGAGCGCGACGGCGATGGCGACCCGCTGCTGCTCTCCGCCCGACATTTCGGGAATCTTGCGGTCTGCGCAGTACCCGACCCCCAGCAGCTCCAGCAACTCCACCGCGCGCCCCCCGCGACGGCCGGCCAGCTTCATCGGCAGCTCGACGTTCTCCCTGGCGGAGAGGTACGGCAGCAGGTTCCGCGCGGTCTGCTGCCAGATGAAGCCCACCACGGACCGCCGGTACCGCAGCCGGTCGCGGGCGTTCATCGACAGCAGGTCCATCCCCGCCACCCTGGCCACCCCGGCAGTCGGCACGTCCAGCCCGGACAGCACGTTGAGCAGGGTCGACTTGCCCGACCCCGAGGCGCCCACGATGGCCACCAGCTCGCCCTTGTCGATCACCAGGTCGAGCCCCTGCAGCGCGACGACCTCCACGCCCTCGGTCTTGTAGATGCGTACGAGGTTGTCGCACACGATGTGCGCGTCGCCGCCGAACGCGGCCTTCTCCCGTGTCGCCCTGGCTTCCAGCTCGGACAGGGTCGGGTTCATGCGAGATCCCCCACTCGAAGGACGGCGCCGAGGTTGCGGCGGCGGCTGATGGCGGTGTGCGCGTACGCGCCGAGCACGGCGACGGCGGTGAGCCCGCCCGCCAGCAGCAGAGGCACGAACAGGTCGAGCGAGTAGCCGCCGACCGGCAGGTCGCCGGCGTACGACGACAGGTCCACGCCGGCCCCGAGCGCGAACGGCAGGCCGAGACCCAGGCCGAGCCCGACCAGGGCGGTGACGAGGATCATGGGCAGGATCTCCAGCACGGTCAGCCGCTGCGCCTGCCGGTCCGACAGCCCGAGCGTCCGCAGGAACGACACCGCGCTGGCACGCTCGGCGGCGCCGATCACCAGCGCCAGCACGACGGCGACGAGCGCGTACGAGCCGAGCGCCACCGTCACCACGACCAGCGTCCAGCGCACGGTGCTGGTGAGCGGGTCGTCCTGGATGGCGCTCAGCGCCCGCTCCTGCGACTCCACGGTCGCGGACGGGACCAGCCGCGCCAGCACGTCGGGGGAGACGTCGCCCTTGATCAGCAGGGTGTTCGGGGCGGGCCGGGTCAGCACGCCCAGCGGCACCACCATGAACTTCCCTTCGGTGAAGAAGCTGGGCACCGACTCGACCACGCCCCGCGTGGCGAGCTTCACCCGCGACTGCCACCCGATCTCGAACGTCCCCCGTCCCCGCAGCTCCGGGGAGACCAGCGCGCCGTCGGACAGCGGGGGCACGCTGATCGGGGCGCCGTCCAGGATCCGGCGCCACTGCGTCACGTCCACCGCGAGCGCCTCGGCCCGCTCCGCGCCGTACCCGACCTGCACCCGCCCGGTCTGCGCGATCGCCACCTGCTCGACCCCGGGAGTCGCCCGCACCCGGTCGATCGAGTCGGGGGGAATCTCGATGTTCGACGTCACCTTGATCGGCGCGCCCACCTGCTGCCAGGACGCCAGCCGCTGCGTGTCCGCGATCCCGCCGGAGATCACTGCGGCGAACACCGACACGCCCAGCGCGGGCAGCAGGATCAGCACAGGTAGCACGCTGGCGGAGCGCGCCCTGGACGCCCTGGTCAGCCCCAGGAACGGCACGGCCGCCCGCCCGCGCGCGGCCAGCCGTACGAAGAGCCGCAAGGGGTACGGATAGCAGCGCAAGGTGATCAACGCCGCCGCCAGCGTCAGCACGACGGGCACCAGGAGCAGGAACGGGTCCTGCGAGGCGCCACGGGCCCGCAGCAGGTACGCGCCGACCAGCGCGAGCACCACGACCAGCACCTCAAGCGTGACCCTCCGGGCGGAGGGCCGGGCGGCGGACACGTCGTCGCGGCGCTCGTGCAGCGGCGTCCGATGGGCCAGGGCCAGCCGCGCCCCGGCGAACCCGACGGCCGCCACGACCATGACCAAGGGCCCCAGGTGCACGATCGGCAGCACCGGACCGGGCACCAGGTACGACAACCCGTACCCGGCCAGCGCGGCGGGCAGCACCGCGACGCCGGTCAGCAGCGCCCCCGTGCCGGCCACCTGCCGCAGCGACCCGCCCCGCGCCCGTGCCAGGGACAGCGTGTGATCGAGCCGGTTGCCCAGCAGCAGCACGACCAGGGCGATCACACCGAGCGCCACCGCCAGCAGCCCGCCGAGCACCAGGTACATCACGGTCTGCGCGGTGGCCACGGCGGCGAGGAAGTCGCCGAGCAGCTTGGAGAGCCCGGTGTCCAGGTGGTACGGGCTGCCCGTCGACTGGAGCGCGGCCACCCGCCCGAACTCGGCGACCGCCGCCTGGAGGTCGGGCGCGGCCAGCGCGCTCGCGCCACGGGCGTCGATCGGCAGGACCCAGTGGTAGGACAGGTTGCGCCCCTCGCCGCTGAGCGCGGTCAGCCCCTCGTCGGGGATCAGCGTCGTGATGTGCTTCTCGAGCTCCTCGCTGCCCGGCGTCTGCGCCTTGACGACCTGCAGGATGTCGACGTTGTGGGACCAGTAGCGGTCACGAGGGTCCTTGGCCTTGAAGGCGCCGACGATCTTCAGGGCGGCGTAGTCGTTCTCGCCGACCATCTTCGTCTGGCCCACCCTGAAGCCCAGCTCGGGCAGGGCGTCCGCGACGATCCCCACCTCGAAGACCGGGATCGTCGCGCCCTCGTACCGCATGGTCGAGGGCCTGCCGGGCGCGCGCCCCTGGACCCAGTCCACGCGCCGGTCCGCGTCGGAGAGCCAGCCCAGGTTCATGTGGGTGTGGCCGGCGGTCCCGGTGACGGGCGTGGAGGTGGTCTTGGCGCTCATGTGGCCCGGGCCGACCGCCAGCGGGCGCAGCGCCGGTGGCAGGATCTGCCGCCAGCGGCGGTCGCGGGCGTCGAACTGGCCGCGTTCGTGCAGGTCCTCCTGGGACGAACGCGACTCCACGGACACCGTCAGGTCGGCCTGCACCGCGGGGGCGCTGACCAGCGAGCGGCGCAGCGCCTCGTCGAACGACGCCTGCATCGCCCTGGGCAGCCCCGCGACCAGCAGGCAGGCGCTCAGCGCCAGCACGAAGAGCACCGCCATCGTGCCCAGGTGCACGCGGGCGAGCAGGGCGATCCTCACCGTTCCTCCACGAGTTGCCCGTGTTGCCCGCGCAGGCGGCGGGCCAGCCCGGCCACGATGGCGAGCAGCACCACGGCCACCAGCGCCAGCATCGCCGCGGTGGCCGCCCACGGAATGTCGAGCACCACGCCGGGAGTGACGGCCGAAGCCTGCCCGGTCAGGACGATGTGCGGCACGACCAGCACGCCGACGACCACGGCGAGCCCGGTGCCGGCGACGAGCGACAGCCCGATGACGAACGCCTGCTCGACCGCCAGCACCCCGAACACCTGCCTGGAGCTCACCCCGAGCGCCCGCAGGATCGCGAACTCGCCCATGCGCTCCCGGGCCGCGACGGTCGCGTTCACCAGGAACCCGAGCGCCGCGAACACCAGCGCCGCCGCGAACCCGAGCATCAGCGCCCCCTGCAACCCGCTGGCCAGGGGGTCGTCCCGCAGCTCGGCCGCCAGCTTGCGCTGGTCGAGCGCGGTCACGTCCCACTCGGGCCGCGTCTGGAGCGCCTTCACCGCGGGCGCGGTGTCACCGGCCGCGAGCCACCATTCGGTGGCGGGCCTGGGCAGCTGCGCCGCGGCCAGCTCGTACGTCTGCAGCGTCCCCCAGTCGGCGAGCACGGCCTTCTGCCCCGCCGGGGTGGTCGGCATGCTGTCCACGACCCCCACCACCTTGACCTGGAGCACCCTGCGGTCGATGCTGGCCGGCCCGACCTGGCCGACGGCCAGCTTGAGCGAGGCGGCCAGGTCGGCGGTGAGCACCACCGGCAGCGGATCGGGCTTCGGCAGCGGCGCGAGGCCGGCGACCGCGGGCCGTGTCACCTTCATGGACACCGGCGGCGTCGCCACCTCCCGGCCGTCGGCGCTGAGGCCGGTCAGGGTCAGGTTCGCGGGGCTCTGGGGGGCGCCCGCGACGAGGCCGCGCAGCGACAGCGGGTACGTGATCTTCCCGGTACGCCCGGCGAGCGCCCGGAGATCGACGTCGATCCTGTTCTCACCCTTGCGCAGCACGCCGAGCGACACGTCGCGCCACACGCCGAGCGCGTCGGAGAGCACCAGCCGCAGCGGCAGGTCGCCGTCCGCCTCCGCCCGCAGCGTGAGCGCCGACGGCTGCCCGGGAAGGTCCAGCTTGCCCGCCTGGTCGCCCACCAGCGCCCGTGACATCTCCCCGACCGGCTGCGCGGACAGGTCGGCACGCAGGTGGAAGAGCTCGCCGAGCTTGCCCGCGTCCAGGCCGAGCAGCAACGCGCTCTCGCCGCTCACCTCGGTCTGCCCGCGAAATCCCGGCGAGTACGCCGTGACGCCGGGCAGTGCGGTGAACGCCGTCCCGCGCCCGAGCGCCCCCAGCTCAGGCCCGTCAGGGGGACCGGACAGCCGCAGGTCGGCCCCGGCCTGATGGCGGGCCTGGTCGACCTGCGAGGCCCGCCAGGTGGACGCGGTGGCCATGGACACGATGCCGATCGCGATGGCCATGGTCAGCAGCAGCGCCGGGCCCGCGTACTTGAGCGGCCGCCTGCTCACCTGCCAGGCCCCCAGCGCGGGGGCGAGCGCCGGCCGCCTGGACGTCACCCGCTCGGCCAGCTTCGAGACGCGCGGCACCAGCCGCAGACCCAGCATGCCGCCCGTGAGCAGGGCCAGGGCCGGTCCGGAGATGATCAGCGGGTCGATGCCGAGCCCACCCGAGGCCGTCGCGGTCACGGGCGCGCCGTAGCGCTGGAGCTGCCAGATCGCCAGCCCGGCCACGACCAGCAGCGCCAGGTCGGCGCCGGCTCGCTCGATCAGGCCGCGCCCGCCGCCGCGGCCGCGCGCCGCCTGCTCCTCCACGTACGTGCGCCGCGTGCCCGCCAGCGCCGGCAGCACCAGCAGGACGGCCGCGGCCAGGGCCACGCCGAACGACACGAGGAACGTGCCCAGGTCGGCCGAGGGCGCCAGCCGTACCCCTGAGGCCCTGATCCAGGGCAGCAGGTTGACCAGCGCGAGCAGCGGCGGGCCCAGGAACGGCGCGACCACCGCGCACGGCACCGCCACCAGCAGCGCCTCGCCGCCCGCCAGCGCGGCCAGCCGCACCGTGCCCGCGCCGCGCGAGCGCAGCAGCGCCACCTCCATGCGGCGGTGGTCGGCGAGCAGGCGGGCGGTGAGCATCAGCGCGTACGCGGCCAGCAACAGCAGCTGCAGCACCGGAATCAGCATCGTGGAGCGCGCCACCAGGGACGCCGTGTCGAGCTGGGTCAGCATCTCGGGCAGCCGGCTGGCGGCCACGCAGCTGCCGCAGCCGTCCGCCTTCAGCCGCGCGCCCAGCCGGTCGATCGCTCCGGCCAGCGGGCGCAGCTGGGCGGGCGTGAGCGCCCGCAGATCGGGTACGGCGGTCCAGGTGGCGTTCACGCTCGTGGCGAAGCGGGCGACGAACGTCTCGCGCGGCACCATCAGCGGCCCGTACGTGGTGAACTCGCCGCGCTCCACACCCCGGCTGAGCAGCTGCTCGCCCGCCCACCGCTCGCCGAACGGGTCGTTGAGCTGGAACACGCCCACGATGCGGACCGTGACCGGGCGCGGGTCGAGGCGGCCCTTCGTGCTGAACTCCTGCCCTGCCTTGAGCCCGGTCGCCGAGGCCGCCGAGAGCGAGATCGCGGCCTCCACCCCGTCCCCGCCGGCGCGCGGCCAGGAGCCGGAGACGAGCCTGGCGTGCTGGTCGAGCCCGTCGTAACTGCCGAACCTGAGCAGTTCGGGCCGCTCCTGGGCGTCCTTACCCGGCATGACGTAGGAGTCGGAGCGGAAGCTGGTGGTGACGGCGGGCGGCCGCGTGTAGGCCTTGGCGAACTCGGCGCGTACCGAGCGGTCGAACTTGGGGAACGTCTCGGCCGTCACGGGGGCGCTGACGGTGGCGGCGGTCTGGCGGTACGAGGCCGTCTCCATCGTCCGGCGGACACCGGCGTCCGCGATGGAGGAGGCGTACATGGTCAGCGCGACCAGCGTGGTCGTGGCCAGGAGGATCGAGCCGAAGGCGGCCAGGAGGAGCAGCGGCTCGCTGAGCGCCCGTTTGACGACCAACGGCCCCCGCATGTGTCCCCCTTCGCCCGTTTTAGTGCACCTTCGAGCAGGTCTGGGCGGCGGGGCAAGGCGATCTTTGGAACGGTGACGCACCCGATACGGCCGTGTGATATCGAAACTGTGACAAAAGGGTGCGAAAACGAGAACGCCGCACCCCCGGAGGGAGTGCGGCGTTTCCTATGCCAGGCGTTTTACTTGGCGGCCAGCGTCGCGGCCTGCTTGGCGATCGCGGACTTGCGGTTGGCGGCCTGGTTCTTGTGGATGACGCCCTTGCTGACGGCCTTGTCGAGCTGGCGGGCAGCGGCCCGCTGCAGCACGGCGGCCTGCTCGACGTCGCCCTGCTCGGCGGCCTCGCGGAACTTGCGGACGGCCGTCTTCAGAGAGGACTTGACCGCCTTGTTGCGCAGGCGAGCCTTCTCGTTCTGCTTGTTGCGCTTGATCTGGGACTTGATGTTCGCCACGAAGAAGCCTCGGTGAAAGTCTGAGTGATGGATGGGGCGCGCGGGCTCGAGAGAGGGCGCGCCACACGCAGTTGAACAGGTTACCAATAACTCAGGGTGGCTCTCAAATCAACGCGTACTTGAGCATCGGCGTTTCCGATGCTCGGCGCTCGCTCGGCGCTGGAAAGTCCCATGTTAGCCGATCATCCATCGCGTGGCGTACTCGTGCCAGTCCTCCTCCGTGGCGGCGAAGTCCACGTAGAGGGCCAGGCCGAAGCGGTCGCGGCGGCCGTGTTCCGACAGCGCGAGCCGGGCGCCCTCGGCGGCCATGGCGACGCTCTCGGCGTTGTCGAGCCAGGGCACGCCGTGGTCGTGGTAGGCCGGGGCGCCGATGTAGAGGGCCTTGGCGGCGGGCACCAGGTCCAGGGCCAGCTCGGCCTGGCGGGCGACGTAGCCGCCGTAGAGGGACTGCAGCGGGGTGAAGGAGTCGTACGTCATGACGGCGACCTGGTCCACGCGGTCCACGACCTGCTTGAAGTAGCCCTGCGACCAGTACTTGTCGTGCGACAGCAGGGCCCTGGCGGTCAGGCGCAGGCCGGGGTACGGCTCGATCTGCGGGGTGGAGGTGGACAGCAGGCTCGTGTGCCGGCGGGTGCGTTCCAGCAGGTCGAGGAACTCGGTGTCGCCGTCGCCGATCGGCTCGAAGTTGTAGTGGATGCCGTCGTAGCCCTGCCTCATGATGGCGGCGACGCCGGACAGGACGTTCTCGCGGGACTTGGGGTCGTCGAGGTCGAGACCGTTCTTGACGGACTGGCCGAGCCAGGCGGAGATGCGGACCGCGGGGAGGCGCTCGCGTAACCACTTCACGAAATTTCCGGCGTTGGGGTATTTGTCTGGGCTTAAGGTGCCGTCCCAGTTGAAAGGGCCGGAGTGGACGTACACGTCCTTGATCCCCGTGGCGCGCAGCCGTACCGCCAGCTGCTCGACGTCGCGCTCCGTGCGGCGGCCGTCCACCCACGCGTGGCCCAGCCAGAGCGCGTCGTTGCCCGTGCTCTTCGCCCAGGCCGCCGGTGCACCGGTAAACTGGAGCCGGAGCGCGGCGGCGAGGAGGCCGACCAGCGCGACCACGATGGCCAAGGCAAGCGCGAGCAGGCGCAGGCCGCGGCGGATGACGGTTCGGGCAGTCACCCGGGCATGTCACCATGAAAGACTGCCTTACCTCAACCCTGTCGAAACGGACTTCGGTGCGCACTCAGCCTGGCCAGACCGACCCCGCGTTGATCCGCAACTTCTGCATCATCGCGCACATCGACCATGGCAAGTCGACCCTTGCCGACCGGATGCTGCAGATCACCGGCGTGGTCGACGACCGCTCCATGCGTGCCCAATACCTCGACAGGATGGACATCGAGCGCGAACGGGGCATCACGATCAAGTCGCAGGCCGTGCGACTGCCGTGGGACGGCCACGTGCTCAACATGATCGACACGCCCGGCCACGTCGACTTCACCTACGAGGTGTCCAGGTCGCTGCAGGCGTGCGAGGGCGCGATCCTGCTGGTCGACGCGGCCCAGGGCATCGAGGCGCAGACGCTGGCCAACCTCTACCTGGCGATGAACGCCGACCTGCACATCATCCCCGTCCTCAACAAGATCGACCTGCCGGCGGCGCAGCCGGAGAAGTTCGCCGAGGAGCTGGCGGGGCTGATCGGCTGTGACCCGTCCGACGTGCTCAGGGTGTCCGGCAAGACCGGCGAGGGCGTGCGCGAGCTGCTCGATCACGTGGTCCGGGAGATCCCCGCCCCCGTGGGCGACGCCGACGCGGCGGCCCGGGCGCTGATCTTCGACTCCGTCTACGACACCTACCGCGGCGTCGTCACGTACGTCCGGGTCGTGGACGGCCACCTGAGCAAGCGCGAGCGCATCCTCATGATGTCGACCGCCGCCACCCACGAGACGCTCGAGATCGGCGTCATCTCGCCCGAGCCCAAGGTCTCCGAGCGGGGGCTGGGTGTCGGCGAGGTGGGCTACCTGATCACCGGCGTCAAGGACGTGCGCCAGTCGCGCGTGGGTGACACGGTCACCTCGGCGGCCAAGCCGGCCAAGGAGATGCTGGCGGGCTACGAGCACCCGAAGCCGATGGTGTTCTCCGGGCTCTATCCGATCGACGGCGACGAATACCCCGAGCTGCGCGAGGCCCTCGACAAGCTGCAGCTCAACGACGCGGCGCTGATCTACGAGCCGGAGACGTCGGCGGCGCTCGGGTTCGGGTTCCGGGTCGGGTTCCTGGGGCTGCTGCACATGGAGATCGTGCGGGAGCGGCTGGAGCGCGAGTTCGGCCTGTCGCTGATCTCCACGGCGCCCAACGTGGTCTACCGCGTGGTCATGGAGGACGGCAAGGAGCTCACCGTCACCAACCCCTCGGAGTTCCCCACGGGCGGGAAGATCGCGCAGGTCTTCGAGCCGGTCACCAAGTCGACGATCCTGGCGCCGTCCGAGTTCATCGGGGCGATCATGGAGATCTGCCAGGGGCGGCGCGGCCAGCTCCTCGGCATGGACTACCTGTCGGAGGACCGGGTCGAGATCCGCTACACGCTGCCGCTGGGCGAGATCATCTTCGACTTCTTCGACCAGCTCAAGTCGCGCACCCGCGGCTACGCCTCGCTCGACTACGAGCCCGCCGGCGAGCAGGAGGCCGAGCTGGTCAAGGTGGACATCCTGCTGCAGGGCGAGCCGGTCGACGCGTTCAGCGCCATCGTCCACAAGGACAAGGCCTACACCTACGGCGTCGACATGGCGAAGAAGCTGCGCGAGCTGATCCCCAGGCAGCAGTTCGAGGTGCCGATCCAGGCCGCCATCGGGGCCCGGGTCATCGCCCGCGAGAACATCCGCGCCATCCGCAAGGACGTCCTGGCCAAGTGCTACGGCGGTGACATCTCCCGTAAGCGGAAGCTGCTGGAGAAGCAGAAGGAAGGCAAGAAGCGGATGAAGATGGTCGGGCGCGTGGAGGTGCCCCAGGAGGCCTTCGTCGCCGCGCTGTCCACCGAGTCGTCCACCGACAAGAAGAAGTAGGGCTTTCGGGGTAGGCGACCTACCCTGAAAGCATGGAAGTGGTGCAAACCGCGCGCATGGTCCTTTCTCGGGTCACGCTCGACGATCTGACCGCTGTCCATGAGCTTCATTCCGACCCCCGTACGAATCTGTACAACCCCGGGGGCCCCAGCGTTGACCTGGTGTCCAGCCGCGCCATGCTGGACCTGTGGCTCGCCGACTGGGCCGAGCGCGGCATCGGCTACTGGGCCGCGCGGGAGATCGGCGGGTCGGAGGTGCTCGGGTTCGGGGGGCTGCGCCGCGCGATCGTCGGCGGGGACGAGGTGCTGAACCTTTACTACCGGTTCCGGCCGTCCGCCTGGGGTCAGGGGTACGCGGGGGAGCTCGTGGAGGCGGCGCTGCGGGTCGGCAAGGAGCTCGGGACGGTCGTCGCGGTCATCCGGCCCGACAACCTGGCGTCGCTGAAGGTGGCGGAGCGGGCGGGCATGCGCAGGGACCGGACGATCCCGTACGGGGGCGTCCAGAGCATCGTGTACGTGGCCTGACGCCCCCTACTCGCGACTCCGGACCACGTACCCCACCAGCACCAGAGCGCTCGCGGCGGCCTGAGCCGCCAGGAAACCGTCCAGCGGGCCCGGCGGGGACAGCAGCGCGGCCCCGGCGGGCAGGCACCCGAGCACGGCCAGGTCCATCCCGGTGAGCGCCCAGCGCAGCGGCCCGGTCGGGATCGCGCCGCCCGGGGTGTCGATGATCGGCATGGAGTGGTCGACCGGACTCCTCCTGGCCATCCGCAGCGCGGCGGCGGCCAGCGCGGGGGCTGTCAGCGGCCCGAACAGCCACCACGCCCCCGGCAGCGCGCCGCCCGCGCCCAGGGCGGCCAGCCCCAGGGTCGCCCACGCGCCGCTCAGCAGCATGGGCAGCACAGCGCGGGCCGCGAGCGCCTGGCGGCGGTCCACGCCGAGCAGCCTGGACAGGACCGGGTTGTCGCTGTCCCTGCGCGCCCCCGACACGCTCACCGCCGCCACGGCCAGCGAACCCGCCAGCACGGCCGCTCCGAGCGTCACCGGAGCGCCGCCCGCCTGCGCCAGCACGGCAGGCAACGCGGACATCGCGAACATGGCCCCCAGGCGCCCCGGCCTGCGCCCCACCCGGCGCCAGTCGTGCCACGCCAGCGCGAGGGGCGCGGGCAGCGACGGCCACCGCCGCGAGCTGAGCTTCCTGGCCCGCCAGTGGTTGTCCTCGGCGATCCAGGTGAGCGCATCGGGGTCGAGGCCGATGGCCGCGTTCGCGACGCGTCCCGCACGGGTCGAGGCTGTGACGAGGGTACGGGTGGGGATCCGGTCGAGCGACGTCCACGCGTGGCGTACCAGCAGGGCGGAGGCCGCCGTCGCGGCGGCAGCGGCGACGGCCACCGCGGACAGGGGAGCGCTCGCGGCGACGGCGAGCACCGTGCGCAGCTGGCCGGTGACGGTCACGACGGCGGCCACCAGCAGCGCGACCGTCGCGGCCGTCAGCCAGACCTGCCACGACTGGGACGCCTGACCGAGCACCGCCAGGGCCATCCCGCCCGCGGTCGCCGAGACGCCCAGCACCAGCGCGCCGAGCAGGCGCCACACGAGCTGGTCGGGGGCGCCCAGCACGGCGACCAGCCCCAATCCGAGCAGCAGCCCGGCCGCCGCCGCCACCATGAACAGCACCCGGGCGGTGCGTCCGAGCAGGTGCCGCCGGTCCAGCGGCGAGGGCAGCAGCCAGGAGGCGTCGGCGGCAGGCAGCATCACGGGTCCCGCCGCGCGGGCCGCGGCCAGGAAACCGGCCAGTGCCAGGGCGAGCAGGGCCGCTCCTGCGCTCACGCGAGCGGGATCGGCCGCTCCGGCCAGCCCTTGGAGCACGGTGGAGAGCGGCCGGCCGAGCACGGCGGCGAGCATCGCCAGCCCGAACCCGGCGACGTACCGATCGAGCAGGCCACCCCGGGCCGGGCCACGCGAGCGAAGATACGCCCGCACCACCCGCACACTCCCCGCGGCCCCGCTCACGCGTCCACCCCCGACGGCGAGACCTGGCGGGCGCGGCCGGCCAGGTCGTGATCGTGCGTGGCCATGACCACGGTGCCTCCCTCGCCCGCGTATTCATCGAGCAGATCGCCCAGCCGGGCCCGGAAACCGGCGTCCAGGCCGCGCTCCGGCTCGTCGAGCAGCAGCAACGTGCTCGGCCTGAGCAGTGCGGAGGCCAGGGAGAGGCGTTGGCGCTGCCCGGTGGACAGGTTCAGCGGCGGCGCGTCCGCCCGCTCCACCAGCGCGAACACCTCCAGCGCCGCCTCGACGCCCATGCGAGCCTCGGCGTGCACCGCTCCCATGAGCTCCAGATGCTCGCGGGCGGTGAGCCCCGGATACCAGGCGGGCTCGTCGCCGAGCATCGCCACCCGGCGCCAGAAGGCGGCGTCGTCGGCCGGCGGCTCCCCGAACACCCGGATCTGGCCGGAGGTGACCGGCTGGAGCCCGGCCAGGCAGCGCAGGAGGGTCGACTTGCCGCTCCCGTTCGGGCCGACGACCGCCACGATCTCGCCCGGTGACACGGTCAGCTCCATGTCTCGAAGCACGGGATTGCCGCCGAGTTCGACTGTGAGCCCGTGAACGCTGATGATCGAGTCGTACACGGACTCGAGCCTAGCCAGCCGAGCGCGCGGATGATCGCGGCGATTTTCTGTCGGTGCCATCGCCTACCTTCTATTCCGAACACCAGTGCGACTGGAGGGTGACGTGATTGCTTCTGAGCGATTCGAGCGTGCCGCCGTGTTGGGGGTGGCTGTGGCTGAGGAGACTCGGCGGCTGCTGAGGCTCCACCTGGTTTCGGGGGAGGAGGGCGGCGACGGCACGGTGCTCGTCGACGTGCCCTATCCCGATGCGGTCGTGGTGGCGGCGCTGCTCGACGTGGCGGCGGAGTGTTTCGGCGAACGGGGTGGCTCGGTCGAGGAGACCAGGCAGGCGGCGTTGGAGACCTTGTTACAGCTGGCCGGGTTCGACGGCGAGTCCCAGCTCAGGCAGCCCTGATCGCCGGTTCACTGCGGGCGCGCCACTCCGTGCCGGAAGGCGTAGGAGACCGCCTGGGCTCGGTCCCGCAGGCCCGCCTTGGCGAAGAGGTTGTTGATGTGGGTCTTGACGGTGGCCTCCGAGATGTAGAGGCGGGCGGCGATCTCGGTGTTCGAGAGGCCGTCGGCGATGAGAGCCAGCACCTCGCCCTCGCGTGGGGTCAGCCCGTCGGGGAGCCCGTCACGGACGATTACAGGAGGAGGAGGGGTGTTTCCGGTTGTGGCCGGGGGTTGTCTCGTGGGCGCCGACATGGTGTCCAGGAGGCGGCGTTGGACGGTGGGGTCGAGTTGGGCATCGCCGCGCTTCACCGTGGCGACGGCCCTGGCGATGTCGTCGGCGTCCGCGTCCTTGGTGAGGAAGCCGCGCGCGCCCGCTCTCAGCGCCGCGAAGACGGACTCGTCGTCTGAGTACGTGGTGAGCACCACGACCTGGGTCTCCGGAAACTCGGCGCGGATGCGGCCGGTGGCCTCCACGCCGTCCATGCGGGGCATGCGCAGGTCCATGAGCACCACGTCGGGCCGCCGTTCGTCGACCAGCCGCAGCGCCGCCTCGCCGTCGCCGGCCGAGCCGACCACCTCGATGTCCGGCAGCAGGCCGAGCAGCAGCACCAGGCCCTCGCGCACCACGGCCTGGTCGTCCACCACGATGACCCTGGTCATCCGGGCGCCACCGGTCATGCCGGCACCTTCAGGTGCACCTGGAAGCCGCCGTCGCGTTCGCCTGCCGACAGCGTCCCGCCGAGCAGCTCGGCCCGTTCACGCATGCCCAGGAGGCCGTAGCCGCCTCCGGGCGAGCCTTTCTCCGCGGAGGCCGGATTGGTGATGCGCAGCTCGCACCCGAGCCGGCCGAACTCGAGCTCGACCGTGGCCGGGCTCCCGGGGGCGTGGCGGCGTACGTTCGTGAGGGCCTCCTGGGCGGTGCGCACCAGGGCGAGCTCCGTCTCCGGCGACAGGCGGTGCTCGGGGCCGGAGACGCGCAGCGTGCAGGCCTGGTGGGCGGTGCTCTCGAAGTCGTCCGCCAGCGTGCGCAGCGCCACGGGGAGCGCGGGCGGGTCCTCGCGCAGCGCCTGCACCGCGCGCCTGGCCTCGTCGAGCCCCGACTTGGCCAGGTCGCGGGCCTGGGTGACCCGATCGAGCGCTTCGGCCGTGCGCTCCGCGCGCAGCAGCAGCTTGGCTCCCTCCAGGTGGACGAGCTGGGCCGAGAGGGAGTGGGCGAGGATGTCGTGGATCTCCCTGGCGATCCTCGCCCGTTCCGCGAGCACGGCCTCTCGCGCCTCGGCGGCCCTGGTGGCCTTGCGCTGTCTGGCCGCGTACGAGATCAGGACGATCAGGCAGGTGCTGAGGATGAGAGGGAGGTCGCGAGCCGGGTTGCCGGCGATCGCACCCGCCACGACCAGGCCCCCGACGGCCAGCAGACCGATGGGCAGCGCCTGGCGCAGGGTGAAGCGCGTCACGGCCAGGCTGACGCAGATGAGGAGGGCTCCGATCGCGGCGCCGCCGTCGGTGAGGGTGCTGAGGGCGATGGAGAGGACCACGGCCAGGGCGAGGGCGATCAGCGCGACAGGCACCCCAAAGACCCGCAGCACCCGCAAGCCCTCCGCCCCCGCCTCCGCCGGCCCACCACCCGGCGTCCACACGCTGCTCGGCGCTGGCGGACCCGCCGGCATCGGGCCGCCGAGCTCCGGTGGCTTTGAGGGCTCCGGCTTGCTTGGCGGCGGGGGCTCCGACTGCGGTCGGTCGCCTGGCGCCGATGGCTCTTGCGGCGTCGGACTGCTTGACGCCGCGGCCTCCGGCTGTGGTCGGTCACCTGGCACCGGTGACACCGCCTGCGGCAGACCACTTGCCGCCGACACTTCCCCTTGCGGCCGGCTCCCCGTCGCCGCTGCCCGTGCTGGTACTCCTGGGTCCGTCGGGCTGCCTGGCGCCGACGGCTGCGGTGGCGGCCCTGCTGCCCATCGGGTCTCCCACTGGATCTCCCGCTGGATCTCCGGCCGGTTCGCTCGGTCGGCCCGTGGGACATCCCGTGGAGCCTCCCGTTGTGCCTCCGGTGCGACCTCCCGTTGGGCATTCGGCGGGACCTCGTGTCGGGTCTCCGGTGGGACCTCCTGTCGGGACTCCCGGCGAGTGGGACGGGGTTGCGCGTGTCGGTCGCGTAGTGAGAGGTACAGGGTGGTGAGCAGGGTGAGGCCCAGTCCGGCGGTCAGGAGGGTGACCGCCAGTCCGGTGCCGGTCAGGCCCGGCGCGGGGGTCGCTCCCATCTGGGCCACGATCAGCAGCGCGATCATCCCGAGTTGCAGCGTGAGGGCGATTCCGTACGGCGCACGCATCACCCCACGACGGTATCCGGTCGCCTGTCCGTGCTCGAAAGCGCACGACCCCTTTGGGCGACGACGTACGACTGGGCGCCGATGGTGAGGCCGATGAACAGCAGGATCCCGCCGGTGGAGAGTTCGAGGCCGAGGGCGCCTCCGGCGAAGTACAGGCCGACGCGGATGGCGACCGAGGCCAGCCACACCAGCATGGTCCAGCCCGTGGCCCTCGACCAGGAGACGCCGGCGTCGTCCAGCCACACCCGTACGGTCGTCGCCCGCCACACGCCCAAGGCGACGGCGATGACGGCCTCCACCAGGGCCAGGCCGAGGCTCAGCGCGAGGTGCCGGGGATCGATGACCCCGCCGGATGCGATGCCGACGACGATCATGGCGGACGCGGTGTAGAGGATGCCCCGTTTGGCGGTGGGTCGGGTCTGCATCTGGCGGTAGACGACGAACACCACGGCGAGGGGGACGAGGAGAGAGATCAGTATGGGTTCCACGGGTTTGACCGTAGGGATCGGCGGGGCGTACCGGATCGGCCCGTGGGTTGAGTGCGTGGATCTCCACCCTGGGGTGGAGATCGAGGTGAGAGGTTATCGGGTCGCTGGGGGAGCGGGCTCTCGGTTACCGTCCAAGCATGGGCGTCATCTCCGTAAATGTGGGCAAATCGGTCGAGGCTGGGTGGGCGGGGAAGCTGGGGCGTACGGCGATCGACAAGCGGGCGGTCACGCACCGGATGGCCGTACTGGCCAACGGGCTCGCGGGTGACGAGCGGGCTGACCGGAAGCACCATGGATCGCCCGACCAAGCCGTCTACTCGTACGCCAGGGAGGATTACGACTGGTGGGAAGGGGAGCTCGGGCGGGAGCTGCGTAACGGGCAGTTCGGCGAGAACCTCACCACGTCCGGCGTCGATGTCACGGGCGCTGTGATCGGCGAGCGGTGGCGGGTGGGCAGCGCCCTGCTGGAGGTGAGCGGGCCCCGGATACCGTGCGTGGTGTTCCGCAACTGGATGGACGAGCCGGGGTGGCTCAAGCGATTCACGGCGGCGGGGCGGCCTGGGGCATACCTGCGTGTGGTCTCACTTGGGGAGCTCGGGGTCGGCGACGAGGTGGTGGTCGTCTCGCGGCCCGAGATCGGGGTGACGGTGGGGGACTGGTTCCGGGCCCGGCACGGGGACGAGGAGGCGCTGCGCCGCATCCTGGCCGTTCCCGGGCACGACGCCGAGTGGGATCGCATGGCCGAGCGCCTTTTCAGCGGCCAACCCTCGTAGGCCCGCCCGGCCCTCCTGCTGGGTGGCTGAGGGGTTGAGTGGCATGGAGGTGCTAGAGGGGTGGGTGACCTAAGGGCTGTAGGGGCCTGATGGCTAGAGGGGGGCGGGTGGCGTAAAGGGCGCAGGGGGCATGGTGGCTGGGGGGTGACGGCCGTCGGGCGTCGGCTGCTGGGCGCCCGTGCGAGTTGCGCCGAGCCCCGCCGCACCCCCCGTCCCGCCGCACCCGTCCCGCCGCACCCCGTCTCGCCGACCCGGCGCTTGGAAGGCGCGGCAGGGAGGCGCTGGAAGGGCAGTGGGCGTGCGTTCGGCCGAATGCGTGCTGGCCCGGCGCTCGGAATGTGCGGCAGGGAGGTGCTGGAGGGGACGGGCATCGGCTGCTGGGCGCCCGCACGAGTTGCGCCGAGCCCCGCCGCACCCCCGTCTCGCCGACCCGGCGCTCGGGATGCGCGGCGGCGAGGTGCTGGAGGGGACGGGCGTTGGCTGTTTGGCGCTCGCACGGGGTGCGCCGAGCCTGCCGCACCCCGTCTCGCCGCACGCCGTCTCGCCGCACCCGTCCCTCCGCACCCCGTCCCGTCGTACCTCGTCTCGCTGACCCGGCGCTCGGGTATGCGCGGCAGGGAGGGGGTCGGGGTGCGGAGGGGAACGTTGGGAGGGGCCGGGTGGCATGGTGTGCGCCCGGCCCCGGGTTGGGGTGTGTGGTCAGCTCGGGGGCGAGCCGGTTGGGGTCAGTGGAGGATTGAGTACAGGGCTGAGGTCAGGGAGGCGTGGGTGTCGTCCTGGTCGATGGACCACATCATCGAGCCGCCCAGCCCCTTGAGGCGGATGTATGCCGCCTTCTGCAGCAGCACCGCCGGATCGTCGTACGACCAGAACTCGTTCCCGTCATACAGCCACATGGCCCCGGTGCGCAGGTCCCGGTAGCGCTTGCCGGGTTTGGCGGCCAGGTCCTTGTAGTCCTCCGTCCCGGGGCCCCACTTCCCGGCGGCGGGGCCGGTGGCCGGTTTGTAGAGGCCGTCGCCGCCGCCGGTGACTCCCGTCCAGCCCTGGCCGTACGCGGGTACGCCGACCACGATCTTGCGGCCGGGTGCCCCGCGGGACAGGTAGTCGCGTACGGTCTGGTCCACGCTGTACCGCACCGGGTTCGGATCCCGCCGATCGGTGAAGAGGTTGCCGTTGTGCCCGGTCTGCGCCTCCCACGTCCCGTGCAGGTCGTACCCCTGGACGGTGGCGAAGTCGAGCGCCCTGAACACCCGCCGCACCTCGAACCCGGCGTCGATCTTGGCCGCCGCGGCCGGGAGGAAGGCCGTGAGCTGGGCACTCGGGGAGAAGGCGGTGAGCTGCGCCCGCAGTTCCTCCGCGAACAGCGTGAAGTTCCGCCTGTCCTCCGGCCGGACGACGTTCCCCTCGGCGCCGGAGGAGCCCGGCCACTCCCAGTCCAGGTCGATCCCGTCGAACACCCCGGCTCCGGCGCCCGCGGGCAGGTCCGGCAGGTTGCCGCGCAGCCACAGGTCGATGCACGAGCGGGCCAGCGCGGAGCGGGACTCGGCGGTGAGGACCGCGTCGGAGAAGTACTTGGACCCGGTCCAGCCGCCCAGCGAGATCATCGTCTTGAGCCCCGGGTGCTTGGCCTTGAGCTTGCGGAGCTGGTTGAGGTTGCCGTTCAGGGCCTGACCGGGCGCGTCGGCCACGCCGTCCACGCTCTGCTCCGCGGGCACGGGTCGCTGCCAGTCCGCCCACGGGTCGGCCGAGTAGCAGGCGCCCTCGGCGTTCACGAACCCGAACGCGTAGTTCAGGTGCGTGAGCTTGGCCGCGGCCCCCGTGGCGTCCACGTCCTTGACGTGGTAGTTGCGCCCGTAGACGCCCCACTGGATGAAGTACGCGACCCGTTTGAAGCCGGTTCGGGCCTCGGCGGGCGCGGAGATCGCCGTGCAGCCGAGTAAGAGCGAGAGCGCGAGGAGGATCGTTTTCTTCACGGGGCGACTCCCGGGAGGGGGTACTTATAGGAAACTTTCCTAAAAGTAGAGCTATGGCCCGCCGCCGTCAACGATCCGCGCCACCTCCTCGGGGCTCGAGATCACCGCCCACGCGTACGCCGGGTTCGCGAACAGGCCGAGGACCAGGTCCGCCACGTCCTGCCTGGTCGTGGCCGCCAGCAGCAGGGTCACGACGTGCGCGGCCGGCGGGCGCAGGAACGCGTTGGTCCAGTCGGTGACCGGCGCCGCCGCCTCCCACATCCGCTCCGCCGTGGCGCGGCCGAAGGCGGCGTCGTACGGGCCGCCCGCCGCGATGGCGTCGGCCGCGATCCAGGCGCAGGCCGAACCCAGGTTCGCGCCCTGGCCGGTCAGCGGGTCGTTGGTGATCCAGGCGTCGCCGACGGCCAGCGCGATCCGCCCGCTGGGCAGCTCGGCCACCGCCTCGCGTACGACCGGCGTGATCGCCCCCTGCAGCAGATCGTCCTCGCCCAGCAGCTCGAAGCCCCCGTCCACGCGCTCGGCCAGCCGCGGCGCGTGCTCGGCGAGCAGCCCGGCCAGCTCGCCGGCGACCTCGGCGGCGGGCAGGCGCGAGAGCGGCTCCAGCGGCCCGCCGGGAACCGCCTCGACCAGCACGCTGGAGACCACGCCGTGCCTGGTCATCATCGGCATGCGCAGGATCTCCCCGCACCCGGGCGAGACGTTGTAACTGAACATGGGGCCGAGGTCGAGACCGCCGTACAACCCGGCCGTCAGGACGCGCTGCGGCCGGTCGAACGGCGAGCGCGCCAGGTCGCGCCGGAACAGCTCCGCCACCGACCGCCGCCCGGCCGTGACCACCATCAGCTCGTGCTCCCGGGACCAGCGATCCACCTGCGCCGCGTCCGGCGGCGCGCCGGTGACGACGACCTCGCCGCCCCGGCCGGTGAAGTCGTCCAGGTACGCGGGCAGCAGCAGCCGGAAGTCGACCGCGTGGAACGGTTCGGAGATCCCGGCCAGGAACTCCAGCGGCGGATCCCCCTTGATCGAGAGCTTGGCGGACCTCATCAGGCATCCGGGATCCCGGAAGTGCTCGCTGCCCAGCTCCAGCTCCCGCGCCTGGGTGTGCCCCATCCTGGCCACCGTGTTGGGCAGGCGCCCCGAGCGCATGGAGGCGGCGTCCTGCTCGCTGTAGAGCCTGGCCTCGACGCCGAGCTGCTGCAGGCGCAGGGCGAGGGTCAGCCCCGAGATTCCCGCGCCCACGATGCCGATGCCGGCCATGTGATCAACCCCCTTCGGGCTGGTACGGCCTCAGTGAACCTCTGGGGGGTTGCAGTTCGATAGCACCCTCGAACACCCGGCAAACTGAAGGGGTGCCATCCACCCTGCCTGACGGCGATCCCGTGCCCACCTCGGGCGAGCTGCCCGACAGCGCCCTGAGGGGCCTCGGCGAGCGCCCGTTCGGCTTCTACGTGCACGTGCCGTTCTGCGTGACCCGCTGCGGCTACTGCGACTTCAACACCTACACCGCCGCCGAGCTTGGCCCCGGCGCCTCGCACCGGGACTACGCGGACACGGTCGTCGAGGAGATCCGCCTCGCGCGCCGCGTCCTGGGCCAGGCCGAGCTGCCGGTGGAGACAGTGTTCTTCGGCGGTGGCACGCCCACGCTGCTCCCCCCGGAAGACCTGGCCAGGATCCTGGCCGCGATCGGCTCGGAGTTCGGGCTGAGCGCGGGGGCCGAGGTGACCACGGAGGCCAACCCCGAGTCCGTCGACCCGGCCTACCTGGACAAGCTCCGCCAGGGCGGCTTCAACCGGGTCAGCTTCGGCATGCAGAGCGTGCGCGAGCACGTGCTCCAGGTGCTCGACCGCCGGCACACCCCCGGCAGGGCGGCGGCGGCCGTCAAGGAGGCGAGGCAGGCCGGGTTCGAGCACGTCAACCTCGACCTGATCTACAGCACGCCCGGCGAGTCCGACGACGACTGGCGGGCCTCGCTGGCCGCCGCGATCGAGGCCGGGCCCGACCACGTGTCGGCGTACTCGCTGATCGTCGAGGAGGGCACCAGGCTGGCGGCCAGGATCAGGCGCGGCGAGCTGCCCATGCCCGAAGACGACGTGGCCGCCGACCGCTACCTGATCGCCGACGAGCTGCTGTCCCAGGCCGGGTTCGACTGGTACGAGGTGTCCAACTGGGCCACCTCCGACCGGGCCCGCTGCCGCCACAACCTGCTCTACTGGACCGGCGGCGACTGGTGGGCCGCCGGGCCCGGCGCCCACAGCCACGTCGGCGGCACCCGCTGGTGGAACGTCAAGCACCCGGCCGCCTACGCCCAGCGGCTGGCCGCGGGCACTTCGCCCGCCCACGCGCGCGAGGTGCTCGGCGACGACGACCGGGCGGCCGAGCGGCTGATGCTGGAGCTGCGGCTGTCGTCCGGCTACCCGCTGGCCGAGGTGGCCCCGGACGCGCGCCCGGCCGTGGCGAGCGCGCTGGCGCGCGGCCTGCTGGAGCCCGGACCGTTCAGGTCGGGCCTCATGGTGCTCACGCTCCAGGGGCGGCTGCTGGCCGACGCCCTGATCAGGGACCTGCTGGTCTAGGTGATCAGGCGGACGGCGAACGGGTAGCGGTATCGCTCGCCCTTGTTGGTGGCCATGGCGGCCTGGATGTGGAAGATCAGGGACAGGATCCAGACGACCGGCAGCAGGAGCACGCCGATGAAGATGATCATCAGGAAGCCCGAGATCACGTAGCCGATGAACATCGTGATCTGGAAGTTGAGCGCCTCCGCCGCCTGATCCCTGACGTAGGGGGACTCGTCCTTCTTCATCAGGTAGATGATCAGCGGGCCGACCCAGGAGACCAGCAGGCCGAGCAGGTGCGAGAGCATCGCCATGGTGGTGTCGTCGGTGCCCGGGCGGGGGCCGAACCTGCCGGGGATGTACGGCTCGCCAGGCGCGCCGTACGGGTAGCCGGGCGGCTGCGGCGCGGAGCCGTAACCGTGCTGTCCATAGCCAGGCTGTCCGTAACCGGGCTGTCCGTAACCGGGCTGTCCGTAGCCAGGCTGTCCGTAGCCAGGCTGCCCGTAACCAGGCTGCCCATAGCCGGGCTGGCCGTATCCAGGCTGTCCGTACGCCGGTTGGCCGTAGCCGGGCTGGGATCCTGGCTGCTGGCCGTACCCCGGCTGGCCGTAATCGGGCGCGGAGCCGGGCTGCTGCCCGTAAACCCCGGGCTCGGAGCCGGGTTGCTGGCCGTAGGAGCCGGGTTGCTGGCCGTATCCCGGCTGCTGGGGGCCGGAGCCCTGGCTGGGCGGGATGCTCGACGGGGGGACGAAGCGGGTGGCGTCGTCGTCCGGCGGCGGTTGCGGTGGGTCCTGGCTCATGATGCCTCCGTAACGAAGTCGATCAGTTCCTCGACCCGGCCGAGCAGTTCCGGCTCCAGGTCTGTGTACGTGGAGACGGCCCCGAGGATCCGCCGCCACGCCTCCGCGGGCTCCATACGCCAGCCCAGGGCGGCGATGACGCCCTCTTTCCACGGCACCCCGCGCGGCACCGCGGGCCAGGCGGGGATGCGCAGCACGGACGGCTTGACCGCCTGCCAGATGTCGATGAACGGATGCCCCACGACGAGCACGTCCGGCGAGGTGATCTCGGCGGCGATCCTGCTCTCCTTGGAGCCGGGCACGAGGTGGTCGACCAGCACCCCCAGCCGGCGCCCCTGCTCGGGGCCGAACTCCGCCACGATGGCCGGCAGATGGTCCACGCCCTCCAGATATTCGACCACGACCCCCTCGACCCGCAGGTCATGGCCCCAGATCTTCTCCACCAGGGCGGCGTCGTGCACGCCCTCCACGTAGATGCGACTCTCCCGGGCGACCCTCGCCCGCAGGCCCTCCACGGCGATCGAGCCCGACGCGCTGCGCCTGGGCCCCGCCGGGGCCGCCGACGGGCGTACCAGCGTCACGGGCTTGCCCTCCAGCAGGAACGCGGCGGGCGCGAGCGGGAACAGCCGGCGCCTGCCGAACCTGTCTTCGAGCGTGACGGCCTCCTTGTCGCAGGCCACCACCGCGCCGCAGAAGCCGCTGTCGGCGTCCTCCACGACGAGGTCCGGTTCGGCCGGCACCTTCGGGATCTTGCCCTTGCCCGGCCGCCGCCAATTCCCCGCCAGCACATCGCCCTCGTACACACGGGGACCGTAGCAAATCACCCGCCGACCGCAAGGCGCTTGCGCGCGCCGCTGCGGCGGACCAGCACGGTGATGGTGCCGGCGATGGCGATGAGCAGTCCCGCGCCGGGGATCAGGATGAGCGCCATCACCCCGCCGGCGATGCCGCCCGCGGCCGAGGTCAGCTCGCGGCCCACGCCGTAACGCACGTCGGCCTGCTCCTGCGTGGTGCAGGAGAGCTGGTAGTCGCCCCTGGAGGGGGCGTTGATCACGAGGATCTGCTCCCACTTGACCGACCCGGACGTGACCGTCTGCGTGCCCGTGGTCTTGGCGAGCTTGGCCCCGTTCGTGATCTGGCACTCGTAGTGGACGGCGGTGTCGCTGGAGAGGTAGACGGCGGGCTTGTTCGCCGGGTCGATCGGCACCGTCACGGTTTCGCCGGACGCGAACGTCCTGGTGGGGGCTATGTTGCCGACGCTGCTGACGATGCCGTTGGTGAATATGACGACGCCCACGATCGTGCAGACCACGGCGATGCCCCACACGAGTGCGATCCACCAAAGTCGCGGTTTGATGGCTTTCGAGTCGATTCGTGGGGGGAATTGGGGTTGTTGGCCGTACTGTCCGTACTGAGGAGGTGGGCCGTATTGGGGCGGCGGGCCGTACTGCGGTGGCGGGCCGTACTGAGGCGGAGGCCCGTACTGCGGCGGCTGGCCATAGCCGGGCTGCGACCCGGGCTGAGGACCGTAGCCGGGCTGCGACCCGGGCTGGGGCCCGTAACCCGGCTGCGACCCGGGCTGAGGCCCGTAACCCGGCTGGGGCCCGTACGGCGGAGGCGGGGAGTTGTCGCTCATGTCGGCAAGTGTGGTACTTGCCCCTTGTAAGAAGCTAGGAGCCTGGTTGCGACCTTGTGTTATCGCACCTTGTGAGTGAGAGCCGTACACTTGGCACTCAGGAACACAGAGTGCTAGATGGTTGCGTTCCTTGGATGTCAGAGGCAGGAGGTGAGCACGTGCTCGACGATCGGAAGCTGGCGGTGCTCCGCGCCATTGTCGAAGACTACGTGTCCACCAACGAACCGGTGGGCTCCAAGGCGCTCGCCGAGCGCCACAACCTGAAAGTCTCCCCGGCGACGGTCAGGAACGACATGGCCGCGCTGGAGGAGGAGGGCTACATCACCCAACCCCACACCAGCGCGGGCCGCGTGCCGACCGACAAGGGCTATCGGCTGTTCGTCGATCGGCTCTCGCAGGTCAAGCCCCTGTCCGGGGCCGAGCGCAGGGCCATCGAGACGTTCCTGGCCGGCGCGGTCGACCTCGACGACGTGGTCACCCGCACGGTCCGGCTGCTCGCGCAGCTGACCAGGCAGGTGGCGGTGGTGCAGTACCCGACGCTGACGCGTTCGACGGTCAGGCACGTCGAGCTGGTGCCGCTGAACGACCGGCGGGTCATGCTCGTGCTGATCACCAACACCGGCCGCGTCGAGCAGCGCGTCATCGAGCTGCCCGAGGTGATCGAGGACACCCGCATCGCCCACCTGCGCGCGGTGCTCAACGCCTGCCTCGACGGCTGCGGCCTGAGCAACGTGCCCGAGCTGGTCGCCGACCTGCCCGAGCGGCTCCCTCTCGAAGACCGGCCCGCCGCGGCGACGATCCTGTCGGTGCTGCTCGAGACACTGGTCGAGCGGCACGACGAGAAGATCGTGTTCGCCGGAGCGGCCAACCTCGCGGGCGCCGACTTCGCGACCGGCCTGCGCGACGTGCTCGAGGCGCTGGAGGAGCAGGTCGTGCTCATGAGACTGCTCGGCGAGACATCCGCAGACACACCGTCCGCGCTCACCGTGCGCATCGGCTCCGAAAACCCCTATCTGCGGGGGACATCCATAGTCGCGACCGGATACGGTTCAGGCGACAACCAACTGGCCCGGCTCGGGGTGTTGGGGCCCACGAGGATGGACTACCCAGTGACGATGGGCGCCGTGCGCGCGGTGGCACGCTACGTCAGCCAGATCCTGGCTGCATCATAAGAGGTCGATAAGTGGCAAACAGCGACTATTACGCCACCCTCGGGGTGCGCCGTGACGCCAGTCAGGACGAGATCAAGAAGGCCTACCGCCGACTTGCCCGCGAGCTGCATCCCGACGTGAACCCCGATCCTGAGACCCAGGAGCGGTTCAAGGAGATCACGCAGGCCTACGAGGTGCTGTCCGACCCGAACAAGCGCCAGATGTACGACCTGGGTGGCGACCCCTTCGGCGGCGCCGGAGCAGGCGCGGGCGCCGGCGGCTTCGGAGCGGGCTTCCCCTTCAGCGACATCATGGACGCCTTCTTCGGCACCGCGGCCGGCGCCAGGGGGCCGCGCTCGCGTGCCCGCAGGGGACGCAACGCCACCATCCGGGTCGAGCTCGACCTGCGCGAGACGGCGTTCGGCACCACGCGTGAGCTGGTCGTCGACACGGCCGTGCTCTGCGAGGTCTGCCACGGGGCCGGCGCGGCGCCCGGCACCCACCCCGACACCTGCGACATGTGCAACGGGCGCGGCGAGATCTCCCAGGTCACCCGCTCGTTCCTGGGCCAGGTCATGACCTCGCGGCCGTGCCCGCAGTGCGGCGGCTTCGGCACCATCATCCGCCACCCCTGCCAGGAGTGCTCCGGCGACGGCCGGGTGCGCACCCGCCGTACGATCAAGGTCCGCATCCCCGCGGGCGTCGAGGACGGCACCCACATCCAGCTCGCCGGCGAGGGCGAGGTCGGTCCCGGCGGCGGCCCGCCCGGAGACCTGTTCCTCGAGATTGTCGAGCGCGCCCACGAGATCTTCGAGCGGCGCGGCGACGACCTCCACTGCACCGTGCAGATCCCGATGACGGCCGCCGCGCTCGGCACCATCCTGGCGGTCGAGACGCTCGACGGCTCCGAGGAGGTCGACGTCCGCCCCGGCACGCAGTCGGGCCAGGTCATCACCATGTTCGGGCGGGGCGTGCAGCGGCTCAACGAGTCCGGCCGCGGCGACCTGCTGATCCACGTCAACGTCGAGACCCCGACCCGCCTCGACCCCGCGCAGGAGGAGCTGCTGCGCGAGCTGGCCAAGCAGCGGGGCGAGGAGCGGCCGCCGGGCAAGTTCGCCCCCGGCCAGCAGGGCTTCTTCTCGCGGCTGCGCGACGCCTTCAACGGCAGGTGACGTGACCGTCCCGGTTTTCCTGTCGCAGGAGCTGGACGGGCCCGAGCTGACGCTCGGTGGCCCGGAAGGGCGCCACGCGGCCTCCGTGCGGCGCCTGAGGGCCGGCGAGCGGATCGATCTGACGGACGGCGCCGGCGCGGTCGCCGAGTGCGTCGTACGCGAGGTCCTCAAGGACGCGCTGAGGCTCGACGTGCTGCGCCGCTACGAGGTCGAGCCGCCGCGGCCGCGGCTGGTCGTCGTCCAGGGGCTGCCCAAGGGCGACCGGGGCGAGCTGGCCGTCGAGATGATGACCGAGGCGGGCGTGGACGTCATCGTGCCCTGGGCGGCCTCGCGCAGCATCACCCAGTGGAAGGGCGACAAGGTCGCCAAGGGGCTGCACAAGTGGCGCTCGACGGCTCGTGAGGCGGGCAAGCAGGCCCGCAGGTTCCACCTTCCCGAGGTGACGGAGCCCGCCACCACCGCGCAGGTCGAGAAACTGCTGGCGGACGCGGCGCTGGGGCTGGTGCTGCACGAGGAGGCGGCCGAGCCGCTGTCCGGCGTGGCGCTGCCCGCGTCGGGCGACATCGTGATGGTCGTGGGGCCCGAGGGGGGCGTCTCGGAGGACGAGCTGGCCGGGTTCCGGGCGGCCGGGGCGGTGCCCGTGCTGCTGGGGCCCACGGTGCTGCGTACGTCCACGGCGGGGGTGGCGGCGGCCTCCGTGCTGCTCACGCGTACCGGACGCTGGTAGGAGCCTTTCAGGGCGTCGTGTGAGAGGCGTCCAACAACGGGCTGGTCATGTCGGTCGGACCGTCGGTGATGTCGTCGACCGGGCACTCGTCGACCGGGCACGCCGTGGGCTGCAGGGTCTCCTCCACCGACGGCGACGGCGACGGGGTCGGCGAGACCGTGGGGCAGTCGGTCGGCGGTTCGGCCTGCTCGGCCAGGGGCGACGGGCACTCGGTCGTCGCCGTGGGAGTGGGGGTCGGCGAGGGCCTGCTGGTCGATTCGGCCCTCTTCGTGGGCCGCGGCGTCGGGCTCTTGGAGGGGATCTCCGGGATCACCACCGGGTGCTGGTCGTGGCTGGTCGGCTCCCTGGGCGGCGGCTCCTGGGAGCGGGTGGTGGAGGAGTTGGACGGGACCTTGGAGGTCGTCTCGCTGTCCACCCACTTGGCGGGCTGGTCGATGATCTGCGAGCGCAGGCTGGGAACGGCCATCACGATCGTTCCCGCCACCAGAAGGGCGCTGGCGGCGGCCGCGCCCGCTCGCCACCAGAACAGATTGCGGACGCCGCGCCGCTCGATGCGGGCGCGGATGATCTCCAGTCCGTCCGGCGAGGGCACGACCGCGTCCGCCTCCGCGCGGAGCGCACGGCGAAGGAGGTCTCCGTGCTCGTCGGGGGGCTGGGTCATGACATTTTCTCCAGAACGGATCGCAAGGCGGCCATGCCACGTGCGGTGTGGCTCTTGACCGCGCCCTTGCTGATGCCCATCGCGTGGGCTATCTCAGCTTCGGACAGATCACCGTAGTACCGCAGAACCAGTGCTTCTCTCTGTCGGGTCGGCAGGGCCCGTAACGCCTCGATGACGGCGGAGCGTTCCAGCTCGCCGATCGCGCCGTTCTCGGCGCTCGGGGCGTCCGGCAGGCCCTTGGGGGCGTACTTCTCGACGACCGCGCGGTGACGCAGCACGGAACGGGACCGGTTGACGACGGATTGACGGAGGTAGGCGAGTGCCTTGTCGGGGTCACGAAGTCTGCGCCAGGCACCGTGGATGGCGACGAACGCATCCTGCACGACTTCCTCAGCTGTTGCTATGTCTCTCACCAGCAACACAGCAAGACGCACCAACGACCGAAAATGCGCGCTATAGAGCGCGGTCACGGCCATGTCGGCATCCCACCCGACCGGCACCGCCCCCATCGACCTGTCGGCCAGAAGGGTTTCGGTGGTCACATCAGTGGGACGCGCGGCCTTCCCAGAGGGTTTACGCTCTTCCGGTTCTTGAGGTTTCCCCGGTTCCTTAGGGTGCATTACCCAGTCGTGTCCTCGCCAGGTGGCGCTCGCCCGACCCTGAATCGTCTCTTTTTTTGCTGAAGTGTCGCACACTTACCCTAACCGTGTGGATCTTCCTGCGCACGACACAGCTGATTACCGATTCGCAACGGGTTCCGAACGTCGGGGGTCTCGATAGGGTGGCCGGGTGAGCGATTGCCTCTTCTGTCAAATCGTCGCCAAGGAGATTCCCGCCGAGATCGTTTACGAAACCGGCAGGACGCTGGCGTTCCGCGATGTCAACCCGCAGGCCCCGACCCACGTGCTGGTCATCCCGAAGCAGCACCACCGCGACGCCGCGGAGCTCGCCCGGGCCGACGACGGGCTGGCCGACGACGTGCTCAAGACCGCCCACGCCGTGGCCGTGCAGGAGGGCGTGGCCGAGGGCGGCTACCGCGTGGTCTTCAACACCGGGCCCGGCGCCGGGCAGACGGTCTTCCATGTGCACGCCCACGTCCTGGGCGGCCGTGGCCTCACCTGGCCGCCCGGCTGATATTGGGGAGAGCAATCGGCCTGGTCCCGGATACGATGGGCTCAGACGAACAACGCAAGAGACCTGGAGGCATCAGGCCGCGGGCCTGCCCATGTCCGAACTACACGAATCCCGACGTACGGCACCTCCCTCGCGCACTCAAGCCAAGGTGCTGATTCCGGACGAATACTCGATGGTCAGCCTCCTGGGCTCCCGCGACGAGCTGCTACGCGTCATCGAGGGTGCCTTCAGGGCCGACATCCACGTACGGGGTAACGAGATCACCGTCACCGGCAGCCCCGACGAGAGCGGCACCGTGGTGCGGCTCTTCGAGGAGCTGGTCGAGGTCCTGCGCAGCGGCGGCGAGCTCACCCCCGACGCGGTCGAGCGGAGCATCGCCATGCTCCGCATGACCTCCGACCGTCCCGCCGAGGTGCTGTCGCTCGACATCCTCTCCTCGCGCGGGCGCACCATCAGGCCGAAGACGGTCAACCAGAAGCGCTATGTGGACGCGATCGACAAGCACACGGTCGTGTTCGGCATCGGCCCGGCGGGCACCGGCAAGACCTATCTCGCGATGGCCAAGGCCGTGCGGGCGCTGCAGGAGAAGCGGGTCAACCGGATCATCCTGACCCGCCCGGCCGTCGAGGCCGGCGAGCGGCTGGGCTTCCTGCCGGGCACGCTGTACGAGAAGATCGACCCCTACCTGCGACCGCTCTACGACGCCCTGCACGACATGGTCGACCCCGACTCGATCCCCAAGCTGATGGCCGCGGGCACGATCGAGGTCGCGCCGCTGGCGTACATGCGCGGCCGCACGCTCAACGACGCGTTCATCATCCTCGACGAGGCGCAAAACTCCTCGGCCGAGCAGATGAAGATGTTCCTCACCCGGCTCGGGTTCAACTCCAAGATCGTGGTGACCGGTGACGTGACGCAGGTCGACCTGCCCGCCGGCACGGTGAGCGGGCTGCGGGTCGTCCAGGAGATCCTCGACGGCATCCCCGACATCCACTTCGCGCGCCTGTCCAGCGCCGACGTGGTCCGTCACAAGCTGGTGAGCGAGATCGTGGACGCGTACGGGCGCTATGACGCCACGCAGGCCGCTCAGGAGCCCAAGAGCATCCAGCACCGGGGGAAGCGGCGACCATGAGCATCGAGATCAACAACGAGTCCGGCGTGGAGGTCGACGAGGAGAAGCTCGTCGCCCTGGCCGCTCACGTGCTCGGCGAGATGGGCATCAACCCGCTCGCCGAGCTGTCCATCGTCGTGGTCGACGAGGACGCCATGGCCGAGCTCCACGAGAAGTGGATGGGCGAGCCGGGCCCGACCGACGTGCTGGCGTTCCCCATGGACGAGCTGCGCCCCGGCGGCGGGGCGCGTGGCGACTCGGAGAGCCCCCCCGACCCGGCGCTCCTCGGCGACGTCGTGCTCTGCCCGCACGTGGCCGCCCGGCAGGCCAAGGAGGCGGGCCACAGCACGGCCGACGAGCTGGAGCTGCTGTGCACCCACGGCATCCTCCACCTGCTCGGCTACGACCACGCCGAGCCCGAGGAGCACAAGGAGATGTTCGGCCTGCAGGCCCGGCTCCTGGAGTCGTGGCAGGAGGTGCGCAACCCGCGGTGAACGCCTGGTTGCTGTCGGCCATCGCGCTCGTGATCATCGGTGGCCTGATCGCCAGCGCGGAGACGGCACTGACGCGCATCTCCAGGGTGCGCACCGAAGAATACGTGCGTGAGGGCCGGCGGGGCGCGGTGCGCCTGCAGGCCATCGTCGACGACCCGCCCCGCTACCTCAACCTGCTCCTGCTGCTCAGGCTGAGCTGCGAGCTGGTGGCCACGGTCATCGCGACCCTGCTGTTCATCGACCTCATGCACGACCAGGGCTGGGCGTACGTCTGGGCCGCGGTCGTGATGATCGTGGTCAGCTACGTCGTGGTCGGCGTCATGCCGCGTACGCTGGGCCGCCAGCACGCCGAGCCGGTCGCGCTGGCCAGCGCCCCCATCGTCTACGGCCTGACCCGCATCTTCGGCCCGCTGCCCAAGCTGCTCATCCTGCTCGGCAACGCCCTGACCCCCGGCAAGGGGTTCCGCGACGGGCCGTTCACCTCGGAGGCCGAGCTGCGCGAGCTGGTCGACCTGGCCGAGGAGCGCCGGGTGATCGAGCCGGACGAGCGCGAGATGATCCACTCGGTCTTCGAGCTGGGCGACACGCTGGTGCGCGAGGTCATGGTGCCCCGCACCGACATGGTCTACATCGAACGCGGCAAGACGATCAGTCAGGCCCTGTCGCTGGCGCTGCGCAGCGGGTTCTCCCGCATCCCCGTCGTGGGCGAGAACGAGGACGACGTCATCGGCATCGCCTACCTCAAGGACATCGCCCGCATGATCCACGAGTCCGGCGAGGGCGGGGGCAAGGAGACGGTCGAGTCGATCATGCGGTCGGCCGCGTACGTGCCCGAGAGTAAGCCCATCGACCAGCTCATGCGGGAGATGCAGGCGCGCCAGATCCACATCGCCATCGTCATCGACGAGTACGGCGGCACCGCTGGGCTGGTCACGATCGAGGACGTGCTGGAGGAGATCGTCGGCGAGATCACCGACGAGTACGACCAGGAGGCGCCCCGCGTCGAGCCCATGTCCGACGGCGGGGTGCGGGTGACGGCCCGGATGCCGGTCGACGAGCTGGGCGAGCTGTTCGACACGGAGATCGAGGTCGACGACGTGGAGACCGTGGGCGGCCTGCTCGCCCACGCTCTGGGCCGGGTGCCCATCGCCGGGTCGCAGGCCGAGGTGGCCGGGCTCGCGCTCACCGCCGAGAGCCTGGCGGGCCGCCGTAACCGCATCAGCACGGTGGTGGTCCGCCGCGCCGACCCCCCGGAGAACGACCCCGAACCGGCCGGCGCCGAGCACGACTGACCTGTCCCAGGGCGGGTGGGACGAAGCTGGACGAAGGTCGCAAGCGTTCTACAAGTCTTCTGCAAGCCGGGCCGGGCACTCTCTAACCACGACATCCAGTGCGGTGGGTGTCAGAGGGGGAAAGCATCCGAACGCCGGGTGGGGTTCGCGGCGAGAGGATGTCCCTGGGGGGAACGACAGTGTCCCGGCCGGCTGGCCGGGACGCAGGTCGGCGTAAAGGGTGTTCTCGTCCGGAAAACCGGGTGAGGGCACCCTTTTTGCGCATTGGTGGAAGCTCCGGTGGATTGCCGCATTCGTCGGTGGGGGAGGCTGCGATCCAGGGGGAATCATGAAACGCGAGATCATCGCCTGTGCCCTGCTGGCCGGCGTTCTGGGGGGTTGCGTCGGCGGGGAGACGGGGAGCGCTCTCGACGCGCAGGCCACCGCGCGCCTGCGCGAGGTGCTCAGCAAGGAGCCGCCGTTGCCCGACGGCTTCACGGCCCGGCCCGAGCAGGCGTGGCGGATGCCGTTCGCGCAGGCCGACACGAACTGCAAGGCCGTGCTCGAGCCCGTCGGGGGGCTGGCGCCGAGGCAGGCGCTGACGGCCGAGGCGGCGGTCAGCTACCGCGGCGACGGGCTGGGGGAGCAGGCCGGGGTGGGGCTGGCCCGGTACGCCGACGGGGAGGCCGAGGAGCACCTCGACGCGCTGGCCGAGGCCCTGGAGTCGTGCCGGGAGGTACGTACGTCCTCCGGCACCGATCTGCGCTCGCAGGAGCTCCCGGTCGAGAACTCGGCCGACGAGACCGTGGGCGCGCGGCTGAGCGGGCGCCTGAACGGCTACCCGTACGCGATGGACGTGGTGCTGTCGCGGGTGGGCGACACGCTGGTGTCGGTCGTGCACACGGGCATGAACGAGGTGGACGCCGCCCGCACCAGCGATGTGGTCGACGCGGTCATCTCCATGGCCGGGACCAGCTGACGAGAAACCTGCTCATCGGTTTGCCGCTCTACTGCCGTGCCTGGTCGACGTCGCAGCGGCGATCCGCTTGGCGGATTTCTCGTTAGCCTTGTTCCCGTGACACTCGATCCTGAAGACAGCAAGATCATTACTCTGGCCCGGGCCGCGAGGGCGCGTAACGAGTCCGCGGAAGGGGCCGCCGTACGCGACGAGACCGGCCGTACGTACTCGGCGACCGACGTGGCCCTGGACGCGCTCACGCTGTCGGCGGTGCAGGTGGCCGTGGCCATGGCGGTCTCCAGCGGCGCGCGGTCCCTGGAGGCCGTGGCGCTGGTGAGCGAGGGCGCGCCGAGCGCCGCCGACGAGGCCGTGGCCGCGGAGCTGGGCGTCAAGGCGCTGCTCGTGGCCGGTCCCGACGGCAAGCTGCGGGGCTGACCATGCCGATGTCGCCATTTTTGGCGAAATTGCGGGAAAAGGTTGGCTCTGAGCTGCTCATGCTGCCGTCGGCGGCGGGGTTCGTGTTCGACGACGCCGGGAGGCTGCTGGTCGCCCGCCACGGCGACGTGGGCCTCTGGGCGGCGCCCGGCGGCGGCATAGACCCTGACGAGCGGCCCGAGGACGCCATCGTCAGGGAGCTGCGCGAGGAGCTCGGCGTCGACATCGAGGTACGCGGCCTGATCGGCGTGTTCGGCGGCCCCGAGTTCCGCACCGTCTACCCGAACGGCCACGAGGTCGGCTACGTCATCGCCGCCTACGCCTGCGTGATCGCCCCCGGCTCCGCCGGTCCGGAGCCCGACGGCGTCGAGATCAACGACTACCGGTGGGTGACCGAGCAGGAGCTTGCGGAGCTGCCGACGACGCGCTGGACCCCGATTGCCGCGCCCCAGGCGTTCACCTGGTGGCGTGCCCATGCCCGCTGATAGGCCACAATGCAGAATGTGACTTCGCCAGACAACCATCGCGCCGGATTCGCCTGCTTCGTGGGGAGGCCGAACGTCGGCAAGTCCACGCTCATGAACGCCCTGGTCGGCAGCAAGGTGGCGATCACCTCGTCCAAGCCGCAGACGACCAGGCGCACCATCAGGGGCATCGTGCACCGGCCCGACGCCCAGCTCGTCATCGTCGACACTCCGGGCCTGCACCGGCCGCGCACGCTGCTCGGCGAGCGGCTCGACAGCCTGGTGCTGTCCACGCTGACCGAGGTCGACGTGATCGGCTTCTGCGTGCCCGCCAACGAGCCGATCGGCAAGGGCGACCGGTTCATCGCCGACAAGCTCGCGGCGGTGAAGAAGACGCCGGTCGTGGCGGTCGTGACCAAGTGCGACCTGGCGTCCAAGGAGCAGATCGCGGAGCAGCTGCTGGCGGTGTCGCAGGTGGGAGAGTTCGCCGCGATCGTGCCGGTGTCGGCGCAGTCGGGCGAGCAGCTCGACGTGCTGGCCGAGGTGCTGATCGAGCACATGCCCGAGTCGCCGCCGCTCTACGAGGACGGCCAGCTCACCGACGAGCCCGAGCAGGTGCTGGTGGGCGAGCTGATCAGGGAGGCGGCGCTGGAAGGCGTACGCGACGAGCTGCCCCACTCGATCGCCGTGGTCGTCGACGAGATGATGCCCCGGGAGGGGCGCGACGACCTGCTGGACATCTACGCGCACCTGTTCGTGGAACGGCCCTCGCAGAAGGCGATCGTCATCGGGCACAAGGGTGAGCGGCTGCGCGAGGTGGGCACCAAGGCCCGCAAGCAGATCGAGGCCCTGCTCGGCACCCGCGTCTACCTGGACCTGCGGATCAGCGTGGCCAAGGACTGGCAGCGCGACCCCAAGCAGCTGCGCCGGCTGGGCTTCTACGACTGATCGGCTCAGGGGCGGCGGACCAGCGCCAGGACGGACAGCACGACGACCGCCACCGCGCAGCCCATGGCCGCGAACCAGCCGAACTTGATCACCGGCGCGACCGACAGCACCTCACCCAGGTCGAAGGAGACCCGGTCGCGGACGCTGCTGCCGTCGGTCATGAAGAGCACCAGCACCGCCACCGCCGCCGCCCCCGGGACGGCGGCCAGGGCGGCGACCCTGGGGCGGGTGAGCAGCCCGGCGATGCCGCAGCCCAGCGCCGCCAGGCCCGCGATCAGCGTGTAGACGCCGAACGTGTCGTCGATGCCCCGGATGTCGTTGGCCAGCCCGCCGCCGATCAGCTCGCTGCGTACCTCGAGACCGGCCCACGGGAGGACGGCACAGAACACCAGCAACGCTCCGGCCACCACCACGGCCAGGGCGTAGCCGCGGCGGGTCGCCGGCTTGGCGGGGGCGGGCTGGAGGTAATCGGCCACACGATCACTGTAAGCCGGACACGCGCCTCCCACCACCGTACGCAACGGGGTCGTCACCATCACCACCGCCCACCGGACCCGGGCGCCGTCCCCGCCCGCCACCGACGGCCACCGATCGCCGCCGCCACCCTTGAGGGCTAGGGCTCGGGGGTGAGGGTGGTGCGTTCGCCCCATTCGAGGCGGGAGCGGAGCTGGACGGCGTCCGCAGCCAGGGCGGACACGAGCGTCCCCGAACCGGCCAGGGGCAGGACGGCGACGCCCTCGGCCACGACCGGCTCCTTGGCGGACGTCGTGAGGAACGTGGTGCCGACGCAGCGGGCAGAGCCGTAGACGGCCGGGGACGCGTCCACGGCCGGATCGCCGCCCACGGTGAACTCCTGCCGAAGCATTGGGCGCCCGTCGCACGTCGCGTCGAAGCGGGCGTGACACCGCCCCGAGACCTCGCCATGGCGACCGAAGACGATCTCCTCGCGCCACAGCACCTCGGCGTCCGCCGCCAGCTCGAGGCGTACCAGGAGCCGGTGCTCGCACCCGGCGGCGAGCACCGTGGGCTCCGGGGTGAAGCGGAGTGTGGCGCCCGCCCCCACCCGGGCCGTGACCAGCATCTCGGACGTGCCGTCCCCCGGCAGGACCAGGGTGCTGGCGACCGAGCCCAGCTCCAGGGTGGTGCGCGGGGCGACGTCCAGGTCAAGGGAGAGCCGGTCGCCGCCGAGCGGGCCCGCCGCCGTGGAAATGAGATGCACGGTGTACGGGCCCGTCTGGCGCAGCGTCAGCGGCGGCGCCGAGGCCAGCCGGCGGAGGAGAGTCCGGCCGTCCGGGGACGAGGCCGTCGCGACGGCGGCGCTCGCCCGCATCCCGCGGCGGCCGGACCGGACGCTGGCGGGCATCAGGAGACGGGGGCCGCGTGGGTGTGGGACCAGGCCATCACCTGGTCGGACACCCAGGCGGCGACCGCGGCGGCGGTGGGGTCCTGCCTGATCGAGGTGAACAGCACCGGCCTGTCACCCCGTACGGCCGCCGCGTCGCGGTCCATCACGCCCAGGTCGGCGCCCACCATGGGGGCCAGGTCCGTCTTGTTGACCACCAGCAGGTCCGCCGTCGTCACCCCCGGGCCACCCTTGCGCGGCACCTTGTCGCCGCCCGACACGTCCAGGACGAAGATCTGCTTGTCCGCCAGCCCCCGGCTGAACGTGGCCGTCAGGTTGTCGCCGCCGCTCTCCACGATCACCAGGTCCAGCGGGCCGAAGCGGTGTTCCAGGGTCTCCACGGCGTCGAGGTTCGCGGCGATGTCGTCGCGGATGGCGGTGTGGGGGCAGCAACCGGTCTCGACGGCGAGGATGCGCTCGGGGTCGAGCACGCCCGCCCGGCGCAGGAAGTCGGCGTCCTCGGTGGTGTAGATGTCGTTCGTCACCACCCCCAGGGACAGCGACGGGCCCAGCGTCCTGCACAGCGCGGCCACCAGGGCCGTCTTGCCGCTCCCCACCGGCCCGCCCACCCCGAGCCGCAGCGCCCGGCCGCGACCGTCGGGGGCGTGGTGGTGGTCGTCGTGATTGGCACCCATGTCTGGGGATCCTTCCTTAGGAGACGAACAACCTGACCTCGGCGCGCGCGTGCTGCTCGGCCAGGAGGTCAAGGGCTGGGGACGAGTACGCGGGCAGCGCCCCCAACCAGGGGCGCGGGTCCGCGGGGTCCGGGGTCTGGCTCGTGACGCCGGAGTGGCCGGTCGAGTCGGCGTCCGCCACGTCGGGGCGGGTGGTTGAGTCGGCGTCCGCCACGTTGGGGTGGCCGGTTGAGTCGGTGTCCGCCATTGCGGTGGCGCGGGCGTTCGTGACGGCGAGGTGGGCTTGGGTGGCGATGGCCGTGAGGTCGGGGGTGAGGTCTGCCAGGAGGCCGTGCACAGCCACCGGGTCAAGACCCAGGAGCCGCACCGCCGCCGTGGCCGGGCCGCTGATCGCGTGGTACGCCGCCGCCATGGCCGCCTCCTCGGCCGTGGCGCCCGCCGCGTGCGCCACCGCCCCGAGGGCGATCGGGTGATGGGGGCTCGGTACGGCTCGCGCCAGCTCCTCCAGCACAGGGGACGGCCACACCCGGCGGGCGACCCTGAGGAGGAGCCTGCCCTGGGTCCTGGACGCGTCCCGCTGGGCGGGGGAGGCGGTCCTGGCATCGACCTCGGCGTCGAGCAGCACCCACGGCGACTCGGGCACGGCCTGACCGACTTCGGCGACGGCTCTCGGTCCGGATGGCGGCTCGGCGACGGCTCTCGGTCCGGATGGCGGCTCGGCGCCGGGCTTTCCGGTTCCCCACGGTGACGCGACCAGGCCGCCGCCACTTCCCGTTCCTGGGGGCACGATGCCGGGTGCCGGCTCGGTGATGGCGGTGCTCGCGCTGGAGGGTGGCTGAGGTGGGGTGGTGGGCCGCGTGCCGGCGGTGGCGGGGTCGGCTGAGCTCGCGCCTGGGACCGGAGGGCCGGGCAGGGCGGCGGTCTGGACGCGGGCCGTCAGCGCAGCTGCCACGACGGGCAGCGAGCCGCCGACCGCTGGCGACGCGCCGACCGCTCGCGGGGCGGCCGACGCTGGCGGGGTGGGCTGTGAGGTGGCCCCCGGTGGTGGTGTGGTGGCATGTGGCCGGGTGGTGGGCGGTGGAACGTCTGGTGGTGAGGTGGGCGGCGTTGGTGGGGTGGTGGTCGGTGTGGTGGCGTGGGTGTGGGCGGCGGCCGTGAGGGTGGCGGCGAGGGCGCCGGTTGTGTGGAGGCGGCCTCGTAGGAAGCGGGCCAGCGACGGCACGTCGAAGACCGCTCCCGACGCGATGGCCCGTTCGGTGCCGCCCGAGTGGGCGTGGCCGCCGGCCGGGAGGCGGGAGTCGGCGAGGAGGAGCAGCGCGGGGTTCATCGCGTCAGAAGAGGAAGTAGCGCTGGGCCATGGGAAGGCGGGCGGCGGGGGCCGGTTCGACGAGGTCGCCGTCGATGCGGACCTCGAACGTGTCGGGCGCCACCTCGATCCGGGGCATGGCGTCGTTGAGCGGCATCGAGGACTTGCCGCGCCGCCGTACGTCCGCCACCGGAGCCAGGCGGCGGCGTACGGACAGCCGGTCGGCGAGGCCGGACTCCAGGGCCGGCGGTGCGACGAAGTGGAGCGAGGTGGCGGCGGCGGTCACCGGTGAGGCGCCGAACATGGGACGGGGCAGCACCGGCTGCGGCGTCGGGATGGAGGCGTTGGCGTCGCCCATCTGCGCCCAGGCCACCACGCCGCCCTTGAGCACGAGGTCGGGCTTGACCCCGAAGAACGCCGGGTCCCAGAGGACGAGGTCGGCGAGCTTGCCGCGTTCGACGGAGCCGATCTCGCCGTCCAGGCCGTGGGCGATAGCCGGACAAATCGTATATTTCGCGATGTAGCGGCGGGCGCGCAGGTTGTCCGCGGGGCCACCGAGCGACCCCCGGCGGCCCTTCATGACGTGAGCCGTCTGCCACGTACGGATGATCGTCTCCCCGATTCGCCCCATCGCCTGCGAGTCCGAGCCGATCATCGAGATCGCCCCCATATCGTGCAGCACGTCCTCGGCGGCCATCGTCGTCGGCCTGATGCGCGACTCGGCGAACGCCAGGTCCTCCGGGATCGACGGGTTGAGGTGGTGGCACACCATGAGCATGTCGAGGTGCTCGTCCAGCGTGTTGACGGTGTGCGGCCGGGTGGGGTTGGTGGAGGAGGGCAGGATGTTGGGGTAGGCGGCGACGCGGATGATGTCGGGAGCGTGCCCGCCGCCGGCCCCTTCGGTGTGGTACGCGTGGATCATCCGATCCCCGATGGCCTTCAGCGTCGACTCCACGAACCCCGCCTCGTTCAGCGTGTCCGTGTGCAGCGTCACCTGCACCCCCGACGCGTCCGCCACGCTCAGGCAGGCGTCGATGGCGGCCGGCGTCGAGCCCCAGTCCTCGTGCAGCTTGAAGCCGGAGGCCCCGGCCTCGAGCTGTTCCATCAGGCCGTCGGTGGAGACGGTGTTGCCCTTGCCGAGCAGCGCGAAGTTCAGCGGGTACGCGTCCAGCGACTCCAGCATCCGGCCCAGGTACCAGGCGCCGGTGACGGTCGTCGCCTTGGTGCCCTCGACGGGTCCGGTGCCGCCCCCGACGATCGTGGTCACACCGGAGGCGATCGCCTCGTCGAGGACCTGCGGGCAGATCAGGTGGACGTGCGAGTCGACGCCCCCGGCGGTGAGGATCTTGCCGTTGCCCGCGAGCACCTCCGTGGACGGCCCGATGACCAGGTCGACGCCGTCCATCGTGTCGGGGTTGCCGGCCTTGCCGATGGCGTAGATGCGGCCGTCGCGGATGCCGACGTCGGCCTTGACCACGCCCCAGTGGTCGAGGATCACGGCGCCCGTGATGACCAGGTCGGCCGCGCCCTGCGCCCGGGTGGTCCGCGCCTGCCCCATGGACTCGCGGATGACCTTGCCGCCGCCGAACACCGCCTCGTCGCCCGGCCCGGCGGGCCCGATCGACAGGTCCTCGGTGACCTCGATGAACAGGTCGGTGTCGGCCAGCCGGATCTGGTCGCCGACCGTGGGACCGTAGAGCGCCGCGTACCGGGCGCGCGAGATCCGAGCTCCGTCAGCCATCGAGCGGCCCCGCCCACTCCGGCCGCAGCCCGGGCACGACCCGGTTGCCCGCCAGCGGCACGAGCGTCACGTCGCGCTCGACGCCCGGCTCGAACCTGATCGCCGTCCCCGCCGGCACGTCCAGCCGCATGCCCCAGGCCGCCTTCCTGTCGAACTCCAGCCCCGGGTTGGCGGCCGCGAAATGGTAGTGCGAGCCCACCTGCACCGGCCGGTCCGCCGTGTTCACGACCCGCAGCGTGCGGCGCTCGCGCCCCGGGTTGAGCTGGTGAGCCCCCTCGGGGTGCACGTACTCGCCCGGGATCACGGGATGGGCCTGTGTACGGTGACCAGCTTCGTGCCGTCGGGGAACGTCGCCTCGATCTGCACGCTCTCCAGCATCTCCGGCACGCCCTCCATGACGTCGGCCCGGTCGAGCACCGACCGTCCGGCCTCCATCAGGTCGGCCACGGAGCGCCCGTCCCTGGCCCCCTCCATGAGGAACGACGCGATGATGGCGGTAGCCTCGGGATGGTTCAGGCGCAGGCCCCTGGCCTGCCGCTCGCGCGCCACCCCGGCGGCGACGTGGATGAGCAGCCGTTCTTGCTCGTGTGAGGTAAGCCGCATGGCCGGACCATAGGAACCGGCGGTTTCGTGGCTGTTGCCGGGGCATGTCGTGTTGGTTTCGCGCTGCGACTCAATCCTCATATTTCGGATTTAGTGCATTTGTGAACATTCGGCAAACGCGTCTTAACAATCGTGATCTACTCGGGAAATCTCGCGGAGTCACCTTTCTCGCAGTATCGGTCGGCAGGAAGGAACGGCTGTGCGCATCTCCCGTCCGATTGTCTCCACCGCCTTGGTGTTAGCCCTCGCGGCCTGCGGATCTGACGCGAAACCCGCCACCGAGTCGAAAGAGATCAAGGTAGGGCTCCTCCACTCCCTCAGCGGCACGATGGCGATCAGCGAGGTCACCGTCCGCGACGCCGAACTGCTGGCCATCGAAGAGATCAACAAGGCCGGCGGCGTGCTCGGCAAGCAGCTCGTCCCCGTGGTGGAGGACGGCGCCTCCGACTGGCCCACGTTCGCGGAGAAGGCCACCAAGCTGATCAGGCAGGACAAGGTCGCCACCGTCTTCGGCGGCTGGACCTCGGCCAGCAGGAAGGCCATGCTGCCGGTCTTCGAGCGCTACAAGGCCCTGCTCTGGTATCCGGTGCAGTACGAGGGGCTGGAGAGCTCGCCGTACATCTTCTACACGGGCGCCACCACCAACCAGCAGATCATCCCCGGCCTCGACTACCTCAAGGAGCAGGGCAAGAAGAAGCTGTTCCTGGTGGGCAGCGACTATGTCTTCCCGCGGACCGCGAACAAGATCATCAAGGCGTACGCGGCGGCGAACGGGATGGAGATCCTCGGCGAGGAGTACACGCCGCTCGGCCACACCGAATACTCCACGCTGGTCAACAAGGTCATGCAGGCCAAGCCGGACGCCGTCTTCAACACCCTGAACGGCGACAGCAACGTGGCCTTCTTCAAGCAGCTCAAGAGCGCGGGCTCGTCCGCCGACAGCATGCCGGTGCTGTCGGTGAGCATCGCCGAGGAGGAGGTCACCGGCATCGGCGTGGACAACATCGTGGGCCAGCCGGTCGCCTGGAACTACTACCAGACCACCGACACCCCGGCCAACGACGCGTTCGTCAAGGCGTACAAGGCCAAGTACGGGCAGAACAAGGTCACCTCCGACCCCATGGAAGCCGGCTACAACGCGGTCTACCTGTGGGCCGAGGCCGTCAAGAAGGCCGGCAGCACCGAGGTCGAGGCGGTCAAGAAGGCCGCGCCCGGCATCGCGCTCGAACGCCCCGAGGGCCTGGTCACCATCGACGGCGAGAACCAGCACATGTACAAGACCGCCCGCATCGGCATCATCCAGCCCGATGGCCTGATCAAGCAGGTGTGGGACTCCGGCAAGCCGATCAAGCCGGACCCGTACCTCAAGGGCTACTCCTGGGCCTCCGGCCTGGCGGCGGGACAGTGATGCCGGCCTTCCTCAACCAGCTCCCCATCGGCCTGTCCATCGGGGCGGTGCTGCTGCTCATCGCGCTCGGGCTGACGTTCACGTTCGGGCAGATGGGCGTGATCAACATGGCGCACGGCGAGTTCATCATGGCGGGCGCGTACACCGCGTTCCTGCTGCAGGACCTCGTGCTCGCGCTGCCCGCGGCGTTCCTGGTGGCGGGCCTCATGGGGCTGATCCTGGAACGGGCCGCCGTCAGGCACTTCTACGGCCGCCCGCTGGACACGCTGCTGCTCACCTGGGGCGTCAGCCTGGTGCTGCAGCAGCTCGCCCGCGACCTGTTCGGCGCGCCGAACGTGCAGGTGCCCGCCCCCTCCTGGCTCGCGGGCGGGGTGGGCATCCTGCCCTACAACCGGCTGTTCATCATGGGGCTCGCGATCGCCGGCGTGGTGGCGGTCTGGCTCTACCTCAACCGCACCGGGCTCGGCCGCCGGACCCAGGCCGTCGTGCAGAACCGGCAGCTCGCCGCGACCAGCGGCATCGACACCGGCCGGGTGGACATGCTGACGTTCTTCATCGGGTCCGGGCTGGCGGGCGTGGCCGGGGTGGCGCTGACGCTGATCGGGCCCGTCGGGCCGGCGCTCGGCACGTACTACATCGTGGACGCGTTCCTCGTCGTCGTGGCGGGCGGGCTCGGGCAGCTGCGCGGCGCCGTGCTGGCCGCCATCGGGCTGGGGCTGCTGAACTCCTACGCCGAGTTCTGGTCGGACGCCTCCCTGGCGAAGGTCATCGTGTTCGCCGTGATCATCGCGTTCCTGCAGGTGCGCCCGCAGGGCATGTTCGTGCTGCGGTCGAGGGTCCTCACATGATCAGGAGAAATCTGCCGTTCGCGACCGTGGCCGTGATCGCCCTGGTGGCGGCCCCGCTGCTGCTGGAGCCGTTCCGGCTGGGGCTGCTGGCGAAATACCTGTGCTACGCGATCGTCGCGCTCGGGATCGGGCTGGCCTGGGGGCAGGGCGGCATGCTCACCCTCGGCCAGGGCGTCTTCTTCGGGCTCGGCGGCTACGCCATGGCGATGTACCTCAAGCTCACCGAGGCCGGCGGCGGGCTGCCCGACTTCATGGTGTGGAGCGGGGTGGAGCGGCTGCCCGCGCTGTGGGCGCCGTTCGCCAACCCGATATTCGCCCTCGCCATGGCCTTGCTCGGACCCGTGGCGATCGCGCTGCTCCTGGGCGCGCTGGTGTTCAGGCAGCGGGTACGGGGCGCGTACTTCGCGATCCTCACCCAGGCGCTGGCCGCCGCCCTGGTCATCCTGCTCGTCGGCCAGCAGGGCCTGACCGGCGGCACCAACGGCATGACGAACTTCTTCGAGCTGTTCGGCCAGGACCTGGCCGAGGACTCCACGCAGCGGACGCTCTACATCGTGGTGGCGGTCGTACTCGGGATCCTCTACCTCGCCACCCGGCAGCTCGTGAACAGCCGCTACGGCCGGCTCCTCGTCGCGGTCAGGGACGGCGAGGACCGGGTGCGCTTCCTCGGCTACGACCCGGCCCTGGTCAAGACCGTCACCTTCGCCGCCTCGGCGGGCATGGCGGGGCTGGCGGGCGCGCTGTTCGTGCCGGTGGTCGGCATCATCTCGCCCGCGCTGCTCGGCGTCGTGCCCTCGCTGGAGCTGGTCGTCGCGGTCGCGGTCGGCGGGCGGCACGCGCTGGCCGGGGCGGTGCTCGGCGCGGTCGTCATGGGCTACGCCAAGACGGCGTTCAGCGAGCAGTTCGCCGACGGCTGGCTCTACCTGCAGGGCGCGCTGTTCATCCTGGTCATGACGCTCGCCCCGAAGGGGATCGTGGGGCTGCTGGGGAGGTGGCGGCGTGCTCGAACTACGTGACGTCCAGGTCGTGTTCGACGGCTTCCGGGCGCTCGACGGCGTGGACCTGACCGTGCCCGAGGGCGAGCTGCGCTTCCTGATCGGGCCCAACGGCGCGGGCAAGACCACGCTGATCGACGTGATCACCGGGCTCACCAGGCCGGCGGCGGGCAGTGTGCGGTTCGGCGAGCACGACCTGGTCGGCAGGAAGGAGCACCAGATCGTCCGGCTGGGGGTCGGCCGTACGTTCCAGACGTCGGTCGTGTTCGAGGCGCTGACCGTGGTCGAGAACCTCGATCTCGCGGCCAGCTTCCGCAGGCCGCTCTGGTCGCTGGCCAGGCGGCGCAAGGGCGTGTCGGAGGCCGTCGAGGAGGCGCTGGCCAGGACCGGACTCGAAGATCTCGCCGAACGTTCGGCCGGAGTTCTCTCGCACGGCCAGCGCCAGTGGCTGGAGATCGGCATGCTGCTGGCGCAGCGACCCCGGCTGCTGCTCCTGGACGAGCCGGTGGCGGGCATGTCCAGCGACGAACGGGAGCGCACAGGGGAGCTGCTCACCCAGATCGCCGACGACCACACGGTGATCGTGGTGGAGCACGACATGGAGTTCCTGCGGCGGCACGCGTCGACGGTGACCGTGCTGCACGAGGGCAGGGTGCTCGTGGAGGGGTCGGTCGACGAGGTCAGCGCCGACCCCCGCGTCCAGGAGGTCTACCTGGGGAGGAGGGCCAGCGATGCTGTCGGTGACCGGCCTTGAGTCGGGGTACGGGAGGGCACGCGTACTGTTCGGGGTCTCGCTGGAGGTCGGGCCGGGGCAGCTCGTGTGCGTCATGGGTCGCAACGGCGTCGGCAAGACCACGCTGCTCAACACCGTCATGGGCGTGCTCCCGGCGACGGCCGGCACGGTCACGTTCGACGGCCGTGACGTCACCAGGCTGAAACCGCACGAGCGGGTCAGGCTCGGCATGGGGTACGTCCCCCAGGGCCACCAGTGCTTCCCCCAGCTCTCGGTCCTGGGCAACCTGCTGGTCACCATGGAGGCCGCCAAGGTGACCAGGGAGGCCATAGACGAGGCCCTGGACGTGTTCCCCGCGCTCAGGCCGCTGCTCAAACGGAGCGCCGGCCACCTGTCGGGCGGCCAGCAGCAGCAGCTCGCCATGGCCCGCGCCCTGGTCACCAGGCCCAGGATGCTCATACTCGACGAGCCGACCGAGGGCATCCAGCCCTCGATCATCCTCGAGATCGAGGCGGCCATCGAGCGGCTGCACGCCTCCGGGCTGGCCGTGCTGCTCGTGGAGCAGTATCTGGACATCGCGCTGCGGCTGGCCGACACGTTCGTCATCCTCGACGGCGGGCACGTCGTGCGCACCGGGGCCGCCGAGGAGCTGCACCGGGAGGACGTCCGCCGCCTGCTCGCGGTCTAACCCTGGGCCAGCAGGGCGCGGGCGTTGGCGGCGCCCTGGCGGTCGCCGGTTTCCTCGAACACCTCCAGCGCCGCCCCGGCCAGCTCCCGCGCCCGCCCCGCCGCGCCCTCGGCCCGGTTCACCCTGGCCAGGGCCAGCAGGGCGTGCGCGTCCAGCAGCCGGTCGCCGAGGCGTACGGCGATGCCCCTCGCCTGCTCGGCGGCGGCCCTGGCGTCCGCCTTGGCGGCCTGCGCCAGGTGCGCCGCGGACAGGTCGAGCAGCGTGTCGGCCTGCCGGTGCCGGTCGCCCAGCTCCTCCAGGTGCTCGACGGCGGCTCGCAAGTGCTCGGCGGCCTCGTCGAGCCGCCCCGCGCGGCGCAGCACGACGCCGAGCACGTGCTCGGCGTCGGCGGCGTCCCGCTGGTTGTCCGCGCCCTCCAGGCAGGTGCGCAGGGCCCGCTCGGCGTCCTCCAGGCGCGCCTGCCCCAGGTGCACGCGGCCGAGCCGGCGCCTGGTGTGGTTCACCTCGCGGGCCCGGCCCTGCCGCAGGAACATGGCCAGCGCCAGCCGCAGCCGCTCGTGCGCGAGCTCCCACTCCCGCTCGGCCAGGTGCAGGTCGCCCTGGTCCAGCAGGATCAGCGCCTCGCCCCGGTCGTCGCCCGAGCGCCGCGCCGACTCCAGCGCCCACGTGGCCACCGCCCGCCAGTCGTCCAGGAACCGGTGGCGCTCCAGGTAAGGAGCCAGCAGGTGCGCCAGCCGCCAGCACCCCTCGTCGAGCCCCGCCGCGTGCAGGTCGGCGACCAGGCTCACCAGGAACGCCCGCTCGGCCGCCAGCCACTCGACCGACTCCTTGATGTCCCTGGTGGCCACGGCCGTGGCCGGATCGCCCGACACCAGCGAAAACCGCGAGGCCCGCACCCTGGCCAGCACCACCTCCGACAGCCGCCCCAGCACGCCCGGCACGGGCTGCTCGCGGGCGAAGAGCCTGGTCAGGTCGTGCAGCCGGTAGCGGACCTGGCCCGCCACGTCCACGCCGTGCGTCTCCAGCAGGCCCGCGTCCACCAGCGCCTCGGCCTGCCCGCCGAGCTGCTCGGTCACCCAGTCGGCGAAGTCGGGGGCCGACAGCGCGCCGAGCCCCCGCAGCGTCAACCGGGCGGACTCGGGCAACCCGTCGAAGCCGATCGCGAACACACTACGCACCGCCTGGTCGCCCGCGTGCAGCCGGTCGAGCCGCTCGTGCTCGTCCTCCAGGAGGCCCACCAGGTAATCGACGGTCCACTCCGGCCGGGCGGCCAGCCGGGAGCCGGCGATGCGCAGCGCGAGCGGCAGGCCGCCGCAGAAGCGGGCCAGCCGGCGCATGGCGTCGTCGGCCGACCGGCCCGAGCTGCTCACCAGCAGGTCGATCGCCTCGCCGTCGCCCAGCACGCCCACCGACAGCCGCCGCGCGCCCGTCAGGCCGCCGAGCGAGGACCGGCTGGTCACGATCGTCGGGCACGAGGTCAGCAGCGGCCGCACCTGCGCCTCGCCCGAGGCGTTGTCGAGCAGCACCAGCAGCCTGCGGTTGGCAGTGTAGGTGCGGAAGAGCCTTTCCCGCTGCTCGGGCGAGGCCGGGATGGCCTGGGCCGGGCAGCCCAGCCAGCGCAGGAAGTCCTCCAGCACGGCCGACGGGGCCGTCGTCTCGCGCAGGTCGGCGTACAGGATGCCGTCGGGGAAGCTCTCCCGCTCCCGCCAGGCCGCGTGCACGGCCAGCGCCGACTTGCCCGCGCCCGCCTGCCCGTGCACCACGACGTGGCCGCCCACCACCTCGTCGAGCAGCTCGCCCCGGCCGGTGAAGCCGGTCACGTCGGGCGGCAGCAGCACCGGCGGGCCCGCCGAGACGTGCAGCGACACGTCGTCGTACAGCATGCGGTGGTAGAGCAGCTGCAGCTCGGAGTCGGGCTCGATCGCGTGCCCGCCGTCGAGCTGGTCACGCAGCACCGCGTACGCCGCCAGCGCGTCCACGCGGCGGCCGCTGCGGTAGAGGGCCAGCATGTACTGGCCGCGGAAGCGCTGCCACGTCGGATGCTGCCTGGTCAGCCGGCGCAGCTCGGCGAGCAATTCGCGGTGCTTGCCGGCGTCAAGGTCGGCCTGCACCCTGCGCTCCAGCGCCAGTAGTCGCAGCTCCTCCAGCTCCTCGCGCAGCCGGCGCGTCTCGACCCACCGCTCGCCCTCGGGGTCGACGTCCTCCAGGACCTCGCCCCGCCACAGGCCCAGGGCCTCCTCGTAGGCCCCCTTGCCCACCAGCAGCCGGAACCGGTCGACGTCGAGCTGCCCGTCGCCCAGGGTCAGCACGTACGAGCCCGCCACGGTCGTGATCACGTCTTTCCCGACGAGCTGGCGGAGCTGCCCGACGTAGCCGCGCACCAGCGAGTCGGAGCGGTCGCCGTCCTCGCGCGGCCACAGCAGCCTGCGCAGCCGCTCGACCTTGAGCGGGCGCCCGGCGTTCAGCAGGAACATCGCCAGCAGGTCGCGGTGCTTCGGCACGGTGGGAGTGCGGTCCTGCCCGTCGCCGTCGAGCACCTCGAGCGGCCCCATGATGCGAAAATCCACGCGACCTTCCTTGGGGGAGGAGACGTTGATCAGGATGGCACAACTGATGGCTGCTCTCACTCCCTCACGTCGTCCAGGTGCCCTCGACGGCCTCCAGCGGCTCGAGCCGGGTGGGAGCGGCCGGCCGGCGTTCGCCCTCTGCCCTTAGGCGGTCCAGGCGCGGGCCGACCTGACGATCTCCTCCAGGTGGTCGCTGTGCGCGCCGCGCCAGTAGACCTGGCCGCACTCGCCGCACCGCCCGTACGCGTCGTAGTTGCGCTCCGTGCCCGCCTCCAGCAGCGGTGCGATCTCCTGCTTGGCGACCGGCTGGAGCTCGCCGTTGCACGCCGTGCAGCGCGTCCAGGGGCGCAGCGGCGGGGTGAAGCGTTCGAGCAGGTCGCGGAGCTGGTCGGCGGGGCGGGAGCCGCGTACGTACGCGCCCAGCCACAGCGCGCGACGGCGCAGCAGGCCGCGGTCCTGCGTGAGCAGCACCCGGCGCTCCTCGTTGGCCTGCACCACCAGCGAGGGGTCGTCCATGTCGTTGTGGTAGGCCGCGTCAATGCCGAGCAGCCGCAGCCGCCGCGCCAGCGTGCCCAGGTGCACGTCCAGCAGGAACCGCGGCTCCTCCGGCAGCGGCTGCGGGCGGGGGACCGGGTGGACCTCCACCACGTCTCCGGCCGCGAGCTGGTACGACGGCGGCACCCCGCGGCCGCCGGCGACCATCGGCCCCACCTCTGTCAGCGGGATGCCGAGCGACTCGACGTGGTGGCCCAGCGTCGAGGTGCCGTCCAGCGTCACCCGCTGCCGCTCCTGGCGCCGGCTCACCGGCAGGAACATCGTCAGCTCTGAGGCGATGAGTAGGCGTGCGTCCCGTTCGCTCACATGTCCATTCTGGTGGACCGGATAACGTAATTTCATGCCGATATCTCGCCGCGCCTTCCTCGGGCTCGCCGCGCTGGCGGCCGGGTGCTCGGCAGCCGACGGCGAGCGGGCCGAGTTGCGGCTGGCGACCGGCGTGACAGGCGGGATCTACGAGCAACTGGGCGACGGGCTCGCGCGGGAGCTGCGGCAGGACGGGCTCACGGTGCGGGTGATGAAGACCGCGGCCAGTGTGCAGAACCTGACGATGATGACCGACGGGCGGGCCGACGTGGCGTTCGCGCTGGCCGACAGCGCCGACGACGCCGTCAGGGTGCGGCACCAGCCGGTGTCCGCGCTGGCCAGGGTGTACATGAACTACGTCCACCTGGTGGTGCGGCGGGGCTCCGGCATCGCGGCGGTCAAGGACCTGGCGGGGCGGGCGGTCTCCATCGGGCTGGAGGGCTCGGGCACCGCCGTGACCGCGACCCGCGTGCTGGCCGTGGCCGAGCTGGCCAAGCCCGCCGAGGTCAGCAGGCTGGGCCTGGACGAGTCGGTCAAGGCGTTGCGCTACGGGGAGATCGAGGCGTTCTTCTGGTCGGGCGGGGTGCCCACGCCGGTCCTGACCGAGCTGGGGGACATCGAGCTCGTGCCGCTGGAGCCGCTGGTGACGGTTCTGCGCCGCCGGTTCGGCCCGCTCTACGAGCACGGGCTGGTGCCCGCCGGCGTGTACGGCAGCGGCCGGCCGGTGCCGACCATCGGCACCCCCAGCTACCTGATGTGCCGGGCCACGCTCCCGGACGATCTGGCGTACTCGATCACCGAGACCCTCTTCGGCGCCCGCGACCGCCTCCAGGCCCCGTCGGCGCCGGGCGGGCGGCTCGACATGCGCTACGCCATCGGCACCGGCGTCGTCCCGCTCCACCCGGGCGCCGCCCGCTATTACCGCTCCGCCTACGGCTGAGCCCTCAGGCGCAGCTCCACGACCAGACCGTGCGGTACGGCGGGCAGGAGCGCCAGCGTGGCCCCGCACGCCCTGGCCAGCTCGGAGGCGATGGCCAGGCCCAGGCCGCTGCCAGGCACGTTCGCGTGGGCCCCGGACCGCCAGAACCGCCCCAGAGCCTCCGCGCGCTCCTCCTCGCCGAGCCCGGGCCCGTCGTCCGCGATCCGCAGCACCCCGTCCTCCAGGGTGACCGTGACGGTGCCGCCCTCGGGCACGAACTTCTGGGCGTTGTCGAGCGCGATGTCCGCGACCCTGGCCGCCGCCTCGGGCACGACCGACATTTCCGAAATTTCGGTTACGAGGTGGACGCCCTTGGCCGCGTACACCTCCCGCCACGTCCCCAGCCGGGGCGCCAGCGGGATCTCCTTGCCCTCGACGCCCGCGCCCGCCTCCACCTTCGCCAGCGCCAGCAGGTCCTCCACCAGCAGCGCCAGCCGGTCCAGCTCCGCCATCGCCTCCTCGAACTCGGCCGTGCCCTCGCCCCGCAGATGCGGCTCCAGGTTCTCCAGCCGCAACCCGAGCACCGTGAGCGGGGTGCGCAGCTCGTGGGAGGCGTCCGCCACGAACGCCCGCTGCCGTTCCATCGCGCTGGAGACCGCGTCGGCCATGGCGTTGAAGCGCTCCTCCAGCCGCCGCAGCTCGGAGGGCCCGGCACCGGGATGCGCCCGCGCGTCGAGCCTGCCCTGCGCGATGGCCCGCGTGGTGCGGTCGAGCTCGGTGACGGGCCGCAGGATCCAGCGGGCCAGCCGCCTGGCCGCCAGCGCCGAGTAACCCAGGGCCACCAGCGCGCCGACCAGCAGCGCGCCCCACACCAGCGACACGTCCTGCCTGGCCCGGTCGGTGGGGGCCTCCAGCAGCACCACGCCGGACAGCTGCGCGTCCCGGCCCGCGGGCTCGGCCAGCAGCACCGTGGCCGGTCCGAACGGGCTGATCGTGGGAAGCTCCTCCGTCGTGCGGCCGGACAGCGCCAGGCGGGTGGCCTCCCGGTCGTCGGCGTCGAAGCGGCCCGCGGTGGCCAGGACGGAGCCGTCGCGGTCGCGTACGCGCACCGCCGCCCCGTAGAGGTCGGCGTAGCGGTCGATCTCGGCGATCAGCCCCGAGCGGTCGTCCTCCCTGGCCGCCTGGTCGGCCAGCTCCGCGAAGCGGGTGGCGTCGGCGCGGCGGTCGAGGAGCAGGCGGTTCGTACGGTGGGAGGCGTAGGCGAGGCCCAGCGGCACGGCCAGCGCCGCGATCAGGAAGACGATCAGCGTGGTGAACGTGACCACCAGCCGGGAGTTCACGCCGTCGAGCCCAGCCGGTAGCCGGTGCCGCGCAGCGTCTCCACCAGCCCCGGGCGGCCGGTCTTGGAGCGCAGGTTGGCCACGTGCACGTCGAGCGAGCGGGACGCCGACAGCAGCGGGTCGCCCCAGACCTCGTCGAGGATCTCCTCCCGGCCGCGCACCACGCCGGGCTCGCGCGCCAGCATCGCCAGCACGTCGAACTCCCGCCTCGTCAGCGTCACCGGCTCGCCGGCCACCGTGACCTGCCTGGACTCCAGGTCGATGCGGACGTCGCCGACGCTCACCACGTCGTCGCGGGCCGGCATGGGCCTGGTGCCGCGCCGCACCACCGCCTCCATGCGGGCCATCAGCTCCACCGTGCGGAACGGCTTGACCAGGTAGTCGTCGGCCCCGGACCGCAGCCCGCGCAGCACCTCGCGCTCCTCCGTGCGGGCCGTGACCACGATGAGCGGCACCGCCGACACCCGGCGCAGGCGGCGCAGCACGTCGAGGCCGTCCATGTCGGGCAGGCCCAGGTCGAGCAGGACGAAATCGACGCCCCCCGCCAGGCGGAGGGCGTCGACGGCCAGCCCGGCACGGGTGACCTGATGGCCGTGCCGGGCGAGGGCCGTGGTGAGCGCGGACGCGAGCCGATCGTCGTCCTCGACCAGGAGAACTCGCATGTGCCCAGGTTAGATGCGGGCCGGGACCGCATCCTCCGATGCCTGCTCGGCGCGGGAGAGGGCGGCGTCCCTGGTCTCGCGCATGGTGAGGTAGACCACGAGCGACACGGCGGCGCAGGCGGAGACGTACCAGAAGAAGCCGGACTCGATCTTGTTGTTCTTGAACCACAGTGCCACGTACTCGGCGGTGCCGCCGAACAGGGCGTTCGCGATGGCGTAGGGGAGGGCGACGCCGAGCGCGCGCACGTTCGTCGGGAACAGCTCGGCCTTCACGACCGCGTTGATCGAGGTGTAGCCGGTGATGATGATCAGGCCGATCAAGGAGAGCACGAGCCCGCCGGCGAACCCGGTGACCCCGCCGAGCGCCGTCATCAGCGGCACCGTGCCCAGCATCGACCCGATCCCGAACGTGATCAGCAGCGGCCGCCGCCCGATCCGGTCCGACAGCCCACCGGCCAGCGGCTGCAGGCACATGAAGATGAACAGCGCGCAGAAGCTCACCAGCGTGGCCGTCTCCTTGGGCAGGCCGGCGGTGATGGAAAGGTATTTGGTGAGGTACGTGGTGTAGGTGTAGTACGCGACCGTGCCGCCCATGGTCAGGGCGATGACCAGCAGCGCTTCCTTCTTGTGGGTGAGCAGCTGCTTGATCGTGCCGCGGCTCTGGTGCTCGACGTCGCGCTCCTCCTCGTCGTACGCCTCCGTCTCCAGGAGGTTGCGGCGCAGGTAGAACACGACCGCGGCGCCCAGGGCGCCGATCACGAACGGGATGCGCCAGCCGTAGGAGTTGAGGGCCTCCGTGGACATCGTGTTCTGCAGGATGATCTGCAGGCCGAGGCCGATGAGCTGGCCGGCGGTCATGGAGACGTACTGGAAGCTCGAGGCGAAGCCGCGCCGGCCGCGCGGGGTGGCCTCGGTGAGGTACGTGGCGCTGGCCGCGTACTCGCCGCCGACCGACAGGCCCTGCAGGAGGCGAGCCACCACCAGCACCACGGCGCCGAAGTAGCCGACCGTCTCGTACGTCGGGGCGATGGCGATCAGCAGGGCGCTGGCCGACATGAGGGTGACGGTGAGCGTGAGCGCCGCCTTGCGGCCCTTCCTGTCGGCGTAGCGGCCGAGCAGCCAGCCGCCGAGCGGGCGCATGAAGAAGCCGACGGCGAAGATGGCCGCCGTGTTGAGCAACTTGGCCGTGCTGTCGCCCTCGGGGAAGAAGGACGCGGCGAAATAGAGGGCGAAGCTGGTGTAGACGAACCAGTCGTACCACTCGACCAGATTGCCGACGGAGCCGCCGATCACTGCCTTCCAGGGCACGCGTGCCTTGCTCACGGAGACCTCCTGTGTGGAGCCTGGGGGGAGTAGGTGCAGGTCAGAGCCTCTCCGCAGAAGGATGTTCGGACAAGGGCAGGTGGCCGAGATCTAACGTCCGCTTAACATGGGCGCAATCTCGGGCTCGCCTCGGCCCATCACAATGGCGGGTTGGCCTTCTCGGCCCTCTCCAGCGCCAGATCCGGCCACCACAGGCCGGCCTCCGGGGACACGACGCCGCGCTCGGGGTCCTTCTCCCCGCCCTCCCCGCGCCTGCACCGGCCGCTGGACGAGCCCGCCCGCGCGATCCACAGGTAGGCGTCCACCAGCTCCTCACCCGTGTCGGTCGTGGGCCTGGAGCCGGCTCCCCGGCCCGGCGGGTTGCACCACGTCTGCGGGTCGGGGTACTTCTTCGTCGGGCGCCACGAGCCCTGGCCGTTCCTGGCGGTGTCGACGATGAAGTGGGGCATGGTCGCCGGGTCCGCCTTCCCGTCCAACGGGCAGTCCTTGGCGCCCGTGGCCCGCTGGACGCTGATGCAGGCCGAGAGCGCCTTGCCGTACGCGACGCTCTTCTCCGTGGGCTGGAAGGCCGCCGTGTTGAGGAAGAAGCCGTCCGCCCGGTCGATGCCCGCCCTGATCAGCCGCTCGGCCATGAGCGCGGTGCCCGGGTAGAGGTCCTGGCTGCCGTCGAGATAGACGGCCGTGTTCGGGTTGGACTTGAGGGTCTGGACGGCCTGGCGGAGGTCCTTGTAGCGCTGCTCCACCGAGCCCTGCGGGTCGCAGTCCTTGACGCCGGGGACCTTGACCGTGGCGCCCGGTTCGAGGATCACCGCCGCCTTGGCCTGGCCTATCGTGCTCGCTATGCCCTTGATCCACTCCTGGTACGTCGCCAGTTCGGCGGCGGTCGCCGGGCGGCACTCGCTGCCCGGCAGGTAGTTGATCAGGAACACCGGGACCCCTCCTTCCTGCTGGGCCCCTGTGACGGTGTCGTCGACCTTCTGTCTGACCTCGGGCTCGTTGAGCCGGACGGCGTGGGGGACGGCGGCCAGCTTGCTCATGAGCTCGGCGTCCCGGGGGCGGTCCTTCTTCCACTCCTCGGCCTGGCGGGTGGCGGCCGGCTCCGGTGGGGAGTAGAACGTGATCTTTCCTGGGGCTCTGAGCGGGTTCTGGGGCTTGGCCTGGGTGTTCGGGTGGGCGGCTTGGGCGGTGGTGGACACGGCGGGGGTGCGGGCGCTCGACGAGGTGCCCAGGGTGCGCCAGGCGACGGCCACGGACGCGCCCGCAACGGCCACGACGACGGCCGCGGCTGCGGCGAGCACCTTCCTCCGGTTGCCCGGCACGGTCGCGTCCGTTCCGCCCGTCGGCGCTGCTGGGGCGCCTGGGCCTGTGCCCGTGCTGCCGGTGGGCGCGGGAGTCCCGCCTACGTCCGTTCCCGCGCCGGGCCTCGGGAGCGGAGTGCCGCCTGGAGCCACGCCAAGGTTCGCCGCGCTCAGGCGGTCCATCAGGTCCTGGGCCGTCGGGCGTTCGCGCGGGCTCTTCGTCAGCGAGGCGAGCACCAGGTCGCGCAGCGGGCCCGAGAGGCCGTGCAGCTCCGGGGCTTCGTTGATGATGCGCAGGAGGATCGTGGGGACCGAGCCCGAGCCGAACGGCGGTTTGCCGCTCGCGGCGTAGGCGACCGTACAGCCCCACGAGAAGATGTCCGAGGCCGGGCCGATGGTGGCGCCCGACACCTGCTCGGGCGACATGTACGACGGCGTCCCCACGATCGCGCTGCTCATCTCCGCGTCCATGAGCTGCGCGATGCCGAAGTCGATGACCTTGGGCCCCACCTGGGAGAGCAGCACGTTCGACGGCTTGAGATCGCGGTGCACGACCCCCGCCCCGTGGATGGCGCGCAGGGCCATGGCCATCGCGGCGGCCAGGCCGTCCAGCGCCGAGCCCTTCAACGGTCCCGACTCGCGGACGGCGTCCCCCAGGCTGGGGCCCTCGACGTACTCGGTGACCAGATACGCCACGTCCCCCTCGACGTCGGCGTCCAGGACGGGAGCGGTGCAGAAGCGGGCCACCCGCTTGGCGGCGGCCACCTCGCGGGCGAAGCGGCGCCTGAAGTCCGCGTGCGCGTCCATCCTGGCGCGGATGAGCTTGACCGCCACTTGCGTGCCGTCCGCTGCCTGGCCCAGGTAGACGACGCCCATGCCGCCCTCGCCCAGCCGAACCAGGAGCGTGTACGGCCCCACCTGGCGCGGATCCCCGTCCCTCAACGCCTCCAAGGTCATAAAGGATCAGGTTAGCCTTCCGCCTCCGAACGGCCTACAGCTCGAGCCGCCACTCGTTCCATTCGTCGAGGAGCTCGAAGCCCATGGCCTCGTTGATGGCCAGCATGTGGGCGTTGGAGGTGGCGTTCCAGGTGATGATCCGCTCCAGGTGGGGCTCGTGCTCGCGGAGCCAGAGCAGGTTGGTGAGTTTGAGCAGCAGCCCGAGGCGGTGGCCCCGGTGCCCGGCCAGCACGGTCGTGTCCGCCTGGTGTCCCCAGCCGTTGGAGCGGTCGGCGACGAGGTAGACACGCGTGTATCCGGCCGGGGCCCCGTCGGAGTCGCGGCGGGCGATCATCGAGTAGCTGGTGAGGCCGCGGTCCTCGATGCCGTCCTCGCGGTCGCGGATGCGGTCGGTGCTGAAGTCGAAGTCCTCGATGCCGGCGTCGCGTGGGGCGTCGTTCATGCCGTTCATCAGGGTCGCGAGGTCGGGGATCAGGGCGGGGTCCGCGGCGCCGGTCCAGCGTTCGAGATGGTAGCCCTCGACGGCGGGGAGCATGCGTTCCAGGGCGTCCCAGTCGGCCTTGCGGAGATCCAGCACGCGGCGGGCCTCGGCGACCGCGACGGTCATGCCGTGGGCGAGCGCGAAGCGGGCGCCCACGCCGGTGGTGGGCGTCTCCGTGAGGAGCAGGCTTCTGCCGTGGTGGCGCAGCCTCTCCAGCGCATGCTCGAACAACGCCGAGCCCAGCCCCCGGCCGCGCCGCTCCGGGCGCACGACGAGGGGGAAGAGCCAGCCCATGTGCCTGTTGTCGAGCTGGGAGAGCGACAGGCCGTAGCCGCCGACGACCTCACCGCCCTCGACGACGGCCCACAGCTCGGCCCGGTCGCCGGGCGAGTGCCTGGCGATGTCGTGGCGGAAGTGGGCGAGCGACATCAGAGGGCCCGGGTCGTCGGAGTAGGCCGCCGTGTACACCTCGTGCAGACCCGTGACCAGGTCGCCCGGCCGGTCGAGGTCGATGGGCTGGATCCACATGTGCCCAGCAAATCGCACGGACGACGGCCGGGGCGAGCGAATTTACTGGCGGTAGTTCTCCACCTCGTTGGTCGGGCGGGCGGCGGCGTTGTCGGGGTCCTCGCCCGCGCTCCGCCTGGCCCGGCGCTGCCTGAGCAGGTCCCAGCACTGGTCGAGCGCCGTCTCCAACTGCTTGATGCGCTCCTGCTCCTCGTCCGTGGTCACCTCGCCTTGGGTCAGCCTGTTGCGCAGCTCGTGCTCCTCGTCGACCAGAGCACTGATCCTGGTGAGAATTTCGTCGTCCCGCATGCCTGAACTCTAGTCACCGCTCCGGACTGGCCTCCCGCCCCGGGCCCGTTCCCGCCGCGCTCCGGCTGAGGTCCTTGGGGGAGGGGAGGAGGCACGCCTCCGATGGGGGAGGCCCGGCGGCGAGGGAGCCGGTGGTGGGAGGTCCGGCGGCGGTGAGGGGTGGGCGGCAGGCAGGCCCGACAGCGCAGGTTCGGCGGCGCGGTCCGGTGGCGGAGGCGCGGTAGCGGGAGTCCGTTGGTCGGAGCGCGGGGTGGGGACCCGTTGGCGGAGGCGCGGTGGCGAGAGGCCCGGTGGCGAGTGCCTGGTGCAGAGGGCCCGGTGGCGGAGGTCGGTGGCGGGGGTGCTGGGTGCGGTGGCTTGGTGCGGGCGGCGCGGTGGGGTGTCGGGCGGCGCGCTGGGGTCCTGGGCAGTGCGGTGGGTTGCTGGGCGGTGCGGGGTGTTGGGGGCGGGGTGAGTAGTTGGGCGGGGTTTGGGGTGGAGGGTGGGGGGTTGGGTGGAGTGGGTGGGGGTGCGTGATAGAACACGGCCATGCCCGGCCTAGCGCTCGTCAGGAAACCCGGCCCCCGGATCGCCGAGGGCATCGTCACTCACATCCAGCGTGAGCCGGTGGACCCGGAACGGGCGCGTCACCAGCACGACGCCTACGTGGGCGCGCTGGCCGCCGCAGGGTGGCGGGTCACGTACGCGCCCGACGCCGATGAGCTGCCCGATGCGCCGTTCGTGGAGGACGCGGTGGTGGTGTCGGGGCGGCTCGCCGTACTGACCAGGCCGGGGGCGCCGGAGCGGCGGCCCGAGGTGGAGTCGGTGGCCGCGGCCGTGCGGGAGCTGGGGCTCAAGGCGGTCAGGATCGTGCCGCCCGGCACGCTCGACGGGGGTGACGTGCTGCAGGTCGGGCCCACCGTGTACGTCGGGAGGTCGGCGCGCACCAACGACGAGGGGATCGCGCAGCTCGCGGGCCTGCTGCCGGAGCGCGAGGTGGTGCCCGTGGGCATGACCGGCGTGCTGCACTTGAAGTCGGCGGTGACCGCCCTGCCCGACGGGACGCTCATCGGCGACCCGCGCCACGTGGACCTGCCGGGGGTGCTCGCGCCGCAGGAGGAGTCGGGCGCGCACGTGGTGCTGCTGGGCGGGGACCATGTGCTGATGGCCGCCTCGGCGCCCCAGACCGCCGCAATGCTCGAAAAACGCGGATTTATCGTGACGAAGGTAGATATTTCGGAGTTCGAGCGGCTGGAAGGATGCGTGACCTGCCTCAGCGTCCTCGTCCCGGACTGACGGCGACTCGCCGCCTTCTCAGGATCTGAGATCCGGGGCAGTGCATCGCGAGACGTCTGGTAACGTGCATGGCATGCTGCGCGGACTGCTTCTTAGCTGCCGCGGCGGGGGCCTCTGAGGCCGGCTCCCTCGCCGCGGAGCCCGTCATGCGCGTCGGCCGCTTTCTTTCGACCGACGAGGAGCCAGCAGACATGACCGCTCAGCAGCCCAGCCCCATGCCGATCCAGCGCTATCAGGCGTACGAACCCATCCGCCTGACCGACCGCACCTGGCCCGACAAGGTCATCACCAAGGCGCCCCGCTGGTGCGCGGTGGACCTGCGGGACGGCAACCAGGCCCTGATCGACCCGATGGACTCCCATCGCAAGCTGCAGATGTTCGAGCTGCTCGTACGCATGGGCTACAAGGAGATCGAGGTCGGCTTCCCGGCCGCCTCGCAGACCGACTTCGACTTCATCCGCCAGATCATCGAAGAGGACCGCATCCCCGAGGACGTGGTCATCCAGGTGCTGACCCAGGCCAGGCCGGAGCTGATCGAGCGCACCTTCGAGGCGATCGAGGGCGCCAAGCAGGCCATCGTCCACCTGTACAACTCGACCTCCACCCTCCAGCGCCGCGTCGTGTTCGGCCTGGACAAGGACGGCATCACCGCCATCGCCGTCGAGGGCGCCAAGCTGGTCAAGAAGCTCGCCGACGCGACCGACGTCGACGTCTACTTCCAGTACTCTCCCGAGTCGTTCACCGGCACCGAGCTCGAATACGCCGTCGAGGTGTGCGACGCGGTCAACGACGTGTGGCAGCCCACCCCCGACCGCAAGGTCATCGTCAACCTGCCGGCCACGGTCGAGATGGCCACCCCCAACATCTATGCCGACCAGATCGAGTGGATGCACCGCAACCTCAAGCACCGCGACTCGATCATCCTGTCGCTGCACCCGCACAACGACCGCGGCAGCGCCGTGGCCGCCGCCGAGCTGGGCTACATGGCGGGCGCCGACCGCATCGAGGGCTGCCTGTTCGGCAACGGCGAGCGCACCGGCAACGTCTGCCTGGTCACCCTGGGCATGAACCTGTTCTCCCAGGGCGTCGACCCCGAGATCGACTTCAGTGACATCGACGAGATCCGCCGGATCACCGAATACTGCAACCAGCTGCCCGTGCACCCGCGCCACCCGTGGGGCGGCGAGCTGGTCTACACCGCCTTCTCCGGCTCCCACCAGGACGCCATCAAGAAGGGCTTCGAGCACCTCGAGCGGGACGCGGCCACGGCGGGCGTGCCGGTCGACGAGTTCACCTGGGCGGTGCCGTACCTGCCGATCGACCCGAAGGACATCGGCCGCACCTACGAGGCCGTCATCCGCGTCAACAGCCAGTCGGGCAAGGGCGGCGTCGCGTACATCATGAAGGCCGACCACCAGCTCGACCTGCCGCGCCGGCTGCAGATCGAGTTCTCCAAGGTGGTGCAGGCCCGCACCGACAGCGAGGGCGGCGAGATCAGCCCCACCGCGATGTACGAGATCTTCCGCGACGAATACCTGCCCAACCCGGCCAACCGCTGGGGCCGCCTCAGCCTGATGGCCCACCGCCACGAGTCCACGGTGGACGACAAGGACCGCATCGGCGCCGACGTCCGGATCGACGGGGAGATCCGCGAGATCGCGGGCGCGGGCAACGGCCCGATCTCGGCCTTCATCGACGCCCTGGCGGGGGTCGGCATCCAGGTGCGCGTGCTCGACTACGTGGAGCACGCGATGAGCGCCGGCACCGACGCCAAGGCCGCCTCCTACCTGGAGTGCGAGGTCGACGGCCAGGTGCTGTGGGGCGTCGGCGTCGACGCCAACACCACGACGGCCTCGCTCAAGGCCATCATCTCCGCGGTCAACCGCGCCGCGCGCTGACCGCACCCGATTCACTCGGCACGGCCGTCCAAGGGGCTGCTCGTCACTTGGGCGGCGGGCTGAGCAGTGAGACCAGCAGCCCGGTGAACTGCGTCACCGACCAGGGCAGCCGGCGGCCCAGGGCGGTCTGCACCTGGGCCTCCCGCTGGCGGAACACCGGGTGGTCCAGCCGTACGTAGGCGACCCCTTCGGCCGAGGCCTCCCGGTGCAGGTCGCCGAGATCTCCCACGAGCGCGATGCCACCCCCGCAGCGGACGAACTCGTGCAGCGGGCCGAGCCCGTCACAGACCAGCACCGGGCGGACCGTCAGCCCCTCGATCTGCGTGCCGATGTCGAAGAGCTCGCGCTGGCTGGTCCCGGAGGAGGCGAGGGCCAGCGGGTGCTCGCACAGCTCCGCCAGCCCGACCTGATCGCGTCCGGCGAGCTCGTGCCCGAGCGGGACGATCGCGACCACCGGGATCACGACGGCGCACTCCACCCGCACATCGTGCTGCGGCCCCATCGCATAGGTGACGGCGACGTCGGCGATCCCCTCGATCACCCGGCGGGTGGCCTCCTGCCGGGGTACGACGTCGAGCTGGAACGTCACGTCGGGGTGGTCGCGCCGGAAGGCCGCCATGGCCCGCGGGACCATCCGCCGTCCGAACCCCTCCGAACAGGCCACCGTGACGTTGCGGACATCGGCTCCACGTCCGGTCCGCAACTCGTTCACCAGGGCGGACGCCTCGGCTTCGCTGCGGCGGACATGGGCGAGGAGCCGGGACCCGGCCTCGGTCAGCGCCATCCCCCGCGGATGCCGGACGAACAGGGGCACCCCGCACCCGGACTCCAGCTTGGCGATCTGCCTGCTGATCGCCGAGGGCGCGACGGTCAGCGTACGGGCCGCCTCGGTCACCGACCCCGTCCGGGCGACCTCGAGGAAGTACGAGAGGCCCACCGGCAGGAGTTGCATCGGGGACCTCCAGGTCATGCTTCGGGCACGGGTTTGCCAATAGTAGAACGCTCGTTGCGGCAAACGGCAATGGTCCCAGCCCATGAACCGTCCTACGCTGCTGACCAGCACGGCACCCGCGATCCCCGGAGGAACCTCTCGTGATCCCAGCAGACCTCATCGAACAGGCGGAGGAGTACGTCGATTCCGGCGCGTTCTTCACCGACCTCGCCGCGATGGTCTCCTATCCCACCGAGAGCACCAAGCCGGGAAGCCGCGTTGCCGTCAAGGCATACCTCGATGAGGTTCTGGCACCCGCGCTGACCGGCCTGGGGTGCTCAGTGACCGAGTACCCCAACCCCGTCCCGGATGGGGGTCCGTTCCTGGTCGGCACTCGAATCGAGTCCCCCTCGCTGCCGACGCTCCTCTGCTACGGCCACGCCGACGTGGTGGACGGCCACGCCGGCCGGTGGAGCGACGGCCGTGACCCCTGGACGCTGACCGCCGACGGCGACCGCTGGTACGGCCGCGGATCGGCAGACAACAAGGGGCAGCACCTGACCAACCTCGCGGCGCTGCGCCTGCTGCTCGCCCGGCAGGGGAGGCTCGGGTTCAACCTGATCTTCCTGTTCGAGTCCGGCGAGGAGATCGGCTCGCCGGGGCTGGCCGAGTTCGCCGCGGCGCACCGCGAGGAGCTGCGGGCGGACGTCCTGATCGCCTCGGACGGCCCGCGCCTGGACGCGGCGACGCCCACGCTGTTCCTCGGGTCGCGCGGAGGCGTCGACATCCAGCTCGAGGTCGATCTGCGGCCCAACACCTACCACTCCGGCAACTGGGGCGGCGTCCTGCGCAACCCCGCCACCACCCTCGCCGGCGCGATCGCGAGCTGCGTCGACGGGCACGGGCGCATCCAGGTGCCCGCCCTGCTGCCGCCGGAGCTCCCGGACGCGGTCCGCGAGGCGCTGGCCGGCGTCACCGTCGCGAACAGCCCCGGCGACCCGGCTCCCGACGAGGGCTGGGGTGACACCGGCCTGACCGCCGCCGAGCGGCTGTACGGCTGGAACACGCTGGAGGTCCTGGCGCTCGGGTCGGCCGACATCGACAACCCCGTCAACGCGATCCCCGGCCGGGCCCGCGCGATCCTGCAGCTGCGGTACGTGGCCGGGACCGATGTGAGCGGCGTGGAGCGGGCCGTCGCCGAGCATCTCGCCGCCCACGGCTACCCGATGGTCGGCGTCAGCGTCCTGGGCCACTTCCCGGCCAGCCGTACGGCACTCGACGACCCGTGGGTGCGATGGGCGAGGGGATCGCTGGAGCAGGTCACCGGCAGGCCCGTCGCCCTGCTGCCGAACATCGGCGGCTCCCTGCCCAACTTCGTCTTCACCGACGTCCTCGGCCTGCCGACCCTGTGGCTGCCGCACTCGTACCCGGGCTGTCTCCAGCACGCGCCCGACGAGCACCTGCTCGCCGGGATCGCCCGTGAGGGCGTCGTGCTGGCCGCCGCGCTGTTCCACGCCCTCGGCAACCCTTCGGCCGACCACCCTCATCCCGCCCCCCGCCCGGTCTGACGGACGTCAGCCCCCCCACCGGAAGGACCTTCGATGGCCGTCGCCTCCACAGATTCGACCCAGCCCGCGACGCGTGGCTCCGCCGGCCGCGCGATCGCGGCGGCGACCATCGGCAACGCGCTCGAGTGGTTCGACCTCGCCGTGTACGCGCTGATGGCGGCCTACATCGGACAGGTGTTCTTCCCCGCCGGCGCCCCTGGCGTCCAGCTGGTGCAGGCGTACGCGGTGTTCGGCGTGACGTACCTGATCCGTCCGCTCGGAGGGCTGGTCATCGGCGCGTACGCCGACCGGCACGGGCGCAAGAAGGCACTGGTGCTGACGATCTGGCTGATGGCCCTCGGGACCCTGCTGATCGTGGTCATGCCCGGCTACGCGACGCTCGGGCTCCTCGCGCCGGTGGGGATCGTGGTCGCGCGGCTGATCCAGGGATTCGCGGCCGGCGGCGAGTTCGGGGCCGCCACCTCGTTCCTGGTCGAGCAGGACGAAAGCCGCAAGGGCTTCCTCGGCAGCTTCCAGTTCGCCAGCCAGGGGCTCGCGACCCTGATGTCCTCCGGGTTCGCCGCGGGCCTGACCGCCGTGCTGTCCAAGGAGCAGATGGCGGCCTGGGGCTGGCGGGTGCCGTTCGTGTTCGGCCTGCTGGTTCTTCCGGTCGGCCTCTACATCCGCCGGTACGTGCTGGAGTCGCCGGCGGTCACGCCGGAGGCGACGGGGAAGCGTCCCTCGCCGATCCGGTCGGTCTTCCGCGACCACTGGGGCGGCCTGCTGATCGCCGGTGGCGCGCTGGTCATCTCGACCGCGCTCAACTTCATCCTGCAGTACATGCCGACCTTCGGGATCGAAGAGCTGGGCCTGAACGATTCGCTGTCGTTCGTCGCGCTGCTCATCACCGGGGTCACCCTGACCGTCGCGACGCCTTTCGTCGGCCTGCTGGCCGACCGGTTCGGCCGGCTGAAGATCATGATCCCGGCCGCGGTGCTGATCGGCGCGAGCGTCGTCCCGCTGTTCCTCTGGCTCACCGCGTCGCCGTCGTTCCTGACCCTGACGCTCTGCATGACGATCCTCGGCCTGCTGAAGGCCGCCTACTTCGGCGCGCTGCCGTCGGTGATGGCCGACGCGTTCCCGGTGCAGGCGCGCGCGACCGGCCTGTCGTTCAGCTACAACGCGGCGGTCGCGGCCTTCGGCGGGTTCACCCCCGCCATCGCCGCGGCGCTCGTCTCGGGAACCGGCTCGCAGGTGTCGCCGGCGTACTACCTGCTGGCCGTCTCCTTCCTGAGCGTCGCCGCCCTGGCCTGCGCGCTCCGGACCCGCGGCATCCGCTGAGGCCCAATTAGTGAACGTTGCGTTTCCTTGAAATGAATCCTATGCTCCTTAGAGAACGACTCGTTCTCTAAGGAGGGCGTCATGGGCGCCGTGCTGTCCGGGTTGATGCTGGCGATGTTGCTGGGCGCGCTCGATCAGACGATCATGGCGCCGGCGCTGCCGGCCGTGGCGGGCAGCCTCGGCGGGCTGGACCAGATGCCCGCCGTCGTCAGCGCCTACCTCGCCGCCGCCACCGTGGTCATGCCCGTCTACGGCAAGCTCGGCGACCGGTACGGCCGCAAGCCCACCATGCAGGTCGCCATCGTCGTGTTCGTGACCGGGGCCGTGCTGTGCGCGGTGGCCACGTCGATGCCGCAGTTCATCGCCTTCCGCGCCGTGCAGGGCCTGGGCGGCGGCGGGCTGATGATCGGGGCGCAGGCGATCATCGGTGAGGTGGTGAGCCCGCGCGAGCGGGGCCGCTACCTCGGGCTCATCGGGGCCATGTACGTGGTGGCCGCCGTGGGCGGACCGCTGATCGGCGGGTTCTTCGTCGACCGGCTGAGCTGGCGGTGGATCTTCGCGATCTACCCGCCGCTGGGAGTGCTGGCGCTGGTCGTGCTGAGCGCCACCCTGCGGCTGCCGCGGCCGCCCAGGGAAGCGGGCCGCGCGCCGCTCGACGTCGCCGGGGCCGCCACGCTGGCCGTCACCGTGGTCGGGGTGGTCCTGCTGGGGCAGACCAGGAACCTCGCCTATCTCGGCGTGGCGGCCGCCGGGGCGCTGGCGTGGCTGGTCAGCGCGCGGTTCGCCAAGGACCCGATCCTGCCGCTGCGGTTGTTCCGCGACCGGGCGTTCGCGGTGCCGGTGTCGATCAGCCTGCTCATCGGGTTCGCGTTGTTCGGGACGATCACGTACATGCCGGCCTACCTGCAGATCGCGCTGCGCTCCAGCGCGACGTGGGCGGGGCTGCTGGTGACGGCGCTGATGGCGGGCGTGCTCGCCACGACCGTCGTGTCCGGGCGGCTGATCACGCGGACCGGGAGGTACAAGCCGTACCCGATCGCGGGTACGGCCTTGGCTGCCGCCGGGCTCGGGCTGATCGGCCTGGCGGGCCGCGACCCGCTCGCGCTGGCCGGCGCGATGCTGGTGACCGGGCTGGGGGTCGGGCTCGTCATGCAGACCATGGTGCTGGCCGCCCAGAACGCCGTGGAGTACGCCGACCTGGGCACCGCCACCTCGTCGGTGACCTTCCTGCGCCAGATCGGCGCGTCCGCCGGGGTCGCGCTGGTGGGTGCGCTGATCACGCTGAGGTCCGGGATCTCCGCCACGAACCCCTCCGACGTCCCCGACAGCATGCGGGACGCCTTCGCCGCGGCCGTGCCGCCGGTTTTCGCGGCCATGGCGCCGCTGCTGGCCGTGGCGTTCTTCCTCGCGCTGGCGCTGCCGGCGCGTCCGCTCCGCACCACCGCCTACGCCGAGGAGAAATCGTGAAACTCGTCGCACCACTCGACGCCTTCGGCCGTGGCGACCTGGCCATGGCCGGGGGCAAGGGCGCCAACCTGGGCGAGCTCGTCAGGAACGGCTTCCCCGTACCCGGCGGCTTCGTCGTCACCACCCACGCCTACGACGTGATCGCCCAGGGGCACGGCACGCGGGCGCACTTCGAGCAGGTCGAGCTGCCCGACGAACTGCGGGAGGCCGTCGCGGGCGGGTACGCCGCCCTCGGCGGCGGGCCCGTGGCCGTGCGCTCCAGCGCCACCGCCGAGGACCTGCCGGGGGCCGCTTTCGCCGGCCAGCAGGACACGTACCTGAACGTCGTGGGCGAGCAGGCCGTGCTCGACGCCGTACGCCGCTGCTGGGGCTCGCTCTGGACCGACCGCGCCGTCGCCTACCGCGCCCGGCTCGGCATCGACGGCTCCGAGGTGCGGATCGCGGTCGTGGTGCAGAGCATGGTCGAGGCGGACCTGGCGGGCGTCATGTTCACCGCGAACCCGGTCACCGGCGACCGCGCCCAGCTCGTCGTCGACGCCAGCAGCGGGCTCGGCGAGGCCGTCGTGTCCGGCCTGGTCACGCCCGACCACTACGTGATCTCCGACGCCGGCACGGCCTTCACGCCGGGGCGTCGCGAGGTCGTCATCAGGGGCGCGGCGGACGGGGGCGTGACGCGCGAGACCGGCTCGGCCGTTCAGGAGCGCCTGCCCGACGCGGCGCTCGGAGAGCTGGCCAGGCTGGGGAAGGAGGTCGCCGCGCACTTCGGGCGGCCCCAGGACATCGAGTGGGCGTACGCGGCCGGTCGTGTCCACCTGCTGCAGGCCCGCCCCATGACCGCCCTGCCGCCGCCCCCGGTCGGGAGGCTCAACCCGATCCAGCGCCGCATCGCCACCATTCTGATGGAGTACCTCCCGGAACGGCCCTATCCGATCGACATGACGACCTGGATCCCGTACGGCCCGGTCGGGCTGATGGCCAGGGTGGCGGCCAGCTTCGGCATGGCCGGCGTGTTCGAGGGGTTCCTGCGGGAGGAGGACGGCGTCGTCTACCAGCTCGTTCCGCAGAAGCCGCGCCCCACCAGGAAGCTGCCGGCCGTCCCGTTCAGCCTGCTGGCCAGGGCCAGGAGGTTCGACCCCGCCCGCTGGACCGGGGACCCGCGCTTCCGCGCCTATCTCGCCGGGGTCAGGGAGCTGGCCGCCCGCGACCTGGCGGAGCTGCCGTGGGCGGAGCTCGTCCGCGTGCCCAGGCAGGCCCTGGACCTGGTGCGCCCGGTGGCCGACCTGCGCATGGACTACCTGCCCGGCACCGGATTCGCGCTGCTGCGGCTGCTGGTGGCGGTCAAGCTGCTCGGGCGCGGCAGGCTCTTCGGCGACCTGCTGCACGGGGCGCGTACCCGCACTACCGACGCCAACCAGGCGCTGGAACGGCTGGCCGAGCTGGCCAGGCGCACGGGCGCGCTCGATGAGAGCCCGAGGCCGGCCGAGTTCGAGGAGGCTCTGCGGGCGTTCCTGGCCGAGTACGGCCACCGCGAGACCTCGAGCCCGATCCTCGTCACCACGCCCACCTGGTCCGACGCCCCGGGGACCGTCATCGACCTGATCAAGGTGCTGGCCGCCGGGCCGCCCGCGCGGAAGGACGGCGACGACGCCCTCGACCGCCTGCTCCGCCACCCGTGGCTGAAAGCCGGAGGCCGTGCCCGGATGCGGCGGTGGGCGGAGGCCGCCCGCGCGGGCGTCGCGTTCCGCGAGGACAGCCACTTCTACTTCATGATGCCGCAGCCCGTCCTGCGCAGATCGCTCCTGGAGATCGGCCGCCGCCTGCGAGGGCAGGGCGTGCTGGACCGGCCGGAGAACGTCTTCCACCTGCGGCTGCCGGAGCTGGAGGCCATCCGCGACGTGACCGCGATGGCGGGCGCGGACCGGGAACGGCTGCGCGAGACGGTCAGGGCGCGGGCGGCCAAGCGGGAGGAGCTGTCAGGCGTGCGGCTGATCGACCCCGGGGCCGTCTTCCCGGTCCGCGAGACGGGGGACGCGCTGGTCACCGGCGCGCCGGCCAGCGGCGGCGTGACGACCGGGCCGGTGAAGGTGATCAGGGAGCCCGCCGAGTTCGCCAAGCTGGAGGGCGGCGACGTGCTCGTCTGCCCGTACACGAACCCGTCGTGGACGCCGCTGTTCCAGCTGGCCTCGGCCGTGGTCGTGGACGCCGGCGGTGCGGCCTCGCACGCCGCGATCGTGGCCAGGGAGTACGGCATCCCGGCCGTCATGGGCACCGGCAGGGCCACCTCCGTGCTGGCGGACGGCCAGTCGGTGACCGTGAACGGCGACACCGGTCGCGTCACCCGGGCTATCTAAGATGCCATGGTGACCGACCACCGCAAGCTGCCGCGACGCCGGGGCGAGGCGCTGAACGCGGCGATCTTCCAGGCGACGCTCGACGAGCTGGCCGAGGCCGGCTACGCCGGGCTGACCATGGAGCGCGTCGCCGAGCGGGCAAGGGCCAGCAAGGCGTCGCTCTACCGGCGCTGGCCCACCCGCATCGAGCTGGTGATGGACGCGGTCCGCAACTCGCTGCCCATCCCCGGGGCCGCGCCCGACACCGGCAACCTGCGCGACGACCTGGTGGCCATGCTCAGGATCACGGCAAAGGCGCTGTCGGGCCCGGCGGGCGAGGCCATGCGCGGGCTGCTCGGCGAGGCGCTGAGCAGCGGGTCCCCGCTGCGCGCCCTGCGCAAGGACTCCCAGAGCACCGCCAGGAGCCTGATGGAGGAGGTCGTCGGCCGGGCCGTCGAGCGCGGCGAGGTCGCCCCCGGGGCCGTCACCCCCCGCCGCCTCGACGCCGGTCACGCGCTGCTGCGCCACCACTTCCTGTTCGAGGGCTCGCCCGTCCCCGACGAGCTCGTCGTCGCGATCGTGGACGAGGTGCTGGTGCCGCTGTTCAAGCCGAGCTGAGCGCCACCGCTCACTGAGCAAGCCCGATCGCCGAACCCGCCAGCCGCATCGAGTGCTCGAACGCCGCGCGCCTGTTCTCGATCGTGTTGTTGAACTGGCCGAACACCTCGAAGTTGACCCAGCCGTACAGCGCGGTCCACGCGGAAAGGCCGCGCCAGATCACGTCGTCGGGCACGCCGGGCATGAGCCCCCGGATCCCCTCCGCCTCCGACGCCAGCTCGCGCGGGGCCTCGCCGGGAGGGGCCTGGATCGCGCCCGCGGCCCAGGCGTCGGAGATGATCCGGCCGAGCACGGTGACGTCGCGGATCCGGGCCGCGACCGTGTCCTGCGGCGCCTGGTAGCCGGGCACGGGGGAGCCGTAGAGCAGCGCGTACTCGTGGGGGTGCGCCACCGCCCAGTCGCGTACGGCGTGGCAGACCGTCATCCACCGGCGCGGGTAGTCGCCCTGCGGGCACTCGGCGTCGGCGCGCTCCACGGTCTCGCCGAGCGCGTTGTAGCCGTCGATGATCAACGCGGTCAGCAGGTCGTCGCGGCTCGGGAAGTAGCGGTAGATGGCCGAGGAGACCATGCCCATCTCCCGGGCGACGGCCCGCAGTGACAGGCCGCCGGCGCCCTCGGTGGCGAGCTGGCGGCGCGCGATGTCGGTGATCTCCCTGGTGAGCTCGGCCCTGACGCGTTCTCTGGCGGTACGGCTGGCTGTCATGGGAGCAGGCTATCAGAGCGGTGCCAAAAAAAGAGAGCAGTGCTCTTGACGATTAGTGCTCTCTTGAGAGAGCATTGCTCTCGTAAGCGAATGGCAGTTCACGGAGGACCGAAATGCTCGGCACAGTCAAAGGCGCCAACGCCATCCTGATGTTCTTCCTGGAGCTCGGCGTGCTGGCCTCCGTGGGCTACTGGGGCTTCACTTTGAGCGCCGCCTGGTGGATCAAGGTGCTGGCCGGGGTGGGCGCCCCGGCGCTGTTCATCGCCGCCTGGGCGCTGTTCGGGGCGGGTGGGGGCGCCAACGCCACGTTCCCCCTCACCGGCCTGGCCCGCGCCGCGCTGGAGATCCTCTGGTTCGGCGGCGGCGCCGTCGCTCTCTACGCCTCCGGCCTGGTGACCCCCGCTGTCGTCTTCTTCGCTGTGTTCGTCGTCAACGCGGTACTCCGCATCATCTGGAAGCAGGTCTGATCATGGGTAAGCACGTCGTCGTGGGCTCCGGCCAGGTCGGCACGCATGTGGCGAACAAGCTTCTCGCGCAGGGACACGAGGTCGTCGTCGTGACCCGCTCGGGCGGCGGTCCCGAAGGGGCCGTCAAGGTGGCCGCCGACATCTCCGACAAGACCAGGCTGATCGAGGCCGCCAAGGGGGCCGACGTCCTCTACAACTGCGTCAACCCCAAGTACCACCAATGGCTCACCGACTGGCCGCCGATGGCCGAGTCGTTCCTGGCCGCCGCCGAGGCGAGCGGCGCCGTGTACGTGATGCTCGGCAACCTCTACCCGTACGGGCCCGTCAACGGCCCCATGACCGAGGACCTGCCCCTCGCCTCCGCCAACCCCAAGTTCCGGGTGCGGGCGAAGATGTGGCGGGACGCGCTGGCCGCGCACGAGGCGGGCCGGATCAGGGCGACCGAGGTGCGCGGCTCCGACTTCTTCGGCCCGGGCGCAAGCGACCAGTCCTACCTGGGCGACCGGTTCCTCGTGCCGCTCAGGCAGGGCAAGGCCATCCAACTGGTCTATCCGCCCGACGTGCCGCACAGCTGGACCTACCTGCCCGACGTGGCCGACGCGCTGATCGTGGCCGGCGGCGACGAGCGGGCCTGGGGCCGGCCGTGGCACGTGCCCACCGGCGACCCGCTGAGCTTCCGCCAGATGGGGGAGCGGATGGCCGCGCTGCTCGGGCGGCCCGCGCCCAAGTTCGCGCGGCTCCCGTGGCCGCTGGTCAGGGTGGCCGGCCTGTTCTCTCCCATGATCGGAGAGCTCGGCCACGTCAGATACCAGTTCACGGACCCGTTCGTGCTCGACTCCTCGGCCTTCCAGACCACGTTCGGTGTCGCGCCTACGCCGATCGAAGTGGCGCTCAAGGCTACGCTCGACGCGTGAAGATAGCCTTGATCGGCCTGGGTGACATCGCGGAGAAGGCGTACCTTCCCGTGCTCGCCGCCCAGCCCGCCCTCGACCTGCACCTCTGCACGCGCAACCAGGCCCGCCTGGACCGGCTCGGCGACACCTACCGGATCGCCGGGCGGTCCACGAGCGTGGACGAGGTGATCAAGGCGGGGGCCGACGCGGCGTTCGTGCACGCGGCCACCGAGGCGCACCCGCAGATCGTGGAGCCCCTGCTCATGGCAGGGATCCACGTCTACGTCGACAAGCCGATCGCCTACACGCTCCAGGAGTCGGAGCGGCTCGTACGGCTCGCGGAGACCGAGGGGAGGTCGCTGATGGTCGGCTTCAACCGCCGGTACGCGCCCGGATACGCCGGGCTCGCCGCCCATCCCCGTCATCTCATCCTCATGGAGAAGAACCGCGACAACCAGCCCGACGAGCCGCGCCGGGTGATCTTCGACGACTTCATCCACGTGGTGGACACCCTCAGGTTCCTCGCCCCCGGCCCGGTGACCGGCACCAGGAGCAGGACCCGCGTGAAGGACGGCCTCCTCGAGCACGTCGTCCTGGAGCTGACGGGCGACGGCTTCACCGCCATCGGCGTCATGAACCGGGCGAGCGGGGCGAGCGAGGAGACCTGCGAGGCCATGGGCGACGGCGCCAAGCGCCGCGTGGCCAACCTCGGCGACGTCATCGACTACCGGGGCGGCGAGACGCTCGCCCGCCGCCCCGACTGGGTGCCGGTGGCCAGGCAGCGCGGCATCGAGCAGATCTGCCTCGACTTCCTCGCCGCCGTGCGCGAGGGCCGCCGGATCGCCGCCGACGACGCCCTGGTCACCCACGCGGTCTGCGAGGAGATCGTCAGCCGGGCAGCTTGAGCATCTCCTTGTCGGCCTTGGCCAGCATCCGCCCGAACACGGGCCCGCCCAGCCTGGTCAGCACGGTGTAGCCCTGGGTGTCGGTCATCGGGCTGGACGAGGACACGATGCCGGCCAGCGCGTCGCCGTACAGGGCGGGACCGCCGCTCCCGCCGGCGGCGGCGTGGCAGTTACGCGTGATCATCAGCCCGGGCCCCTCGGAGCCGCCCTCGTTAGCGTCGCCCACGCACCGGTACATCTTCGTGCCCGGATAGCCCTTGCCCGCCGGATAGCCGAGCAGTTCGAGCCCGCGCAGCTTCGTGCCCCTGGTGGTGGGCATCGGCCGCACGCCCTTGCCGGTGACGGCCTCCAGCGGGCGCTCGCGGCGCGCCACGCCGACCAGGCCGACGTCGTACGGCAGCAGACTCGCCGAGTACGGCTCGGTGCGCCACTTGGCGGGAACCCACACGCGCACGGCCGGCCAGACCCCCAGCTTCGGCTGCCCCAGGTCGTAGCCGGGCAGGAAGGTCACCTGCTGGAGCGAGCGGCCGTGCTGGTGAAGGCAGTGCGCGGCGGTGACCACCAGGCTGCGGCTGCGCGAGCCGATCACCGTGCCCCCGCACAGCACGTTCGTCCGCGTCACGGGGTCGCGGCCGAGCAGCACCCCGGTGAGGCGCCGCGCCCCCGTGTAGGGGCGCGGGACCGGCGCGTAGCCCAGGCGATCGCCGTCGGGGGTCAGGACGCGGGGCACGGGGACGTTACGTTGCGACACCTCGGCGACGGCGGTTGGGTCGAGCAGGACCAGAGACAGCACCAACCTGAGCACAGTCCCACCTTAAGGTGACGATGATCAGTGCTCTGACCTGCAACATCAATCTTTACCTCAACTTGTGTACTGAGAGCCCAGCGCGCGCAGCCGGGCGTGCGCCGACTCGTAGGCGGCCGGCCGGCCCAGATACGCCTTGGGCAGCTTCGCGACCATCGTGTAGTTGGTGTCGCACACGTTGCCGACCGGCGCCTGGCCGGCCTGGCTGACGAGCTGGTAGGCGTCCAGCGTGTCCAGCCCGGTCAGCTCCGACGTCCAGGTGACCAGGTCGTGCTGGCTGATCCGGTACGCGTCCTCCAGCGGCCTGGCCGAGCCCGTGGACATCAGGTGCAGATCGTCCTCCAGCCGCGGCCACGGCGTCGCCACCCCCTTGATCAGCTCGACCGCGACCACGGTGTTCATGGCCGACTCCACGGCGGTGCCGCAGACCTCACCGTGCCCCTGCAACCCGTGGCCGTCGCCGATCGAGAACATTCCGCCCTCGACGTTGACGCCCAGGTAGACGGTGACGCCCGCGCGCAGCTCCGGGGTGTCCATGTTGCCGCCGTGCGCGTCCGGGGTGATCGTCATGCGTGCCTCGTTCGCGGCGGGGGCCACGCCGACCGTGCCGTGCATCGGGTCGAGCGGCAGCGCCACGCTGAAGTCGCTGTTGCGGGCGTGGTAGACGGCCACGCCCGCGTCGAGGTCGATGTCGTACCGCCAGACCCGCTCCTCCAGCGGCGGCTGCAGCGTGGCCGTGGTGTGGGTGCTGGTCAGCGCGCCGAAGTGGGGGAACGTCGTCGACACCGCCCAGTCCCTGGCCGGTGTGATCTTCACGAAGTGCAGGGCCAGCGTGTCGCCGGGCTCGGCGCCCTCGACGTGGAAGGGGCCCGTCACCGGGTTCAGATAGGGGAACTCGCACACCTGCGACGGCAGGTCGTCCACCGTCCGCACGCGGCCGCCGAAGCAGTCCTCGGTGTACAGCTCCAGGATCGTGCCCGGCCGTACCTTGCCGACGGCCGAGCGTCCCCCGAAGGTGTAGCTCAGGTCCTCCGGGGAGGGACGGTAGGAGACGACATTCATTTGACCTCCGAGGGGAGTACGGGCCGGCGGCCGCGGGCGTACGAGATGCCGAGGACGAGGAGGCCGACGGCCAGCCAGATGCCGCCGGCCCACTGGGCGTAGACGCTCTGGTTGAAGACGACGGCCACCAGGACGACGATGCCGACCACGGGCACGACCAGGTGCGCGAGCCAGTTGCGGCTGCGCCGCCTGACGACGTAGTGGACGACGACGGAGACGTGCAGCAGCAGGAACGCGGCCATGGCGCCGAAGTTGACCAGCGAGCTCAGCTCGCCGATGCCGGTCGGCCGGGTGCTCATGTAGACGCCGATGATCAACGAGAGCGCGGCCACCACCAGGGTCGCGTTGACCGGCACCTTGTGCTTGGGATCCACCTTCGCGAGGAAGGAGGGGAGCTGGCGGTCGCGGCCCATCGCGAACAGCAGGCGCGAGGTGGCCGCCTGCGCGACCAGCGAGTTGGCGAACCCCCACGCGACGGCGGTGGCCACGGCGGTCAGCACCGACAACCAGTGCCCGCCGGCGAACTCCGCGGTGGTGTAGAACGCGCTGCCCGCCGGGTCGTCGTTCGCGATCAGAGCGTCGCGGCCGGGGGTGAGCAGCGCGGCGACCCAGGTCTGCGCCACGAACAGCACCGCGGCCAGTGCCAGCGCCGCCACCATGGAGCGGCCGAGCCGGCGGGCGTCCTCACGGTTCTCCTCCGCCAGCGTGGAGATGCCGTCGAAGCCGAGGAACGACAGCACGGCCACCGACGCGGCGGCCAGGACCACGCTCCAGCTGAATCCGGCGGAGTCGAAGAACGGAGTCAACGCGCCGGTCTGCGCCTTGCCCTGCGCCAGCGCGACACCGCCCACCACCAGGAAGATCGCGAGCACCGCGAGCTCGGCCACCAGCATGATCCGGGTGATCCTGGCGGTCATCTGGATGCCGAGATAGTTCACGACCGTGTTGAGTGCGACGAACGCCACCAGCCACAGCCAGACGGGCACCGCGGGCACGAACGAGTTCATGGCCACGCCGGCCACGAGGTAGAGCAGCGAGGGCACGAGCACGTAGTCGAGCAGGATCGCCCACCCGGCGATGAACCCGACGGGGGCGGCGATTCCCCGGCCCGCGTACGTGTAGACCGAGCCGGCCATGGGGAAGGCGCGGGCCATCTGCGCGTACGACAGTGCCGTGAACGCCATCGCCACCAGGCCGATGACGTACGCGAGCGCCACCATCCCGTGGGAGACGGCGAAGACGTGGCCGAAGATGCCGAACGGGGCGATCGGCACCATGAAGATCAAGCCGTAGATCATCAGGTCGGCGAAGCCCAGGGAACGTTGGAGTTCCTGGCGGTAGCCGAACTGCTCGACTGTGCTCATGTACGGCTCCTAGCTGCGTGGGGGGCGATTCGCACCCTAGAGCCAAAGCTTTCTACTGAAAAGGTTTCTCTAGAAAGAATCCCAGGCCGTCCGCCCTGCCCAGGTGCACGGGATGGCGTACCTGGCGGTCGAGCAGCGTGAGCGTGCCACGGGCGCTGGTGATCTCGGTGCCGTCGGCGACCGCGTCGAGCTCGGGCACGGCCAGCGACCCCGCCCGCGCCGCCAGCGCGGCCAGCATCGCCACGGCCTCGTAGCAGCCGTGGCCGTGGGCGTTCAGCATGGGGGCGTCCTCGCCGAACCTGGCCGCGTACCGCTCGGCGAAGTCGAGGCCGGCGTCGGTGGACAGGTCGCGGAAGTAGCCCATGGACGCGTACAGCTCGCCGGTGACGTCCCCGCCGACGCCCAGCAGGCCGTGCTCCTCCAGCGCCCCGCACAGCCGGGCCGCGCCGAGCCCGGCGGCCGCGTACGCCCGGTTGAACGCCATGAGGTCGCTGCCGATCAGCGTCAGCAGGATGGCGTCGGGCCTGGTGGCCGCCACCCGGTCGAGCCGGCTGACGGCGTCGCCGTACGCGACGAAGCTCTCGCCCACCACGCTCGCACCCCGGGCGCGCAGCCGCCTGCGGGCGCTGGCGTGCACCAGGCGCGGCCAGACGTAGTCGTTGCCCAGCAGGTACCAGCGGCGCGCTTTCCGCGTGCCGGCCAGCCACTCGATGCCCGGCGCGAGCTGCCTGCCCGGGGTCTCGCCGAGGAAGTAGACGCCCGGCGCGTGGCCGCCGCCCTCGTACGGCGGCGCGTACACGAACGGCACCCGCCCGGCGATCGCGGCCACGACCTCCACCCGCACGTCGCTCGCGTGCGCGCCCGCGACGGCCTGCACCGTCTCCGAGCCCACCAGCCCGGCCACCTCGGCCGCCACCTGGCGCGCGGGCCTGCCGCCGTCGATGAGCACCAGCTCGACCGGCCTGCCCAGCACGCCGCCCCCGGAGTTGACCTCCTCGGCGGCCAGCACCGCGCAGTTGATCGCGCACGGGCCCATCAGGCCGAGCACCCCCGACACGGGCACGACGAGGCCGATCCTGATCGACTCCGACGGTATGAGCCGCGCTTCCAACGGATCGACGGTCGCCGCCACGCCGACGAGTATCCTCCGTTCTAGCTCTCCGATGAAAGGACCTTTCTCCATGACCACCTCTGGGCTCGGGTCCTCACTCGCGTACCTCCTCAGCCGTGCGGAGCGCAGCGTCAACCGCGGGCTGGCCGCGGTGCTGGCCGGCGAGGACGTCACGGTCGAGCAGTGGCGCATCATGCGGGCGCTGGCCGACGGCCGGGGCGACTCGATGGGCGAGCTGGCGGAGGCGGTGCTGATGCCGCACCCGACGCTGACCAAGGCCATCGACCGGCTGATCGACCGGGCGCTCGTCTACCGCGGGCCGTCCAAGGGCGACCGGCGGCGGGTGGCGGTCTTCGTCTCGGACCGGGGGGCCGAGCTGCTGGCGCGGGTGGATGGGGCGGTGGCCGAGCATCACGGGCTGATCGCGGGGGCGTTCGGGCGGGAGCGCACGGAGCAGCTCATGCGGGACCTGGAGAGCCTGATGGAAGCCCTCGACTACGCCGAACTCCGCGTCTGACCCGCCCGCCCGCCGGCTTATGCCCGCTTCCTGCGCTCCTTCCCAAGGGGACCTCAGCCGCGGTCGGCGGGATCGTCTCGCCGTCGCCGAGCGCATCGCCGACGCGGGCTGGGGTCCCTTGGGGGAGAAGGGCGAGGGTTGGGCGGCGGGCCGGTCCGTCGTCGAGCGCAACGCCGACGTGGGCTGGTCCTTCGAGGGGGCGGGTGTGGTGGGGTCAGGGGGTGAGGGTTTTCGCGAAGAGGGTGGCGTGGGCCTTGATGCGGTCGCGGGCGCGCTCGCGTTGGGCCTCCGTGGCGTCCCCGTGCAGCCACAGCAGGCGGGCGTGGGCGATCGGGGCCAGGAGGGCGTAGGCGAGGTCGTCGGGAGTGCCCAGGTCCGTACGGATGCGCTCCTCCGACTGCCACCGCGCGAACACCTCGGCGAGATGGCCCAGTACGTTCTCGATGCCCGCGGAGAGGGCGTCGTCGTGGATCAGGCCGTCGCGTGAGACCAGGCTCATGACCTGCCTGGACTGCGGGGTGTCCCACGCGGCCAGCACCCGGGCCGCGAACGACTCGACGAAGGCCGCCGGATCGTCCGGGGCCTCGTCGAGCGCCACGTCGGCCGCCTGCGGGCCGGCCAGGGACATGGCCGCGTCGTAGATCGCCTGCTTGCTGGCGAAGTGCGCGTAAAGGACGCTCTCGCTCAACCCCACCTCTCTGGCGATGGCCCTGATCGAGGTGCCCGCGTACCCCTTCTGCGCGAACAGGCGCAGTGCGGCGTCCAGGAGTGCGGCCTTGGTGTCGCCTGCCTCGGCCTTGGAAGGACGGCCCGGACGGCGGCCGCTGGTGATGCTGCTCACAGGGACATCCAATCACCTTGAAAAATAATCGCTCGTTCGATTAATTTTGAGGGACAGAGAGATGGGAGCGGAAATGTCCACTTCGCGGATTCCCGAGCGTGAGATCGCCGAGCGGCCGGCCGGTTACGGCGGGCCGAACCTGTCGCCGGTGGGTCTGGAACTGGTGCCGCACGCGTTCGCCGAGGGCGTGTACGCGTTGATGGCGAGCCTCCCGCCGAAGGACAACAACGGGGTGGTGGCCGGGCGGAACGCGGCGCTGGTCGTCGACGCCGGGATCACGCCCGAAATTTCAGCAAAAATCCAGGCGATCGCCGCCGACCTGACCGACCGGCCCCTCCGCTACCTGGTCAACACCACGTACCACGGCGATCACAGCTTCGGCAACGCCGCGTTCCCCGACGAGGTCGTCGTCATCTCGTCCCGGGCGAACCGCGACAACATGGCCGACCTCGCGTACGAGAAGCAGACCAGGTCGGCGAACATGTACGGCGACGACGCCCTGCTCGACGCGGTCACCACGTGGCGCCGGCCCGACCTCGTGTTCGACGCGTACGCGGAGATCGACCTCGGCGGGCGCGTCGTCCAGCTGCACCACTTCGGCTCCGGCAACGGGCCGGGCGACACCGTCGTGTACGTCCCGGACACCCGTACCGCCTGGACCGGCAACTTCCTCTGTCATGCGGGTACGGCCCACATGCTGCTCCAGGGCGGACCTGAGCCGTACCTGGGGTCGTTGCGCGGGATGCGGGAGGCGCTGCCCGAGCTGGAGACCATCGTCCCGGGTCACGGTCCGATGGGGGACGGGCCGGCGGCGGTGGACGCCCTCATCGGGTATCTGGAGCGGCTGCACGATGAGGTGCTGGCCAGCGTGGAGGCGGGACGCAGCCTGGAGGAGACGTACGCGGCCTGCACCGACCCGTGGGCGGAGGCGCTCGATCCCGGTCTGGCGGCTGCTCTGGCCCGTTATCCGGTGCCGCGGGAACTGGCCGAGCAGGGGATGCTCGCCCTCTGCCGGGACCTCCACCGGCTGAACATCCTGGCCACCTACCGCCTCTACCAGCACCAGTAGGCGGGTGTCACGGCTCCACGCCACCGCCGACGTGGGCTCGCGTCCTTCGGGGAGAAGGGCGGGGTTTCTCGGGGTGGGGCGAGGGTGGGCTGGTGAGGTGCTGCGGGGGAGGGGTGGGCGCGCGGTGGTGGCGCGCCCACCGTGGTTCAGTCGGTGGGACTGAGGTGTGTTACGGGTAGAGGCCGCGGAGCTGGTGGGCCTCGACGACGCGGCCCACGCCGATGACGTGTGCCGCCTGCCGGAGTGTCAGGCCGCGTTCGGCCGCCACCGACTTCACCTCGGCGAAGGCCTCCAGCATGAGCTCGCGCAGCTTGAGCTCGACCTCTTCGGCGCTCCACGAGTAGGCCTGCAGGTTCTGCACCCACTCGAGGTAGGACACGATCACCCCGCCCGCGTTGGCGAGGATGTCGGGCACCACCGTGGTGCCGTTCGCCGTCAGGATCTCGTCGGCCTCGGGCGTGGTGGGGCCGTTCGCGCCCTCCACGATCAGCCGGGCGCGGATCCGGGGCGCGTTGGCCTCGGTGATCGCGCCTTCGAGGGCCGCCGGGACGAGGATGTCCACGTCCAGCTCCAGCAGCTCGTCATGGGTCAGCGCGTCGGCCTCGCGGAAGCCGTGCACGCCCCCGGCCTCGGCCGCGTACGCGACCAGGGCGGGGACGTCGAGGCCGCCGCGTGCGTACACGGCACCCGTGGCGTCGGAGACGGCCACCACCTTGCAACCCGCGTCGGCCAGGAACTGCGCGGCCGGCGCGCCCACCTTGCCGAAGCCCTGCACGGCCACGGTGCTGCCGACGGGCGAGCGGCCGAGCGCCGCCAGCGCCGCGATCTGCACGCCGCGCGAGGTGGCGGACATGCGTCCGTGCGAGCCGCCCAGCGTCTTCGGCTTGCCGGTGACGACGCCGGGCACCGGGAAGCCGGTGTGGACGCTGTAGGTGTCCATGATCCAGGCCATGGTCTGCGCGTCGGTGCCGACGTCCGGAGCCGGGATGTCCTGCTCAGGGCCGATCAGCGGCATGACCTCGTTGACGTAGCGGCGGGTCATGCGCTCCCGCTCGCGCTCGGTGAGTGTGGACGGATCCACGGCCACGCCGCCCTTGGCGCCGCCGTACGGGATGCCGACCAGTGCGCACTTCCACGTCATCCACATCGCGAGCGCGGTGACCTCGTGGATGTCGGTGTCCGGATGAAAACGGAGGCCGCCCTTGGCGGGGCCCCGCGAGACGTTGTGCTGGACGCGGAAGCCCTGCACCACGTCCAAGCGGCCGTTCTCGCGCCGGACCGGGACCGAGACGGTCAGCGACCGCCGGGGCGTGGCCAGCATCGTACGGAGCCCGTCGTCGAGTCCGAGCTGCTCGGCGGCCTGGTCGAGTTGGTGGAGTGCGGAGTCGAGGGCCTGACGGCCCGGGGTGATCAGGGCCGGCGTCTTTGACGGCACCATGATGCTCATGGAAGAGAATCCTCCTGCTATGACGCCCTTTTTAAGGGGGAAGCGCCTTTGCCTCCCGCTTTGGGCGTGCTTGTCTCGATCATCCTAGGGCGGAGGGTTTGAGCTTGCCTAGCAGTCGATGAAATCCCGAGGTGCTGTGGACCGTGTCACTCTGGCAGGCTTGCGTCCGGTCAGTGTGCCGAATCGTGAATATCTCGGGGAGTGAGATGCCCGCACTCGTGATGGGGCCGATGCTGCGATACGTGGACTCCGTCAGCGCCTCGATCTGGATGGAGACCGCCGAGCCCTGCACGGTCACCATCGAGGCGGACGGCAGGTCTTACCGGTCGCCTACCTTCACCGTGCACGGTCACCACTACGCGATCGTGGATCTCGTTGAACTCTCCCAGGATATCGGGTCGTATTCGGTGAGGCTCGACGGGGAGCAGGTATGGCCTCTGGCGGGTCGCCCGCCGAGCCGGATCCGGCTGCTGCCCGCCGATGGGGTGCGCAAGCTGGCGTTCGGCTCGTGCCGCACCAGCGTCCCGCATGATGCCGCGTACGTCCTCACCCACGGCGACGACGTCCTGCGCGCCTACGGCGAGCACCTGCCCGCGGCAGACGACGAGGAGTGGCCCGACCTGCTGGTGCTCCTCGGCGACCAGGTCTACGCCGACAACCCCTCGCCCGCGATGCTCGAACACCTCCGCTCCCGCAGGAGCACAGAGCCGCAGGGGGAGATCGCCGACTTCGAGGAGTACGCCGAGCTCTACCGCCTGGCCTGGACCGACGAGGAGATCCGCTGGCTGCTGTCCACCGTACCGACCGCGATGATCTTCGACGACCACGATCTGCGCGACGACTGGAACACCTCGCAGCCCTGGCGTGAGCAGATGGCCGCCGTGCCGTGGTGGCAGCGCCGCGTCGTCGCGGGGCTGGGGGCGTACTGGATCTATCAGCACCTCGGCAACCTCTCGCCGGCCGAGCGCGCGGAGGACCCGCTGCTGCGCAAGCTGATGGACGGCGACGGCGGCGCGGCCCTGGACGAGTTCGCGGAGAAGTCCGACGCCGAGCCGAGCAGCAACCGCTGGAGCTACGCCCGCGACCTCGGCAACGCCCGCCTGATCATGGTGGACACCAGGTGCGCCAGGCAGCTCACGCCCGGCGACCGCCGCATGCTCGACCCGGGGGAGTGGGCCTGGCTGGAGGAGCAGGTCACCGCCCCGGCCGAGCGGCTGATCATCGGCTCGTCGATCCCGTTCCTCCTCCCCGAGGGCGTCCACGGCGTGCAGAACTGGAACGAGGCCCTGTGCGACGGCAAGTGGGGCGCTCTCGCGCGGCGGTGGTCGGAGAAGTTCCGGCAGGCCATCGACCTGGAGCACTGGGCGGCGTTCCGGCGTTCGTTCGAGGACCTGGCCGGGCTGCTGGTGAAGGTCGGCAAGCCCGTGCTGATCCTCTCGGGCGACGTCCACTACTCCTACCTGGCCAAGGCCGATGCCGGGCAGATCTTCCAGATCGTCTGCTCGCCGATCCGCAACCCGCTCAGCCGCCTGCTCCGCTGGGCCAACGTGTTCACCCAGTTCTCGATCGCCACGCTGGTCGGCGGCGTGCTGGCGCGGCTGGCGGGCATCCCGCGGCCGCCGTTCAGGTGGCGGGTCACGAAGGGGCCCTGGTTCCAGAACGCGGTGGCCACGTTAACCCTGCCGGACGAGGTCACCTGGTTCGAGTCCGTCGGCGATGCGGTCAGGCCGATCGACTCCGTACGCCTACGCTGAAGCGCATGCACAAGGATGATTACGCCGCCGCCGTGCCGTTCTACGACCTCTGGCACGAGGACGGGCACGTCCCGATGGTGCGGGAGCTTCTTCCCCTGCTGCTGAAGGAAGTGCGGCGGAGCGTGCTCGAGATCGGCGCGGGCACCGGCCTGATCACCGAGCTGATCGCCAGGGAGACGCCGGCCGAGATCTACGCCCTGGAGCCGTCGCTGGGCATGCGCTCGGTCCTGGTCTCCCGCCTGGCGTCCGACCCCTCGACGCTGCGGCGGGTGACCGTGCTGCCGTACGGGGCGCTCGACGTGGAGGTGGACGAACCGGTCGAGGCGGTCGTGATGATCTCCGTCCTGCAGAGCTTCGACGCGGAGGAGCGGGCCACGCTGTGGCAGGTGCTGGCCAGGCAGCTGGAGCCGGGCGGGCGGCTGGTGTTCAACTGGCGCGAGCGGACCGCGCCGGTGCCGGGTGATCTCGAGGTCATGGGGTCGTACCAGGTCGGCAGGCACGCGTACGAGGTGGCCGGGCAGGTGCTGGAGGCCGAGGGGGAGAGCGTCACCACGCGCTTCGTCTACCGGATCAGGCAGCACGGCGTGGCCATCAGCGAGGACGAGGTGGTCCTGACGAACCACTGGCCCACCCGGGAACGGCTGGTCTCGGAGCTGGAGACCGCGGGCTTCACCCCGGAGCCGGCTCCGGAGGGGATGGAGGTGTGGCGCCTCCCGTAGCCACAAGAAAAGCGGAACCGCCCTCCGGCGTGCGGCCAACAACAGGGTGACCGCATGAGAGAGGACCGGCAGAGTGGTGGGTGTTCAGGATGTGCCTGAGACGCTGGATGACTCGACGCTGATCGGGCATTCGCTGGCCGACCCGGAGAGCTTCGCGGCGCTGTTCGACCGGCACGCCGACGAGATCCACAGGTACGCGGCCCGGCGTCTCGGGAGCGAGCTGGCCGACGACGTGACGGGGGAGGTGTTCCTCGTCGCGTTCCGCCGGCGGGCGCGTTACGACCGCTCGTGGCCCGATGCCAGGCCATGGTTATACGGCATCGCGACCAAGGTCGTCGCCCAGCACCGCAGGGCCGAACGGCGGCGCACCGCCGCCATGGCCAAGGTGAGCGTGGAGCGCCCCGGCACGTTCGACGACCGCAGCGCGGACCGGGTGACCGCCGAGCAGCTCCAGCCCAGGCTGGCCAGGGCGCTCACCCGGCTCAGCGCGGGCGAGCGCGATCTGCTGCTGCTCGTGGCATGGGCGGACCTGACGTACGAGGACGCGGCGCTCGCGCTCGGCGTGCCGGTCGGCACCGTCAGGTCCAGGCTCCACAGGCTCCGCGTCAAGGTGCGCAGGGCTCTCGGCGGCACCGATCCCTTCGCAGCAGAGGAGCCCCAGCATGGATGAGGAAGAGATCCGCATGTTCGCCGACGGCCGGCCCGCCGTGCCGCCGTACGGGGCCGAGGCGAGGGCCACTGCGCGGGAACGGCTGCTGGCGGAGGCGCGTGACGGGGGCCGTTTTCGCCTGCCCAGGTTCGGCTGGCAGGCCGCGGCCGCGTTCGGGGTCACGATCGCCCTGGTCGGCGGGGTGGCCGTGGCCATGACGAACCAGGGTCACAGGGGCACCGGCCCCGCCACGGCGGTGACCCAGTCGGCCGCCGTGTCGTCGTCCGACGAGCTGGCTCCCCGTCCCGGCCAGTTCATCCTGATCGAGTCCGACACCATGTACGGGGCGATGTCGGCCGAACAGAGCGGTGAGACCTCACGCCACCTCTACCGGACCCACAGGAAGATCTGGCAGTCGGTGGACGGGAGCGCGAACGGCCTGCTGCTGATCGAGGGCCGCGAGCCCCAGCCCTGGCCGGGCGAGCAGCTGCCGGCGGACGCCAAGGACTGGCAGGGCTCCGACTGGCACGTGCTGCCGTCCTGTCCTTCCCAGCTGGGCGAGCACCGCACCGACTACGCCTACCTGAGCACGCTGCCGACGGACGTCGCCGGGATGCGGGCGCGCCTCTACCAGATGCCCGCCGCGGCGGGCGAAGCCAAGGGCGACGAGAGCGACCGGGCCGCCTTCGACCACCTGACGGACCTGGTCAGGGAGACGTACCTGCCGAAGGCGCAGCGCGACGCGCTCTTCGAAGCGGCCAAGTCGATCGCCGGCGTTCAGGTGACCGAGGGGGTGGAGGACTCGGCGGGCCGCAAGGGGGTGGCGCTCGGGCGGGTCGACCCCCAGGGGATACTCAGGCAGGCCATCTTCGACCCGGTCACGCACATGTTCATGGGGGAGCGGCACACGGTCGTGGACGACCGGCTCGCCCGGGCCCCCAAGGGGAGCGTGCTGGCGCTGACCGCCCAGTTCAACGCGTCGGTGGTGGACGTGCTGCCGCAGGCGACGCCTTCTGCCAAGGGGGAGGCTGCCTGCGCCCCGGCCAGCGCCGAGCCCGCCACGAGCCCGGAGAGCTCGGCCGCGCCGGAGCCGAGCGACGACGTCGTCTCGGAGCCGGTGCCGACCTTGACGGTCACGCTGGAGGCGACGGAGGACCCGTCCGCGCCGGCGCCGACGATCACCGTGAAGCCGTCGGACGCGCCGCCGCGGCCGGAGCGGACGGTCACCGTGAAGCCGTCGGACGAGGCGTCGCCGGCACAGCCGACCGCGAAGGCGTCCCCGGCCGGCAAATGACCGCTCAGACGGGCAACCGGGCGCCGTGACGGCGCCCGGCCCCGTGAACCGGAGAAGCGTCTCCCTGGACAGGGCCCGGCCACGTGCGGTGGCTGGGCCCTGCCGTGCTCTGCCGTAAAAGACCTTCGAAAGCTCGAACGGCGGTCAGGCGGTGTTGAGCTCGTAGAGCGCGTCGGCGAGTTGGTTGACCGCCCACACCAGGTCCTCCTCGGAGACCACGATGGGCGGAGCGAGGCGGATCGTGGAGCCGTGGGTGTCCTTGGCGAGGACGCTCCGCGCCATCAGCGCCTTCGACACCTCGCGCCCGGTCGCGAGCTCCGGGTCGATGTCCACGCCGGCCCACAGCCCGCGCCCGCGCACCTCCACGACCCCCCTGCCGATCAGCTCGCGCAGCCGGGCGTGCAGCACCTCGCCGAGCTTGGCGGCCCGGGCCTGGAACTCGCCGGTGTTCAGCAGCTCGATGACCGCGATGCCCACCGCGCACGCCAGCGGGTTGCCGCCGAAGGTGGACCCGTGCTGGCCGGGCTGGATGATCCCGAGCACGTCCCGGTTCGCGGCGATGGCCGAGACCGGTACGACGCCGCCGCCGAGCGCCTTGCCCAGGACGTAGATGTCGGGCACGACCCCTTCGTAGTCGCACGCGAACGTCTGCCCGGTGCGTCCCAGCCCCGACTGCACCTCGTCGGCGATCATCAGGATCCCCTGCGCGGAGCAGAGCTCCCGGATCTCGCTCAGGTAGCCGTCCGGCGGCACGAGCACCCCGGCCTCGCCCTGGATCGGTTCGACCAGCACCGCGACCGTGTTCGGGTCGACGGCCTGCCTGATCGCCTCGGTGGAGCCGTACGGCACGAGCCGGAAGCCCGGCGTGTAAGGCCCGAAGTTGTCGTGTGCCTCCGGATCGGTGGAGAAGCTCACGATCGTGGTGGTGCGGCCGTGGAAGTTGCCTTCCATCACGATGATGTTTGCCTGGTCGGGCTCGACGCCCTTGACCTCGTAGCCCCATTTGCGGGCCACCTTGATGGCGGTCTCGACGGCCTCGGCGCCGGTGTTCATGGGCAGGATCAGGTCCTTGCCCGTGAGGTCGCCGAGACCGGCGCAGAACTGCGCGAACTGGTCGTGATAGAACGCGCGGCTCGTCAGGGTCAGGTTGTCGAGCTGGTTGCGGGCGGCCTCGATGATCCTCGGGTGGCCGTGGCCGAAGTTGAGCGAGGAATAGCCGGACAGGCAGTCCAGATATCGCTTTCCCTCCACGTCGGTGACCCAGGCGCCGTGCGCCTCGTGGATCACGACGGGAAGCGGATGGTAGTTGTGCGCGCTGCGGCGCTCGCTCATCTCGATGAGCTCTGCGCTGGTGGTCATGGTCAGTTCTCCCCCCTGATCTCCAGTGTGCAGCACTTGGGTCCGCCACCTGCCTTACGCAGCTCCGACAGGTCGACGGGGATGACCTCGTAGCCCCGCCGCTTGAGCTCCAGCTGGAGGTTCGACGCCTCGGCGTTGATGATGACGTTCCTGCCGTCGCTGACCGCGTTCAAACCGAGCACCTCGGCGTCCTCGGCGGCCGCGATCAGCGCGTCCGGGAACAGCTTGCGCAGCACCTTCCTGCTGCCCTCGGAGAACGCCTCCGGGTAGTACGCGACGTTGCGCCCGTCGAGCGGGAACAGCGCCGTGTCCAGGTGGTAGAAGCGCGGGTCCACCAGCGTCAGGGAGATCACCGGGCGGCCCAGGAACTCCTGCGCCTCCTGGTGCGCCACCACGTCCGTGCGGAAGCCCGTGCCGGCCAGGATGACGTCGTCGAGCGTGAGGAAGTCGCCCTCGCCCTCGTTGACGCGCGACGGCTCGCGCGCCGGGTAGCCGCGCTCGGTGAACCACCGCAGGTAGACGGGGCCCTCGGGGCCGCGTTCTGCGTGGGCGAACCGGGCGCCGTAGACGCGGCCGTCCACGACCAGCGCGCCGTTGGCGGCGAAGACCATGTCGGGCAGCCCCTCGATCGGGTCGATCAGGCTGACCTGGTGTCCGAGCTCCTCGTACGCCGCCTTCAGGCCCTCCCACTGCCGGACCGCCAGGTCGCGGTCCGCGCCGGCCTCGGGATCCATCCACGGGTTGATCGCGTACTCGACCGTGAAGTAGTCCGGACGGCACATCAGGAAGTGTTTGGGCATGCAGGTCTCCGTCGACGTTTGTGGGTGGATGTCCTTTTCGAAGGGACGGAGACAGCCTAAGAATGCATGTTTATGCAGGCCAAGTGTTTGGCATTGCGTGTTCGCGCAGGTCTGTTGCGTCTTTCAGACCTGGGCCTGCGATCCGTTGCGCGGCTCCGGTACGGCGGTGCCAGGAGGTGCGTCCACGAGCCGCGAGAGCACAATGGAGCTCTTGGTCCGCACCACGAACGACTGCGCCGCGATGCGCTCGATCACCCGCTCCACGTGGCGCACGTCCGTGGCCCTGATGTGCAGCAGCGCGTCCGCCTCGCCCGTGATCGTGGCCGCCCCGACCACCTCGGGGAACTTCGCCACGGCCAGCGCGATGTCCGACGGCTTCGTCTTGCCCTGGCAGAACAGTTCTACGTACGCCTCGGTCGTCCAGCCGAGCGCCTGCGGCGCCACCCTCGCGCTGAACCCGGTGATCGCCCCCGTCTCGCGCAACCGGTCCACCCGGCGCTTGACCGCCGACGCGCTCAGCCCCACCTGGTGTCCGATGTCCGCGAAGGTCGCGCGGGCGTCCTCAACGAGCGCCGCGATGATGTCACGATCGAGCCGGTCCAGTTCCACGCGCTCTGTATACAGCCTGGCCAGGCTGGCGCGCGACGAGCGGCACGCGGGAGACTAAGCGGGCAAACAGTCATCGGAGGGTTCCGCCAGAATGAGCACCGCAAGCTTCCCCGAGGGTTTCGTGTGGGGAGTCTCTACCTCGGCCTTTCAAATCGAGGGGGCCACTTCCGCCGACGGCCGCGGGCCGTCCATCTGGGACGTATTTTCCGCCGACCGCGCCGAGGCCTGCGACCATTACCACCGTCATCCCGAAGACGTGCGGTTGATGAAAGACCTGGGAATGGCCGCCTACCGGTTCTCGGTGAGCTGGCCGCGGGTGTTCCCCGATGGTTCGGGCAAGGTGAACGAGGCCGGGCTCGATTTTTACGACCGGCTGCTCGACGAGCTTCTCGCGGCCGGCATCACGCCTTATGCGACCCTTTATCACTGGGATCTGCCGCAGGGGGTGGAGGAGCTCGGCGGCTGGCCGTCCCGCGACACCGCCCGCCGTTTCGCGGACTACGCCGCCGCCGTGCACGGCCGGCTCGGTGACCGGGTCGACACCTGGTTCACGCTGAACGAGCCCTGGGTGGCGGCCTTCCTGGGATACGGCGACGGGAGCCACGCGCCGGGCCGCAAATCGGCCGCCGAGGCGTTCAGGAGCGCCCACCACATGATGCTCGCGCACGGGCTGGCCGCGCAGGCCCTGCGCTCCGGCGGGGCGGCCCGGGTCGGGACGGTGCTCAACATCTCGCCCGTCCTGACGCCCGCCCAGGTCAGCGACTTCGGCAGGCAGCTGTCGGAGGAGGACGCCGAGGCCGTGGCCAGGATCGACGCCCTGGCCAACCGGCAGTTCCTGGAGCCGATGCTGCGCGGCTCGTACCCCGCCGAGCTCCTGCCCATCATCGAGCGCAACGGCGGCCTCGACCACATCCGCGACGGCGACCTCGACATCATCGCCCAGCCCCTGGATCTGCTCGGCGTCAATTACTACTCGCCTTCTGTGGTGCAGGCCCAGCCCAGCGAGCCCGCCGCCCCGGCCTTTCCGGGAAGTGAGGGCGTGCTGTTCTGCACGATTCCGACGGCGGTTACCGCGATGGGCTGGCCGATCGTGCCCAATTGCCTTTCGCTGGTGTTGCGGCGCCTTTCCGTGGAATATCCGGAGCTCGATCTGATGGTCACCGAGAACGGCGCCGACTTCGTCGACGTGGTGACCGGCGACGGCATTCACGACGTCGAACGCATCAGTTTCATCGAGGAGCATCTGCGGGCCCTGCTGTCGGCCGTCGCGGACGGCGCCCGCGTTCGCGGATATCTCGTCTGGACCCTGCTCGACAACCTGGAATGGACCGAGGGCTACCAGCGGAAGTTCGGCCTCGTGCACGTCGATTTCGCCACCCAGAAACGGCGGCCGAAGGACAGCGCGCTGTGGTACCGCGACGTCATCCGGCGCAACGGCCTCGTCGAGACCCGGCCCAAGCGGCCCACGCTGGAAACCGTCGCCGCCCGCGCCGGCGTCTCCCGCGCCACCGTCTCGCGCGTGGTCAACGGCGAGGCGTCGGTCAGCCCCGAGGTCCGCACGGCGGTGATGCGGGCCGTCAAGGAACTCGGCTACGTGCCCAACGCCGCCGCCCGCAGCCTGGTCACCCGGCGGACCAACGCCATCGCCCTCGTCCTGTCCGTCCCCAGGCAGGGGGACGCGCTGACGGCCGCCGTCGTCCAGTACGTCACCAGCATGCTGGAGGGCGCGGGCAAGCAGATCACGCTCATGCTGGCCGACACGGCCGAGAGCCACCGGCGCATCGTCCAGCAGGCGGAGGCCCGGTTGGTGGACGGCGTCGTGCTGCTGCCGCCCGACCGGGGCGACACGCTGGCCGAGCGGATCTCGCGTACGGACGTGCCGATCGTGCTCCTCGGCAAGCCGGCGGTCACCTCGCTGGTGCCGTACGTGGACGTGGACAACGTCGGCGGCGCGGCCGCCGCCACCGAGCACCTCCTCGCGCGGGGGCGCCGCCGCATCGGCATGATCTGCGGCCCGATGGACCTGGTCGCCGTCCAGGACCGCCTGGCCGGGCACCGGGCGGCGCTGCAGCGGGCGGGCGCGCAGCCGCTGCTGGCCCTGGCCGACCTCAGCCGCGCCTCGGGCGCGGCGGCGGCCCGGCAGCTGCTCGGCGACGAGCCGGCGCTGGACGCCGTGTTCGCCGCCACCGACCAGCTCGCCATCGGGGCGCTGCAGGCCGCGCGGGAGCTGGGCCGGCGGGTGCCCGAGGACCTGGCGATCGTGGGCTTCGACGACGTCGACGCCGCCTCGGCCACCACGCCGGGGCTGACCACCGTGCGGGTTCCGCTGGCGGAGCAGGCGCTGGCCGTCGCGCGGCTGCTGCTGTCGCGGTTGGAGGGCCGCCACACCACCTCCGTCGTGGTGCCGACCCGGCTCGTGGTCAGGGAGTCGAGCTGAGCCTCGTACCGGGACGGGAGTCAGGAGCGGGTGCGGCGGTGGAGGACGATGCGTTCGGCCCAGCTGGCCGCCTCCGGGTCCTTGAGGCCCTCCACCACGCCCCCCAGGTACGCCGTGGCCAGGCTGTCGAAACCGCTGTCCAGCCGGCGCAGGCGGCCGGCCCTGCGCCGGTCCACCGCCTGAAGGTATTGGGCGATGCTCTCGGCGTACCCGGCGTCGCGCTGGTAGGCGGCCTGGGCGGCGGCGCAGGCCCGGGCCTCGGCGTCGCGCTTGGCCCGCAGCTCCCGTAACCGCTGGTCGTTGGGGTTGTGCATGCGCCGGCCCAGGTCGGCGGCGATCAGGGCGGTGGCGATCAGGAGGGCCAGGAGCAGGATCATGGTGGGCACCTGGCTGACCCCCTCCGAGGTGGGCCCGATGTCCTGGCCGTCCACGACCAGCGGCTTGACCAGGGCGTCCCGGCGCAGGACGGCCACGGCGACGATGAGGCCGAGCCAGACGAGCGCCACCCCGGCCAGCAGCCACCGCCCCCTGGCCGGGCTGCCGTGCTCCTGCCATGACCGGAACGCGCGACCGTACATGTGCGGCGCCACCAGCATGATCAGAGCGGCGCCGGCCGCGAACAGCGCGGTCATCGCGACGCTGTCGCCCCAGTTGAGGATGACCTGGTAGAGGATGGGCACCTCGACGATCAGCAGGAGCAGCAGGAGGAGCGCGGCGGGCAGCCAGCGGCGGACGACCGGCCAGCGGCTGCCCGAGATCGCGATGGAGCTTGGCCGCCCGTCGCCCGGCCGCCGGCTCGGCTGCTCCAGCTCGGTGACGTGGCGCTGGCTGTCGTCCAGCGCCTTGCGCGCCTCCCCGAACGCGCGCTGCGACTCGGCGAGCCTGATCTTCTGCGACTCGAACTCGGCGCGGGCCCGCTGGATCTCCTGCTCGGTACGGTCCTCGATCTCGGCCAGCTCGGCCAGCCGCTCGTCCTCCAGCTCGTGGAAGCGCGGCACGCTGCCGGTCTGGAGCGTGAGCGTGTCGATCTGGCCGTCGGCCGCGTGCCCCCTGCCGAGCTCGCGTTCCTCGTGGCGGCGCCGCGCCCAGTCGGGCAGGTGGTAGAGGTCGCCGTCGTACGCCACGGCAGGCGTGATGCGGGTGACCTGGCCAGGCTCGACGTCGTCGTCCTGCTTCCGGCGAATGAAGCGCATCAGGCCTCCTACCGCGGGGTCCTCTTATCGATTGTGCGTCACCGGGCGCCGGGAGCGGGCGGATGTCAAAATGACGGCGTGAGCGAATTGCCGGTGATCGACGTCTCGCCCCTGCTCGCCGACCCCGCCGACCCCGCCAAGCGCGCTGTGGCGGAGGCGATCGGCGAGGCGTGCCGGGACAGCGGCTTCTTCTACGTCTCCGGCCACGGCGTGCCGCCGGAGCTCCCGCGCCGGCTCGACGCCGCGAGCAGGCGCTTCTTCGCCCTGCCCGAAGAGGTGAAGGCCGAGATCTCCATGGAGCGGGGAGGCAAGGCCTGGCGCGGCTTCTTCCCAGTCGGCGACGAGCTGACCTCGGGGCGGCCCGACCTGAAGGAGGGCATCTACTTCGGCGCCGAGGAGCCGCCGGGCCCGCTGCCGCTGCACGGCCCGAACCTGTTCCCCGCCCAGGTGCCCGAGCTCCGCGACGCCGTGCTCGACTATCTCGGCACGATGACCGCGCTCGCCCAGGCCGTCATGTCGGGGATCGCCCTGAGTCTCGGCCTGGACGAGGACTACTTCCGTTCCGGCTACACGGCCCAGCCGACCGCGCTTTTCCGGATATTTCATTATCCGCCCGCCCCGCCGGACGACCCCGACACCTGGGGCGTCGGCGAGCACACCGACTACGGCCTGCTGACCCTCCTCCTCCAGGACGCCAACGGCGGCCTCCAGGTACGCACCCCGCGCGGCTGGATCGAGGCCCCGCCCCTGGAGAACACCTTCGTCTGCAACATCGGCGACATGCTCGACAAGCTCACCGGCGGCCACTATCGCTCGACCCCGCACCGGGTGCGCAACCGCAGCGGCAACGAGCGCCTGAGCTTCCCGTTCTTCTTCGACCCCGGCTGGGACAGCGAGGTACCGCCGCTGCCGTACGCCCCGGGCCACCGCTGGGACGGCCAGGTCGACTTCACCGGCACCTACGGCGAGTACCTGCTGTCCAAGGTCTCCAAGGTCTTCCCGAGCCTTTTTGAGACCCTCTGAGCGCCTCAGCTGGTCGAGCCTCAGCTGGTCGAGAACGTGAACCAGTTGACGTTGACGAAGTCGGCGGGCTGACCGCTGCTGAAGGTCAGATAGACGGTGTGCGTGCCGGTCACGCCCGAGATGTTGGCCGGCACCGTACGCCAGCTCTGCCACCCGCCCGTGTTGGCGAGGGCGAAGTCACCGATGGGAGCGGCGGTGGGGCTGTCCAGCCGGACCTGCACCAGCCCGCTCACCCCGGCCGCGGCACCGGACGCCACCCTGGCCCTGAACTGGCGGGCGGCCTCTGTCCCGAAGTTCACGCCGTCGAACCGGAGCCAGTCGCCGTTGGCGATCGCCCCGACGTTCTGACCGCCGCCGGTGTCCGTGGTGGTTTCGACGATGGTGCCCGACTGCGCCTGATACTGCTCGGCCTGGATCGTCGAACGGGCGTCCACGCCCCCGGGCGGGTTGGTCGGAGGGGTGCCGCTGCCGCTCTGCCACACCGCCACGTAGTCGACCAGCATCGGCCGCCCCGGCACGGTCGCCGCCGTGGGCGTCTGGCCGCCGAGCGCGTTGGGGAACGCCCCGCCCATCGCCACGTTGAGCAGCAGGAAGTAGCCCGCGTGCCCCGTCATGTTCGACCAGGTCGCCGCGTCGAACTGCGACTGGCTCACGCTGTGGAACTGCTGCCCGTCCACGTACCACCGCAGCTGGTTGGGGCTCACGCTGCGGTCCCACTCGAAGCGGTAGGCGTGGAAGGCCGCCTGGCACGTCGAGCTGGGGCAGGCGCGGTTGGCGCCGAGGCCGGTGGTCTCCTGGCACGGCCCGCCCGGGTTGACGCCGCAGTGGAGCACGCCCCAGACGGCGTTGATGCCGTTGACGTTCTCCATGATGTCGAACTCGCCGATCCCCGGCCAGTTCCAGTAGTTGCCCCGGTACGGCGCCCCGAGCGCCCAGAACGCCGGCCAGTAGCCCAGCGCGGCGTCGCCGGTCACGTTCGGCATCTGGATGCGTCCCTCGATGCGCAGGATCCGGCCGTCGGCGGGCTTGAAGTCGGCCCGCCTGGTCTCGATGCGCGCCGAGGTCCACTCGCCCGAGCCGCTGCGCTGCGGCGTGATGCGGAGGTTGCCCCCGCCGTCGAGGCTGAGGTTGGAGGTGCTGGAGGTGTAGTTCTGGATCTCTCCGGTGCCCCAGTTGGCCGGGCCGCCGGGGTAGGAGTGCCCCGTGTCGACGATCCAGTTGGCCGACGAGGGCAGCGTATTGGCGGCGCCGTCGAAGTCGTCCGACCAGACCAGCGACCAGCCCGACGGGGTGGGCGGGACGGCGGCCGATGCGCTGACGGCCACGTTGACGAGCAGGCCGCTGAGCGCCGCGAGCGCCACGGCCACCGCCGCCAGTCGGCGCCGGTGCCGGATGGCTGTTGTCATCGTTGCTCCATGGGGGGTGAGGGCATTGGGAGAGAGAGCGCTCTCTGAGCCGATGTCAACACAGGCTTTACCTGCTGTCAACGTCGAGCACTCCTGAGGAGCACGCTCTCCTAGAGAAGATCCACCGTGCTCGTGCCGGACGCCTCGAAGGCCTCCCTCCAGAAGCCTTCGAGCAGCGGGAACCGGTCGGGGCTCGACGTCTTCTCCCGCAGGAAGCCGTGCACGACCACCGTGTACCCGGTCAGGTCGGGCAGCAGCCGCGCGTCGCGCAGTTCCTTGATCTTCTGCTTGCGCGCGCCCTCGCTCAGGTCCAGCTTGTTGATGTTCAGGTCGCCCCGGTTGTTGATCAGGTCGCTGAAACCGATGAGCCGGTGCGGCTTGTCCGGCTGCCGTTGTGCGCCGAGCTGCTTGGCCACATACCGCAGGGCTCCCAGCACGTCGGACCCCTCGCCCTCCGCCGGGCAGTCGAACAGCTTCACCGCCCTCGGCACCACCTCCGTGATCCGGTGCGCCCTGACGCGGTCCTCGACCACGGGGTTGTCGTTGGGGTTCTCGGCCTGGGTGGCGGCGATGGACACCGGGTCCTGGCGGCAGGTGCTGCTCTCCGAGCTGCCCGTGACGGCCGCGAACCCGATCCAGTCGCAGCCCTGGGCGAAGGCGGGCAGCTTGGAGGTGACGTCGTTCCTGGAGGTGGCGGGGTCGGCGTAGCTGGTCGAGTCCACGATCACGCCGCAGACCGCCTTGGCCTCGGTCCCGCACGCCGCGACGGTGGCGACCAGGAGAAGCGCTGCCAGCACCGCCAGCACCGCCCCGCCGGCCCGGCGGACGGCCGGCCCGGGCGTAGCCTGCGCGCCAACGCCGCCGGGCTGCGACCCACTCGCCTGGGGCCCGTCGTCGCCGTCACGCTCCTCGGCCCTCATGCGCCCTCCTGTCCACGCTCCGAGGCGCGATCGTCCTCGGCGTCCGGCGCGTCGCGGTCCTCCGGGACGGCGGGATCAGCGGGCGGCGGCGGGGAGAGCGGGCGGCGCGTCCCTCCCGGCAGCTCGCGGGGCATCACCTCGGCGTGCCACACCTCGATGCGGTTCTCGACCTCCCGCAGGATCCGCGCGATCTCCTCCCGCCCGGAGATCGCCGTGGCGGTCTCACCCGTGGCCCCCATCGCTATGACCTCGCCCTTCCATAAGGACGGGATCTCCTCCCTGCGCGGATGGGCCCGCAGCACCCCGCCCTTGTACGCGGCGATGAGCTGCTCGGCCCTGGCGTGCACCGCCTCCACCTCGTGGTCGCGCTCGATCAGCGCGCTCTCCCACTCCTGGGTGAGGTGCTCGATGCGGGCCCTGGCCCGCTGCACGCCGGCGTTCGCCTCCTCCACCACGGCCCGCCGCCGCGCCTCCGCCCGCCGCGCTCTCGCCTCCGCGATCGAGATGAACGCGTCCGGCGGCTGCTCGCCGTCCTCGTCGGGGACGTGGCCGTTGGCGGGAGCCGGCTCCGGACGCGTGTCACTCCTGGCCAGCTCCCGCAGGATCACCTCGCGCGCCCCCAGCGCCCGCTCCAGGATCGCGGTACGGGTGGCCGCCAGCCGCCGATCCACCTCGGTGACCTGCTCGCGCGCCAAGGCCCGGATCTCGGTGACGTAGGAGGGCTGGAACTCCGGATCGGTGAACTCGCCCAAAGGATGCTCCCGGGCGTCCCGCATCCCCCGCCGACGCGCTTCCTCCCGCTCGGCCGGCGGATCGCGCCGCTTGAACAGCCGCGACAAGAACGCCATTCGCGTCTCCTGGCTTCAGCCGGATCCGTGTCCCTGCCCCCAGGCTAAACGGCCACTTTCCGGAATGGCGGCGATGTCACCGTCCCGCGCATCGCCTCGTGGCCCGCGGCGGATGAGAACTTCGTAACTAACAGTAAAGACTTGACTGCCTACAGTTATAGTTCGATGCCATGTAGGGCTGTAGGCGGCAGGCAGGCGAGGGGTGTGATGTGTCAGCGAACGGAAACAGCCGCCCAGATCACTTACAGCGGGAGCATGGTCGGGCACATCGAGCGGGGCGACCGACTCCTCACCAGCACTTCACCGAAGAGGTCGAACGGGTCCTCGGGTTCAAGGGCGAGCTGCTGGAACTGCTTCCGGAGACCCACGCCGACCCGGGGCCTGAGTGGTTCCGCGACTGGCCAGGCATCGAGTCGGCCGCGCACACCATCCGGGCATACCAGCTCGCGCTCATCCCAGGACTCCTCCAGACGGAGCGGTACGCCGCGAGCGTGTTCGCGGGCGCGCCAGGGGCGATCCCCTAGCAGGTGGATGTAGCCGTGCGGGCGCGGCTCAAGCGGCAGGAGATCTTCACCCGGCTGAGTCCGCCGATGTACTCCGTGCTGCTGGACGAGACGGTTCTGCTCCGTCCGGTGGGCGGCGCGGAGGTCATGAGCGAGCAGCTCGCGCATCTGCTGTCGATGGTGGCGCGGCCCCGCGTCACGGTGCGCATCGTGCCCCTCGCGGCAGGTGTCACCACCGGCCTGCTGGGGTCGTTCGTGCTCGCGCAGGTGACGCGCTCCGCCGATGCCGCGTACCTGGAGACGGCGGAGACCGGAGAGGTGACCAGGCAAGAAGAGAGGGTTCGGGCAATCAGCGAGCGATGGGACGCGCTCAGCCACGTGGCGGCGCCCACGTTCGTCAGCGAGCAGATCATTCGTGAGGTGATGGAGCGCTATGCCGAGCAGTGAAGAGCTGAAGGACGCCAAGTGGCGTAAGGCCCGCGCGTCGGGCGACAACGGTGGCGACTGCGTCGAGGTGGCCCCGCTCTCCGGAGGCCGCGTCGCCGTGCGGGACAGCAAGGACAAAGATGTGGGGCCCGTCCTCGTGTTCACCGGGTCGGAGTGGGCGGCCTTCAAGGACGGCATGAGCAAGGGCGAGTTCGACTTCTAGCCGGATCGACAATGGAGCTCGCGGGCCGCATCCTCCGCAGTCCACAGTTCGGCAGGCAGGTCGAGAGCCACGCCTCCATGATGCCTGCCCCGGGCGCCAGTAGGGCGGCGCCCGAGGAAACCCGACAAGGGCTCGTTGTGCCGCCGCACGACGACGGGATCAGCGTGCGGAGGGGAGCCATTCCGGCCGCAGGTCGGCGAGCTCGAACACGCCAGACCCGTGTTCGGCCAGTAGCTCGGCCACTTGCTCGGGCTTCAGATCGATCGACGCGATCCCCGCAGCCGAAAGCGGCACCTCCTGCACGAGGTACTCGCCTCTGGCCGGCTCGGCAAACTCCGGGCCTGTCCGCTTCGCCGGATCCCAGGACTCGATGGTGGCAAGGAAGAAGAGGTGACGTTCCTCTGCGCCGTCGATCACGTGGATCAGGGAGTGGATGCGTGCTTGCCCGCCAGTTCCTCGCGTACCTCCCGCAGCAGCGCCGCCTCCAGGCTGGCATCGCTGTCCTCCACGCCTCCTCCGGGAGAAGCGAGCAGGTTCCTGAGATCCTGCTTAGCTGATGGCTTCGAACCTAAGGTGTGAAACTTGGTGCAGAGCCATGGGGGCGTTGGGTTTGAGTTGGAGGAGCGCCTCGTTGGCTCGCTCGGGGCACGCCAGATGATCTTGCTCCTGAACGCCCAAGCTGGGCCACCGGCTGTTGGCCTGCCTGGGGAAGCGTGGCACCTGCCTGGGATTCGCCTGTGAAACACCGCTGGGCGGGTCGGCCGCGCGGGCGTCAGGGTTGGGATTCTGTGACTGGCCGGCCTTAGCGTGCGGTGTACCCGCCATCGACCGGAAGCGCGACTCCGGTGACGAAGCTCGCGCCCGGACTGCACAGCCACAAAACGGCCGAGGCGATCTCCTCGGCCTTGCCCAGCCGTGCCATCGGAGTGGCGGCGAGGGCAGCGTCGATGTCGAGTTCCCCGGCGTTGACCATGCGCTCGACCATGGGAGTGTCGATGGTGCCGGGACAGACGGCGTTGATCCGCACACCACGAGGGGCGTACTCCAGAGCCGCGCTCTTGGTCAGGCCGATGATGCCGTGCTTCGTCGCATCGTAGGAAGCGGGTCGTGGGTCCCCCACGAGCCCGGCGAGCGAGGAGCAGTTGACGATCGCCCCGGAGCCCTGGTGGCGCATCTGGGCCAGTTCTTGCTTCACGCATGCCCAGACGCCGCGCAGGTTGACGGCCATGACGCTGTCGAACGCTTCGGCCGGCTCATCGGCGGCATCGGTGTCCGGGATCATGATCCCGGCGTTGTTGAACGCCATGTCGAGCCGCCCGAACTCATCTACGTTCCTGTCCACAGCGGCGGCGACCTGCCGCTCATCGGACACATCGCAGGCAAGGGGCAGAACCTGGCAGCCTCGCTCGGAGAGCTCTTGCGCGGTCTTCTCGACGGCGTCCTGATCAATGTCGGTGAGCACGACGGATGCGCCTGCCGCGGCGAACGCTCGTGCGGTGGCCGCCCCCATACCCGCACCGGCGCCTGTCACCATGGCTACCTGACCGCTAAAGTTGTACGTCAAGGTCATCGGAACTTCCTTTCCCTCTGTGGTGTGCATTGAGGTTCCGCCCTCAGACCGGCTGTCCCCGCCGGGGATACCCCGTGGATCGAGCCGGTGAGCTGGGACAAGGGCAGGCCCGTCCCTCGGTTGGCATGGGCGATGATCTCCGTCGCGATGGACACAGCCGTCTCCATCGCTGACCTGCCCGCGCTCACTCGGCATGGTGGTAGACGATCTGCCAGTTGCCGGCAATGACCTTGAGGAGCATGGTCTGGTGCCGCCGACCACGCACAGTCTGGGCTTCGGCAGAGCACAGCGCTTCCCAGCGTCCGGTACCGACAAGCCACTCAACCTCGGACAGTGACACAAATCCGACCTCGGACACCGTGGCGACGAACGCTTCCCGGCCACGGACCGCGCGTCCTACCACCCATAAGGTGGCATCACGGTCGATCAAGGCGGTGAGGAGCTCGCCCGATCCTTCGCGGAGCGCGTACTGGTAGGCGTCAACGAAAGTGCCGAGCTCACGGGCGGTTTCCTCGTTGGCGTCGATGGTGACCGGCTCGCCCCGCGCGATGGACCGAAGCGCGATATCGCACCCTCGATCGAAGTCCTGATAACAGGACGGATCGTCAGAGTGGTTCACGAAGCGTGCTGGCGCCGGATAGAGGTAGCGGCGGCCTCCGTAGCTGTGCACGAAGAGATCCTCGCCGGCGGGCAGGGCCATGTAGGCAGCCTCGTCGAGTGGCTGGAGCTGATAAGACACAACGACCTCACCAGCGGCGAAGTCACGAGCGGCGTAAACGCCGAGACCCGCAAGGTTCCCAGAGCCAAGAGTCACATCGTCCACAGCGCCACACCCTCTCTACAAATCAGAGGATTGACACGGCGCGGGTGTCCGGGAGGTGTCGGTGTGTCATGCCTTCGACGCTACGACGCACATCCCGTGGGGTGGGGGGGTTGAGCTTGTACCCCCTATAAACGCGCTCTGCCTCGCTGGGCGCAGAAGCGGTTGCCTGGAATCGCGCCTCGGTCACGACACCACCGACCGTCGCGCCTTTTCTCCACCGATCGAATATGAGGTCCACTCTATGGAACGTCGCAAAGCGCTCGGACTGATCGCCGCCACCGCCGCCTCCTTCACGGCTCTGCCCTCCTTCGGTGCGGAGGCCGGCCGTGCCGCGGGCGCCACAGGACAGGGCAAGGCCACGGCCAAGGGCGGCTACACCTTCGCGCTGGACAAGAACGTCAAGCGGACCTCGGTGCGGTTCAAGAGCCGCTACGGCATCGAGGTCGCTGCGGACCTCTACGTGCCGAAGAACGCCAGGGGCAAGCTGCCCGCCCTGGCCGTCAGCGGCCCGTTCGGCGCGGTCAAGGAACAGTCCTCGGGGCTCTACGCCAACGAGTTCGCCCGCCGCGGCTACGTCGCCCTCGCCTTCGACCCCTCCTTCACCGGGGAGAGCGGCGGCACGGTGCGCGACGTGGGCTCGCCCGACATCTACACCGAGGACTTCAGCGCCGCCGTCGACTTCCTCGGCCTGCAGAAGATCGTCGACCGCGAGCGGATCGGCGTGCAGGCCGTCTGCGGCTTGAGCGGTATGGCGCTCACCGCGGCGGCTGCAGACAGCCGTATCAAGGCGGTCGCCACGGCCTCGATGTACGACATGTCGCGCAGCATGTCCCGCGGCCACGAGGACTACTACACGCGTGAGCAGCGCCAGAAGGTCGTGGACCACCTCAGCCGGCAGCGCTGGATCGACGCCGAGAAGGGCACCTACGCACGGCTCTCGCACGAGGTCCCCTTCGACGAGAACGGCAACGTCGCCCCCTCAAACCGCGTCCTGCCCAAGACCCTCCCGGCGGACGCCGACCCGATCACGAAGATCTTCTTCGACTACTACCGCACCGAGCGCGGCTACCACCCGCGCTCGATCAACTCCACCACCGCGTGGACCGGGACCACGCCGATGTCGTTCTTCGCCTTCCAGCAGATGACGAACATCGACATGTTGGCGCCCCGCAAGGCCCTCCTGGTGGCCGGCGCCGACGCGCACTCTCGCTACTACTCCGAGGACGTCCAGGCGACGGCCCCCGACACCGTCGACCTCGTGATCGTCCCGGGCGCGGACCACGTCGACCTGTACGACCGCAAGGACCTCATCCCCTTCGACAGGCTCGACGAGTTCTTCACCAAGCACCTCGCCTGACCGGAAGTGCCCTCGACAAGCCGGTACCGCCACCGGCCTGTCGGGGAGTCCCCACGGCGGAAGCGGCCTCTCGGGAACGGTCGGGACAGTCCCCCGCGGAGCTCCCGATGCCACCGTGGTCAGCAACGGATTGCCTGCCTCGCGCACAGATTCGGCATGGACCCAAATCGAACTACGCAAGCGCAACGAACCGAACGAGGACGAGTCGTCCGGGCCGTTCTTCACCCGCCGGCGCGAGACATGTCGTCCTTCTTGGGGTGCCGGTAAGAATCAAGGCACACGGCCCAAAGCGACGGCGCGTAACCGGGCGCTCCGGGACGACACTTGGCGAGCAACGCGACCTGCGGAAACGCTCGATCCTGCGTTATCGCGCCGCAGGGCGCCTGACTCATCCCCGAACGCCCGGATCGAAACCGGCCCTCTACGGGTGACACCCTCGTGCACCGTGACCTGCGGCGACGCCGCTCGTTTGGGCCGTGTGGCGCGATTCGGGGTGTCGGTAAGACTCGTGCAGCCAGGTACACGCGATTGAGTTCGCCCAGTTCAGCGGTGGCCCTACTGATCGGTGGGGAGATGGCTGACGGCGTCTTCGAGGTCGGCATGGGTAGGCAGGGTGTAGCGGCCCGGCGGGCCCAATGGGCGCGGCTCGGCGATCATCCCGCCGCCGACCATCGCGGTGGACGATGCGGCGCTCCTGGCCGCCAACGACGCCCGCAACGCCGCGAACGCCGCCCGTCGGGCACAGCTCGTGAACCAGGCGCGCGTCATCGCTGCCCGAGCCGCCAGCTCGGAGTCCCGCTCGGCCGCCGCCACGGTGGGCCCTCCACTCGGGTCCGTGCCACCAGCCGCAATGTAGTTGTGAGTAACCGGGATCTCCCGGATGGCTTGACATAAAGCTTAAGGCGGACGCGGCGACGCCCGCAGACAGCGCATCACAAAAACGGCAGTAAGTGCCCACGGCCCAAGACGCGGTCGCACTGGATCAACTGCTTGGCACAAACGTCCCCATGCCCGATGTAGGGCGAGGGCCGTCGGTTCGACCCCGACAGGTAGCTCGCAGATCCGGATGTGCAGACGCGCCCCGGACCGATCACGGTCCGGGGCGTTCGTACGCACCCGAGCGAGTTGTTGCATCCGCATGGCTGACGAGAGTTCGAACCGTCGATGGGCGAGTTGTCAGAGGTCGCCTTGGGCCACCGCGGCCGGGCCGGTCGGTCGTCAGGTGGCGCCGAGGCCGCTGAGGAAAGTGCTGGCGACGAGGTCGGCGGCTTGCGGGGGATCCATGGCGGGGAACTTGTGGGCGGCCGTGTCGACGAGTCCGTCGAGGACCGCCCGCGCCCAGGCCGCGTCGGTGCCGGCGCGCAGGTAGCCCTCGTCGATGGTGCGGCGGACGAAGGCGTCGAGTCGGGCGCTCTGCTCCTGGCGACGGATGCCGGCCTCGGGGTCCTTCTGCATCATGCGGCGCGTGTCGACAGGCCATTGACGGCTGACGGGGATGATCCCTTCCAGGTAGCGGTGGAGGGCGACCGGAACAGGGGCCTCGGTGAGGCGTGCCTCGTCCAGGACCTGTTCGGCGGAGTCGAGTTTGGCCTGGAAGACGGCACTGAGCAGCGCCTCGCGGCTGGCGAAGCGGCGGTGGACGGTGGTGCGGTCTACTCCCGCGGCGGCGGCGATGGCCGCCATCGAGGTGCCCGGGTCCTCGGCCAGCAAGTGGGCCCCGGCCTGGAGCACAGCGGTGAGGTTGCGTGCGGCGTCAGCTCTCATGATCTGGAGATTCTACGTCCAGTGGTCACTTTCGGCGCGACATCCAACGTGTGAGTCGTAACATCAATAGAAACTGCAACTCTCATGTTGCAGTAATGGGAGATTCCTCTACTATGAAGTGGCAAGCCCGCGCTGGAGCGCGGGGAGAACGACGAAACGACGAGACGACGCACGAGAAGAGGGATGCGCTATGTCACGGACTTGGCTGATCACCGGCGGCTCGCAGGGGCTGGGCAAGGCTCTGGTTCTCGCGGCGCTGAGCGCCGGCGACAGGGTCGTGGTGACTTCTCGAAGGCCGGAGACGCTGACCTCCTTGCGGGCCGAGCACCCTGAGCGACTGATGGCGGTGGCGCTGGACGTCACCTCCCCGTCCGACGCCCGGGACGTGGTGGCGACGGCGGTGGAGCAGTTCGGTTCGATCGATGTGCTCGTGAACAACGCCGGTTACGCCACCAGCGGCTCGATCGAGGACTTTCCAGAGGATGAGTTCCGCGCGCAGGTCGAGGCGAATCTGTACGGCGTGGTCAACCTGACCCGGGCGGTGCTGCCAGTGATGCGGGGCCGGCGGTCCGGGCACATCGTGCAGATATCGTCCATCGGCGGACGCGTGGGCGGCACGCCCGGCCTCAGTGCCTATCAGACCGCGAAATTCGCCGTCGAAGGGTTCTCCGAGGTGCTGGCGAATGAGGTGGCCCCGTTCGGCGTCAAGGTCACCATCGTCGAGCCCGGCGGCATCCGCACCGGCTGGGCCGCGGGCGCGGCGGAGCCGTCCGGTCCCGTCACCTCCGACTACGAGGAGACGGTCGGCGCGTGGCGCGCGAGGCTCGCCGAGTACGCCGGCAACGAGCCGGGTGACCCCGACCGTATGGCCCGCGCGGTCGTCGGCGCGGTGGAGGCGGCGAAGCCCCCGCGTCGGCTGCTCCTCGGCAGCGATGCCCTGGAGATCGCCATCAGCGCCGAGGAGGCGCGCCTCGCCGAGGCCCGCGAGTGGGCCGAGGTCAGCCGCTCCACGGACTACCCCACCGCCTGACCACTTCGTTCCGGTGATGCGCCCGCACGCTCGGGCACCATCGGGAGCTGCCCGACCACCGGAGGTCGGCACAACCACCGGAGCGCGGCTGCCCGACCACCGGAGGCCGACGCGACCACCGAAGGCCGGCTCAGCCGGCCTGGTCGGAGCGCCTACCTGTCCTTTCGACATGACCGCAGAGCGGCTTCGCCCAGATCCCCGCACGCGAGGTGGCACCGCCCGCACCCGTCGGCTTGCCGACGCGCCCCCACTCCCTCCTCCCCACCACCCTCTCGCCCCTTTCGCACAAAGGAACCGTGAAGACATGACTGTTCGCGACAAGCTCTACATCGGCGGCGCATGGGTCGCCCCCAGCGACCCGAATCTGCGGATCGACATCCTTTCCCCGCACGACCAGTCCCTGCTGGGCAGCGCCGCGCAGGCCGCGCCCGCCGACGTCGACGCCGCCGTCGCCGCGGCCCGCGCGGCCTTCGACGACGGGCTCTGGCCGCGCACCAGCCCCGAGGAGCGACAGGAGATCGTCCGGCGCTACGACGCCCTGCGCGCTGCCCACGCCGACGAGGTCGCTCGGGCCATCTCCGTCGAGAACGGCTCGGCCGGCTGGTTCACCAAGGCCGGCCAGCCCTTCCTGACCCGCCAGGTGAAGGCGTACCTGAAGGCGGCCGAGGAGTTCGGCTGGGAGGAGATCATCGAGCCGTCCGACCCGTCGGTGTCCTTCGACACCATCGTCCGACGGGAGGCGATCGGCGTGGTCGCCGCCGTCATCCCGTGGAACTCGCCGTTCTCCGCAGCCACCGCCAAGCTGGTCCCGGCCCTGCTGGCCGGAAACACCGTCGTCCTGAAGGTCTCCCCGGAGAACTCTCTCAGCATGATGCTGCTGGCGGACCTGTGGCACGAGGCCGGGCTTCCCGCGGGCGTGCTCAGCATCCTTCCCGCCGACCGCGAGACCAGCGAGTACCTCGTCTCTCACCCCGACGTCGACAAGATCGCCTTCACCGGCTCCACCCGCGCCGGCCGGCGCATCGCCTCCATCGCGGGCGAGCACCTCAAGCGGGTCAGCCTGGAGCTGGGCGGCAAGTCCGCCGCCCTCATCCTCGACGATGCCGACCTGGACGCCACCGTCCAGGGCCTGCGATTCGGCTCCTTGGCGAACAACGGCGAGGCCTGCATCCTCCAGACCCGCATCCTGGCCCCGCGCAGCCGCTACGAGGAGGTCGTCGCCGCGATCAAGGCCATGGTCGAATCGCTGAAGGTCGGCGACCCGTCCGCTCCGGACACCTTCATCGGCCCGATGATCCGCCCCGACCAGCAGCAGCGCGTCATCGACTACATCCACGTCGGCATAGCGGAGGGCGCCCGGCTGGTCACCGGCGGACCGCAGATCCCCGAAGGCCTGGAGAAGGGCAACTACGTCACCCCGACCGTCTTCGCCGACGTCGACAACTCCATGCGCATCGCGCAGGAGGAGATCTTCGGCCCGGTCCTGTCCGTCATCGCCTACGACGACGAGGACGACGCCGTCCGCATCGCCAACGACTCCGCCTACGGCCTGTCCGGCGGCATCTGGACCATCGACCCTGAGCGGGCCCTTGCCGTCGCCCGCCGACTGCGCACCGGCACGGTCACCCTGAACGGCTCCCCGATGAGCTTCGACGGTCCGTTCGGCGGCTACAAGGCGAGCGGCATCGGCCGTGAATACGGCAAGGTCGGCCTGACCGGCTACGTCGAGCACAAGACGATCACCCGCGACCGGTAGTCGCACACCCTGCGACACAAGCACAGCGCAGCCACAGCCCCTGCGGCCAGCGCCCCCGCGCGCCGGACGGGCCCACCAACGACACGGGCCCACCCGCGGCACGGCCCGGCCCGTCCGGTCCCCATCCGGCCGACTGCGTCGCACACCGGCGGTAGACCTTCGGTCCCGCCCATGAGATGCCGGCCCGCACGAATCCGGCCAGGCCCCTCGAGCCGTGGCCGTCCGAATCACGGCGTGCGACTGCTCCCGGCGCCCTTCGCCATCCTTCCGTTCCCCGGAGAGTCATTCCATGCCCAGCAAGTCGCCCCGCCTCACCTTCGCGGTCCTCGCCAGTGGTGCGGGCGTGTTCTCGATGCTGCAGTCGCTCATCGCGCCGGCGTTGCCGACGATCCAGCACGCCCTGCACACCTCTCAGTCCACCACCACGTGGGTGATGACGGCCTATCTGCTGTCCGCCTCGGTGTTCACCCCGATTCTCGGCCGCGTCGGCGATCTGCTCGGCAAGACGCGCACGCTCGTCGCCGTCCTGGTGGCAGTGCTCGTAGGGTGCCTGCTCGCGGCGCTGGCACCCACCATCGGCGTCCTGATCGTCGCCCGTGTCGTCCAGGGCATCGGCGGAGCGGTGTTCCCGCTCTCGTTCGGCATCATCCGCGACCAGTTCGAGGCCGGCCAGGTCAGCGGCAGCATCAGCAACCTGTCCGCCGTCATCGCCGCGGGCGGCGGCGTCGGCATCGTCGCCGCCGGGCCCATCGTGGCCGCGCTCGACTACCGCTGGCTGTTCTGGATCCCCGTCGCCATCGTCGCCGTCACCGCCCTCATAGCCGCGCGCCACATCCCCGAATCGCCTCACCGTGCGCAGGGACACGTCAACTGGCTCGGCGCGCTGCTGCTGTCCGGCTGGCTGGTGGCACTGCTCCTGCCGGTCAGCCGGGGCAGCCGGTGGGGCTGGAACTCCGCCTCCGTGATCTCGCTGTTCGCCGCGGCCGTCGTCCTCTTCGGCCTGTGGCTGCGCGCCGAGTCACGCAGTCCGAGCCCGCTGATCGATCTGCGCGTTCTGCGCACGCGGCCGGTGTGGACCACGAACACGGCCGCTCTGCTGTTCGGCGCCGGCCTCTCCTCGGTCTGGGCCTTCCTACCGGGCTTCGTGCAGACGCCGAGTTCGGCCGGATACGGCTTCGGTGCGAGCGTCACCGCATCCGGGCTGCTCATGCTGCCCATGCTGATCGCCATGTTCGTCGCCGGTGTCCTCAGCGGCCGCCTGGAGCCACGGCTCGGCGCCAAGCACCTGCTGATCGCCGGTTCGGGCCTCGCCGCACTCGCATGCGCCATCCTCGCCCTGTTGCATGACGAGCAGTGGCAGATCGCCGTCGCAGCGGGAGTCTTCGGCCTCGGCGTCGGTCTGGCTTTCGCGTCCATGGCCAACCTCATCGTCAGCAGCGTGCCCGCCGAGCAGGCCGGCGCCGCGACCGGCATGAACGCCAACCTCCGCTCCATCGGCGGTGCCATCGGAACCGCCATCATGAGCCTGCTCGTCACCAGCCACCTCGCGCACACCGGCCTGCCCTACGTCTCCGGCTACACCCATGGCTTCTCGGTGCTGACCCTGTTCCTCGTCGGCGCCGCACTCGCCGCGGCCCTCGCGCCCGCTCGACACGCCGCCCACACGCCGGGCCGAGCGACTGACAGCCCTGACCCGCAGCCGGCTGCGGTCACCCGGGCCTGATCAACGGAACAACCGAACAATCACGACAGCAACGGCAGCAACGGCACACCGCGACCGTTCAGCTCGAAGAACGCGCCGTCTAGGCACAGCAGAGCATGGCTGTGGCGGGCTAGCTAGAGGGTGTCTGAAAAGCCGGTCAGCGGGCATGTGGGCTGGTAGCAGGGTGGTTGCGCACTGTCGGGGGCTGGAGTGCGCGGGCTGCGTACCCGTTACACGACGGATCTGCGTGAACGCGCGCGCTTACTGGCTGCGGGCCCGCTGCGCATGGAGACTGCTGCCGCACGACCTACCGCCCTGGCAGACCGTGTACCACTACGGGGCGCTGCCTGACGGGCGGCGGCCGGGACCGGCCGGAGAGCCGCACGCCCGGCCGATCGATCCGCCAGGCCCTCGCGTCCGGCGCGGATCGCGCCGGGCGCTCTTGATACCTCATAAGGACAATTCGGCAATTGAGCTCTGGCCGTCGAGCGATGGACGGCCGGCCCGTTGGGGAGACGTCATGGAGGACATGAGCAAGCGGAACCGCGAAAGCGATCAGGCATCGTCGCGACGGCTGCAGTCGGTCGTTGACCGGCGAGAGCATCAGCGGCGCCATGGCCGGGGAGGCTGAGCGTTCTTTCGGCAACTTCGCGACCTGGACATGCCCGGAGCCGGTGGTGAGGAACGAGCCCGGGGCCGAGGAACCGGCGAACAGCCGTTGGCGCTGAGAAGGATCTTGATTGCAGTCAGTTGAGGCTGCTCCTCGTTGCGAAGCCTTCTTAGCCCTTGAGGTGACCGCGCTGGTGCCCGTGATCGAGCGCGACGACGGCCTGATCACCGCCAACGATGCATCGCGGTACTTCGCTGCTCCGGAGCATTGGTCGGACCTGGAGCGCTGGGGCTGGGAGCAGGCCGCGGGCCGGATCCTGGACGTGGGGTGCGGCGGCGGTCGGCACGCCGTCCCGTGGTTGGCCCTCGGCCAGGAGGTGGTCGGGTTGGAGCCGTCGCCCGAGGCGGTGCGCGTTTCGCGCGAACGAGGGGTCGAGGCGGTCATCGGCTCGGTGCCGTCTTTGCCCGAGGGACTCGGAGAGTTCGACACGATCGCCCTCTTTGGCAACAACCTTGCCCTGCTGGGCGGTCCGGCGCAGGCGCCCGAGGTCCTGGCGGCACTTGCCGCGGTGGCCCGCCCCGGCACACAGCTGATCGGTTCGGGCATGGACCCTGGCGACGGCGGCGGCGCCCATGCCGACTACCAGGCATGGAACCTCCGCCGCGGGCGGGCCCGCGGACAGCTGCGTATTCGGGTACGGGACGGCGCGACGACGACGCCATGGTTCGATTACTGGCTCGCGACGCCCGATGAACTGATGGCCGCCGTCGCCGAGTCAACGTGGACCTTGGAAGCACTGGAGCGGGACCCGGCAGGTCCCGGCTATATCGCTCGCCTGCGCTGCTGATAGCTCCGCAGACGACGGATGCCCCGCTGAGCAGCGTTCCTCAAGTCTGCCGATCGTCCAACCTCAGCCCGGATCTTTCGGCAACTCGGCGCACCCGTTCATCGCAGATGCATGGGTACATCGCGGCCGATCTTGTACGTGAATCAGCGCGCGCTTACTGACGTATCGGCCGTCGCGGCCGCGCAGCGGTCGCCTTGAAGACGTAGAGACGGATTTTCATCCGCCGCGATGAGTTCCGACCCCGCCGCCGGTATGTACTCACGAGCTCGCGGGAGCACCTCGGGCGAATCGATCACAAGGGAGAATCCAATGTCGAACAGTCGTGCGGCAGACGAGGCCGCCATCCAGGCCGTACTGGTTGACTCCTACAAGGCGTGGGAGGCAGGCGACGCCGACGGCATGGTCGCCAACTACACCGCGGACGCGACCGCCATCATGACCGGCTCGCTCCGCGACAGCCGTGAGGTGATCCGTCAGAACATGGCCCTGGCCTTCGAGGGGCCGCTCAAGGGCAGCTCGACCTACAACAAGCAGCTCAGCATCCGCTTCGTCGGCAGGGACGGCGCGATCGTCATCAGCGAATCCGCCATCCTGTTCCCCGGCGAGACCGAGGTCCCAGACGACGTGCGTAAGGTGAACGCGACCTGGGTCTTCGAGAAGCGGGACGGCCAGTGGCTGATCACCGCCTATCACAACAGCCCGGTGCTGGCGCCTGCGCAGTGAACCCTTCCTGTAACCAGCAGTGACCGTGTGTAGGGCCATGACAGGACCGAAAAGCCCTGCATCGCTCTGAGCTGTAGGAACTTCACTCCCCGAGGGCCAGATGCCCTCGCATGCGCGCCTCGGATCTTGCACCACATGCAACCCGGAGGACCCACGAGACGCATGCGAACGAAAAGTCACGCCGAGGACCTGTTCCCAGGCCCCTTGGCGTGACTTTTCGTACCGACGCCCCTACCTGCGAGCGACGTTAGGAACAGCACTATTTATCTAGAATCTGGGACGTATGCCATGGCCAGGCCGTTGATGACCGCGCGGGGTGACCTATCCGCCCATAGCGGATGCTCACTGCAGTCGCCAGATATGGTGGTTGCGGCGGCAGTGGAGATGGGGCGTGGCGTGATGACGGGGAGGGAAGGCTTCGATCGTCGGATCGAACCGTTCCGGACGGAGCTGCTGGCGTTCTGCTACCGGATGCTCGGCTCGGCTCACGACGCAGAGGACTTGGTTCAGGACACGTACCTGAGGGCGTGGCGGGCGCGGGAGCAGTACGACGATACCCGCTGCTCACTGCGCACCTGGCTCTACCGGATCGCAACCAACGCCTGCCTGACCGCCCTGGAGGTCCACGGTCGCCGGCCGCTGCCGTCGGGGCTGGTGGCAGCGTCGGATCCGCTCGGGCCGCTCGTCCAGGGAGAACACGCCGCCTGGCTCCAGCCCTTGCCGGACTCGTTGCTGGACGCGGGCGATCCGGCTGGAGCCGTGATCGACCGCAGCAGCTTGCGTTTGGCGTTCGCCGCCGCCCTGCAGCACCTGTCGGCGCGTCAGCGCGGTGCGCTGATCCTGCGTGACGTGCTCAGCTTCTCCGCGTCCGAAACGGCGGAAATCCTCGGCACCACCGTCGTGTCGGTGAACAGTTCCCTTCAGCGGGCGCGTACCCGCGTCAAGGAGGTCGGAGTCCGGCAGGAACGGGTCAGCGAGCCGTCCGAGGCCGAGCAGCGCGCCTGGGTCGAACGCTACATGAAGGCGTTCGAGCGGGCCGACGTCGAGGGCCTCAAGCGGCTGCTCACCGAGGACGTGATCATGGAGATGCCGCCGATGCTCAACTGGTTCTCCGGCCGCGGCAACTACGGCCTGTTCATGGAATGGGTCTTCGGGGCGGCCGGGAAGGACTGGCTCCTCAAGGAGGTCGCGGCCAACGGCGGCCAGCCCGGATTCGCCGCCTATCAGCGCGTCGGCGACGGGTACAACCTGCACACGCTCCAGATCTTCACCGTCACTGATGAGGGCATCACCCGGAACTCGGTCTTCCAGGACCCCAACATCTACGCGACTTTCGGCCTGGCGGCCAAGCTCGACGACCAGGGACTTGCCATCGCCGAGGCCTAGTCCGGTGACCGTTCGCTTTCGAGTGTTATGCCGCTGGAGGCGGTCGGCCCCAGCGGTGTCCGCGTTGGCTCCGGATGCGGGCGCGTTCGTGGCGTTGGGCACCCAGTACGTCGGGGGTGGCGGGCCCAGGACGGCCCCAACGCGCTCCACGAACCGGAAGCGGGCGCCCCGCCATGACCTGGGGAAAGTCCTCAAACGCCCCAGAACAAGCCAAGCCGCCGCACCATCGGCAAATAGGCCGAGCTTCCCCGCGGCTGCTGCTGAGCGCGTCGCCCGGCACACGCGCGAGACCCTTTACACCAGTTCTTCCTCGTTGTTTCGGCGTTGCTGGATCGGTGAGCCGCAAGATCAACGCCGTTTGGGGCTCATGACGCATTTCTTACTGGCACCCCTTCTTCCTTGCTGTGCTGTGCTGTATCGGTGAGGGGTGGCGTCAGGGGTTGATGAGGACCTTGAGGGCCTTGCGGTCGGCCATGTCCTGGTAGCCGGCTGGGACGCCGTCGAGGCCGGTGGTGGCGTCGAAGACCTTCCCGGGCTCGATCGTGCGGTCGAGGATGTCTGGCATCAGTTCCTCGATGTAGGCGCGCACGGGTGCGGGTCCTCCGGCGAGGCGGATGTTGTGGCGGAAGAGGCTGCCGAAGCCGACGGGGGCGTCCTCGTACTGAGGGACGCCGACCCGGCTGATGACGCCGCCGCGGCGGACGATCCCGAGGGCCTGCTGGTAGGCGGACATGGTGCCGACGGCCTCCAGGACCACGTGGGTGCCGTGCCCGCCGGTGAGTTCGCGCACCGCCTCGATGCCTTCCTCGCCGCGGGCGGAGACCACGTCGGTGGCGCCGAACTCGCGGCCGAGGTCGGTGCGGGCCTGGTGGCGTCCCATCAGGATGATCTGCTCGGCGCCCAGGCGCTTGGCCGACATGACCGCCAGCAGGCCGACGGCGCCGTCACCGATCACGGTGACGCGGGTGCGCGGGGTGACGCCGCCGGCCACGGCCGCGTGGTAGCCGGTGCCGAACACGTCCGAGAGCGTCAGCAGGGACGGTATGAGGGCCGAGTCCGCTTCGACGGGCAGCTTGACCAGGGTGCCGTCGGCGAGTGGGACGCGAACCGCCTCGGCCTGGCCGCCCTCGTCCGCTTCGCCGTCCCAGAAGCCGGCTTGCGGGTGGGTGCAGGAGGTGTGCAGGCCCTCGCGGCAGAACTGGCAGGTGTTGTCGGAGAGGGCGAACGGCGCCACGACCAGGTCGCCCCGGTTGAGGGTGGTCACCTCGGGGCCGGTGTCCTCGACGATGCCGATGAACTCGTGCCCCATCCGGGCCGGGCCGTCTTCCGGCTTCATCGAGCCGTAGGGCCACAGGTCGCTGCCTCAGATGCAGGACGCGGTGACTCGGATCAGCGCGTCGGTGGGCAGCTTGATGACCGAGTCCGGCACCTGCTCGACGCGGACGTCGCCGGCGCCGTACATCAGGGTTGCACGCATCAGAAGTTCTCCGTTTCCGATGGTTGTTTCTCTCGGGTGGTGGCGGCGCCCCGTACCGTGACCTGGGCTGGCTGGAGTGTCTCGACTCCCCCACCCCGCCCGGCTGACCTGGCCATACACCCCATGGCAGCAGTTAGTGCGCGGGTAGGGCAGAGCGGCGCTGGATGGCGGCGATGGTGATCGTGGGGATCAGGGTCAGCGCGGCGATGGCGGCTCCCACCACGGCGGGGCCGGTGGCCCCGAGCGCGGAGTCGAGGGCGCGCCCGGCGATCCAGGACCCGGCCGTGGTGCCGACGTTGAATGCCGAGACGCTCAGGGCGGAGGCCAGGGTGGGCGCGTCACCGGCGAAGCGGACCGACAGGGAGATCAGCACCGGGTTGGCGCCGAGCCCGAAGAAGCCCAGCAGCGCGACCAGGACGATCGTGGCCCCGGCGTGCGTCGACAGCAGGCAGATCGCCAGCAGCAAGACGGTGGCGCCCGCGGCGGCAGCGATCGTCGTGGTGTGCGGGCGGGCGTCCCCGAGCCGGCCCCCGGCCAGCGAGCCCGCCAGGGCTCCGACGCCGAAGCCGGCGAGCACCAGCGGCACGAGACCGGCCGCGATACCGGCCCGGCCGGTCAGCAGTGGCGCGATGTAGGAGTAGGCCGACAGCACCCCGCCGGTCGTGGTCGCGCAGGCGGCCAGCACCAGCCACAGCCGCCCCGAGCGAAGGGCCGCCACCTCCGACCGCACCGACACTGCCCGATGATCGCCGCCGTCGTGCGTGACGGTGCGGGCGATCAGGACGGCGGCCGCCACCGCCAGGACCGCCAGCGCCCAGAACGGGCCCCGCCAGCCCGCCAGTTGCCCGGCGAACGCGCCGATCGGCACCCCGACGACGTTGGCGAGCATGCCTCCGGCGCCCACCAGGCCCAGGGCGCGGGCGCTCGCGGCAGGACCCGCGGCGCGGCTGGCGGCCACGTTGGCCACCGCCCAGAACGCACCGGTCGCCAGCGCTGTCACGAACCGCGCCGCCAGCAGCAGCGCGAAGCTGGAGCCGAGCGCGACGATGAGATGCCCGGCCGCGAACACGCTCAGGGCCAGCACCAGCGTCAGCCGCCTGGGCAGCCGCAGCGTCAGCATCGCCATCACCGGCGCGCCGACGATCATCCCGGCCGCGAACACCGTGATCAGCAGGCCCGCCTGAGGCACGCTCACGCGCAGGTCGCCGGCGATGTCCGGCAGCAGGCCCGCGACCACGAACTCGGTCGTGAGCATCAAGAAGGTGCCCACCGCCAGCACATAGACCACCGGCGGCAGCCGCGCGGGCGACCGCCCGCGCCCGCCGAGCGCCTGAGCCCCGCCCGCGCCGGCGGCCCGCTCGACGACTTCTCCGCACGTACTCATGTCCATCTCCGTATCGCAGGTCGCGGTCAACGTGCCGATCCCAGGAAACCCGCCTGGTCGCGCGCGAGGCAGAGCGCGTTTATCGGGGGGACAAGCTCAACCCCCTTACCGCCGCCACCTGCGCGAACCCCGCGGCTACCGTGAAAGGCATGGACGACCACCGGCCCGACCACCGCGACCAGATCCGGGACTTCCTCGCCACCCGGCGCGCCAAGCTCACCCCGGAGCAGGTCGGGCTGCCCACTAGCGGCCGGCGCCGGGTCCCCGGGCTGCGCCGCGAGGAAGTCGCGGTGCTGGCCGGCGTGAGCACCGAGTGGTACACCCGGCTGGAGAAGGGCCACATCAGCGGCATGTCCGAAGACGTGCTCAACGCGGTCGCCCAGGCCCTGCGCCTGGACCAGGACGAACGCACCTACCTGTTCGACCTGGCCCACGCCGCCCGGCCCGCCCGCCGCGCACCCTCGCGCCGCAAGGACGTCCAGGTCCCGCCGCGAGTCCAGTGGCTGCTGGACTCCATGACGATGTCGGCGGCGTTCGTGCGCAACGGCCGCCAGGACATCGTCGCCGACAATGCGCTGGCCCGGACCTTGCACGCGCCGGTCTTCGACAGCCCCACCACCGCCCAGCATGGCCGCGCCAACATCGCCCGCTACATTTTCCTCGACCCGGGCTCCCAGCAGTTCTTCGTCGACTGGGACGCGGCCGCCGTCGCCACCGCCGCGCTGCTGCGCGCCGAAGCCGGACGCGAGCCCCACGACCGGGCCCTGCGCGACCTCGTCGGTGAGCTGTCCACGCTCAGCACCGAGTTCCGCAGCCAGTGGGCCGCTCACGACGTGCGTATCCGCCATGACGGCAGCAAGCGGCTGTGGCACCCGCAGGTCGGCGACCTGGAGCTGACCTACCAGTCTCTCGACCTGCCCATGTCCAACCGGACGGTGTACGACCTCACCATCTACACCGCCGAACCGGGCAGCACCTCCGAAGAGCGGCTCAAGCTCCTGGCCAGCCTGGCAGCCACCCAGCCGACACACCCCGCCGATCAGCCGCGCTGAAGCCCGCCGGCCTGCCCACCAGCGCAGTCGGACGGGCACGGCGAACGATTAGCCCTGCCCCGGGGGATTACACTCCCTCCTCGTCCACGCTCCGCCGTCGGGGACAGCGGGGATGCCGGGGATCTCGCCGAGCCGCCGCAGGCCCCCGGCGGGGGGCGTAGGCAACAGACGTGCCAAGGCGAACCCCGCCGCAGCCCACAACTGTCTGCCCCGATGTAGACCAGTTCCGCGGCGGTCAATGCAACCCGCGTCGGCTACGCGCGTTTCCGAAGCGGCTCCCCACCCTGTGCAGAGGACTTCGGACATCCGTGCAGGCGACTTCGGAAATCGACACTGATGCCGCCGAAGAAGTTGACCGTTTCGCTGCGGGCCGGGCTGATGTGGGCCAGCGCTTCGTCGTTGACGTAGCGGCCGCCGCCAGCCCCAGATACTCGATGGTCCGGGTCACGGCCGCGTTGGTCAGCAGGGTCAGGCACCAGGCTTGCTCGCTCTGCCCGGTCAGGTGCGGGCTGCGGAAGGCGCCGCCGTGCGTGTAGCACAAGTCACGGCAGAGTACGTGCAACGTCTCGCGAACACTCGACGTTGCCGAGTGGCGTTCCCGATCATGTGAAGTACACACGAGGCCGGGCCAGGCGGCCCTTCCCTTGCGTCCGGGCCCGCCACATCGGGCAGGCACAGGGCCGGCCGATGGGCCACCAGCTCCTGGCTCAACCGCATCGAAGCCCGGTTCACCGCCCTGCGCTACTTCACCCTCGACGGCACCGACCACGCCGGCCACAAGCAACAGGGCAGTATGATCCGCCGCTACATCATCTGGCGAAATAACCACGCGGCCGACGAACGCCTCCGCAAGATCATCGACAGGACGAACGTTGCCTGATATAGACCCCCTGACGCATATCAGGGAAGCGCGTCGAGGAACCAAGCGCTGATGCCATCGGGGCCCGATGCGATGAATACCCGACCATTCGGGGTGAACGAGGCGACGGTCTGTTCAGAGCCGGTCCAAAGAACGCGACCGTTGGTGGCGTCGAACAGCACGGCCAGGTAGTCGTCAGCGGTGAACACGGCCGGGCCGCGGCTGGTCCAGCAGGCTCGCGTCGATATGGCCGTCCAGGGCAGCGTGGCATCGATGGTGAGTGCGGGATCGACCACCATCACGTCCGTTCGATCCCCGTCCGCTGTGAACAGACAAGCGGTCGGATGGTCTCCACCAGCTGCGACAAGCCCGGCGCCATCCGGGGAAAATGCCAACGCGTGAACCGCCGGAAGGCCGGTGTCCCAGGTGGACAGGGCAGCACCGGAAATCATCTCTCGTACCGAGACCCGGCCGTCTGGCCGGGCGTACGCCAGGCGCCCGCCGGTGTGGTCCAGTGCCACAGGCCCGGTCGCATCTGGCATGGTCAGCAGGGTACGACCGGTTGCCGAGTCGGCCACGGTCACCGCATTCACCACGGAGCTGCCACCGGCAAGCAATTGCCCGTTGCCGGACTGGGCGAGTCGGTCGAAGGCGACGTCACCATCCCAGTCGTCATCCTCCTCGAACTCCTCACCGATGGCGAAGCTATGTCGGAGGACTCCGTCGAGCCCGTATGTTCCCGGACCATCGCTGCCACCGCCAACGTCCGCGTACCCGACGGTCACCCGCGCACCGTCAGGGCTGAACACCGCGTCCACCGCTGTCGACTGCTCCGCCAGAACGGCAATCTGGTTCGGCTCTTTGGCGTCGGGATCCGGCCGCAGCAACAGCACCTCACCGAGATCGTTGTTACTGGTCGCACCGGCCCCGGCCAGCACCACGCTCAAGTCATCCGGGCAGGCGACAACGCTGACGTGGAAGTATTCGTCAAGCCGACACAGCAGTCGATGCGGAGCGTCTGTCACGGCCGCTGATCCTCTCACGGACAGCAAGGCATGTCCTGCCCTGACGCAAAGAAGGCGCCCACGAGGAACGGATGATCCGCTCGCTGGGCCGCCCGAGAATCAATTTCCGCGGCAGATCCACCAGGCTGAGGCTCGACTACCGCAGCACACGCCGCCCGCATGCCGGATCCGGCCAGCGGAGGGGGCGGTGTCCTACGGCAGGTCGTCGGGTTGCCGTTCAGCGGTGTCGCGTCCTGGCCGAGGGGGGCCGGAGGCGTGTTGGTCTGGGTGGATGTCAGTCGGCCCACCGCCTCGTAGGTCAAGGGGCGGGTTCGCGATTGCGCCGGAAGGCGCCTCGATGAGAACGCCTGAGCCCCGAGCGCGAAGCGCTTCCCTCGGGAAGCCCTTTGTGCTCGGGGCTGGCGTCAGCAGGCCCACTTGGTAATGGGGCGACGGGCGGGTGGCCCTTGGCCCACCTACCCCTTGTCGGCCTCGCCGGTGGCCTGTTCGAGCTGGTCCTCGGGGGAGGCCTCGAGGTCCTGCTCGGCGTCGGCGCCCGCCTGGGCGGAGGCCTTGTCGAGGCGGACCCAGCTCGTCACGCTCTCCACGGCGAACAGCACGAAGAGGTACGCCGTCAGCACCGCCAGCACGGGCGTCAGGATGCCGAGCGCGGCGCCCAGGCCGATGACCAGCAGGCGCAGCTCCCAGCCGAGCCCCGCGTGGAACACCCAGGCGGGCGGCCAGATGCTCTGCCGGGTCCGGTAGACGGTGTCGTACGTGTGGTAACCCACGACGTAGACAAGCACGAACAGCAGCCACTTGGGCGCGTCGGCGGCCAGGCCGATCCCGATCATGGCGAGGAACTCGGCGCCGCGCAGCAGCGGCGGGGTGAGCCAGTCGAAGCGGCCCAGGTGGTCGCGCGGCGTGGTCGGCAGCACGAGCAGCAGCATGGTCGCGACGGGCAGGAGCAGGATCGGGCCGCCCTGGTCGAGCAGGCCGGTGACCAGGAAGGCGACCACGGCCAGGAGGGCCACCAGCGTGGCGGGCACGGGCGGCAGGCCCCGGCCGAGCTTGCCGGCCAGGGCGTGGGCGAGCGGACCGTCGTCACGGTAGGCGAGCAGGCGGGCGGTCTGGATGCGACGGCGTTCCTCGTCGGGGTCCGGCGTGGGGGTGGCCATGGCCTGCGGTTGAGTGATCATACGAGCGACCTCATGAGGCGTCCGGTGAGCGTGTAGGCGGCGGCGACGGAGCCCCAGATCACCAGGGTGATGAAGGTGATCCGGGCGTCGAAGAGGGCGGCGGTGATCGCGATGGCCGCGAACCGCTCGCCGATGGGGAAGACGATCATCTTGCGGGCCCAGTGGACGGCGCGGAACTTGCCGGCCTTGGTCCACATCTTGAGCACGCCACGCAGACCCTGGCTGCGCTCGACCTTGCGGCGCGTGAGGGCCTGACGCAGGGCGCGGTCGTCGGGCGCGTCCAGTGCCAGCGTGGGCAGCGGGGACGGGGGCTTGCGGCGGTTGGAGATGCCGAAGGAGAAGTCGAGCAGGTGGCGTACGGACTGCAGGCCGATCGCGGCCAGCGCCAGGATCCAGATGTCGTCGCTGTTGCCGGAGACGACCCAGCCGACGGCCAGCCCGGCGAAGACCACGTACTCCTTGAACCGGTCGAACGTGGCGTCCAGCCAGGCCCCCAGCACGCCGAACTTGCGCGCGTAGCGGGCGACCTGCCCGTCCACGCAGTCGAACACGAACGCGAAGTAGATCAGCACACCGCCCAGCACCATCCACGGCCGGTCGCCGGTGGCGAAGCAGGCCGCGGCGGCCACGCCGAGCGTGATCGAGATCAGCGTCACCTGGTTGGGCGTCAGCCCGCGCCGGGCCGCCCAGCGGGCGATGAAGCGGGAGTAGGTGGAGACGAAGTACGTGGTGAAGAAGCCGTCGGCGCCCTTGACCGCGTTGTTGAGCCTGGCCCGGTCCTCGTCCATGCCGGCCATCTCGGCGCCGGCCTCGTTGACCTCTTCCTGGGTCGTGACCCGGCGGTAGAACAGGTCGCGCCGGCCCCTGATGCCGACCGACACGCCGTTGCGCACCAGGCCGAACACGATCAGCTGCAGCAGGTCGTCGTCCTCGCCGAACGTGTCGGCCATCGCCGCCAGCTCGCGGCAGGTCTGCGCCAGCACGGGCGCGTTGCGCGCGCTCAGGTGCAGCGGGCCGAGCAGGGCGGCGTTGGGCCTGGTCACGGCGTGGCGCGCGGTGCCGACCGAGATCACGCGCGACTTGCCGACGCGCGAGCGGACGGGCAGCCCCTCGAGGCGGCTGAGGCCGATCTCGGGCTCCGCCTCGTCGATCGGGACGATGTCCTCCTGCGCCTCCTCCTCTGTCACCTCCGGCCGCGGCTCTTTGGCGACGAGCGCCAGCGCACCGCGCTTGGCCTTGGTGATCTGGTAGATCAGCTCGTCGTGGATGACGGAGTTTTCCGGGATGATGAAGAGGTTCTCCGTCGCGGCCTCCGCGACGTCGGCCAGCGCGCGAAGGGCGGCGGCCACGTCGCCTGACTCGATCGTGGCGAGCCGCGGATCCAGGGAAGTGAGCTGGCTGCGCAGGCGCTCGGCCACGGTGGGATTGCCGGGCAGCGCGGCCAGCCTCAGGCCGGTCGGAGAGGTGTCGGGGCCGGGCGAGGCGCCCAGCAGGACCACGCGGGTCATGACTCCCTTTCGAGGCGGTAGCGGGGGGTTGAACAACGGGTAATCCGGGGACAGACGTCAAAGTCTAGTGAGGGTCACGTAAAGTCGCGTCACCAGAGCATGCCCGTAACGCCGCTTCGGCGCGGCCGTAAGATGTCCGAGTGAGTCTCTACCGTGACGAAGGCGTAGTTCTACGCACACAGAAGCTCGGTGAGGCCGACCGCATCGTCACCATCCTGGCCAAGCGCACCGGCAAGATCAGGGCCGTGGCGAGAGGCGTGCGCCGCACGAAGTCCCGCTTCGGCGCCAGGCTGGAGCCGTTCACGCACGTCGACCTGCAGCTCCACACCGGCCGTACGCTCGACGTCGTCACGCAGGCGGAGACCATCAGACCCTACGGCGAGACGCTGGCCGCCGACTATCCCCGCTACACCGCGGGCAGCGCGATGCTGGAGACCGCCGACCGGCTGACGCACGGGGAGAAGGAGCCGGCGCTGCGGCAGTTCCTGCTGCTGGTGGGCGGGCTGCGCACGCTCGCCGACCGCGACCACGAGGCCCGGCTGGTCCTGGACGCGTACTTCCTGCGCTCGCTGGCCGTGGCAGGCTACGCCCCCGCGCTCGACGCGTGCGCCAAGTGCCGGGCGCCGGCGATCAGGGCGTTCGCCATCGTCGCGGGTGGCGTGGTGTGCGGGGCCTGCCGCCCGGCCGGCTCGGCCGTGCCCGCCGGTGAGACGATTGGGCTCATGACGGCGCTGCTGCGTGGCGACTGGGCCACCGCCGACGCCTCTGAGCAGCGCCACCGGAGTGAGTGCAGCGGGCTCGTCGCCGCATATCTGCAATGGCACCTCGAACACGGAATACGCTCTCTCCGACACGTCGAAAGGGAGCCTGTGTGAACGTACGACCTCCGACCCCGCATCCGTCGGGCGCGACGCCCCCGCCGATCCCGCGCGACCTGGTGCCCAAGCACGTCGCCATCATCATGGACGGCAACGGCCGCTGGGCCAAGGCTCGCGGCCTGCCCCGCATCGAGGGGCACAAAGCGGGCGAGTCCTCGCTGTTCGACGTCATCGAGGGGGCGCTCGAGCTGGGCATCCCCTATCTGAGCGCGTTCGCGTTCTCCACGGAGAACTGGAGGCGTTCGCCCGACGAGGTCCGCTTCCTCATGGGGTTCAACCGCGACGTGATCCGGCGGCGGCGCGACGAGCTCAACGCCATGGGCGTGCGCGTCCGGTGGGCGGGCAAGCCGGGGCGGTTGTGGAAGAGCGTCATCTCGGAGCTGCAGGAGGCCGAGGAGATGACGGTCGCCAACCGCAAGCTGACGCTGCAGTTCTGCGTCAACTACGGCGGGCAGGCCGAGATCGTCGAGGCGGCGGTCAGGCTGGCCGAGGACATCGCGGCCGGGCGGGTCAAGCCGTCCAAGGTCAACGAGAAGGTGTTCGCGCGTTACCTGGACGAGCCGGAGATCCCCGAGGTGGATCTGTTCGTGCGGTCGTCGGGGGAGCAGCGCTTCTCGAACTTCCTGCTGTGGCAGTCGGCCTACGCCGAGATGGTGTTCCTCGACCGGCTGTGGCCCGACTTCGACCGCAGGGATCTGTGGGAAGCCTGCGAGATCTACGCCAAGCGCGACAGGCGTTACGGCGGGGCGCTCCCCAACCCGGTCTGACCGGCCCCAACCTCCAGATCTGGGCCCCGGGCCGGCTGTCGCCTATACGCGGGTATAGCCTGCTGTTCACCGGAACAGTTGGCTGTACTCGTGAGTAGGAGCTGATGCCGGATGGCTGACGTACAAAACGCCCTGGCGGGCACCGGCCACCTCGTCCGCCTGGCGCTGCGCCGCGAACGGGGCATCGCGCCCTGGTGGATCCTCCTGATCGTGACCCTGGCCCTGGCGTTGGTGTCCTACGTCAACCGGGCCATGGGCACGTACGAACTGAAGCTCACCTACGTCGAACTCGCCGCCAGGAACGTCTTCCTGCGGGCGCTCGGCGGCGGTCTCATCGAGCCGCGGCTGGAGGTGATCGCGACGTGGCGCAGCGGCGGCTTCCTGTACGTGGCGAGCGCGTTCGCGGCCCTCATGTCGATCGTCCGCCACACGCGCAGGGAGGAGGACGAGGGGAGGGCCGAGCTGGTCCGCTCCGGCATGGTCAGCCGTTACGCGCCCCTGACCGCCGCCCTGCTGGTCGCCGGCGGGATCAGCCTGGCCGGCGGGGTGCTGACCGGGGCCGTGCTCGTCGGGATGGGGTTCGAGCCCGTCGGGACGGTCGCCTACGGGGCCGCGATCACGGTCGCGGGCTGGGTGTTCGGCGCCGTCGCCGCGGTGGCCGCGCAGATCGCGCGCAGCGCCCGCACGGCCACCGCGCTCAGCCTGGCCGCGCTCGGCGCCGCCTACGTGATGCGTTACGCCGGTGACGCGACCGGACAGTACTGGCTGAAGGCGCTGTCGCCGATCGGCTGGAGCCACCTGGTGCGCGCCTATCAGGACGAGCGGTGGTGGCTGTTCGGGGTGCCGGTGCTGGTCAGCGTGGTCCTGTACGCGGTCGCGTACCGGCTGCTCGGCCGCCGCGACCTCGGCGAGGGCCTGCTGCCCGAGCGCCTGGGCCGGCGGTCGGCGCCGGAGCTGCGCGGCCCGATCAGCCTGGCCTGGCGGCTGCACCGCGCCCTGCTGGCCAAGTGGGCGGCCGGGGTCGCGTGCTTCGCCGCGGCCGGCGCCGGGCTCAGCCCGCTCGCCCAGGACCTGATCTCGCGGCCGAGCATCGTGGTCCAGAACATCATGAGCGTCCTCGGGGTGTCCGACATGGCCACCACGCTGGGCGCTTACTCGTGGTACCTGATCCTCATCATCGCGTACGTCGTCGCGCTCTACCCGGTGCTCATGACGCTGCGGCTGCGTTCGGAGGAGACCTCGGGGCGCGCGGAGACCGTACAGTCCACCCCGATGACCCGCCTGCGCTGGGCCGCCGGCCACCTGGTCGTGACCGGGCTCGGCACGGCGGCGCTGATGGCCGTCGCCGGGCTCGTGTTCGGCACGCTGTACTCGCTGCTCGTCGGCGATCTCGCCCGCGACCTGCCCCGCTTCCTGGCCGGGGCGCTGAGCACCGTACCGGCGGCCTGGTGCGTGGGGGCGGTCTGCGTGCTCGCGTACGGGCTGCTGCCGAGGGCGAGCGTGGCGATCTCCTGGATCGTCTGGCTCCTGACCGCCGGGCTCGGCAAGATCGTCAGCCCCCTGTACGGGCTGTGGCACGGGACCCCGCTGGAGCCGTTCCACTACGTCCCCAACCCGATGCTCGGAACGCCCTTCGACGTCCGCCCTGCCCTGGCGCTGACGGCTCTCACGGCGCTGCTCGTCGGCGGCGCCCTCGCGGCTCTGCGCCGCCGCGACTTCGGGTGAGTGGTCTAGCATGTCGTCCCATTCGGCAAGATCGGAGGGCGGATGGGCGGCCATGCCATCGAGGTGCGGTCCGACGTGGTGATCAAGCGATACCGGTCGTCGGGCTATGGCGAGCCCGAACGCGAATGGCGTGCCCTGGAGCTGCTGGGCCAATACGATCCCGGTCTGGCCCCGGCGCCGGTGACCGCCGAGCTGGAGGCCGATCCGCCGACCGTGGTGATGTCCCGCCTGGACGGCACGACGGTGAGCGGGGAGATCGCGGGGAAACTCGTCGACGCCCTGGCCGAGGCCATCACCGGCGTCCAGCGCTCGATCCCGTCCCGGGTGCTCGACCGGGTGCCGGCGCGTGCCGGGCACCCGGTCTATCTCCTGCGGAAAGTACGCGAATGGGCGGCGGCTGCCACGCCCGAACCCGCGACCGCCGAAGCCCTCCGCGCGGCCACGGACTGGGTGACCGGGCCGGGCCTGGAGCGGATGTTCGCGCAGCCGGGCACACCGGTGTTCGGCACCGGTGACGGGAACCTGGCCAACTACCTGTGGGACGGCACCAGGGTCCGGGTCATCGACTTCGAGTACTCCGGGCGCAGCGACCGCGCGTTCGAGCTGGCCGAGGTCACCGAGCACATCGCGGTCTGGGAGAACGATCCGGCCGGGTTGACCGCCGTGCTCGACCGGCTCGACCTGACCGCCGAGGAGGCGGCCAGGCTCACGGAGTGCCGGCGGCTGATGGCGCTGTTCTGGCTGCTGCGCTGCCGCCAGGAGATCCGGCCCGCGCAGGCGGACCGGATGCTGGCCCTGCTGTAGGGCTCCTCAAAGGGCGCTGACCACGTCCGCCAGCCGGTCGACCTGACCCGGATCGCGGCCGTAGCAGTACAGCATGACCTCGTCCACGCCGAGCTCCGCATACTGCGCGACGTACTCGCGGATCTGCCCGGACCGTGTCGATGAGCCCGCCGGCCCACGACGGCGCGGCGGCGGCGAGGAACCCGTCGCCCCAGCGCGCGACCCGCGCCAGCGCGGCCGGCTGGAAGCCGCCGAAGAGCACCTCGGGCCCTCCCTGCCGGGCGGGGAGCGGCCCGATCATGCCGGCGCCGTCACCGTACGGCTCGCCGGACCACAGCCGCCGCATGACGGCCATCTGCTCGTCGAGCCGCCGCCCCCGGGTACGGATGTCGGTGCCCGCGACCAGGTGATCGTCCTCGCGGCCGCCCACGCCGAGCCCCAGCACCAGCCGCCCGCCGGAGATCCGGTCCAGGGTCGCGGCCTGCTTGGCCAGCAGGGCGGGCTCGCGCAGGGGCGCGAGCAGCACCTCGGTCTGCACGCGTACGCGAGTGGTGGCCCCGGCGACGAGGGCGAGGGCGATCAGTGGTTCGGGGTTGTCGTAGACGAGCCGGTCGAGGAGACCGAGGGTGGTGAAGGGGCCGGCATCAGCGCGCCGGGCCCAGTCGAGCAGGGCCGCGGGATCGCTGATGGGCAGGCCGAGACCGACGTTCATGAGGTACCTCCGTGAAGGGGCATGCGGAATCTATGCCGCCCCTCCAGGACCTCCACGACGGGGGAGGCAGGGCTCCCGTTCTGCGGCGCACTTCTGGGGAGCTCCTGATCAGAGTGATCCTCACTGTAGGGCAGCCCCGCCGCCCGAACAAAGCCGAGCTCACCCGCGACCGCTCTCAGCCGCGTCGCCCAGACCCGGCTGGACGCTGCCGCCTCCACCATGGGCGCCCGAGTCGGGGCCGTCTCCAGCTTGGGCCCCCCAGTCCCAGAGCGCCTGGAGGACGGGGCCGAGGCGGCGCCCGTGCGAGGTGAGCCGATAGTGCGTACGGGGCGGCCACCCGGACCTCCGGCGACGTTCGAGCACCCCGGCCTCGGCGAGCTGCGCCAGCCGATCGGACAGCACCTTGTCCGACAACTCCGGCAGCGCCTGGCGGAGCTCGGTGAACCCGCGCTCACCCCGCAACAACTCGCGGATCACGAGGGTCGTCCACCGCCCACGCAGCGCCGCCAGCGCGATCTCCACCGGGCACGACGAATCCGGCTCGGTGACCTCAGCCCGAGGATCGTCGGGCAGACCGGGGTGGCCAACCATTTGGTGAGTCACGAGAGCGCCTCCTAGCGTTGCCGCATCCACCCGATTTCTACCTTCCGGAAGGACGTGCATCGACGATGCGCCAACTCGCCGAACGCCCCGAGGACGTGCCCGCGGTGTTCGCCGACCGCTTCAACACCGGCGACCCGGCGGCCGTGGGAGAGGTCTACGAGAGTGGAGCGGTGTTCGTACCCGAGCCCGGCTCCCCGCTGACCGGTCCGGAGGCCGAAGCCGCCAACGCCCGCTTCGTGGCCCTCGGCGTGCCGATCACGGTCCGGCCGCGGCACGTCTACACCGCGGGCGACACGGCCCTGCTGATCGTGGACTGGGTCATCGACGGCGTGGACCGGGACGGGCAGCAGGTCCACATCGAGGGCACCGCCACCGACGTCGCCCGCCGCGGAAGGGACGGGCGCTGGCGGTACGTCATCGACAACCCTTTCGGCTTGACATGAAGGCGTCCCAGGCAGCCGGACCCTTGCCTCACCTGACAGAAGGACTGCAGTCACCCAAGATGGCGCGGTTCATCTGCCACGAACCAAGGCCGTAGTTACGCTGGCAACCGCAGCCACCCGCGCGCGAAAGGCAGATCATGACGCCTGACCCGGACCGCATCGAGCACCTGCTGCGCCGGGGCGTCCAGCAGAAGGTCTACCCCGGCGCGACATGGGCCATGGGCGACGCCGGCGGCCTCCAGCTCGCCGGCTCCTGCGGCCTGCTCGACCCGAACGAGCCGGACCACCCCATGAGCCAGGACGCCGTTTTCGACCTCGCCAGCCTCACCAAGATCATCGCTGTCTGGTCGGTCATCGGCATGCTCCGGGACCAAGAACGCCTGACCCTGGACGATCCGCTCGGCACGCTCATGCCCGCCCTGAACGGCTACCAGCTGGCCCCCGTGACCGTGCGCCAACTGCTCACCCACACCGCAGGCGTCCCGCTCCGCGCCAACCTCAAGAATCTGTACGGCACCGACCCCGTCCAGATCCGCCACGGCGTCCTCCACGAGCCCCTGCACCGCCCACCAGGTCAAGCCGTCGAATACACCGACCGCGCCGCCCTCATCCTCGGCTACCTCGCCGAACACCTCACCGGCACCCCGCTGGACCAACTAGTCCGGACCGGGATCTGGCAGCCCATCGGCATGAGCACCACCCAATTCGGTCCGCTCCCGGCAGACCTCATCCCACGCTGCGCCCCCACCGAGCACGACGACGAAACCGGCACATTCCGCAGAGGTGCCGTGCATGACTTCTCGGCACGAGTGCTCGGCGGAGTATGCGGGATCTCCGGCGTCTTCTCCACGGCGGCCGACCTGGCGAAGTTCCTGCAGCACCTGCTCGACCCCAGCCCCGGAAACGGCTTCGGCTCCGCCTGGGTCCAGGAATCTCTGCAGATCCACACCGGTGACCTACGACCGGTGCGGGGCCTGTTCTGGCATCCGGCTTCTGGCACCGATCCACTGGACGGCGTGTTCGTGCACTACGGCTTCACCGGAACGGGCATGTGGATCTCCCTCAAGCAAGGACGTTGGGCCGTTCTCCTGACCAACAAGCTCTACTACAGCCGCGATCGCCAACCGCTGCGTGAGATCCGCAACGCCTTCCGCGCCTGGGCCTTCGCGTAGGTCGCACTTGGAAGCGCAGGCCGATGCCCGCCGATGCTCCCGTTGCCGTCGTCAACGATCATCGCTCTTGACGTTCATGGTCGCATGATCGTTGGCCTTGGCTGATTGCGGGACCTCGTCTCCGTGCTTGGCCATGGGGTGTTCGGTGCGGTAATCGGGGTCGCGTCCGAGGGGTGCGGGGACCGGCAGGGCCCCGCCTGGGGTGTGGGGGCTTGCCCCCACAGGGCGCTGCCCGAGCGCTCCATCGCGCGTAGCGCGCCTCAGAGCGAGGACCGAGCCTTCCCCCTGGGCTTTACCCGAGCTTCCCTGGGCTTCCCTCGGGCTCGGGGTTAGGCGCGGCGGCGGGCGCGGTAGGCGGCTACGTGCATGCGGTTGCCGCAGGTGCGGCTGTCGCAGTAGACGCGGGACCGGTTGCGGGACTCGTCGACGAAGACGCGGTCGCAGTCGGGGGCCGAGCAGGTGCGCAGGCGTTCGACCTCGCCCTCCACCAGCAAATGGGCCAGGGCGACGCCGCAGTCGGCCGCCACGTGCTCCGCCAGGGTGGAGTCCGCGGCGAAATAGTGCACGTGCAGCGGGTGGCCGTCGTGCTCCGTCAGCCGGGGGGTGATGCGCGTCTCGGAGAGCAAAGCGTTCAGTGTGCGGACCGCCGTGGGCTGGTCCGGGGCGGTGAAGACGCGGTGGAAGGCCTCTCGCACCATCCGCACCTGGCCCAGGTCGCGGGGCGTGAGCTTGGTGACGCCGCTGATCTGGCGGGACTCCACGAACGCCTGCAATTCGGCCAGGCCGGCGAGGCCCTCGTCGCCCCCGGTGGAGGGCGAGGTGTTGACCAGCTCGACAACGGTGGCCAAAGAATGCACCATGTCATGGCCAAACGGCATGTTGACTCCTGTCCGCGCCGGGTTCTAGCGTGGTCGCACTGTATCTCCTGCATGGCCGTACGGGGGTTTCTATGAGTGCACATCGCCGTATCGTGCTGATCGCGATCGTCGGTGCACTGATCATCTCCACCTCCGCCCCCTTGGTTCGGCTCTCAGGTGTATCGCCTGCCACGTCCGCGTTGTTCCGTTGCGCGTACGCCGTGCCGCCCATGATCGTGCTGGCCTGGCTGGAGCGGCGCAGGCTGGGGCCGCTGCCGCGGAAGGGGCTGGTGCTGGCCTGGCTGGCGGGGGTGGTGTTCGCGCTCGACCTGCTGTTCTGGCATCACACGATCGACTACGTGGGTGCGGGGCTGGCCACCGTGCTGGGGAATCTGCAGGTGTTCCTGGTGGCGTTCGCGGCCTGGGCGCTCTTCAAGGAGCGGCCGTCCTTCCGGTTGATGGTCGCGACGCCGGTCGTGTTCGCGGGGGTGGTGCTCATCTCCGGGGTGTTCGACAGCGCCGCCTACGGGCGTGATCCGATCATGGGGGTGCTGGCCGGGATCGCCACGTCCATCTCGTACGCGGCGTTCCTGCTGCTCATGAAGGCCGGGCCGGAGCGGTCCGTGGGGCCGCTGGCGCACGCGACGGTGGTCGCCACCGTGGCCATCGCCCTGCTGAGCCCGCTCTTCGGCGGCGCCGACCTCGTGCCCACCTGGCCGGCGCACGGGTGGCTGCTGCTGCTCGCGCTGGGGCCGCAGGTGCTGGGGTGGTCGCTGATCACGTTCTCGCTGCCGCGTCAGCCGGCCGCGCTCACCGCGTTGCTGCTGCTCGTCCAGCCCATGACGACCGTCGCGCTGTCCGCGGTGGTGCTGGGCGAGCGGCCGTCGGCGCTGCAGCTCGCCGGGTGCGCGGTGATCGTCCTCGGAGTCCTGTACGGCTCCCGCACCCGTTCGCCGGAGCCCGGAAAGACCCGCAAGGACGAGACCCGCGAGCCCCAGGCGAAAGCCCCCACCAGCTGAGCAGGTCAGCCCTTGGAGCAGGTGGCGCAGGTGCCGAAGACCTCGACCGTGTGGGTGATCTCGGTGAAGCCGTGCTCGCTGCCCACCGCCTCGGCCCACCGCTCGACCGCGGGGCCCGCCACCTCCACCGTGTGGCCGCAGCGGCGGCAGACCAGGTGGTGGTGATGGACGTCGCTGGCGCACGCGCGGTAGACGGACTCGCCCTCGTCTGTACGCAGCACGTCGACCTGCCCGCCGTCGGCCAGCGCCTGCAGGGCGCGGTAGACGGTGGTCAGGCCGATCTTGGCCCCGTGCAGGCGCATCTCGGCATAGACGTCCTGCGCGCTCCGGAACCCCTCGCTCCTACGGAGGGTGTCGTGCACGGCATCGCGTCTCGTCGTCATGCGACCTCCTCCACGCGCATCTTCGGTCGCTCGCTCACTGTCGACTCCTGGGTACGGCCTCGGCGTACGAATTTACCGACACCGAGGGCCAGGACGAAGCCGACAAGAGCAAGAAGCACGATCGCGGCCCCGGGAGGCACCTTGGCCGAGTAGGTGGAGGCGAGCAGGCCGCCCACCGAGGCGAGCACCCCGAACAGCATGGCCAGCGCCATCGTCGTACGGAACCCCCGGGTGAGCTGCTGGCTGGTGGCCACCGGGATCACCATCAGCGCGCTGACCAGCAGCAGGCCCACCACGCGCATCGCGATCACGACAGTGAGCGCGGCGGTGACCGCGATCAGCAGGCTGAGGAAGCGGACCGGCAGGCCGCTCGCCCTGGCCATCTCCTCGTCCTGGCAGAGCACGAACAGCTCCCTGCCGAAGACCACGACCACGCCGATCACGGCCACGGCCAGCGCGGCGATGACCCAGATGTCCTGGACCGTGACGCTGGCGATGGCGCCGAACAGGTAGGAGTTCAGCTTGGCGTTGCTGCCGCCCGGCGCGATGCCCATGAGCATGACGCCGCCCGCGATCCCGCCGTAGAACAGCAGCGCCAGCGCCACGTCGCCGCTGGTGCGCCCGCGCGCCCTGACCAGCTCGATGGCCACCGCCCCGACGACGGAGACGATCACGGCGGTGAGCACGGGTGCGGTGCCGGTCAGGAAGCCGAGGGCGACGCCGGTCAGCGCCACGTGGCCGATGCCGTCGCCCAGCAGCGCCAGCCTGCGCTGCACGATGAACGTCCCCACGGCGGGCGCGCACAGGCCCACCAGCAGCGCGGCCACCAGGGCGAGCTGGAAGAGCTGCTCCTGGAGCAGATCCATGATCATCGCGGTTCCCCCCATCGGCCGCCGTTCACGGCGCCTCCCCCTGCCAGCCGGTCAACGGCCCCGCCGCCGGTGTGGCGGCGTGCGGATGCTGGTGCTCGTGACCCGGCCGGGCGCAGTCGCCCTCCGGGCGCGGCGGCCGGCCGTCGTGCGCGACGCGGCCCTCGCGGATCACCACGCCGCGCGTGATGATTGACTCCAGCGGCCCCAGCTCGTGCGCGACCAGCACCACCGTCTTGCCATCGCGCACCAGCCCGGCCAGCGTGTCGGCCAGCAACTGCTGCGTATCGGCGTCCACGCCCGCCGTCGGCTCGTCCATCACGTACGTGTCCGGCTCCCCGGCCAGCGCGCGGGCGATGAGCACCCGCTGCTGCTGGCCCCCGGACAGCGACTGGACGGGGTCGTTCGCGCGGTCGGCCAGCCGGACGGCCTCCAGCGCGTCGGCCACGGCGGCCTTGTCGGCCGGGCTGGTCCTGCGCAGGCGGCTCTGCCTGGCGATCCGGCCCGAGGCGACGACCTCGCGTACGGTGGCGGGCACGCCGCCTCCGACCTGGAGCCGCTGCGGCACGTAGCCGATGCGCCACCAGTCGCGGAACTTGCCCGGCGGAGACCCGTACATCAGCGTCGAGCCGCCGGTGAGCGGCGTGAGGCCGAGCAGTGCGCGGACCAGCGTCGACTTGCCGGAGCCGTTGGCCCCCAACAGGGCGACGACCTCCCCCGGACAGACGGTCAGGTCGATCCCCCGCAGGACGGGCTTGCCATCGAAGGAGACCCGGCCGTCGGTCATCGCGAAGGCCGTTTCGCTCATGCCGTACACCCCAGTGCTGTTTGTAGGGTTTTGAGGTTATCGCGCATGGCCGACAGGTAATCGCCGGAGGGCCGGCTCTCCAGCGGGTCGAGTACGGCGGTCTTCGCGCCCACCTCGTTCGCGAGCACCTCGGCGACCTTGGGACTGACCAGGGACTCGGTGAAGATCGTGGTCACGCCCTCGGCCTTGGCCAGCTTGGCCACCTCGGAGATGCGCGCGGGCGACGGCTCGGTCTCGGGGTCGAGCGTGATGCCGACCTGCTTGAGTTTGTAACGGTCCGCCAGGTAGCCGAACGCCTCGTGCGCCGTGACCAGCGACTTGGTCCTGCAGTTGCTCAGGCCCTTGGCGAATTCCTGATCGAGCGTTCCAAGCGCGCCCGCCGTCTTGGCGGCGCGGTCCTTGTACGCCTGCGCGTGCGCCGGGTCGGCGACGGCCAGGCGCTCGCCGAGCTTGGTGGCGACGGTGGCCAGGCGGGCGGGGTCCAGCCAGAGGTGGGGGTCGTACGAGACCTCGTGGCCGTGCTCCTCCTCGCCCTCCTCGCCCTCTTCGTGCCCGCTCGCGGGCAGGGTGGTGACGGCCGTGGCGGCGTCGAAGCTCGTCTCGGCGTCCACCGCCTCGTCCACGGCGGGCTGGACGCCCTTGATGTAGACGGTGAGCGCCGCCTTCTGGATCTCGGTCACCTGCTGGATGCCCAGCTCAAGGTCGTGCGGCTCGACGCCGGGGGCGGTCAGGCCGGTCACGTGCGCGTCGGATCCTCCCACCTGCTCGGTCAGCCATTGGAGCGGGTAGAACGCGGCGACCACCTCCGGCTTGCCCCCTGCGGCGGTCTCGGCGGAGCCGGATCCGCAGGCGGCGGTGGTGAGGAGGGTGGCCCCGGCCAGCAATCCGACAGCGTACGACCGGGAAAATCCTGACATCATGTGAGTCAGTATGCGCCAAAATGAAAATGGTTGTCAAAATCCCCCCGACTTGGGCAGGCGAGGGAGCGCCGTTGCCTGGACTGACGAGGGAAGGCAACGGCTCGGAGCGACCGAGCCCGCCTCCACGGGGTGGAGGCCATAAGCAGGTGAGGGAGCGCCGTTGCCTGGACTGAGGAGCGCAGGGAGCGTAGCGACTGGAGTGACGAGGGAAGGCAACGGCTCGGAGCGACCGAGCCCGCCTCCACGGAGTGGAGGCCATAAGCAGGGAAGGGATGCCGGACGGCGCGCTGGGGGCCAGGGGCGCCGTGCGGCATCCCGCCATCACCCCGGTGAGTGTGCGCCGGCTGAGCCATAGCCGGCGCTCGGGGTGATGCTCAGGCGGCGCTCGCCCGTATAGACGTTCATCGAGTCCCCGCGCAGGAACCCGATGAGCGTCAGCCCCTCCTCCGCGGCCAGTTCGACCGCGAGCGACGACGGCGCCGAGACCGCGGCGAGCACCGGGATGCCGCCCATGACCGCTTTCTGCACCAGTTCGAACGACGCCCGGCCCGACACCATCAGCACCGTCCCCCGCAGGGGGAGCCGGCCGTTGCGCAGGGCCCAGCCGAGCAGCTTGTCCACCGCGTTGTGCCGGCCCACGTCCTCGCGTACGCACAGCGGCTCGCCGTCGGACGTGAACAGGCCGGCCGCGTGCAGGCCCCCGGTCCGGTCGAACACCCGCTGGGCCGCGCGCAGCCGGTCCGGCAGGGTGGCGACGGTCGGCTGCGCCAGCTCGACCGGGTCGTCTCCGGCGCTCCAGCGAGCCACCGTGCGTACCGCCTCCAGCGACGCCTTGCCGCAGACGCCGCAGGAGGACGTGGTGTAGAAGTTGCGCGGCGCGGGCGCCGCCACGCCGGGCGCGAGCCGCACGTCGAGCACGTTGTACGTGTTCCCGTCGTCCACTGTCGCGCCCGCGCAGTAGCGGATCGTGGCGATGTCGTCCGCCGCGCCCACGGCCCCCTCGCTGACCAGGAACCCGGCGGCCAGGTCGAAGTCGTCGCCGGGCGTGCGCATGGTGACCGTCAGCGGCGTCCCGTCGAGGCGGATCTCCAGCGGCTCCTCGGCGGCCAGCGAGTCGATCTTGGGGATCCGGGCGGTGTCCTTGACCCGCAGGATCCGCCGCTTCACCGCGACCCTAGACATGAGCGCTCCCCTCGCCCCGGATGAGCGCCCTAGACATGAGCGCTCCCGTCGGCCCGGATGGCCGCCCTAGACATAGCCGTACCCGAAGCGGCCCTTGACGCAGAGGTTGCCCTTGGTCACCGGGTTGTCATGCGGCGAGCTCACCTTGACGATCTTGTTGTCCTGCACGTGCAGGGTCAGGTTGCAGCCGACCCCGCAGTAGCTGCAGACCGTCGTGGTCTCGCTCTGCCGCGACTCGTCCCAGGTGCCCTCGGCCCGCATGTCGAACTCGGTCTTGAACGACAGCGCGCCCGTCGGGCACACCTCCACGCAGTTGCCGCAGTAGACGCAGGCCGAGTCGGTGAGCGGCGCCTCGAACTCCGTGGAGATCGTCGCGTCGAACCCCCGGCCCGCCACGGCGATGGCGAAGGTGTTCTGCCACTGGTCGCCGCAGGCGTCCACGCACTTGTAGCACAGGATGCACTTGCTGTAGTCGCGCACGTAGAGGTCGTTGTCCACCTTGGCGGGCTGCTCGACCGTGGCCGCGTCGTCGCCGAAGCGCGCGGGGTCGGCGCCGTACTCCTCGACCCACTCGGCGGCCCGAGGGGTGGTCGACATGTCCACGGAGGAGCCGAGCAGCTCCAGCACCACCTTGCGGCTCTGCCGGGCCCGCTCGGTGTCGGTGCCGACCTTCATGCCGGCCTCGGCCTTGCGGGAGCAGGCGGGCGCCAGCGTCCTGGCGCCCTCCACCTCCACGACGCAGACGCGGCAGGCGTTCTTCGGGGTCAGCGTGTCGCCGTAGCAGAGGGTGGGGATGTCCTTGCCCGCCGCGTGGCAGGCGTCGAGGATCGTCGAGCCCTCCGGCACCCGTACGTCCTCGCCGTCGATCTGGACGTCGATGAGCCGCCGGGGCGGCTGGAGCGGGATCATTTGAACACTCCCAGACGGTCGATGGCCGATTCGACGGCGTTCCAGGCGGTCTGCCCGAGGCCGCAGATCGAGGCGTCCCGCATGGTCTGACCGACCTCGCGCAGCAGCACGAGATCATCGTCCGAGACCCGGCGCGACAGCCGGTGCAGGGCCTCCTCCTGCCGTACGGTGCCGACCCGGCAGGGCACGCACTGGCCGCAGGACTCGTCGCGGAAGAACTCCGCGATGCGCAGCAGCAGCCGTTTCAGGTCCACGGTGTCGTCGATGACGAGCACCACGCCGGAGCCGAGCGTCGCCCCCGCGTTCCTGGTGCCCTCGAAGGTGAGCGGGATGTCCAGGTCGGTGACGAACGCCCCGGCCGCGCCGCCGAGCAGCACCGCCCTGGTCGTGCCGGTGGTGCCGGTCAGGTCCAGCAGCTCGCGCAACGTCGTCCCGAACGTGAGCTCGTACACGCCGGGCCGCTCGACCGCGCCCGAGACGCAGAACAGCTTGGGCTCGGCCGCCGTGTACGCCCGGGCGCCGCGCTCCAGGATCGGCAGCACGTTGACCAGCGTCTCGACGTTGTTGACCACGGTCGGCTTGCCGAACAGCCCCTTCTCCACGGGGAACGGCGGCTTGCTGCGCGGCTCGCCCCGCTGCCCCTCGATGGAGTTGAAGATCGCGGTCTCCTCGCCGCAGATGTACGCGCCCGCGCCCCTGCGCAGCTCGATGTCGAACGACAGGCCCTTGCCGAGGATGTCGTCGCCGAGCAGGCCCCGCGAGCGGGCGGTCGAGATGGCGTGCTGGAGCCGCGCGGTCGCTCTGGGGTATTCGCCCCTGATGTAGAGGTATCCCTTGGCGCAGCCGGTGGCGTAGGCGGCGATCGTCATCGCCTCCACCAGCGCGTACGGGTCGCCCTCCATGATCACGCGATCCTTGAACGTGCCCGGCTCGCTCTCGTCGGCGTTGCAGACCAGGTAGTGCGGGTGGTCGGGCTGGCGGGCGGTGGCGTCCCACTTGCGGCCGGTCGGGAACGCGGCGCCGCCCCTGCCGACCAGGCCCGACTCCAGGACTTCCCGGATGACCCCGGCGGGCCCCAGCTCGAACGCCCTCCTGAGCGCGGTGTAGCCGCCGGCCGCCCGGTAGTCGTCCAGGCTCGCGGGGTCGGTCGTGCCGACCCTCCTGAGCAGGGTCAGCCCGTCCTGCCCGGCCTGCGGAACGGCTGCCGCAACCGGGGCGTCGCCGGCGACCTCGAGGCTGGGGGTGTGGCCGTTGGGGGTGGGCGAGTCCAGGGCCAGGGAGGCGTTCGCGGGCGCGTACACCTGGGCCTTGGGGGGTGTGCCGGCCTCCAGGGCGAGCGCGGCGGGGGCCCGCTCGCACAGGCCCAGGCAGGGGCTCTCGTGCCACGACTTGCCGGGCGGGCCGAGCCGCTCCTCCACCTGCCTGCGTACGTCCTCGCCGCCCTTGGCCTGGCAGGCCAGGTCGGTGCAGACGTGCAGCACCCGCTTCGGCCGCGGCTCCATGGAGAACAGCGAGTAGAACGTCGCCACTCCGTACGCCTCGGCGGGCGGCACGGTCAGGCGGCGGCAGATGTAGTCGAGCGCGCCCTCGCTGATCCACCCGACCCGGTCGTTGACCGCGTGCAGCGCGGGCAGCAGCATGTCGCGCTGCGACTCGGCCCGGACGGCCACCCGCAGGTCGGCCTCGGTCCTCCAGCCGCCGTCCCACGCCGACCCGGGCGGCCCGAGCAGGGCGTCGACGGCCGCGCGCTCCTCGTCGGACGGCTCTGCGCCACGGAACCTCAGATCCATCTGATCACCCGGCCTTCACGAGCTTCTCGACACGTACGGCCGCCGCCTTGAACTCGGCGGTGCCCGCGATCGGGCAGGTGGCCTCGATGGTGAGGGAGTTGGTGTCCACCTCGTCCGGGAAGTGGAACGTCATGAACACCAGCCCCGGCCGCAGGGCGGGGTCGATGAACACCGGCGCGACCACCGAACCGCGCCGCGAGGTGATCCGCACCTCCTCGCCCGCGACGACGCCGAGCCGGTCGGCGTCCTCGGGGCAGAGCTCCACCGTCTCGCCCCGGCGCAGGGGAGAGGCGAACCCGGAGGACTGCACGCCCGTGTTGTAGGAGTCGAGCCGCCGCCCGGTCGTCAGCCGCAGCGGATACTCCTCGTCCAGCAGGTCCACCGGCGGCGAGTGGCGCAGCACCGCGAACGGCGCCGGCGTGCCCCGCCTGACCGGGTCGCTCTCCCACAGCCTGCCGTGCAGGTAGGGCGGCTCCAGCGAGTCCTCCGACGGGCAGGGCCACTGGATGCCCTGCAGCTCGGCCAGCCGCTGGTAGGACATGCCGTGGTGCTGGGGCGACATGGCGCGCAGCTCGTTCCAGACCGCTTCGGCGCCGTCGTAGTGCCAGTCGTGGCCCAGCCTGCGGGCCAGCTCGCACATGATCCAGATGTCGTCGCGCGCCTCGCCCGGCGGATCCAGGGCCTTGCGCACCCGCTGGACCCGGCGCTCGCTGTTGGTGAACGTGCCGTCCGCCTCGCACCAGGCGGCGCTCGCGGGCAGCACGACGTCGGCCATCTGGGCGGTCTTGGTGAGGAAGATGTCCTGCACGACCAGGTGGTCGAGCATGGACAGGCGCTTGATGCAGGCCAGCGAGTCGGCCTCGGACTGCACGGGGTTCTCACCGATGAGATAGCAGGTGGTCACCTCGCCGTCGGCCATGGCCTCCAGCATCTGGGTGAGGTTGAGGCCGTAGCGCGGCTGGATCTCCCTGCCCCACGCGCTCTCGAAACGCGCCCGGATATTGGGATCGAGGATGTCCTGGAAGCCGGGCAGGCGGTTGGGGATGGCGCCCATGTCGCCGCCGCCCTGCACGTTGTTCTGGCCGCGCAGCGGCGACAGGCCGGAGCCGTAACGGCCGACGTGGCCGGTGAGCAGGGCCAGGTTGATCAGGGCCCGTACGTTGTCCGTCGCGTTGTGGTGCTCGGTGATGCCGAGCGTCCAGCACAGCTGGGCGCGGTCGGCGCGGGCGTAGGCATGGGCCAGCTCGCGGATGGCGTGCGCGGGCACGCCGGTGACCTGCTCGGCGGCGGTCAGCGTCCAGGGCTCGACCGACTCTTTGAACTCCTCGAACCCGATCGTGGCCCGCTCGATGAACGCCTCGTTGTGCAGCCCCGCGTGGATGATCTCCCTGGCCACCGCGTGGGCGAGGGGGATGTCCGTGCCCACGTTCAGTCCCAGCCAGAGATCGGCCCACTGGGCGGTGCCGGTGCGGCGCGGGTCCACCGCGAACATCCGCGCGCCGTTGTGGATGCCCTTCAGCACGTGCTGGAAGAAGATGGGGTGGGCGTTACGCGCCGCCGAACCCCACATCACGATCACATCGGTGTCCTCCACCTCCTGGTAGGAGGACGTGCCGCCACCGCTGCCGAACACCGCCGACAGCCCCGCCACGCTCGGCGCGTGGCAGGTGCGGTTGCAGGAGTCCACGTTGTTGGTGCCGATCACCACGCGGGTGAACTTCTGCCCGACGTAGTTCATCTCGTTGGTGGAGCGGGCGCACGACAACATGGCGAAGCAGTCGGGCCCATGCGCGGCGAGGTTGCGGCGGAAGCCCTCCGCCGCCCGCTCCAGGGCTTCCTCCCAGGTCGCCCTGCGCAGCACGCCGTTCTCACGCACCAGTGGATGGGTCAGGCGGTCATAGCTCATGATCCCTCCATTCTGTATACAGGCTACGGTATTCCCCGCTAGACCGCGCGGACAAGGTTGGCGTTGAGGAGGTCGCTCACCGCGTGGATGGCGCGCAAGGTCGGCACCTCGGCACCGGTGAGGTCGGCCAGCTCGACCACCGCCGCGAGCAGCACGTCCAGCTCCAGCGGCTTGCCCTTCTCCAGGTCCTGCAGCGTGGAGGTCTTGTGCTCGCCCGCCTTCTCCGCTCCTTTCAGGCGGCGCTCGATGGAGATTCCCGGGTCGCAGCCGACCCTCCTGGCCACTTCGACGGTCTCCCGCATCATGGCCACGACCAGCTCCCTGGTGCCGTCGTGGCGGCAGATCCCGGCCATCGTCGCCCTGGCCAGCGCGCTGATCGGGTTGAAGGCGATGTTGCCCATGAGCTTGACCCACACGTCTTTGCGCAGGTCGCGCTCCACCGGGCACTTGAGCCCGCCGGCTATCGCGGCCTGGCTGAAGGCGGCGCACCGCTCGGTCAGCTCGCCGTCCGGCTCGCCGATGGAGAAGCGGGTGCCCTCGAGGTGGCGGATCACGCCGGGTCGCTCGATCTCGGTGGCGGCGTACACGACGCAGCCGACGGCACGGTGCAGGGGCAGCGCGGTCGTGACCGCGCCGCCCGGGTCGACGCTCTCGATGCGGTAGCCCTCGTAGGGGCCCTTGAGCCCGTGGAAGTACCACCACGGGATGCCGTTCTGCGCGGCGATGATGCTCGTGGCCTCGTGCAGGAGCGGCCTGATCATGGGGCCCGCGGAGGCGTAGCTGTTCGCCTTGAGGCCCAGGAAGACGTGGTCCACCGGGCCGATCTGGGTGGGGTCGTCGGTGGCATGGGGATGGGCGGTGAAGTCGCCTCTGGGGGTGAGCACCCGCACACCGGCGCGGCGTATCGACTGCAGGTGCTCGCCTCTCGCGATGAGGTGCACCTCGACTCCCGCCCGGTGGAGGGCGGCCCCCACGTATGCGCCGATGGCGCCGGCGCCAAGAACAGCGACCTTCATGCTGCGCTCCGTTCTCGCGTCGGATTTGCATTCGGTATACAGTATGGAAAAACGCGGGTCAAGGAGCATGCCTGTGACCGTTCTTCGGCATGATCTAGTGGTGGAATCGACGACCTGGGTGACCGCGCGGGCCCTCGCGAAGGGGGCCGCGACGCCCCTCGAGCCCGCATCCGTGCCGCTCGCCGACGCTCTCGGCGGCCGCCTCGCCGTGCCTTTGACGGCGCTGGTGGCGGTGCCCGGGGTGGACGTTTCGGCGATGGACGGCTACGCGGTGGCCGGTGCCGGCCCGTGGCGGGTGGTCGGCCGGGTTCTGGCCGGTGGCGCCTGCTACGCGGACGAGCTGCGGCCGGGGGAGGCGGTCGAGATCGCCACCGGCGCTCCGACGCCCGCGGGGGCGTCGGCGGTGCTGCCGTACGAGCAGGCCGCGGTGGACGGGGCGCGGGTGAACGGCGCCGCCGAGATCGGGCGGCACATCCGGCGGCGGGGCGAGGACATCGCCGAGGGCGCCGTCGTGCTGGGCGCGGGCGCGGTGGTGACCCCGGTCGCGCTCGGGCTGGCCGCCGCGCTGGGCCACGACGAGCTGCCGGTACGGCCCCGCCCCCGCGTGGCAGTGCTGATCACCGGGGACGAGGTCGTGCACGAGGGCCTTCCCGTGCCGGGCCGGGTGCGCGACGCCATCGGCCCGTTCCTGCCGGGGCTGGTGGCGTGGGCCGGCGGCCGGGTGGCGAGCACGGACGTGCTGCCCGACGGCCGGGAAGCGCTCCGCGCCGCACTGGGCGCCGCGCCGGAGACCGGGGCGGCGGACGTGGTCGCCGTGTGCGGCGCGTCCTCCAAGGGGCCCGCCGACCACCTCAGGGCCGTGCTCGGCGACCTCGGCGCCGACGTGATCGTCGACGGCGTCGCCGTGCGGCCCGGGCACCCGCAGCTCCTGGCCCGGCTGCCGGGCGGGTCGCTGGTCGTCGGCCTGCCGGGGAACCCGTTCGCGGCCCTCGGCGCGGCCCTCACGCTGCTCGCGCCCATCCTGCGCGAACTGGCCGGAACCCCTGCCCGCACGGAGACGTCGGCGCTGGCCGGAGCGGTGCGGGCGCATCCGCGCGACACGCGGCTCGTGCCGGTCAGGAGGTCGGGCCGGGGCGCGGTGCCGGTGGGGCACGACCGGCCGGGTTCGCTGTGGGGGGCGGCGCTGGCCGACGCGCTGGCCGTCGTCCCTCCGGGGTGGGCCGGTGAGCAGGTCGAGCTGATCGAGTTGCCTTCTGGGGGCTAGACAGGCCGAACGGGAGGGAGTAACCATTGCGGTCATACGGTATGCAGTATGCGGAAGACAGCCGACGCCGTGAAAGGGTGGCATGATGTCGGAAACGATCTCTGGTGGTCATCTCGTAGCCAAGGCACTCAAGGCCGAGGGCGTGGACGTGATCTACACGCTCTGCGGCGGCCACATCATCGATATCTACGACGGCTGCGTCGATGAGGGCATCGAGGTCATCGACGTACGCCACGAACAGGTGGCGGCGCACGCGGCCGACGGGTACGCGCGCATCACCGGCAAGCCCGGCTGCGCCGTGGTCACCGCCGGGCCGGGCACGACCGACGCGGTCACCGGCGTGGCCAACGCCTTCCGCGCGGAGAGCCCCATGTTGCTCATCGGCGGCCAGGGAGCGCTGAGCCAGCACAAGATGGGCTCGCTGCAGGACCTGCCGCACGTGGACATGATGACCCCGATCACCAAGTTCGCGGCCACGGTGCCGAGCACGGAGCGGGTGGCGGACATCGTGTCGATGGCCTTCCGCGAGTGCTACAACGGCGCGCCGGGCCCGTCGTTCCTGGAGATCCCGCGCGACGTGCTCGACGCGAAGGTCCCCTTGGAGAAGGCCCGCATCCCCAAGGCGGGGCACTACCGGGCCTCGACCCGCCAGCAGGGCGACCCCGAGGCGATCGAGCGGCTGGCCGACATGCTGGCGCACGCGGAGAAGCCGTGCATCCTGCTCGGGAGCCAGGTATGGACGTGCCGGGCCACGGACGCCGCGATCGACTTCGTCCGCGCCCTGAACGTGCCGGCGTACATGAACGGCTCGGGCCGCGGCACGCTCCCGCCCGGCGACCCGCACCACTTCCAGCTCAGCCGCAGGTACGCCTTCACCAACGCCGACCTGATCATCATCGTCGGCACCCCGTTCGACTTCCGGATGGGCTACGGCAAGCGCCTGTCGCCGACCGCGGCCGTGGTCCAGATCGACCTCGACTACCGCACCGTCGGCAAGAACCGCGACATCGACCTGGGGATCGTCGGCGACGCCGGCCTCGTCCTCGCGGCGGCGGCCCAGGCCGCCAGCGGCCGGATCGAGAACGCGGTCACCAAGCGCAAGGAGTGGATGGACGAGCTGCGCGCCGTCGAGACCCAGGCGTACGAGAAGCGCCTGCCCCGCCAGCTCTCCGACGCCCAGCCCATCGACCCCTACCGGCTGGTCCACGAGATCAACGAGTTCCTGACCGAGGACACGATCTACATCGGCGACGGCGGCGACATCGTCACCTTCTCCGGCCAGGTCGTGCAGCCCAAGTCGCCCGGCCACTGGATGGACCCGGGCCCGCTCGGCACGCTCGGCGTCGGCATGGCGTTCGCGATGGCGGCCAAGCAGGCGCGGCGCGACAAGGAGGTGCTCTGCCTGTTCGGCGACGGCGCCTTCAGCCTGACCGGCTGGGACTTCGAGACCATGGTCCGCTTCGACCTGCCGTTCATCGGGGTCATCGGCAACAACTCGTCCATGAACCAGATCAGGTACGGCCAGGCCGCCAAGTACGGCGAGGACCGCGCCCGCATCGGCAACACCCTCGGCGACATCCGCTACGGCGACTTCGCCAAGCTGCTCGGCGGCTACGGCGAGGAGGTACGCGACCCGGCCGAGATCCGCCCCGCGCTGGAGCGGGCCAGGGAGTCGGGCAAGCCCTCGCTGATCAACGTGTGGGTCGATCCAGAGGTCTACGCCCCCGGCACCATGAACCAGACGATGTACAAGTAGGGGAGCGCCCAAGATGAAGGCTCTCGAAGGTGTCCGCGTCCTCGACATGACCCACGTCCAGTCGGGCCCGTCCTGCACCCAGCTGCTCGCCTGGCTGGGGGCGGACGTCGTCAAGCTGGAGGCCCCGACCGGCGACATCACCCGGCAGCAGCTCCGCGATCTCCCGGACGTCGACAGCCTCTATTTCACGATGCTCAACTGCAACAAGCGCAGCATCACCCTCAACATGAAGAGCGAGCGCGGCAAGGAGATCTTCACCGAGCTGGTGAAGAGCGCCGACATCCTGGTGGAGAACTTCGGCCCGGGCGCGGTCGACCGCATGGGCTTCACCTGGGACCGCCTCCAGGAGCTCAACCCGCGCCTGATCTACGCCTCGATCAAGGGCTTCGGCACCGGCAGGTACGCCAAGTTCAAGGCGTACGAGGTGATCGCCCAGGCCATGGGCGGCTCGATGACCACCACCGGCTTCGAGGAAGGCCCGCCGCTGGCCACCGGGGCGCAGATCGGCGACTCGGGCACCGGCATCCACGCGGTCGCCGGCATCCTGGCCGCCCTCTACCAGCGCCAGCAGACCGGCCGGGGGCAGCGCGTACAGGTGGCCATGCAGCACGCCGTGCTGAACCTGTGCCGCGTCAAGCTCCGCGACCAGCAGCGCCTGGTGCACGGCCCGCTGCGCGAGTACCCGAACAAGACCTTCGGCGACGAGGTGCCCCGCTCGGGCAACGCCAGCGGCGGCGGCCAGCCCGGCTGGGCGGTGCGCTGCGCGCCCGGCGGACCCAACGACTACATCTACGTGATCGTGCAGCCGGTCGGCTGGAAGCCGATCTCGAACATCATCGGCCGCCCCGAGCTGGCCGAGGACCCCGAGTGGGCGACGCCGGAGGCGCGGCTGCCGAAGCTGGACAAGATGTTCCAGCTCATCGAGGAGTGGACGATCCGCCACGACAAGTGGACGGTGCTCGACCGGCTCAACGCCGAGAACATCCCGTGCGGGCCGATCCTGTCCACCAAGGAGCTGGTCCAGGACGAGAGCCTGCGCGAGGAGGGCATCGTCGTCACGGTCGACCACCCGGAGCGCGGCGAGTTCGTGACCGTCGGCAGCCCGCTGCAGCTGTCGGACTCCCCGGTCGACGTCCGCACCCCGCCCCTGCTCGGCGAGCACAACCAGGAGATCTACGGCGAGCTCGGCGTCAGCGCGGACGAGCTGGCGGAACTCAAGACGAACGGAGTCATCTAGTGGTCAGGGAAGTCATCGAGAAGGCGCTCGCCGAGGGCCGCACGGCCCTGACCGCTCCGGAGGGGCGCAGGATCTGCGAGGAGTACGGCATCGCCACCCCGGGCGAGGGCCTGGCCACCTCGGCCGACGAGGCGGTCGCCATCGCCGAGCGCATCGGCCTCCCGGTCGTCCTGAAGATCGTCTCCCCGGACATCCTGCACAAGACCGACGCGGGCGGCGTGCTGGTCGGCCTGAAGAGCGCGGAGGAGGTCCGCGCGGGCTACGACACGATCCTCGCCAACGCCCGCGCCTACAACGCCGACGCCACCATCGACGGCGTCCAGGTGCAGCAGCTCGTCGGCGGCGGTCACGAGGTCATCGTCGGCGCCGTCACCGATCCCACGTTCGGCAAGGTCATCGCGTTCGGGCTGGGCGGCGTCCTGGTCGAGGTGCTCAAGGATGTGACCTTCCGGCTCGCCCCCCTCTCGGGAGAAGATGCGCTTGGGATGCTGGACGACATCAGGGCGGCAGATGTGCTCCGTGGTGCCCGGGGGGCCGAGCCGGCCAACCGCCAGGCGCTGGCGGAGCTGATCGAGCGCGTCGGCCGGCTGGTCTCCGACTTCCCCGAGATCCTCGAGGTGGACCTCAACCCCGTCTTCGCCGACGCGAACGGCGCGGTCGCCGCCGACGTGCGCATCCTCATCGGCGACAAGCCCGCCGAGGTCGCCCGCCTGTCGCGGGAGGAGATCCTCCGGCAGATGACGCGGATCTTCAAGCCGCGCTCGGTGGCCGTGATCGGCGCCTCCGCCGAGACCGGCAAGATCGGCAACTCGGTCATGCGGAACCTCATCAACGGCGGCTACCAGGGGCAGATCTTCCCGATCAACCCCAAGGCCGACGAGATCATGGGGCTGACCGCGTACAAGAGCATCTCGGACGTGCCCGGCGACGTGGACGTGGCCGTGTTCGCGATCCCCGCCAAGTTCGTGGCGTCGGCGCTGGAGGAGGCCGGGCAGAAGGGCGTGGCGGGCGCGATCATGATCCCGTCGGGGTTCGCCGAGACGGGGAACGTCGAGGGCCAGAAGGAGATCGTCGAGATCGCGCGCAGGCACGGCGTGCGCATGCTCGGGCCCAACATCTACGGCTACTACTACACGCCGGAGAACCTCTGCGCGACGTTCTGCACCCCGTACGACGTCAAGGGCAGCGTGGCGCTGACCTCGCAGAGCGGCGGCATCGGCATGGCCATCCTGGGCTTCAGCCGCACCACCAAGATGGGCGTCTCGGCCATCGTCGGCGTCGGCAACAAGGCCGACGTGGACGAGGACGACCTGCTGACCTTCTTCGAGCAGGACGACCACACCAAGGCCGTCGCCATGCACCTGGAGGACCTCAAGGACGGCCGCGGCTTCGTCGAGGCCGCGCGCCGGGTCGTCAGGCAGAAGCCGGTCATCGTGCTGAAGGCCGGCCGCACCGCGATGGGCGCGCGGGCGGCGGGCTCGCACACGGGCGCGCTGGCGGGCGACGACAAGGTCTACGACGACATCCTGCGGCAGGCCGGGGTCGTGCGCGCGCCGGGACTCAACGACATGCTCGAATACGCCCGCGCGCTGCCGATCCTGCCCGCGCCCAAGGGCGAGAACGTCGTCATCATCACCGGGGCGGGCGGCTCGGGCGTGCTGCTGTCGGACGCCATCGTGGACGCCGGGCTGACGCTCATGGACATCCCGCCCGACCTGGACACGGCCTTCCGCGCCTACATCCCGCCCTTCGGCGCGGCGGGCAACCCCATCGACATCACCGGCGGCGAACCGCCCTCGACCTACGAGAACACGGTCCGCCTCGGCCTGGCCGACGAGCGCATCCACGCCCTCGTCCTGGGCTACTGGCACACGATCGTGACGCCGCCGATGGTCTTCGCCGAGCTCATCGCCCGTGTCGTGGCCGAGGAGCGGGCGAAGGGCAACGTCAAGCCGGTCGTGGCGTCGCTCGCCGGCGACACCGAGGTAGAGGAGGCCAGCGAGTACCTGTTCGAGCACGGCGTGGTCGCGTACCCGTACACGACGGAGAAGCCCGTGGCGGTCCTTGGCGCGAAATACCGCTGGGCCAGGGCTGCCGGTCTGCTGCGCTAAGAGCCAAGCTGCAACAGACCGGGTGAGGGGGCTATTCGGGGCGCACGAAGAAGCAACAACCCCCCAGGAGGTCCGTAGGTGGACACATCGAAAACACCACCGGCGACGGCCACGCCGCCGGTCGAGGACGAACGAGTATGGAAAGCGGGCCGGCTTGAGCCGATGCCCATCAGGAAGCTGCCCGACGCGCCTCCGTCGGTGCACATTCTCGGGCCGACGGTCTTCCTCGTCGCGCTGGGCGTGGGCATGGGCGAGTCGTACATGTGGCCCCGGCTGGTGCTGCTGTTCGGGCCCGAGATCAGGTGGCTGTTCCTGATCGGCGTCACGCTGCAGGCCTTCGTGATGCTGGAGATGGCGCGGTACGCCATGGCGACGGGAGAGAGCATCTTCTCCGGCGCGGCGCGGGTGTTCAAGCCGCTGATGTGGTTCTTCTTCATCGTGGCCATCGCCGTCTACATCTGGCCGGGACACCTGTCGGCCGGAGCGGCGGCGTTCGAGGAGATCACGGGCATCCCCTGGATGGTGACCGCCATCGTCGGGCTCGTCCTGGTCGGCGTGGTGTTCAGCCTGGCCAAGGTGATCTACAACGTGCTGGAGAACGTGCTGTCGCTGCTCATCGGCACACTCGTGATCGGCACGGCGGTGGTCGCGGCCATGGTCGGCTCCTGGGGCGACGTGGCCTCCACGCTCACGGGCATGTTCTCCTTCGGCTACTTCCCGTCGGAGGCCATGTCGGCGGCCTGGTTCCCCGTCATCGTGGGGGCGTGCGCCTTCGCCGGGCCCTCCGGCATGCAGCAGATGTGGTACACGCTGCACCTGCGTGACTCCGGGGCCGGCATGGGCGCGCACATCCCGCAGATCCGCGGGCTGCGGCACGCCGGCCAGCAAGAGGAGATGCCCGCGCGCGGGTTCATGTTCGACACCGAGGACCCGGCCGAGATGGCCAAGTGGAAGGGCTGGCGGCGCTGGGTCACGTTCGACGCGCTGCTGCTGTTCTGGGGCGTCACCATGCTGGTGACGATCTCGTTCACGGTGATCGCGCAGTCCGCCGTGCGGCTGAACCCGGGCGTGCGGACCGTCATCCAGGGCGACGACCGCGAGGTGGCGCTCACCGCGATGGCCAACGCCGTCTCCCACGCGGGCAGCTCGGTGCTCGGGGCGGTCTTCCTTGGGTTCATCGCGCTGATCGGCCTGAACGCCACCCTGGGGCTGTTCGACTCGTTCTCCCGGGGCCAGGCTGACATGACGTACCACTTCGTGACCGGGGCGAAGAAGCTGGGCATGTCGCGCCTGTACGGGGTCTTCCTCTGGGGCGTGATCCTCTTCGGCATCCTGATCCTGCTGTTCGGGCCGGCCGACGGGCCGAGCGGGATCCTGGACACGCTGGCGTTCCTGTCGACGTTCGCGATGGGGGCGTACTGCGTGACCCTGCTCCTGGTGAACAACCGCATGCTGCCCAAACCGATCAGGCCCAAGTGGTGGACGAACGTCATCATCGGCTTCGGCGCGGTGTTCTACCTGGGGATGCTGTTCTACAGCCTGTTCGCCTTCGGCGTGGTCGTGGGCTGATGGACGGACGGCACAGCCTCGAACTCGCCCTGCCAGGGGCGTCGATCGGAGCCGTCGCCGGAGCCATGGCCGGTGGGCTGACCCTGTTCGCGGGGCAGCCCACCGGGATGGCCGCGCTGTCGGCCCTGTCGCTCGCCGTGCCGCTCGCCCTCTTCGGCGGCCTGTACGGCGTGCTGCTCGGCCACGGCGTGTTCCGTCCGGGGACCTTCGGGCCGGTCGGCCTGTACTGGGTGGCGGCCTTCCCCGTGTCCCGGCTCGCACAGGAGAGCCTGGTCGGGGTCGGCCTGGCCGACGGAGTGCTGCCGTTCCTGGCGTACCAGGCGATGGTGAGCCTCGGCTTCGCGATCGGCTTCGTCTGGCTGCACGAGCGGATCATGCCGCACTGGCTGATCCGCCGCGCCGCCGCCAATCCGCTGGCCAAGGATCTGCTCGGCCTCTATGTCCGGCACGCCGGGATGTTACGCGCACGAAGGGGGGCCCGCCGGTGAACCTGCCCGCCTGGATCTGGCTGGTCACGATCGCCGGCTTCGCGGTCGTGCTCGCCGTGGACTTCTGGCTCGTCGCCAGGAGGCCGCACGAGCCGTCCATGAAGGAGTGCGTGGCCTGGGTCTCGTTCTACGTCGCCCTGGCCGCGGCCTTCGGCGCCGGGCTCCTGCTGCTGTCGGGCCCCGCCCACGGTGGGGAGTTCTTCGCCGGCTGGATCACCGAGTACTCGCTCAGCGTGGACAACCTCTTCGTCTTCCTGCTGATCATGAGCCGCTTCCAGGTGCCGCGCGAGTACCGCCAGAAGGTGCTGCTCATCGGCATCATCCTGGCGCTGGCGATGCGCGGCGCGTTCATCGCGGCCGGCGCCGGCGCGGTGGCCAGGTTCGACTGGCTCTTCTACGTGTTCGGCGCCTTCCTCGTCTACACGGCGTGGAAGCTGATGGGAGGCGAGGACGACGAGGCGGAGTTCTCCGAGAACGTCGCCCTGCGCGCGGTGCGCCGGGTGCTCCCGACCACGGACACCTATCATGGCGCCCGGCTCACCGTGCACCTCGGGCGCAGGATGGTCACCCCGATGCTGATCGTCATGGTCGCCATCGGGACCACCGACCTGCTCTTCGCGCTCGACTCCATCCCGGCCATCTTCGGCCTCACCAAGGAGCCCTACCTGGTCTTCACCGCCAACGCCTTCGCCCTCATGGGGCTGCGCCAGCTCTTCTTCCTCATCGGCGGGCTGCTCGACCGGCTCGTCTACCTGAGCAAGGGGCTGTCGGTGGTGCTGGCCTTCATCGGCGTGAAGCTGATCCTCGAGGCCCTGCACCACGACGGTGTGTCGTGGGCGCCGGAGATCCCGATCCTGGTCTCCCTCGGCGTCATCGTCGGAACCCTCGCCCTCACCACGGTGCTGAGCCTCATCAAGTCGGCCCGCGACGCGAGGGCGTCCGCCGCGGCCTCGGAGGGGGTGGAGCCCGAGCCCGTGGAACGCTGACCACGCCGCGGCATCGGGGCGATCGTCCCTGCCGCGGCTTCTCAGTGACGCGGGCAGTCGTGTACGTCGTGCTCCGCGGCGGCCCATTCGCGCAGGTAGCGGTCCGCTTCGTCGGCGGAGTAGTGCTTCTTGAGAGCTGTGCTCAGGCCCAGGCCGATCGCCCGGCCGTCCGCTGCCTGGCCCGGGGGATCACCGAGGAGAAAGCGGATGAACGCCTTCATGGTTGCGCACCTCCTGTTTTCCGGCTCCATCCTCTACCCGAGGTGTTTCGGAGCATGCGGTCTCTTGTGAACGACAGATCAACCCGGCTGTCGCGTCCGGCGCCGCCGCACCGGCTTGGGCGCCGGCTCGACGGGCTCCTGCTCGCGCTGAGCCATGTACGAGGCGCGGGTGTGCTCGGTGTGCTCGCGCATGATCTTGGCCGCCCGGCGCTCGTCGCCCGCCTCGATGGCGTCGATCAGCGAGGTGTGCTCCTCCCACGAGGCCATGCCGCGCTGGCGGGCCACCGGCGTGTGATACCACCGCACCCGCCTGGCCACCTGGCTGGCCAGCTCCGAGAGGACCTTGTTGCCCGACAGGGCGGTCACCAGGGCGTGCAGCTCCGAGTTGGTCGCCACGGCGGAGTCGACGTCGTCGGCCTCCACCGCCGCGATGCCCCGCGCGCACAGGGCGCGCAGCCGCTTGACGCCGTCCTCGCCCGCGTGCTTGGCGGCGAGCCGGGCGGACTCGGTCTCCAGCAGCGTGCGCACGGCCAGCAGCTGGTCGGCCTCCTCCACCGTCGGGACGTGCACGAACGCGCCCTGGCCGGGGAACAGGTCGACCCAGCCCTCGCCGCTGAGCTGCTGCAGCGCCTCGCGGACCGGCTGCCTGGAGACGCCGAGCAGCTCGGCCAGCTCGCTCTCCACGAGATGCTGGCCCGGCTTGAGCTGCCCGGAGACGATGAGCTCCTGGATAGCCTCGATAACGCTCTCGCGGAGCGTGGCAGGGCGGGGAATCTTGGTGGCCGCCGCCTGACCGGCCTGATCCGACAGCAACATGGTCACGTCTCCAGGGCTGCGTTACGGTTTTTCGTCGACTGCCTACAGCATACCGTCCAGGGGTCTCTCCTGGCCGTGAGTCTCATCACAGGCACCCCGTCTCCCCGCGCCGCACCGTCACTCCATATGCGCGCACCGCCATGCGAGCGCCTGCGCCTCCCCGAGCACCGCCGTGAACGCGGAGCGGCACTCGAGGGACGGTGGCGGCGGGTGTCACAGGGGGATGGTGGCCGGGAGGCCGGGGATGCGCAGGCGGGGGATGGCCAGGGCCGGGAGGGCGGCGAGGGCGGCGGCGACGGCGAGCGCGGTCACGGGGGCGCTCAGGCCGAGCAGGGCCAGGGCGACGGCCCCCGCCCCGGCCAGGGCCTTGGCGCTGTAGACGACGGCGTGGATCTCGCCCGCCCGCTCGGCCCCGAAGAACTCCCGCACCAGGCTGGCGAGCAGCGGGTAGAACGCCCCGCCCCCGAGCCCGGCCGCCACGGCCCCGAGCCACAGCAGCGGCCCCCCGGCCGCCACGGGCTCGCCCGCTCCCGGAAGGCCCGCGGGCGTGGTGGCGAGGGCGGTGGCGAGGAGCACCTGGCCGGTGGCCAGTGCGGTCAGGACGGCGGCGAGCACGCGGCGGCGCCCGAACAGCTCCGAGCAGCGCATCGCCACCGACCGGCTGGCCCCGTTCAGCGCCACCAGCACGGCCAGCGCGCCCCACGACCCGGTCCCCGCGACCACGACCACGTCGAAGACCGACACCGCGCCCGCGAATGTCAGGATCAGGGCCAGCGCCGGCAGCGTACGCGTGCGCAGCGCCTGGGCCGGCCCGAACTGCCGGGCCGCCTCCGGCGTCGTGCGCAGCCGCGCCGCGTCCAGCGCGTGCGAGCGCGGGTCCACGTCATCGGGCCACCACAGCGCGGGAGGCAGCCGCAGGTGCCGGGCCGCGGTCCCGATGACCGCCAGCGCGACGACCGCCGCGACCATGAACGCCGTGGACGTGGCGGCCGGAGCGATCCCGGCCCAGACGAGCAGGGGCACTGCGCCGTACCCGAAGGCGCCGGTGATCAGCCCGACCCGGGCGGCCGGTCGCTCCGGGTACCAGGAGGAGACGACCTCGCCGCAGACCCCGTAGACCAGGCCCGCGCCCAGCCCGCCGAGGAGCGCGTACCCCACGAAGGCTCCCGGGGCGCTCAACGGGAATGCCGCCGCGGCGAGGCCGGCGAAGCTCAGGGCGGCTCCCGCGGCCAGGCTGGTGCGGACGCCGAGGCGGCCCCGCCGTACCAGGTGGAGCGCGGGGAGGGCGCCCGCGGCCTGGCAGGCGATCCAGACGGCCAGGAGGGTGAGCCCGGTGGCCTCCTTGGCGAGGAGGGCGGCGTAGCCGTACTGGAGCGGGCTGATCGCCGCCATGGCGCCCCAGGCCAGCCAGAACATGCGCGTGCGGTCGGCGGGGACGGGCCCGGGGAGGTACGAGCGCCCGCGCCAGTCTCTAACTGCATTCTCCATACTGTATGGAATATCCAGTAGACGAGAGCCTGTCGAGACCTAGACGAGGGATTTTCCATACGGTATACCGTCTACAAAGGAGGCTCGAATGGACCTGTACGAGTACCAGGCGAAGGAGCTCTTCGGGCGTCATGGGATCCCGGTCCCGGCAGGCAGGATCGCGGCCACCCCGGTGGAGGCCCGCGCGATAGCGGCCGAGCTGAACGCGCCCGTCGTCATCAAGGCCCAGGTGAAGACCGGCGGACGCGGCAAGGCGGGCGGGATCAGGACCGCGGCCGGGCCGGTCACCGCCGAGGCGGAGGCCGATCGCGTGATCGGGATGGACATCAAGGGGCACGTCGCGCGCAACGTGCTGGTCGAGACGGCGACCGTGCCGTTCGAGGAGTACTACGCGGCTTTCCTCGTCGACCGGGCTGAGGGCAGTTTCCTGGCGATGGTGTCCGGCCAGGGAGGCATGGAGATCGAGGAGCTGGCCGCCACCGACCCCGACGCCCTGGTGAAGCTGCCGGTCGACCCGGCGACGGGCGTGGACGCGGACACCGCGCGCCTGCTGGCGGCCAAGGCCGGGCTGCCCGAGCAGGCGGCCGAGGCGCTGGAGAAGCTGTGGAAGGTCCTGGTCGCCGAGGACGCCCTGCTGGTCGAGGTGAACCCGCTGATCTGCACCACCGACCAGCGGATCGTGGCCCTCGACGGCAAGGTCACCCTGGACGACAACTCCGCGTTCCGGCACGCCTGGGAGTACGGCGAGACCACCGGCAGCTTGGAGGACCGCGCCCGGGCCAAGGGACTGAACTACGTCAAGCTCGACGGCCAGGTGGGCGTGATCGGCAACGGCGCCGGGCTGGTCATGAGCACGCTCGACGTGGTCGCCGGGGCCGGGGCCGCCCCCGCGAACTTCCTGGACATCGGCGGAGGCGCCTCCGCCAAGATCATGGCCGACGGGCTGGAGATCATCCTGGCCGACCCCGACGTGCGCTCGGTGCTGGTCAACGTCTTCGGCGGCATCACCGCCTGCGACGCGGTGGCCAGCGGCATCGTCACCGCACTCGAGCTCCTCGGCGAGCGCGGCCTGGCCAGGCCCATCGTCGTACGCCTGGACGGCAACAACGCCGAGGTGGGCCGGCGCATCCTCAGCGACGCCCGGCACCCGGCGGTCCGGCAGGTCTCCACCATGGACGGCGCCGCCGAGATGGCGGCCAGACTCGCGGCAGGTGCGTGATGGCGATCTTTCTGACCAAGGACAGCCGCGTGCTCGTGCAGGGCATGACCGGCGCGGAGGGCACCAGGCACACGGCCCGCATGCTGGCCGCGGGCACCGACGTCGTGGCCGGGGTGACGCCCGGCAAGGGCGGCCGGTCCGTGGACTTCGGCGAGCGCACGGTGCCCGTGTTCGGCTCCGTGGCCGAGGCGATGGGGGAGACCGGGGCCGACGTCTCCGTGGTGTTCGTGCCGCCGCGCTTCACCGGCCCGGCCGTGGAGGAGGCGGTCGAGGCCGGGATGCCCCTGTGCGTGGTGATCACCGAGGGCGTCCCCGTGCACGACGCGGTACGCTTCCGTGCCCTCGCGCACGGCCGCACCAGGATCATCGGCCCCAACTGCCCGGGACTCATCAGCCCGGGGCAGTCCTCGGCCGGGATCATTCCCGCCGACATCACCTCCGCCGGGCGCATCGGGCTGGTGTCGAAGTCGGGCACGCTGACGTACCAGCTCATGTACGAGCTACGCGACCTCGGCTTCTCCACCGCCGTCGGCATCGGCGGCGACCCGGTCGTCGGGACCACCCACATCGACTGCCTCCAGGCGTTCCAGGATGACCCCGGCACGGACGCGATCGTCATGATCGGCGAGATCGGCGGCGACGCCGAGGAGCGGGCCGCCGCCTACATCGCCGCGAACGTCACCAAGCCCGTGGTCGCCTACGTGGCCGGGTTCACCGCGCCGGAGGGCAAGACGATGGGGCACGCGGGCGCGATCGTGTCCGGTTCGTCCGGCACCGCCCAGGCCAAGAAGGAGGCGCTGGAGGCGGCCGGGGTCCGCGTCGGCCGCACCCCGTCGGAGACCGCCCGCCTCATGCGTTCGGCCCTGAGCCAGCGGGGTGCGGCGTGAGGTTCACCGTCAACCTCTCCATCCTCTTCACGGATCTGCCGCTGCTGGAGCGGCCCGCGGCGGCGGCCAAGGCCGGGTTCGACGCGGTCGAGCTGTGGTGGCCGTTCGGCGTCCCCGACCCCGCGGGCGCCGAGCTGGCGGCGTTGCGGCAGGCCATCGAGGACGCCGGGGTACGCCTGACCGGCCTCAACTTCGACGCGGGCGACATGGCCGCCGGCGAGCGCGGCCTGCTGGCCAGGCCGGACGGCTCCGCCCGGTTCCAGGCCAACATCGACGTGGCGGTCCAGCTGGCGGGCGAGCTCGGCTGCGGCGTGCTCAACGCCCTGTACGGCAACGACCCCGGCACCGACCGGGCCCTGGGCGTGGCCAACCTGCGCAGGGCGGCCGACGCGGCGGCCTCGATCGGCGCGACCGTGGTGGTCGAAGCCCTCAACTCCCACGAGAACACGAAATATCCCATCACGTCGTCGCAGGCGGCGTTCGAGCTGATCGACGAGGTGGACCGGGAGAACGTGGCCCTCCTGGCCGACCTCTACCACCTGCACCGGATGGGCGAGGACGTGCTGGAGCTCATCGACCGGCACAGCGCCAGGTTCGGCCACGTGCAGATCGCCGACGACCCCGGCAGGGGACGCCCCGGCAGCGGGCGCATGCCGTACGACGAGATCTTCGCCCGGCTGGCGGCGGCGGGCTATCAGGGCCACGTCGGCCTGGAGTACCGGCACGAGGGGCCGGGCGCGTTCGACTGGAGGCAGGCGTGAACATCGGGTTCGTCGGTTTGGGGATCATGGGCAGCCCGATGGCGGCCAACCTCCTCAAAGCCGGACATGTCGTGACCGGTTATGACGTGAGCGCCGAGCGGGTCGAACAGCTCGTCGGCCTGGGCGGCAAGGGCGCCACCGGCGTGGTCGACGCGGTCGGCGGCGCCGACGTGGTGGTCACCATGCTGCCCGACTCTCCGCAGGTGGAGGAGGTCGCGCCGCTGATCATTGAGTACGGCCGCCCCAACCTGCTCTACATCGACATGAGCACCATCAGGCCCGAGACCTCCCGCTGGGTCGCCAGGCAGGCGGCGGCCGCCGGCGTACGGGCGGTGGACGCCCCGGTCAGCGGCGGCGAGCGCGGCGCGATCGACGGCACCCTGTCGATCATGGTGGGTGGGGTGGCCGAGGACGTCGAGGCGGCCCGGCCCGTCCTCGGCACCCTGGGCACGACCGTCGTGCACGTCGGACCGGCCGGCGCGGGACAGACCGTCAAGGCGGCCAACCAGCTCGTCGTCGGCGGCATCTACGGGCTCGTGTCCGAGGCGATCGTCTTGCTCGAAGCCTCGGGCGTGGACCCCGTGGCGGGGCTGGACGTGCTCGCGGGCGGCCTGGCGGGCTCCAGGATCCTGGAGCTCAAGCGGCACACCATGGTCAGGCGGGAGTTCAACCCCGGGTTCCGGCTCGACCTGCACCACAAGGACATGGGCATCGCCGTCGCCGCCGCCCGCGAGGCCGGGGTCAGCCTGCCGCTCACCGGGCAGGTCGCCCAGCTCGTGGCCGCGGCCAGGGCGCAGGGCCACGGCTCGCTCGACCACTCCGCCCTCCTCAAGGTCGTGGAAAGGCTCAACGGATGAAGAGGATTCCGTGCATGGAGGCCGTTGTGGCGGTGCTGGAGTCGGAGGGGGTGGACACCGTCTTCGGCATCCCGGGCGCGGCCATCCTGCCGCTCTACGCCGCGCTCCAGCACAGCTCGATCAGGCACGTCACCGTACGCCACGAGGAGGGCGGCACCCACGCGGCCGACGGCTGGTCCAGGGTGACCGGGAACGTCGGCGTCTGCATCGGCACCTCCGGCCCCGCCGGCACGAACATGATCACCGGCCTCTACACCGCCCTGGCCGACTCGATCCCCATGATCTGCGTCACCGGCCAGGCGGTCTCCTCCAAGCTGCACCAGGAGGCGTTCCAGGCGGTGGACATCGTGGAGATCGCCCGGCCGGTGACCAAGTGGGCGGTGCAGCTCAAGGAGCCGGCGCAGGCGCCGTGGGTGTTCAGGGAGGCGTTCAGGATCGCGCGGTCGGGGCGGCCCGGCCCGGTGCTCATCGACCTGCCGGTGGACGTGCAGCGCGGGACCTGCCTGTACGACCGGGAGCTGGACGCGCCGTTGCCCGTCGAGGAGCCCGCGCCGCTGCCCAAAGCCGTGCGCAAGGCAGTGGACCTGCTGTCCGGGGCCGGGCGGCCGATCATCCTGGCCGGCGGCGGCGTGATCATCGCGGACGCGTCCGACGAGCTGCGCGCGCTGGCCGAGCACCTCCAGGTGCCCGTGCAGGTGACGCTCATGGGCAAGGGCGCCTTCCCCGAGGACCACCCGCTGTTCGCGGGCATGGCGGGCATCCAGACCCAGACGCGGTGGGGCAACGCCGCGTTCCTGGAGGGCGACCTGGTGCTGGCCGTCGGAGCCCGCTTCGGCGACCGGCACACCGGCGACCTCGACGTCTATCGCCGGGGCCGCACGTTCGTCCATGTGGACATCGAACCCATGCAGATCGGCCGGGTCTTCGAGCCCGACCTCGGGATCGTCGGGCACGCCCGGCCGGTGCTGGCGGAGCTGCTGCACGAGGCGCGCCGCCGCGGCGGGCCGCGCCAGCCGGGCAAGTGGGTGCGGAAGGTCGCCGACCTGCGCAGGACGATGGCCCGCCGCGACGACTTCGACGACGTGCCGATCAAGCCGCCCAGGGTGTTCAGGGAGATCAACGAGTATTTCGGCAGGGACACCACGTTCGTCACCGCCATCGGGCTCTACCAGATCTGGTCGGGCCAGTTCCAGACGACCTACCTGCCGCGCCGCTACCTGGTGTGCGGCCAGGCCGGGCCGCTGGGCTGGGAGGTGCCCGCGGCGATGGGCGTGAAATGCGCGCATCCGGAGCGGCAGGTCGTGGCGGTGGTGGGCGACTACTCCTTCCAGTTCCTCATGGAGGAGGTGGCGGTGGCCGCCCAGTACCGGATCCCGTTCGTCATCGTCATGATCAACAACGAGTACCTGGGCCTCATCAGGCAGGCCGAGATCCCGTACGGCATGAACTACGCCGTTGACCTGCACTACGGAGAAGGCGGCATCGACCATGTCAAGGCCATGGAGGCGTTCGGCTGCCCCGCGCGCCGGGTGGAGCTGCCGGGCGACATCCGGGACGCGCTCGCCTGGGCGACGGCGGAGTCGGCGCGGGAGCGGCTGCCGGTGCTCGTGGAGGTGATGGTGGAGCGCGAGGCCAACGCCGCCATGGGTCCCTCGCTGGAGGCGATCAAGGAGTTCGAGCCGCTGCCCGAGCTCATCACCGCCGACTGGTCCGACTGAGGAGGAGCGCATGCGACTCAAGCCGGGTACGGCCTGGCGGGACGCCTACGAACGGTGCTGTTCGGCGGCCCCCGAGGCATTCCACGACGACCGGGTGCTCAACCACTGGGGCGGCATCTGGCACCGCGACGGGCGCCCCGTGCCCGGCTTCTCGCCGCTTGACGGCACCGCCATCGCGGGCCTGCCCAGGATCGACCGGGCGGGCGCGGGACGGGCGGTGGCGGGCGCGGTGGAGGAGCACCGGCGGTGGCGGCACCTGCCGCTCGCCGAGCGCAAGGCCATGGTGTCGGCCGCCGTCGAGTCGATGGCCGCCCACCGCGACCTGCTGGCCCTGCTGCTGGTCTGGGAGATCGGCAAGCCGTGGAAGACGGCCTGCGCGGACGTGGACCGCTGCCTGGACGGCGTGCGGTGGTACGTGGCCGAGATCGACCGCATGGTCGCCGGGCGGATGCCGCTGCCCGGGCCCGTCAGCAACATCGCGAGCTGGAACTACCCGATGAGCGTGCTCATGCACGCCATGCTCGTGCAGGCGCTGGCCGGCAACGCGGTGATCGCCAAGACCCCCACGGACGGCGGCCTGTGCTGCCTGACGCTCGCCTGCGCGCTGGCGGTGCGCGAGGGCCTGCCGTTCACGCTGGTGAGCGGGGGAGGGGCGGAGCTGTCGCCGGTGCTGGCCGGCGGGCGGGCGCTGGGCAGCGTGTCGTTCGTGGGCGGCCGGGACGCGGGGGCCAAGGTGGCGACCTCGCTGGCCGACCTCGGGCGCCGGCACGTGCTGGAGCAGGAGGGGCTGAACTGCTGGGGCGTGTGGGAGTACGGCGACTGGGAGCTGCTCACGAGGCAGATCCGGGCGTCGTTCGACTACGGCAAGCAGCGGTGCACGGCCTATCCGCGGTTCGTGGTGCAGCGGTCGCTGTTCCACGAGTTCCTGGGGGCGTACCTGGCGGCGGTGGGGTCGCTGCGGTTCGGCCATCCGCTCGCGGTGGCCGATCCCGACGATCCGCTGCCGGAGCTGGACTTCGGGCCGCTGATCAACGCCTCCAAGGCCAAGGAGCTGGCCGACCAGGTGGACGAGGCGGTGGCCAGGGGCGGGGTGCCGGTGCACCGGGCGTCGCTCGACGCCGGACATTTCCTGCCAGGGCAGGATATTTCGGCGTATATTGCGCCGACGGCGCTCCTCAACCCGCCCCGCTCCTCGCCCCTCTTCCACGCCGAGCCGTTCGGGCCCGTGGACACCATCGTGCTGGTGGACACGGAGGCCGAGCTGCTGGCCGCCATGAATGCCAGCAACGGCGCCCTGGTGGCCACGCTGTCGTGCGACGAGGAGGAGACGTTCCACCGGCTGGCGCCGGAGGTGCGGGCGTTCAAGGTCGGGCACAACCGGCCGCGCTCGCGCGGCGACCGCGAGGAGCTGTTCGGCGGGCTCGGGGCTTCCTGGCGCGGCGCGTTCGTCGGCGGCGAGCTGCTGGTGCGGGCCTCCACCACGGGTCCGGAGGGCGACCGCCTGCCGGGCAACTTCCCGCACTACACCCTGTTGCCCTAGCTAGGGGGTTATGAGGCCGAAGCGGGTCGCCGCCAGCAGCACCAGGAAGGTCAGCATGGCGACCCGCATCACCTTTCCGCCGATCCCCAGCGACGGCCACGACAGGTACGCCAGCCAGCCGATGAAGGCGATCGCCGGCAGCACGGCCACGCCGCCCAGCGGGTTGGCCACGGCGAACCCGGCCAGCAGCAGGACCACCAGCACCGTCGGCGCCGTCCATCGGGGCACCTGCGTGAACAGGTACGTCATCGGCACGGCGCTGCGCTGCTCGACGGCCTTGCGCAGGCCGGTCGCGCCCGGCGTGAAGAACTGCTCGCCCTTGGGAAGCGGGCGCTTGCTGTCTGGGGCCACACCCAGAGCCTACGGGAGACGGGGCGCCGAGCGGGCGGGCCGCCCGACGGCATCGCGACGCGTTTAATCTGGTCGGGTGCTCGCCGTGATCCGATACACCGTTCCAGAGTCCCAGTCCCAAGATTTCATCAAGCAGGGCCACACCATCCTTGACACGCTCGCCGCCCAGCCGGGCTACCACCGTGGCAGGCTGGCCCGTTCGGTCGATGAGCCCAACCTGTGGGCCCTGGTCACGGAGTGGGAGGGCGCCGGTTTCTACCGCAGAGCGCTCTCCGCCGCCCGGATGGCGATGTATCCGCTGATGATTCTCATGGTCAACGAACCGAGTGCGTTCGAGGACGTTTACACGCAGGAAGGCACTTAACGATTACTGGCGCGCGAGAGGGTCCGCGCGTCCCCTAAGCTGGGATCTCACCAATTTCACTCGCCGACCTCCAGCCGGAAAGAGAATCAACCAAAATGGCACGACGCACCGACGTCATGGACACCATCGTCAGCCTCGCCAAACGCCGCGGGCTCGTATACCCGTCGAGCGAGATCTACGGCGGACTGCGCGCGTCGTGGGACTACGGTCCACTGGGTGTCGAGCTCAAGAGCAACGTCAAGCGGCAGTGGTGGCTGTCGATGGTCCAGTCGCGCGACGACGTGGTGGGCCTCGACTCCAGCGTGGTGCTGGCCCCCGAGGTGTGGCGGGCCAGCGGTCACGTCGAGACCTTCACCGACCCGCTGACCGAGTGCCTCTCCTGCCACAAGCGCTTCCGCGCCGATCACCTGATCGAGGCGTACGAGGAGAAGAACGGCAAGGAGCCCGAGGGCGGCCTGGCCGGCATCACCTGCCCCAACTGCGGCAACAAGGGCACCTTCACCGAGCCCCGGCAGTTCAGCGGCCTGCTCAAGACCTACCTCGGCCCGGTCGAGGACGAGTCGGGCCTGGCCTACCTGCGCCCCGAGACCGCGCAGGGCATCTTCATCAACTACCTCAACGTGCAGCAGTCGGCACGCAAGAAGATCCCGTTCGGCATCGGCCAGATCGGCAAGTCGTTCCGCAACGAGATCACGCCGGGCAACTTCATCTTCCGCACCCGCGAGTTCGAGCAGATGGAGATGGAGTTCTTCGTCAAGCCGGGCACGGACGAGGAGTGGCACCAATACTGGATCGACGAGCGCTACCGCTGGTACTCCGACCTGGGCATCAACAAGGACAACCTGCGCCTTTACGAGCACCCGAAGGAGAAGCTGTCCCACTACTCCAAGCGCACCGTCGACATCGAGTACCGCTTCAACTTCACCGGCTCCGAGTGGGGTGAGCTCGAGGGCGTCGCCAACCGCACCGACTTCGACCTGACCGCCCACTCCAAGGCGTCGGGCACCGACCTGAGCTTCTTCGAGCAGGACACGGGGGAGCGCTACGTCCCCTACGTCATCGAGCCCGCGGCCGGCGTCGACCGCGCCACGCTGACGTTCCTGCTCGACGCCTACAGCGAGGACGAGGCCCCCAACGCCAAGGGCGTCATGGAGAAGCGCACGGTCATGCGGCTCGACCACCGGCTCGCGCCGGTCAAGGCCGCGGTGCTGCCGCTCTCGCGCAACGCCGACCTGTCGCCGAAGGCCCGTGACCTGGCCGCGCAGCTGCGCCGCCGGTGGAACGTCGAGTTCGACGACGCGGGCGCCATCGGCCGCCGCTACCGTCGCCAGGACGAGATCGGCACGCCGTTCTGCATCACGGTCGACTTCGACACGCTCGAGGACCAGGCGGTGACCATCCGCGAGCGCGACTCGATGGCCCAGGAGCGCATCTCCATCGAGGGCGTCGAGTCCTACCTCCGCCAGCACCTGAATGATTAATTTCGTTTAGCGCTCATCTCACGGGCCGCTCGCCGTTCTTACGGCGGGCGGCCCGTTGTGCGTTCACCACCACGGGTTTTTACGGCTGCGCACGGTGGGCCCCACCCGCCGCACCGGGCTGAGGGCACTCCAGGGTGACGCTCCTCCGCCTCACCGCCGCGCCGCCGTGACGACGCAAGCTTGACCGGCGGGTGGCGCCTCCCTACGAATCCGGACGCCGGCCGGATTACGTAGTTCGAAATTTGACCACATGTGGCCGTCGTGATTGACAAGCCCCCGGCATACACGGACATTGCGGGCATCCCTAGCGGCCAATCGGGGGCTGATTTCTCGGAGGCGCGATGAAGCGCGCGTTAATCATGTTCGCCAGCACGCTCCTGTTACTCGGTTCGTTCACCATCCCGCCCGCGTCGGCGGTGCCCAAGCCCGCTCCGGGCCCCGACGGCGTGTTCGTCTACACCGGCGAGCTCACCGCGGACCAGTTGGCCAAGCTCGTCGCGGCCGGCGTGGACCGCGAGGAGATGCGGATCGTCAAGCGTGCGAACGGCAAGGTCACCATCGAGGTGATCCTCGCCGCCGCGCTGGCCGGCACGCTCGCCAAGCAGGGCGTCACCCTGAAGGCCCAGACCGCGGACAAGGCGCGGCTGGCGCAGAAGGGCGACGGGGTGTTCAAGAAATACGCGGGCGCCGGAGGCATCCGCGAGGAGATCATCGCCGCGGCCGAGGCCAAGCCCGGCATCGCCAAGGTCGTCAACATCGGCAACAGCCTCAACGGCACGCCGATCACCGCGATCAAGGTGACCAAGGACGCCCGCAAGCTCGCCGACGGCAAGCGTCCGGCCATGCTGTACATGGCCGCCCAGCACGCCCGCGAGTGGATCACACCCGAGATGGTGCGGCGGCTGCTGCACCACTTCCTCAACGGCTACGGCAGCAACGCCGAGCTCACCAAGCTCGTGAACACCACCGAGCTGTGGTTCATGCCGGTGGCCAACCCCGACGGCTACGACCACACCTTCACCCCCGACAACCGGCTGTGGCGCAAGAACCTGCGCGACAACGACGGCGACGGGCAGATCACCAGCGCCGACGGCGTCGACCCCAACCGCAACTTCGCCTACAAGTGGGGCTACGACAACGAGGGCTCGTCGAACATCCTGTCCAGCCAGACCTACCGCGGCAAGTCGCCGCAGTCGGAGCCGGAGACCGTGGCGCTGGACAACCTGACCAAGCGGGTGCACTTCACGTACCTGCTGAACTACCACTCCGCCGCCATGCTGCTGCTGTACGGGATCGGCTGGCAGCAGGCCACGCCGTCGCCCGACGACCTGATCTTCGAGGCCCTGCTCGGCGACGACGCCCACCCGGCCGTGCCCGGCTACGACCCCGACATCGGCGCCGAGCTCTACACCACCAACGGTGAGACCGACGGGCACATGACCAACCTGCGGAAGGCAATGTCCATCACGCCGGAGATGTCCACCTGTGAGGACGCGGTCGAGCGTAACCCGAACGACGAGTGGACGCTCGACGACTGCGTCGGCGGGCTGGGCTTCACCTTCCCCGACAGCGAGGCGCTGATCCAGGACGAGTTCCTCAAGAACGTCCCGCTGGCGCTGGCCACGGCCAAGACCGTGCAGACGCCGGACACCCCGGTCTCCGTGGTCGGGCGCACGGTGCCCGACTTCGCGCCGGACTCCTTCAGCGTGTCGTACGGCGACCCGCAGCCGGTGGCGGTCACCGCCCGCAGGTCGCTGCTGGGCAAGGTGCTGCGCTTCCGGATCAACGGCGGCCCGGCGCAGACCAGGCCGCTGTCGGAGTGGCAGGGCGGCGAGCGGTACGGCGACGAGAACGACCTGTACCTCGCCGAGTACCGCGGCACCGTGAGCGGCGCGAAACCGGGTGACAAGGTCGAGGTCTGGTTCCAGGGCTTCAAGCAGGGAACCGGGATCGTCTCCAGCTCGCACTTCACCTACACCCTGGCCAAGGACTCCGCGGCCAAGGTCCTGATCGTCGCCAACGAGGACTACACCGGCTTCAACCCGGACTATCCGCCCTCGGTGACGGCGCCCAAGCACACCACGACGTACAAGAAGGCCCTCCAGGCCGCCGGGTACGCCTCCGAGACCTGGGACGTGGACGCGCAGGGCGTGCCGCACCACCTGGGCGTGCTGTCGCACTTCAAGGGCGTCGTGTGGGAGCTGGGTGACAACCGGCTGTCCATGGACCAGCAGGACCTGGTCACCGTGACCCCGCTCGGCAACCTGCCCGACGCGGACGTCAAGCGGTCGCAGCAGGACCTGACCGTGTCCATCCGCGACTACCTCAACGAAGGGGGCAAGCTCCTCTACACCGGCGAGACGGCCGCGTACTACGGCATTCTCGACACGATCATCGGAGGCATCTACTACGGCATCGACGGCAACCCGGACGGCGACTGCGTGGTCACCACGATCCAGGGCCTGTTCGACGAGTGCCTGCTGCTGGCCGACGACTTCACCCAGTACTACATGGGCGTCGGCGGGCGCATCGCCCGCAGCTCCCCGACCGGCTTCGCCGGCAAGGGCCCGCTGGCCGGGACGGGCGGCACGTTCGGCGGTCCGGCCACGGTGGACAACCCGCTGGACGAGGCCGGGGTGCTGCAGCCCATGGGCACGGACCTGCCGCGGTTCACGGGCACTCCTTCGGCCGACTACACGCTCGGCGCCGGCGGGCCGTTCGACCCGGTCGAGGGCCAGTGGTACGTCAGGGGGCCGCACGCGGACGACTCGTACATGCGGCTGACCAGGACGGTCAACCTGGGATCCGTGACGGCGGCGCAGCAGCCGAGGCTGGCGTTCCAGCTGTCCTTCGACACCGAGCCCGGCTATGACAACGTCATCGTCGAGGCCCACACGGTCGGCCAGGACAACTGGACCACGCTGCCCGACCTCAACGGCGGCACGGACAGCGCCGTGCCGTCGGAGTGCGAGGCCGGCTTCTTGCTGGCTGAGCACCCGTGGCTGGGGCACTACCTGACCGGCGGCAACCCCTGCACGGCCACCGGCACCAGCGGCTCCTGGAACCGGTTCACCGGTGACTCCGGCGGCTGGAAGCAGGTCGCCTTCGACCTGTCCGCGTACGCGGGCCAGCAGGTCGAGGTGTCGATCAGCTACGTGACCGACCCGAGCACGGGCGGCGTGGGCGTGTTCGTGGACGACACGCGGGTCACCACCACCGGCGGCAACCTCGACACCGAGGGTTTCGAGACCGGCCTCGGCCCCTGGGCCATCCCCGGTCCGCCGGCCGGCAGCCCCACCGGCGCCGGCGACTTCGCCCGCGCGCAGGCCGACACCACGGCCGCCGTCTCCACCAAGGACACGGTGCTGCTGGGGTTCGGGCTGGAGCAGCTCGCCAACGACAACGAGAGGAACGCGACGATCAAGAAGGTGATGAAGTACCTGATCGGCTGATCTCCGGCTGACGGACGGCCACCCCGTTGGGGGTGGCCGTCCTTTTCGATGTGGGGACCGAAAAATCATGTAAAGACGGGGGTTACGCGGGTTTTCGCGGTCGATTGATGACATGCGTCCTATGCGTACATCACGTTTCGCCCTAGTGCTGCTGGCCGCGGGCGCCGTGCTCATGACGGGAAGCGCCGCGTTCGCCGATCCCGATCCGACCGCGCTGGAGCTGCGGGTGGTCGTGGACGACTGCTACCACTCGGTGGTGCAGCCATGACTGATCCCGCGCTGCTCGAACGGGCGTTGTTCGAGGTCAAGCGGGTGATCGTGGGTCAGGACCGCATGGTCGAGCGGCTGCTCGTGGCGGTGCTCGCCAAGGGCCACTGCCTGCTGGAAGGCGTGCCCGGCATCGCCAAGACGCTGGCCGCCGAGACCTTGGCCACCGTGGTCGGCGGCACGTTCGCCCGCATCCAGTTCACGCCCGACCTGGTGCCCGCCGACATCGTCGGCACCAGGATCTACCGGCCGTCGACCGAGACCTTCGACGTCGAGCTCGGCCCGGTCATGGTCAACCTGCTGCTCGCCGACGAGATCAACCGGGCGCCCGCGAAGGTGCAGTCGGCGCTGCTGGAGATCATGGCCGATCGGCAGGTCAGCATCGGCGGGGTCTCGCACGACGTGCCGAGGCCGTTCCTGGTGCTGGCCACCCAGAACCCGATCGAGTCCGAGGGCGTCTACCACCTGCCCGAGGCGCAGCGGGACCGCTTCCTCATGAAGATCGACGTGGACTATCCCAGCGAGTCGGAGGAGCTGGCGATCGTCTACCGCATGAGCGTGGACCCGCCCGTCCCGCACGCCGTGCTGGACCCCGCCCAGGTCGTCGCGCTCCAGCGGCGGGCCGAGCAGGTCTTCGTGCACCACGCGGTGGCCGAGTACGCCGTCCGCCTCGTCTACGCCACCCGCGATCCCGACCGGTTCGGGGTGGAGGACGTGCGGCGGCTGCTAGCGTTCGGGGCGAGCCCCAGGGCCACGCTCGGCCTGCTGGCGGCCGGGCGGGCGCTGGCGCTGATGCGGGGGCGCGACTACGTGCTGCCGGAGGACGTGCGGGACCTGGCGCACGACGTCATGGCGCACCGGCTCGTGCTCTCCTTCGACGCGCTGGCCGACGGGGTGGCGCCCAGGCAGATCGTGGACCGGGTGCTGGCGGCCGTCCCGCTGCCCGTCATCGCCCCCCAGCAGCAAGAAGCCGTGGCATGAGGCCGTACCTGATGGCCGAGCCCGCGCTGCGCCGGCTCGAGCTGACGATCACCAGGAGACTGGATGGACTGCTGCAGGGGGAGCATCTGGGGCTGGTCCCGGGGCCGGGGAGCGAGCCGGCGGAGACCCGGCCGTACCAGGCGGGCGACGACGTGCGGCGGATGGACTGGAACGTCACCGCCCGCACCAACGAGCCCCACGTCCGGGACCTGGTCGCCGACCGCGAGCTGGAGATCTGGGCGCTGCTCGACGCCACCGCCAGCATGGACTTCGGCACCGCGGCCATGGAGAAGCGGGAGCTGGCCGTGTCGGCGCTGGCGGCGGTCGGCTTCCTCACCCAGCGGACCGGCAACCGGATCGGCACCCACCTGCTGCACGGCGGCGGAGTCAGGACGCTGCCCGCCAGGACGGGCCGGCCGCACCTGATGGCGCTGCTGCAGGCGGCCTTCGCGCTGCCCCGCACCCCGCCCGGGGTGGCCGAGCCGCTGCTGGGCGTGGCCGCCGACCAGCTCGGCCGGGTCGTACGGCGCCGCGGTCTGGTCGTGGTCGTGTCGGACTTCCTCGACGCGCCCGAGACCTGGGAGCTGCCGCTGCGCAAGCTCACCGCCAGGCACCAGGTGCTGGCCGTGGAGGTGCTCGACCCGCGCGAGCTGACGCTGCCCGACGTCGGGATCCTGACGCTGGTCGACCCGGAGACGGGGCGGCGGCGCGAGGTCGCCACGGGGAGCGCGCGGCTGCGCCGCCGGTATGCGGAGGCGGCGGCGGAGCAGCGGGACGCCATCGCGCAGGCGCTGCGCGGGGCCGGGGTGACCCACCTGCGGCTGCGCACGGACCGGGACTGGGTACGCGACCTGGTCCGGCACGTCATGCGGCAGCGCCGCCTGGCCGTGCTGGCCCGCCCGTCCGGGGGAGGAGGTGATGCGGCGTGACGCTGATCGCGCCCCTGTGGTTGCTGCTGCTCGTCCCCGTGGGCCTGCTGGCCCTGACGTACGTGGTCATGGCGTTGCGGAGCAGGACCGCGTACGCCGTCAGGTTCACCAACCTCGACCTGCTCGACAAGGTCGCCCCGAGGCGGCCGGGCTGGCGCAGGCACGTTCCGGCGGCGGCGCTGCTGCTGATGTTCGCGCTGCTCGTGATCGGCTTCGCCCGGCCGACGGCCGAGGTGCAGGTGCCGAGGGAGCGGGCGACGATCATGGTGGCGTTCGACGTGTCGGCGTCCATGAGCGCCACCGACGTCCAGCCCAACCGGTTCGAGGCGGCCAAGCAGGCGGCCAGGCAGTTCGTGGAGGGCCTGCCCGAGCGGTTCAACCTGGGCCTGGTGTCGTTCTCCTCGTCGGCGTCCGTCGCCGTGCCGCCGACCACGGACCGGCAGGCGGTGCTGACCGCGCTCGACCGGCTCAGCACCGCCTCGGGCACCGCCATCGGCGAGGCGGTCTACTCCTCGCTGGACGCCATCGCCGCGCTCGACGCGCAGGAGGAGACGCCGCCCGCGCACATCGTGCTGCTGTCCGACGGTTCCAACACCACGGGCCGCACGGTCGGCGACGCGGCCGCGGCGGCCTCCGGCAGAGGAGTGCCGGTCACGACCATCGCGTACGGCACCGCGGACGGCACGATCGACATCTCGGGGCGCGAGATCCCGGTGCCGGTGGACGCCCCGGCGCTGCGCGGGCTGGCCGAGGCGGCGGGCGGCGGCTTCTACGAGGCGGCCAGCGGTGACGAGCTGCAGGCGGTCTACGACGACATCGGCACGTCGGTCGGCTACCGGACCGAGCGGCAGGAGGTATGGATGTGGTTCGTGGCGGCGGGGATGGCCTTCGCGCTGATCGCGGCGGTGACGTCGATGTTGTGGTTCTCGAGGCTGCCATGAGGGGCCTGGGCAGCCCGCGCGGGCCGGAGTTCGTCACGCCGCCTGTGGTGGCCCCCGTGCCGCGGGACGTACCGCGGAAGGGGGCGCCGCCCAAGGGGGGACGCCTGCTGGTGACCGCCGCGCTCGTTGCGGCGCTCACCGGGGCGGCGGCGGGCGTGGCGGCGGGCATGGCGGGGGCGCGGCTCTCCGACGGGTCCGAGCCGGCCCCCGCCGCCGCCCTCCCCAGGGTGGCGCCCGCGCCGTCGGCCGGTCTCACCGGGCTGAGCGCGACGGCGGCGCGGGTGCTGCCCAGCGTGGTCTCGGTGGAGACGGGCAGCGGGGGCGGTTCGGGGTTTGTGGTGGACGGCCGCGGCCACATCCTCACCAACGCGCACGTGATCAGGGGCAGCGACCGGGCGACCGTCGTGCTGAACGACGGCCGCCGGATCAACGCCCGTGTGATCGGCGAGGACGACGACGAGGACCTGGCCGTGCTGGAGGTGGACTACCCGCGGGAGCTCACGCCCGCCACCCTCGGCAGGTCCGGCGACCTGGCCGTCGGCGACCAGGTGCTCGCGATCGGCTCCCCGCTGGGCCTGTCGGGCACGGTCACCGCGGGCATCGTGAGCGCTCTGGACCGGGAGGTACGGTTGGGCTCGGCACGGGCGGCGGCGCTGCGCACGGCCGTGCAGACGGACGCGTCCATCAACCCCGGCAACTCGGGCGGCCCGCTGGTCAACACCCGGGGCGAGGTCGTGGGCGTGAACACGGCGATCGCGTCCGGGCGGGGCGGCGGCAACATCGGCATCGGGTTCGCCATCCCCATCGACCGGGCGGCGCCGATCGCGGAACGAATCATCCGAAACTAGGGTGCGGGGCATGCGACTGCTTGTGGTGGAAGACGAGGAGGACCTGGTCGACGCGTTGCGCGTCGGCCTCGTCCGTGCGGGATACGCGGTGGACGTCGCCTACGACGCGCCTTCCGCGCATGAGAAGTTGCAGGTCAATTCGTACGATCTGGTGCTGCTCGACCTCAACCTGCCCGGTGGGGACGGCTTCCAGCTGTGCCGCAGCGTGCGCGCGGCCGGACAGGGCGTGCGGATCATCATGGTGACCGCCCGCGACCGGCTGGACGACCGGGTGCGCGGGCTCGACGAGGGGGCCGACGACTACCTGGTCAAGCCGTTCGCGTTCCCCGAGCTGCTGGCGCGGGTGCGGGCGCTGCTGCGCAGGGACTCCGGCGCCGGCACGTCGGTGCTGGAGGTGGGCGGGCTGCGGATCGACACCGCCAGGCTGGAGGTGTCGCTGCACGGCAGGTCGCTGGCGCTCACCCCCAAGGAGTACGGGGTGCTGCACTACCTCATGCGCCGCCCCGGGCACGTGGTCTCCTCCGAGGAACTGCTGGAGCACGTCTGGGACGAGCACGCCGACCCGTTCACCAGCACCGTGCGGGTCACGGTCGGCAACCTGCGCCGCAAGCTGCAGGAGGAGGGCCTGATCGAGACCGTGATCAGCCGGGGCTACCGTCTCAAGGAACCGGCGTGATCCACACCATCCGCTTCCGGCTCACGGTCCTGTACTCGGGCCTGCTCTTCGTGCTGGCCGCGCTCGTGCTCGGCGGCACCTACTTCGCCGTGTCCAAGACCACCGACCAGCGCCCGATCACGACGGAGTTCGCCAAGACCTACAGCGGCACCACCTACCTCGGCAAGCGCGAGGTGGTCTTCGTCGAGGAGGTCGAGAACGCGGTCAACGTCAGGACGATGGCCACGCTGCGCGACTACTCGCTGATCACGCTGGCCGGGCTCTACGTCGCCAGCCTGGGCATCGGCTGGGTGCTGGCGGGCCGCGTGCTGCGGCCGGTCAGGTCGATCACGCGTACGACGGAGGAGATCCAGGCCACCGACCTCAAGCGGCGCATCAAGCTGAACGGGCCGCGCGACGAGCTCAAGGACCTGGCCGACACCATCGACACCATGCTGGACCGGCTGGAGGAGGCGTTCAGGGCGCAGCGCCAGCTCATCGACGACGCCTCCCACGAGCTGCGCAGCCCGTTGACGATCATCCGGGCGAACGTGGACGCCGTGCTCGCCGCCCCCGAGGCCAGCGACGAGGAGCGGGTCAGGGCCGTGGCCATCGTCGACCGCGCCACCACCCGCATGACCAGGCTGGTCGAGGACCTGCTGGCCAGCGCCAGGCGGCAGGGCGGCGCGTTCGCCGACGCCGACCTCGACCTGGCCAGGGTGGCGGGCGAGGCGTGCGAGGAGTACGCGACCCCGGCCGCCGCCCGAGACCTGACGATCACCCGGCGCCTGGGATCGGGCCTGGAGGCGACCGGCGACGCCGACGCGCTGCGCCGCGCCGTGGCCAACCTGCTCTCCAACGCCGTACGCCTCTCTCCGCCCGGCGGGACGATCCGGGTCGCGGCCGGCAGGTCGGAGGGCTGGCTGTGGGTGGCGGTCCGCGACGACGGCCCCGGGATCGAGGCGGCCGACCAGGCGCGGGTGTTCGACCGGTTCTGGCGCGGCGAGTCCAGCCGCCGCGACCGCCACACGGGCCTCGGCCTGGCCATCGTCCGCCAGATCGTGGAGTCGCACGGAGGGCGGGTGGCGGTGTTCTCGCGGCTGGGGGAGGGGGCCACGTTCGTGCTCTGGCTGCCGCCGCGGGACGGCGTGCCCGGCGCGCCGCCCGATCACAACCCTCTCTAGCCGGCTCGTCTGCGGCAGACCGCCCGGGCGATCAGGAACGCCAGCACCGGCACCACGAACACGGCCACCCGCAGCCCGACCACGATCATCGTGTAGGTGTCGTGCGGCACCGTGAGCAGCGCGTTCGGGGCCGCGGGCGGCTGCGGGAAGCCGGGCGCGGAGTGCATCGGCGGCGCCGCCTCCGAGACCCACGTGCCCGCCCACAACACGGTGAAGAACGCGATGACCGCGATGCCCAGCGCCGTGCGCACCGGGGCCTGCGAGGGCCGGTCGAGCACGTGGTGGTGGTCGCCGTCGCCGGTGAAGCGCCGCTCGAGGAACGGATAGAGCAGCAGGATCCCGAAGAAGACCGTCAGGATCAGCGGCGGGATCCAGAGCCCGGGCTGCAGGACGTACCCGCCGACCGTGATCTCCCACGGCGGGACGAGCCGCTGCGCGCCGTCCAGCACCCCGAAGTACCAGAACGGCTGCGCCGACGGGACGTAGCCGCCCGCGCTGTACGCGCCGTGCTCCCACACCGGGTTGACCCGGACGAACGTGGCCAGTGCCGCGATGGCCCCCATCGTGAACAGCGCCGTCGCGCCGTTCTTGACCGCGAAGTAGGGAAAGAACGGGCCGCCGGAGACCCGGCCCTCGTTGGCTCGTCCCTCGCTCTCTCGTCGCGAGCTCCTTCGCTCGTGTTCATGGTCGCGACCGCTTCGCTCCTCGTTGGCTCGTTCCTCGCTCTCTCGTCGCGAGCTCCTTCGCTCGGTGTGCTTCTGCCGCCAGGTGAGGATCAGGGCGTGCAGCGGCACCACCGCCATCAGGATCCCCGGCACCAGCAGCACGTGGGTGACGAAGATCCGCGGAAGGACCTGCCCGGGGAACTCGCCGTCGAAGGCGAACGCCGACAGGTACGTGCCCACCAGCGGGATCGACAGCAGCAGCCCCTGCGCCTGCCGCAGCCCCGCCATCGCGAGCTGGTCGCCGGGCAGCGAGACCCCCAGGAACGACTCGAACAGCACCAGCCCGAACAGCACCACCCCGAGCATCCACGTCAGCTCGCGCGGCCGCCGGAACGCCCCGGTGAAGAAGACGCGGCACAGGTGGGCCACGATCGCCAGCACGAACACCGTCGCCGACCAGTGGTGGAGCTGCCGCATCAGCAGCCCGCCCCGCACGTCCAGGCTGATCTCCGCCGCGGACGCGAAGGCCACGTCGGGGTTGGGCTTGTAGAACAGCGTGAGGAACGTGCCGGTCAGCACCAGCAGCGCGAACGAGTAGAGCGCCAGCTCGCCCAGCAGGAACGACCAGTGGCTCGGGAACAGCTTGCGCAGCTGAGGGCGGAGCCAGCGGGCGAAGGGCAGACGATCATCGAGGTAGATCGCCGAATCGATGGCCGCTTTTGCGGATCCGGCGACGATTCGGGCGCGCCGCTTGGGCTTGGTAGGAGTGGCCATGGGGGCCTCCTGGCGGGGGTGTGATCCGATTCTGCACCCGTACGCCACCTTTCTCAAGAATTGGTGTAAACCAATTGGTCTAATCCAATTTTCCGCCTTCTAGAACTATAATTGGATTAGACCTCTCCTAGCGCTTTGACCAGCACAAACGATGACTTATCCGGGGAGTGCAGTTTCATCATCAATTTCGCCGGTAGAGTCCGGGCAGAGGCGTTGATTGGAGCGTGTGGTGGCCAAGTACGTTTACGACTTCACCGAGGGCAACAGGAATCTCAAGGATCTTCTTGGCGGCAAGGGAGCGAACCTTGCCGAAATGACCAACCTCGGGCTCCCCGTTCCCCCCGGATTCACGATCACCACCGACGCCTGCCGTCACTACCTGGCGGCGGGCGTCGTACCGGACGGCCTCGAGCAGGAGGTCGCCGAGCACCTCGACGCGCTCGAGAAGCAGATGGGCAGGCGGCTCGGGCAGGCCGACGACCCGCTGCTGGTGAGCGTGCGCTCCGGGGCGAAGTTCTCCATGCCGGGCATGATGGAGACCGTTCTCAACATCGGGCTCAACGACGAGTCGGTGCACGGCCTGGCCAAGCAGGCGGGCGGCAACGACCGCTTCGCGTGGGACTCCTACCGCCGGCTCATCCAGATGTTCGGCAAGACGGTGCTCGGGATCGACGGCGACCTGTTCGAGCACGCGCTCGACGCGCTGAAGGGCAGGCGCCAGGACACCGACCTCGACGCGGGCGAGCTGCAGGGGCTCGTGGAGACGTTCAAGGGCATCGTCCACGAGCAGACCGGCAAGGACTTCCCCACCGACCCGCGCGAGCAGATGCGCCTGGCCGTCATGGCGGTCTTCGACTCCTGGAACGCTCCCCGGGCCATCCTCTACCGTCGCCAGGAGCGCATCCCCGCCGACCTCGGCACCGCCGTGAACATCGTGGCCATGGTCTTCGGCAACGTCGGCAACGACTCCGGCACCGGCGTCGCCTTCACCCGCGACCCCGGCACCGGCAGGCAGGGCATCTACGGCGACTACCTCCAGAACGCCCAGGGCGAGGACGTGGTGGCCGGCATCCGCAACACGATCCCGCTGGAGGAGCTCGAGCGCATCGACAAGCGCTCGTACGACGAGCTGCTCGGGATCATGGAGACCCTCGAGAACCACTACCGAGACCTGTGCGACATCGAGTTCACGATCGAGCGCGGCAAGCTGTGGATGCTGCAGACGCGGGTCGGCAAGCGCACGGCGGCGGCCGCGTTCTGCATCGCCACCCAGCTCGTGGACCAGGGCCTGATCACGATTGATGAGGCCGTCACCCGGGTCACCGGCGACCAGCTGGCGCAGCTCATGTTCCCCCGCTTCGACGGCGGCGCGGACAAGAAGAAGATCGCCAAGGGCATGAACGCCTCGCCCGGCGCGGCCGTGGGCAAGGCCGTCTTCACCTCCGCGCGGGCTGTGGAGCTGTCGGAGCAGGGCGAGGACGTCATCCTCGTCCGCCGCGAGACCAACCCCGACGACCTGGCCGGCATGATCGCCGCCAAGGGCATCCTGACCAGCCGGGGCGGCAAGACCTCGCACGCCGCCGTGGTGGCCAGGGGCATGGGGAAGACGTGCGTGTGCGGGGCCGAGGAGCTGGAGGTCTCGACGCGCGAAGGCCGCTTCACCGCGCCCGGGGGAGTGGTGGTGTCGGAGGGCGACGTCATCTCGATCGACGGGACGTCCGGGGAGATCTACCTGGGCGAGGTGCCGGTCGTGGACTCGGCCGTGGTCGAGTACTTCGAGGGTGCCGAGCCGGAGGACGAGCTGGTCAAGGCCGTGGACCGGATCATGAGCCACGCGGACTCGGTCCGGCGGCTGGGCGTCCGGGCGAACGCGGACACCCCGGAGGACGCGGCGCGGGCCCGCCGGTTCGGGGGGCAGGGGATCGGGCTGTGCCGGACGGAGCACATGTTCCTGGGCGAGCGCAGGCAGCTCGTGGAGGACCTGGTGCTGGCGTCGACGGACGAGGCCCGCCAGGCGGCCCTGGACGCGCTGGAGCCGCTCCAGAAGGCCGACTTCACCGAGATATTTCGGGCTATGGACGGAAATCCCGTCACAATTCGGTTGATCGACCCGCCGCTCCACGAGTTCCTTCCCGACATCGTGGATCTGTCGGTCAAGGTCGCCACCGACGAGGCCACCGACAAGGACCGCAAGCTCCTGGCGGCGGTGAAGCGCCTCCACGAGCAGAACCCGATGCTCGGCCTCCGCGGCGTCCGCCTCGGCCTCGTGATCCCGGGCCTGTTCGCCATGCAGGTCAGGGCCATCGCCCAGGCGGCCAAGGACGTGCCGGGCGCGCGGCCGGAGATCATGATCCCGCTGGTGGCGGCCGTACAGGAGCTGGAGTCGGTACGCGAGGAGGCGGCGAAGATCCTCGCGCAGACCGGCGTGGAGGCCCTGATCGGCACCATGATCGAAGTCCCCCGGGCAGCCCTGACTGCGGCCCAGATCGCGGAGGCGGCGGAGTTCTTCTCCTTCGGCACCAACGACCTGACCCAGATGACCTGGGGCTTCTCGCGGGACGACGTGGAATCCGCGTTCTTCTCGCGCTACCTCGACCTGGGCATCTTCGGCGTCTCCCCGTTCGAAACCCTGGACCGGGAGGGCGTCGGACGCCTCATCAAGATCGCGGTCGAGGAGGGCCGCTCGACCCGCCCGGACCTCCACCTGGGCATCTGCGGCGAACACGGCGGCGACCCCGACTCCGTCCATTTCTGCCACGACGTGGGCCTCGACTACGTCTCCTGCTCCCCGTTCCGCATCCCGGTAGCCCGCCTGGAAGCAGGCCGCGCCGCCCTGACCGACTCCGACTCCGACACCCGCTAACCCCCGGGGCCGGAAAACCCCCGCTCGCTTCGCTCGCCAGCGCCCGCCCGTTGCGTGGTTACCGGGTGGGCCTGCTGGATCCCGCCCCGAGTGGTCCTCGCTGACGCTCGGGCGTGCTGATGGGGCTCGCGGCTTCGCCCCAAGCCCGGGCGAGGTGGCCTGCCGGCCCCCTCGCGCTCCCCCGGCCGTGGACCACGTTCCAGAAGGCTCAACGCTAGCCGGGTGAATGCGAGCGGCATTCTATGGCTCCGGAAAGACGATGCTAAGCAGCGTGAGCCTCGAACCGGATCGATCCAAGATCATGCCCGGAGGTGAGCCGGACATCGGCGTCCAGGGCCGCGGCCAGGCGGCGTAGCAGCGTGATGGTCGGGGCCGTCCCGCCTTCCTCGATGCACTCGACTTCGTCCTCGGTCATCCTCGCCCGATCGGCCGCCTCCTCCACGCTCAAGCCGAGCGCGACGCGACGATCGTAAAGCGCCTTGCCCAAGGCCAGTGCCTCGCGGATCGCAATGCGTTCAGGATCTTCCGCCTGCTCAGAAGCGTTAACCCAGCGAGTGTGGGAGCCGGACATCACACCTGCCTTTCAAAGGTCTGCCCGCGACCTCATCGACTCCCTTGAAGTCGCTGTCACTGAGCTTGGCGAGCCGCTCCGGCATTTTGGTTACCCATCCTTCCTTGTAAGTTACTAACAGTAACGAGCGTACATATTGCGTGGATGGGCTTCGCGGAATGCCCCGCTTGTCCTCGGGTTGTGGTGGCGGCCAGAGGATGCTTCAGAAGCCGGAAGAGGAGTCTCGACTGAGGGCTGCGTGGGCTCGGGAGGCCTGAGCGGTCCACATGGTGACGTCGGAAGCGATACGGCTCGGGTCGGTGGCGGTCTCAAGACGGTGATACCGACGAAGAGGGTCGCGGTATTCGACCTCGTAGGTGCCGTTCTCGAGGCAGGCGACTGAGGCGAACCAGATGGGGTCGCCTTCGTCGGGTTCGACGATGACGAAGGTGTTGTCGGGCAAGGCGAGCTCAATGATCATCTCGTAGAGTGCGTCCTCGGACGGCTCCACGATGAGTTCGCCGCCCTCGCTTTCCGCCTTCAGCCGGATGTGCTCGCGCCGCACTAGCGGTCACCCTTCCAGGCGTACGCCGGCGGCCCGCGTTCCCGCCACCCGGCAACAGCGGCTCCAGTATCGCCTACTGCGCGGCGGTCAAATCACCCTGACCCACACAAGGCTCATCTCGGAAGTGAAAACCCAGGTGATCCAACAACAGGCCCTGCTCGCCTCTGGACAGTGGATTCACCTGGGGATCGCCACTGCCCGGACACGGCTTGCGGGCAGTACGGCTGCCAGCACCGCGAGCACCGAACAGAGGGCGATCACGCCGATGACCGGTTGCCAGGGCACATCGACCGCCACGGGGCCGGCCAGTTGCAGCAGCGCGGCGTACAGTCCGAGCAGCCCGAGCGCGGTGGCGAGGGCGGCGAGGAGCACGCCGACCGCGACGACCAGCAGCGCCTCGGCCACGACGTATCGCAGGACCTGCGCTCTGGTCGCGCCGAGCAGGCGTAGCGCTCCGTGCTCGCCCGCCCGGTCGGGGGCCGCCATGAGCAGGGTGTTGACCTGCGCGATCACGGTGTAGCTCAGCATGATGCCGAGCACGGCCAGCAGGCCGAGACGGCTGGCCGAGGCGGCGCGGCCGGTGACGGTCCCGGCCCAGCTGGCCTTGGTCATGGAACGGGCATTGTGCCCCTCGACGGCCTGCTCCAGCGCCTGCTCGGCCTTGGCGGTGGAGGCGCCGGGGCGCAGCTTCACGTAGGCGAGCGAGGGCAGGGCGGACAACGCGTGAGCGGGGGTGACGTACGCGTCCGCGGCGGAGTCGGCGCCGAGCAGGGCGACGACCGTCAGGGACACCTGGCTGCCGTCGGCCCGCCACAGCCGTACCCGCCGGCCCAGGCTCACCTCCCAGGTGGGAGAGACCGCGATCGTGTCGTCGCGCAGCTCCGTGAGCGATCCGGCGGTCACGGGCACCGACAGGGCGGTTGGGATCGTGGCCGGGTTCACGGCTTCGGCGGGCCGCTGGATGAGCTGGGTCCCGGCGCCTTCGAGCGTGTAGAGGCTGGTCGGGGTCACGGTGGTGACGTCGGCACCGGGGACGGCGCGCAGGCGTTCGGTGAGTTGCCGGTCCAGGCCGGCCGTGCCGGACGGCAGCACCAGGTAGTCGGCGCGTACGGGGTCGATCCGCATCGCGGCCTTGGTGGCGTCGGTCATCGCCGCGGCGCCGAGCAGGGTGGCGGCGAGCGCGACGGTCATCAGGACCGGCGCGGCCGTGGCGGCGGTACGCCTCGTGGAGGCGACGGCGCCGGCGGGGACCACGAGAGCGCCCGCGCCGCGCAGCCGTCCGAGCGGGGCGGCGAGCAGGTTCGCGAGCGGGCGGACGAAGATCGGGGCGAGCAGCCCGGCGGCGGCGATGAGCAGCATGACGATGGGCATGAAGGTCTTGTTGTTGGTCGCGCCCGACGGGTCGCTGACGGCGTTGACGGCCATGCTGATGACGGCGGTGGCGAGCAGGCCGCCGCCGGCGATCCAGCGTCCGGGCGTCATGGCCCGCGGTTCCACCGCCGCCTGGCGCAGCGCCTCCGCGGGCCGCACCCGGCCCGCTCGCCAGGCGGCCACGATCACGCCGAGCACGGCGACCAGCACTCCCGTGCCGAAGGCCACGTACGAAGGCACCGGCGAGGTGGAGGGCACCAGCCAGGCGGGCGCCATGCCAAGCGAGCTCAGCAGGTCCAGGATCGGCCGGGTGGCGAGGGGGCCGGTCAGCGCGCCTAGCGCGGAGGCGGCGATCGCGATCAGGAGTGCCTCGACGTACACCATGCTCCTGACCTGGCCGGTGGTCGCGCCGACGGTGCGGAGCAGGGCGAACTCGCGCTGCCGCTGCCCGACCGCGAAGGCGAAGGTGGAGGAGACCACGAACACGGCGATGAACCCGGCGAAACCCGCGGCGATGCCGGCGATCGTGTTGGCGTTGTTGCGGGCCTGCTCGTCGGTCTCGCGGGACGGGTCGAGCAGCGCCCGCTCCTGGCCGGTCAGCACCTTGACCTGGGTCGAGATCATGGGGGTCCCGCCCTGACGCGGTGCCGTCCCGGACGCGATGGCCTGGCCCAGGGCGGCGCGGACCTCGGCGGCGGGGCGCCACACGGCCAGCGCGTCAATTCGCGGTGACAGCCGGGCGGCCCGCTCGTCGGTGAAGAACACGGTCGGCTGCGGCCCCGCCGACGCGAGCCCCACCACCCGGTACGGCCGGCTCCCCGCCGCGGTCACCACCTGGACCCGCCGGCCCACCTGGGCACCGGCGGTGACGACGATCTCGTCGTCCGCGGCGGGCGCCCGTCCCGACGACAGCCGCTGCGGCGCCGTACGGGCGGCTGACCAGGGACGGCCGACGGCGGGCGGCCCACCGGCGAGCTGCGCCGCGAAGATCCGATCCACCACGGCCCCGGGGATGCGCCCGGCCAGCTCGGGAGCCAGCCCGCGCGGTTCGGCCAGCGGCGCGCCGCTCTCGCCGAACGGGCTCCGCACGGTGAGCCGCTCGTCGGGCACCACCACGACGGGCGCGGCGGCGTACCGCTGGGACCCCCGGTCGGGCGAGGAGATGCTGGAGGCCAGCACCTGGCCGAGCGCGGCCATGAGGGCCGCGCCGAACGCCAGGGCGACGAACGTGCCGGCGAAGGACGACCACCGCACGCGCAGCGTGGACCAGGCGATCCTCAGCACGACGCCTCCAGCTGCAGCATCCGGGTCGCGATCTGCTCGGCGCCCGGGTCATGGAGCTCCCCGTAGACTCGGCCGTCGGCCAGGAACACCACGCGGTCGGCGTGGGCGGCGGCCACCGGGTCGTGGGTGACCATGATGATGGTCTGTGCCTGCCGGTCGACCAGTTCGCGTAGCAGACGGAGCACCTCGCGGCTGGTGTTGGCGTCCAGGGCGCCGGTGGGCTCGTCGGCGAACAGCACCGCCGGCCGGGTGACCAGGGCGCGGGCGATGGCGACGCGCTGCTGCTGGCCGCCGGACATCTCGGCGGGCCGGTGGTCGACGCGCCCGGCCAGGCCCACGGCGGTCAGGCTCTGGCGCACCTGCTGGGAGTCGGGCCGGCGGCCGGCCAGGCGCAGCGGGAGGGCGACGTTCTGGGCGGCGGTGAGCGACGGCAGCAGGTTGAAGGACTGGAAGACGAACCCGATCCGGTCGCGCCGCAGCAGCGTCAGCTTCCTGTCGCTGAGCGTCGCCAGGTCCCGGCCGTCCACGGTCACCCGCCCCGAACTCGGCCGGTCGAGCCCCGCGGCGCACTGCAGCAACGTCGACTTGCCCGATCCCGACGGTCCCATCACGGCGGTGAACGTGCCGGCGGCGAAGCCGATCGACACGTCGTCGAGCGCCGTGACGCCGTGTGCGTAGTGTTTGGTGACCGAGCTCAGGTCGACCGCTTGCATGGAATTCATGACGGCGACGCTATGAATGCCGACACCTGGGCGGTACCGGATGAATGACTAGGATTCGTCCCATGCTTCGGGGGCGGGAGTCTGAACAGCAGGCCATTGACGGGCTGCTCGACCAGGCCCGCGCCGGGCGCTCCGGCGTGCTGGTGCTCGGAGGCGAGCCGGGGATCGGCAAGACCGCCCTCCTCGCCCACGCCGGGGAACGCGCCCGGGACATGCGGGTGCTGCGCGGCCTGGGTGTCGAGACCGAGGCCGACATCCCGTACGCCTCGCTCCACCTGCTCCTGCGCGGCGCGCTCGGCCACCTCGAGGCGCTGCCCGAGCCCCAGGCGGCGGCGCTGGCGGGCGCCCTGGGCCTGGCGCCCGCGCGGGCCGACGACCGGTTCCATGTCGGCGTGGCCGTGCTGTCGCTGCTGGCGGAGCTGGCCGAGGACCGGCCGCTGCTGTGCCTGGTCGACGACGCGCACTGGCTCGATCAGGCTTCGGCCGGCGTGTTGCGCTTCGCCGCGCACCGGCTGCACGCGGAGGGCGTCGTGATGCTGTTCGGCGCGCGCGACGGCTTCGACCCCGGGGGCCTGCCCGAACGGCGGCTCAGCGGCCTGGATGACCGCAGCGCCGCGCAGGTGCTCGCCGACGCCGCGCCCGGCCTCACCGGTTCAACCCGCCTGAAGATCCTCAAGGAGAGCGCGGGCAACCCGCTCGCCCTGCTCGAACTGCCGCGCACCGCCGACCTGCCGTTCTACGACCACAGCCCGCTGCCACTGCCGGAACGCCTGCGGCTGGCCTATGCCGCCCGCGTCGGCCGCCTGCCCCAAGCCGCCCGGACCGCGCTCCTGGTCACCGCGCTGGCGGACGACGGCGATCTGAACGTGATCACGAAAGCCTGCGCCGCGCTCGGCATCGAACCCGCCGCCCTGGGCGCGGCCGAACGCGCGGAGCTGATCACGATCGCCGGCAGGCAGGTTCGCTTCGCGCATCCGCTCATGCGCGCGGCGGTCTTCCAGCTCAGCACGTACGATCTGCGCCTGGCGGTGCACCGGACCCTGGCCGATCTGCTGGCCGATCGGCCCGACCGGCGGGCCTGGCACCTGGCCGCCGCCGCGACGGGCCCCGACGAGACCGCCGCGCGAGCGCTGGAGGACATGGCCCGCCGAGCCGGGGACCGCGGCGCGAGCGTCAGCGCCTGCACCGCGTTCGAGCGGGCGGCCGAGCTGAGCCAGGACGAGGAGCTCAAGGGGCGGCGGCTGCTCTCGGCCGCCGTGCACGCCACCGAGGCGGGCCAGTCGCAGCGGGCCCAGCGGCTCGTCGAGGTCGCCACCGCACTCGTGTCCGCCACTTCGGCCCGCACCACGCTCCCCAAGCTGCGGGCCAGGATCGCCCTCGACCAGGGCACCCCGCACCTGGCCCACGACCTGCTGCTCAAGGGCGCCGCGGACGTGGCCGGCGACGACCGCGCCGCCGCGGGCCTGATGCTGGTCGAGGCGGCCCGCAACGCCAACCGGTTCGGCGACGCCGGCAGGCTCGTCGAGGCCGCCGACCGGCTGCGGGAGCTGGACCTGCGCCCGGAGGACGACCTCGACCTCGCCAGGCAGGCCGCCCTGGGAACGGCGCTGCTGCTGACAGAAGGCCCCGGCGCCGCTCTGCCGATCATGCGCGAGCTGGTGTCCAAGGGCAGCCGGATCATCCCGGAAATGCACTCACGCCGGATCAACGCCTCCTACTTCGCCCTCCAGACCGGTGACTTCCAGGCCGCGTGGGAGATCGCCCGCGCCGCCGCCGACGAATGCCGCGCCAACGGTGAGCTCGGCAAGCTGGCCGTCCTCCACATCACGCTCGCCACCAGCGAGATCTTCCTCGGCAGGTTCACCGACGCGACGGCCACCGCGACCGAGGGCCTGCACCTGACCGCTGAGACCGGCCGGCCGAGCCGAGCCGGCTGCATGCGGGGCATGCTCGCCTGGATCGCCGCCGCCCGGGGCGACGTGGACCGGTGCGCCGAGCTGGCCGCCGCCGCGCACGCGCACTACGACGCCAACGGCATCGTGAACGCACTGGCCTGGGCCCAGTGGGCGCAGGCCCTGCTCGACCTGGGCCGGGGCCGCCACGCCGAGGCGCTGGACCGGCTGGAGACGGTCGTGGCCGGCCCGGCGCGCCACCAGTTCCAGACCGTTCACTTCGCCCCCGACCAGATCGAGGCCGCGGCCCGGCTCGGTCTGCCCGCCGACCGGCCGCTGCGCCGCTACGAAGCCTGGGCGGAGGCGTCCGGCCAGACCTGGGCGCAGGCCGTACTGCACCGCTGCCGTGCCCTGCTCGAACCCGACGGCGAACGAGCGCACGACCATTTCCGCACCGCCGTACGGCTGCACGCCGGCGGTGGCCACACCTGGGAGTCGGCGCGCACCGCGCTGGTCTACGGCGAGCGACTGCGCAGGGACCGGCACAAGATCGCGGCCCGCGCCCAGCTGCGCGCCGCGCTCGAGACCTTCCGGCGACTGGGCGCGCGGCCCTGGGAAGAACGCGCCGGCAACGAACTGCGTGCCGCCGGCGACACCGGTCTCGTCGCCGCCGGGGCCGATGCGCTGTCGGCGCTCTCCCCACAGGAGCTGCAGATCGTCCGCCTGGCCGCGGCCGGCCGTACCAACAAGGAGATCGGCGCCCAGCTCTTCCTCAGCCCCAAGACCGTCAGCTACCACCTGTACCGGGCCTTTCCCAAGCTCAACGTGACCAGCCGGGCCCAGCTCGCCGGGCTCGACCTGGCGTGAGCGGCTCTAGAGGGTGATGTCCTCGCCCTGCTTGAGGGCGGCGACCTCGTAGGACTCGCCGGAGGTCGCGTCCAGGAACCGGGAGAGCTCGTCGGGCTGCGTGGTGTAGAAGCCGTCGATGTGGAACCCGTCGTAGTGGATCGGCACCACGACCCTCGCTCCCAGCAAGCGCGCGGCGACGGCCGCGTGCTCGGCGTCGAGCGAGGCCGGATAGGGGCTCGGGGACTGGCAGTGGGGGAAGCACACGGTGGGCCCGTTGATGGGGGTGAGCACCGCGTCGAACGGCCCGAACCGGTGGGCGGCGCGCCACCAGTAGCCGTGGAACATGCTGTCGCCCAGGTGCAGCACGCGCTTGCCGCCGGCTTCGACAGCCCAGGACACCTGCGGATCGCCCAGAGTGTCGACGGCCGGCACGGCCGCGATCGTGAAGGGGCCGATCGTGACGGACTCCCACAGATCCGTCGGGTGGCGGGACAGGTTCCGTTCGTCGAGCTCGCGGTCGGCCTTGAGCGTCCACAGGTTCTCGTGGTCGTCGCCGCCGAAGGACACGGGATGCAGCACCCGGCCGTCGGGGCGGAGCGCTTCGGCGACGCCACCGCGGCGGCACGCGCCCGGCGTCTCATGCTGGCTCTAGTCGAGGAAGGGCATGAGATGCGGGAGGAGAGCGTCCCATGAGACGTTGTGGTCCTGGCCTTGGAGGACCACGTGCCGGCAGTACGGCAACGCGTCCGCGACGGCCTGTGCGGCGGCCGGAGCCCATGGGCCGGTCTCGGAGCCGGTCAGAACCAGGGTGGGGATCTTGACGTTCGCCAGGTCTGACGGGACGCGGTTGTCGCCCATGACGGCGGCGTCGTAGGCGAGCGTCGGGGCGATCGCCTCCATCGACGCCCACATGGGCGCCTGGCGCATCTGGCCGATCATGGCGGGTGGCAGGCCGACCGAGCGCATGAAGAGCGCCATGGCGTCCCCGCGACGGCCTTCTGCCAGGCAGGCTGTCAGCTCCTTGGCGTACGCCTCGGCGCGCCCGGGTGCGTCGGCGTCGAGCTGGAACGGTGGCTCCTACAGGGCCAGTCGGGTGATGGGCAGGCCGGCGGCCGCCGCGCGCAGCGCCAGCACCGCGCCCGAGGAGTTGCCGAACACGGCCGCGGAGCCCCCCGCCTCCTCGATCACCGCGCCGAGATCCTCGATCTCGCGCTCCACCGCGTAGGGCAGGATGTCGCCGCTGTCGCCGCGCCCCCGCCGGTCGTAGTTGACGACCGTGTGGCCGGCCGCCAGCAGCCCGGCCAGCGCCGCGTGGATGCCCCGGGCGCAGGACGCGCCGCTCACCAGGACGACCGGGCTGCCCGAGCCCGTCCGGTCGAAGGCGATCGCGGTGCCGTCGGCGGAACGTGTCGTGTGCATGGTCTCAGCCCTTCTCATTGCTCCGTTCTCGCCCCACCCACGAACGGCCGGCCGTCAGACGGACAGCCCGTCCGGAGAAATTTGCCGAAGGCGCCGGGCGAGGTAGCGGCGCTCGGGCTCGGTCGGGGCCAGGGCCAGGGCTTGCCGGTAGGCGACGGCCGCCTCGGGCAGGCGTCCCTGGCGGCGCAGGAGATCGGCCCGGGCGGCGGGCAGCAGGTGATAGCCGCGCAGGTCGTACGAGAGCGCGTCCAGGAGGGCCAGCCCCCGCGCCGGATCGCACATGCCCACGGCGATGGCCCGGTTGAGGCGGACGATCGGGGACGGCATGAGCCCTTCGAGCCGGCCGTACAGGGCCGCGATCTCGATCCAGGGCGTCTCCTCGAAGGAGGGCACGCTCGCGTGGCAGGCCGCGATCGCCGCCTGGATCTGGTACGGCCCCGCCAGTCCCTGCCGTAGTGCCCCGTCGAGCAGGGCCACCCCGTCCTGGATCCGGTCGCGTTGCCACAGGGAACGGTCCTGCTCCTCGAACGGTACCAGCTCTCCCGTTTCGAGCCGGGCGGAGCGCCGGGCGTCATGGAGCACCATCAGCGCCAGCAGGCCGGTGGCCTCCGGCTCGCCGGGCATCAGCCGGACGAGCAGCCGGCCCAGCCGGATCGCCTCGTCCGAGAGCCCCCGGCGGATCAGCTCCGCGCCGCCGCTGGCCGCGTACCCCTCGTTGAACAGCAGGTAGAGGACGCCCAGCACGGCATTGAGCCGGTCGGGCAGCAGTTCGGGAGGCGGCACCCGGAAGGGGATCCCCGCCTTGCGGATCTTGTCCTTGGCCCGGGTGAGCCGCCTGGCCATCGTGTCCTCGGAGACCAGGAAGGCCCTGGCGATCTCGGCCGTGCTCAGCCCCGCCAGCGTCCGCAGCGTCAGCGCGACCCTGGCCTCGAACGCGAGCGCGGGGTGGCAGCAGGTGAACATGAGCCGCAGCCGGTCATCCTCGGGCTCCTCGTCCGGATCGGCCGCGGGCGGGACGGGGCGGGCGGCCAGCTCCTGCAGCTTGGCGGCGCCCACGGCGGCGCGGCGGAGCCGGTCGATCGCCTTGTTGCGAGCGGTCGTGGTGAGCCAGGCACCCGGCTTCGGCGGGACCCCGTCCGCCGGCCACCGCTGGAGCGCCTGCGCGAAGGCGTCCTGCGCGCATTCCTCCGCCAGGTCCCAGTCGCCGGTCATCCGGATGAGCGTCGCGATGATCTGACCCCATTCCTCCCGGAACAGGCCCTCGATCGTCGCCTGGACGGTCAAGGCTGTACGGCTCGCAGCTCGATCGTGCCGTGGCGGGCCACGGGATGCGTACGGGCGGCCTCGACGGCCTCCTCGCGTGAGGCGCACTCGATCAGGCTGAACCCGGCCACGACCTCTTTGGACTCGACGAAGGGGCCGTCGGTGAGGAGGACCTCGCCGCCGCGCACCCGGACCGTCGTGGCGTCCGCCGGAGGCTCCAGCCCACCGCTCTGGATCAGCTTGTCGCCCCTGGCCGCGCCCCAGGCCTTGCAGTCGGCCAGGAACTCGGGGTCGGCCAGCATCTCCTCGTAGGCCTTGCTGTCTCCACATATCAGCAGCAAGTACTTCACCCGACCGATCCTATTCGAGCGGGTCGGCCAGGAATCGTCAGCGTGTCAGGGCGGTGCTCAGGCGGCGGATCACCTCGGCCTCGGCGGGGTCGACGTCGTCGCCGGGTGGCGCGTGTTCGGTGATGGCCGCTCCGATGATGTCGTCCACCTGGGAGACGAGGTCGATCAGCCGCTGCGGCCGCACGCCGTTCGGCTCCGGGTAGCAGGTCGAGCCGAAGGCGGTGGGCTCCAGGACGTCGAGGTCGACGTGTACGTACACGGGGCCGCGCAGATCGTCGAGCACGCGCTTCAGGTCGTCGACGCCGTACCTGCGCAGGCCGGTCTTCGCGAGGTACTCGTGCTCGGACACGTCGCCCGCCCGCTCTCCGGCGATGACCACCTGGTGCGGCCGCAGCGGCTGTTCCGGCGTGAGGCCGGTCGGGCCGTCGCCGAGCAGCGCGCGCACCACCATCCCGTGGAAGGCGCCGGACGGCAGGGTCTGCGGGCTGTAGACGTCCGGGTGCGCATCGATCCACAGCACCGTCAGGGCGTCCCCGTAGCGGGCGTGGGCGGCGGCGATCGGCGGGATGTCGACCGCGCAGTCGCCGCCGACGGTGATCACCCGGTCGTCGATGCCGGCCAGTGCCTCGCGCGTCCGCCGCTGGTTCTCGACGAGCACGTCGTACGCGCGAACCCCGGCGGCCTTGTCGCCGCCGGTCTCGAGCACCGGCACGGTCACCACCGTGTCGGCCGGAACGAGCGCGGCGGCGCGATGGGCGCCGGCCGTCAGCCGGGGCGCGCTGCCGGACGCCGAGCCTTGCCATTGCGGTACGCAGAGGACAGTCGTCATGCGGCGACGATACGAGGCGTCAGCACCAAAGTGCTAGATCGTTCATTGAGGAGGGTCGGTCTCCAGGAGGTCCAGGTCCGGGGGGACGAGGGTGGTCGACTCCACCAGGCCCCTGAGGAGGTTGTGCAGGAGGTTGTTGTCGTACGGGCGGCCTTCCGACCGGTCGTGGCGCAGCGGGTACGGGAAGCCGGCGGCGTGCAGACGGTGCCGGACGGCCTCGATCCGGTCCTCGATGATGCCCGCCCGCCACTTCTCCCCGGGCCGCAGGTAGGCCAGCCGGGCCTCGGCCTGGTTGTACGTCAACGGGCGCGGAGCCTCCTCGTACAGCAGATAGCGCTCGCCCAGCACCACCAGGAGCAGGCGCTCCGCCTCGCTGAGGCCCCAGATCTTCGGCGGGTTGGTCGCGGCCGCGTGGAGGTCGGTCTGGGTGTCGCCGCAGGAGCCCGTGACGTAGAGCTCCACCAGGTGCTGGCGGTAGCCGGAGCCCCTGATGAACAGCGGGGTGTAGCCCGGCGCCAGCGGGATGGGGTCGGTGGACCTGTGCATCAGCTGGCCGCGCGGCAGGCGGACGAGCTGCTGGCCCAGGTTGCGGAGCCACCACCGGCTGTCCTCGTACGTCACCTCGGCGTGCAGGCGGCTCACCGACTGGTCGTCCGCGCCCACCCGCAGATCGACGTTCGGGCGTTGGTCCCGGCCGAACCGGACGTGGCGGCCCGGACGCGGCGCGACCCTGATGCCGCCCATGATGGTGCGGGCGTGCAGGGTGCCCGGGACGGCCGGGTCCACGCCGTGGGCGAGGCTGTGGGGAGCGCTCATCTGTTCGCCTCCTCGGTGCTTGTCGGACGCAGCCATATGGTGCCCCAACCTCTCCGGGACCCTCCCCGGGAGCGTGACCTCAGGTGCCGCGCAGCACGGCGGTGGCCGAGCGGGCGAGCGCGGTGGCCATCCCGCACAGCCGGTCCATGGGGCGCGAACCGCCGACCACGAGGCGTACCTTCTCGACCGCCGTCCGGCCGTCCTGATCGGTGTACGAGCGGAACACCACCTCGAGCTCGCACGTCCGGTCCTCCCGGTCCGGCCGGACGAAGGCGCGGTAGCCGTTGATCCGGGTCGCCGTCCCGTCCTCGGCGGTGGGCGGCTGGTCGCGGTCGAAGTCCAGGTCCACCCAGGTGTCACTGGTGGTGCTGTCCCACTCGCAGTCCCAGCCGCCGAACCCGACGTCCGGGTCGGCGGCGTCGATGCCCGGGACGGCCTCCAGGGCCCTGCCGGACAGCAGCGCGCAGGCGTCCCGCTGCGCCAGCGACGTGGCCGGGAGCGGCGGGGCACGGCGCTTGAGCGGGCCCCGGCCGAGCGCCTGCGCCGCGACGGTGGCGGCGTCGTCGGCCATCTCGCAGAGCTCGGCCTTGCCCTCATCGTCCTCCCACCGCGCCCGGACTTTCACGATGACGTCGTCCACGCCGGGCAGCACGAGCGTCCGCGAGCACTCGCCGCTCTCGGCGGGGTCGTCGGCCACCGTGATCCCGGCCACGGTCCGCGCCGTCCCGAGCTGCTCGGGAGGCGCGTCGTGGTTGAGGTCGACCATGACGTCCACGACTCCGCCGCCCGGCGGGGACACTCTGACGTCGCACCGGTCGAAGTTCCCGTAATCGCGGTCGAGTTCGGTCCTGCCGAACCGGCCGAGCGCGGTGGCGTCGGTCATGGCGCAGGGGTGGGCGGTGCGGGGGTCGCCGAGCACGAGGTCCGCCGTCGGCGCGGGGGCGGCGGGGGGTCGAGGCTCTGGGCGGCGGTGTGCCGCGCTCTCCGAGGACGGACACGGCGGTGATCAGCAGCGCCGCGGCGGCCACTACGGCCGCGAGGAGCGGCAACCGTCGCCATGAAGGGGGCGGCAGGGGTGTTCCGGCGATCTCGGCCAGCCGTTTCCGCACCTCCTCGACCCCTGGCCGCTCCCGGAGGTCCAGCCGCAGCATCTCCCGGAGCAGCCCCTCCAGCGGCCCCACGTCCGCCGTCAGCGAGACGTCCGAATGCGCGGCCCGCCACGCCACGACGTCGGCGTCCGACTCCGCCTCGCCGGCTCCCCGGCGCGGCGGAGGCCCGGTGACCAGCGCGTAGAGGGTGGCCCCGAGGGAGAACACGTCGGACCCGGGGCCGGGCTGCCCCCTGATGACCTCGGGGGCGGCGTAGGCGACGGTGTAGCTGATGGCGCCGTTCGACGTGATCGTGTCGCGGCCCCCGACCCGGTACGCGGCGCCGAAGTCGGCCAGCTTCACGACGCCGTCGCCGGGCACGTGCTCCATCACGAGCCAGAACGTGCCCGTCTCCGGATCGTCCACCGTGTCGTGCAGCGTGACCACGTGCCGGTGGTTGAACGCGGCGAGGGCGCGCGCCTCGGCGCGTAACCGGCTGGAGCCGGGGCTGTCGGCCAGCAGGCGTTTGACCACGACCTCCCGGTTGAGGCCCAGGTCCAGAGCCAGCCAGACCTCGGTCGCGCCGCCGCCCAGGCAGGTGACCAGCCGGTAACGCCCGCCGATCGCCGAGCTCCCGGGCACCCCGATTCCCCCTCTACCGGTGTTTGGCGCGATGGTTCCGAATTTACTGGGTGATCGGAGAGATACGCAGCGTTTTGCTGGTGCTTTTGACGGCATTCCTTCACTCGGCGCGAGACCCGGGTGTCAGCGCGCCCACTTCGCGGAAAAACCTTGCCCCATCCGGATCGTAGTCGTACCGTCACGGATAGCGTTTCCCGAGGTGTGGAGGTGGAGCTGTGGGGAGGCACGAATGCGGGCATCCTTTCGCGAACGGGGAGGTGTGATGTTCACGCACATCGCGTGGCGGCTCGACGCGATGATCGCGGCGATCACCGACCACCGCCCGCCCCTCGCCCGCCCGATCGAGCAGGCGCTGCGGGCGGTCCCGCGCCACTGGTTCGTGCCGCCGGTGGGTGAGTCGATCGAACACGACGGGCGTGGCGCGCCGATCGACCGGGACGCCGACCCGCCGGCCTGGTGGGACGCCGTTTACGCCGGGCGCCCGATCGCCGCCGCCGACGGGTGCTCGTGTCCCGCGCCCAGCGCGGTCGCCGACCTGCTGGAGCTGCTCGGGCCGGCGCCGGGCCAGAGGGTGCTGGAGGTGGGCACGCGTACGGGATGGACCGCCGCCCTGCTGTGCCGGCTGGTCGGGCAGTCGGGGAGCGTGACCTCCGTCGAGGCGGACCCCCCCGTGGCCGAGCAGGCCGCCAAGAACCTGGCCGCCGCCGGCGCCCTCCCGCACCTGGTCGTGGGCGACGGCACGGCGGGCTGGGCCGAGCGGGCGCCGTACGACGGGGTGCACGCGACGTACGCGGTGCGCACCGTGCCGTACGCCTGGATCGCGCAGACCAGGCCGGGCGGGGTGGTGGTCATGCCGTACGGCGACGGGCACGCCCTGCGGCTCGTGGTCGGCCCCGACGGCACGGCCGGCGGCCGGTTCTCCCCGCTCACGACCATGACGTGGACGCGGCGCGACACGCCGCCGGGCGCCGTCCTGGCCGAAGACGTCCTCGACGATTCGGGTGACGCCCGCCGGACGTGGGCGGGCTGGGGCGAGCCGGAGCGGGAGCGGTTCGGCGTGACGATCACGCCTGACGGGCAGCGGGTCTGGCTGGACAGCCCCGAGCGAGTGATCGGCTGACCCGCTGAAATTCGATTGACCCCGCGCGGATTCCGTCAGAAGGATGCGGGGGTGCATATCGAGTTCACGCGATTCTCCCCGGACGACGTCGAAGCGCTCGTCGGCTTCCTCACCGGGCAGGAATGGCCCTTCCACGCGGGTGTCCAGGATCCGGAGACCGTGCGCAAGCGCGCCGCGGACGGCCTCTACGACGACGAGGAGTCCAGGACGTTCTGGGTGCTCGCCGACGGGGAGCGCGCGGGCCTGGTGCGGCTGCAGGACCTCGCCGACGACACCCCTCTGTTCGACCTGCGGATAGGGCAGGAATGGCGGGGCCGGGGCCTCGGCACCGCGGCGGTCGCCTGGCTGACCGGATACCTCTTCGCCGAGCTCCCGCACATCACCCGCATCGAGGGCACGACCCGCCAGGACAACCACGCGATGCGAACGGTCTTCCGCAGGAGCGGCTACGCCAAGGAGTCGCACTACCGGGAGTCGTGGCCGGGCCTGGACGGCGCGGTCCACGACGCCGTCGGCTACGCGATCCTGCGTCGCGACTGGCTCTCCGGCACGGTGACGCTCCCCGACTGGGACGACGAGCCCCGCTGACCGCGGTGCGCCTGGCCGGAGACCGGCCAGGCGCGAGGGTCAGGAGGTCTTGCGGGGGCGGTGGCGGGCGACGGCGCGGGCGTGGGCCTCGGTCAGGAGGGGGCGGGCCTGCTCGCCCGGGTTCACGATGGCGATCCAGCCCTGGGTCGCGTACTTGGGGTGGGGGAGGACGCGGTCCTCGGCCGTGTAATCGACCTCGGAGTCGTCGCCGACGAGCCGCTGGAGGGTGGCGCGCCCGACGGCGATGTTGAGCCGGAACACGCCCGGCCTGTTCAGGTCGGAGAAGGTGTCCCAGTCCGGGTAGTCCTTGATGACGATCGTGGCGAACGGCTGCCGGGGATGGGTCTCCAGGGTGCCTTCGGGGTCGTAGAAGAAGAACGTGTCGCCCCAGGCCACCTCGGGGGCCTCGCTGTTCTCCTCGACGGTCTGGGTCACGACTCCGGGGAAACCGGACACGAGCTGAATGATGTCGTTCTCAGTCATACCTTCAAGTGTTTCATTGCACCGCCCTGTGAGACTTTGCATGCTGAACAGGCCCTCGACCACAGAAAAGCTTCAAACCGCGAGTCTGGAGACCATGTCCGGGACACGCCTTCCTGGGGGTTTCGTCAATGCTGTCGTCCGCGTCGGCGACACCGTCCGCCGCGCGCCCGGGCAGCGGGCCGCGTACGTGCACGAGCTGCTGCGCCACTTCGAGCGGAGCGGGTGGGCGGGCGCGCCCCGGCGGGTGCGGCTGATCTGCGACGCCTACGGGCCGCAGGTGCGCGCCTGCCACGACCGGGTCGCCGAGCACCGCGCCGCGTTCGAGCGGGCGCTGCGTCAGAACGAGGGCGTCGCGGCCTGGGCGGCTGGATGCCCGGGGGAGGGCTCCTCGATCGGGACGTAGTCGTGGCGCATGCCGTGGTCCCCCAGCCACCGCCGGAGCCCGGCGACGGCCTCCGGATTGGCCGACACCTGGGCCGCGTACTCCGACAGCGCCACCTCCTCCCCGTCGTCGAACAGCAGCCGCGCCGGCCCCGACCACGACAGCGTCCACTTGGCCTCGCCGAGCTGGATCAGCACCGCCTCCAGCGCCTGCCCCAGCACCCCGGCGAGCAGGGTCTCCGACGTGTTCCAGCCCTGCTCGCGCAGGACGGCCTCCAGCTCCGCCTGCCGGCCGCGGGCGATCGCCTCGAAGGCGGCGTCCAGGTACGGCCGCGCGGCCCCCATCACCCGCTGGCCGGCGACCGCCAGGTCGTGGAGGGCGTCGGCGTTGCGGCCCGCGTACATGGCGTGCGCCACCAGCTCCTCCCATGACACCGGCCGCAGCCCGGTCAGCGCCTCCGGCGTCCACATGGCCTGCTCCACGGCCTGCACCGCCACGTTCGCGTCGCGCAGCAGCGTCAGGGCCGAGCGGGGATCGGGGACGTGCGGCGGCTCCGGCAGGTGCTCGATGGCGGCCAGGCGCTCGGCCAGGCTCGGATGGGAGTCGTACGGCGAGACCTCCTGCGGCTCCTCGCCCAGCTTGGCGATCTCGGCCTGCCGGTCGCCGTCGCTCATGAGCGCGTGGAAGCCCCCGAACACCGAGGCCGGCCTGGTGCCGCCCGCGCCGGTGAGCGACAGGTAGTTGTCGACGTAGACGTCCCAGCCGGTCGCGGTGGTCTGGATCTTGCGCAGCGCCCCCGCCATGGCCTGCCGCCCGCCGATCGCGACCGCGAACTGGTCGGCCTCCAGCTCCTGCTTGCGCGAGACGGCCTGCGAGACCCGCAGGTAGAACTTGGCGTACCAGGTGAACAGGCGCTGCACGAACGGGTGGTTGCGCAGCCCCTGGACGGTGGCGAGGAGCGAGACCCGCCCCCGGTAGACCGGCGCGCCGAGCCGCGTGTGCGCGCCGCTGTAGTGGCCCAGCTCGTGACCCAGCACCGCGCGCATCTCGTCCACGGTAAGCGTCTGCAGCAGCGGCAGCCCGATGAACATCCGCCGCCGCGTCGCCTTCATCCCCAGCCAGCGCGTGTCCTCCGAGACGGCCGCGTTGACCTCCGCCACCAGCCGGATCTCGTCCGGCGGCGCCGTGCGCACGCGCTGGGCGAGCTCCTCGACCGTCTGCCACAGCACGGGCTCGTGCTCGCGTCCGATCGGCACGCCAGGCTGGTCACCGCCCTGGCGGCGGCTCACCACGAACAGGGCCCGTACGAGGGCGCCCGCGACCAGGGTGAGGACGATCGCGGCCTTGAGGGCGTTGGCGTGGAAGTCCACGAGGAGCAGGACGTCGAAGAAGATGGCGGCGACCAGGAAGAGGCCGACCAGAACATAGAAGCCGGCGAGCAGGATGAAGGCCAGCACTGCTCGGAACGCTGTCGTCATGGGGTGAGGGCTCCCGGGGAAGGGGTTCTCGCGAGGCTTGACCTTAGCGGAGACCGGAAACTGGATAAAATCACCAAAGCAATGCCTTACTACGACGACCATGATCAGGAGCGTTGGGTTCCGGAACCTCCCGGCAATCCTGAACGCTCCGCGTTCGAGCGCGACCGCGCCCGGGTGCTGCACAGTGCCGCCCTGCGCAGGCTGGCCGCGAAAACGCAGGTCGTGGGCCCTGCCGAGTCCCTCGGCGGCGGCCAGCACATCCCGCGTACGAGGCTCACGCACTCCCTCGAATGCGGTCAGGTCGGCAGGGAGATGGGCGCCACGCTCGGCGTCGATCCCGACCTGGTGGAGACCGCGTGCCTGGCGCACGACCTGGGGCACCCGCCGTTCGGCCACAACGGGGAGATGGCGCTCAACGCGCTGTCGGCCTCGTGCGGCGGCTTCGAGGGCAACGCGCAGAGCCTGCGCCTGCTCACCAGGCTGGAGGCCAAGGTCCTCACCGAGGACGGCCGCAGCGCCGGGCTCAACCTGACGCGGGCGGCACTCGACGCTTCCATCAAATATCCCTGGACATGCGAAAAATCCGCAAAATTCGGCGTATACGACGATGATCTACCCGTGTTCCGGTGGATCCGGGATGGCGCGCCGGACGGGCGGGTGAGCTTCGAGGCGCAGATCATGGACTGGGCCGACGACGTCGCCTACTCCGTGCACGATCTCGAGGACGCGCTCCACTCCGGCCACGTCACCCCCGAGGCGCTGCGCTCGCCCGCCGAGCGCACGCTGGTGTGCGAGACCACCCGCACCTGGTACGCCCCCAACGCCGACCTCGGCGAGCTGGAGGAGATCTTCGCCAGGCTGATCACCGATCCGCTCTGGCCGCGCCGCTTCGAGGCCACGCTCGCCGACCTGGCCGGGCTCAAAGCCCTCACCAGCGGCCTCATCGGCCGCTTCTGCCGCTCGGCCCAGACCGCCACCAAGGAGGTGTACGGCTCCCGCCACCGCGCCGACCTCGTCGTGCCCCACGCCACCCGCCTGGAGTGCGCCCTGCTCAAAGGCGTCACCGCCCACTTCGTCATGGCCACCAGGGACCACAACGCCAACCAGGCCAGGCAGCGCGAGCTCATCACCGAGCTGGCCTCGATGATCACGCTGGGCGCGCCGGGCACGCTGGAGCCCGCCTTCAGACCGGCGTACCTGGGCGCCGCCGACGACGCGGCCCGCGTCCGCGTGGTGATCGACCAGATCGCCTCGCTCACCGACACCTCCGCGGTGGCGTGGCACCGCAGGCTCTCCCGCTGACCAAGTTTCCCCATGAGCTGGGACACCCGGCTTTCCCCGTGACCCGCGCGGGCGGATACTGCGGCCATGGCCACATATGTGATCGTCGGAGCCGGACTCGCGGGGGCCAAGGCCGCGGAGACGCTGCGCGAGGAGGGCTTCGACGGCGAGATCGTGCTGATCGGCGCGGAGAGCGAACGGCCCTACGAGCGACCGCCCCTGTCCAAGGAGTACCTCCAGGGCAAGAGCGAACGAGAGACGATCTTCGTCCACGGCCCGGAGTGGTACGCGGACAACGCCGTCGATCTGCGGCTCGGCACGCGCGTCACGCGCATCGAGCTCGACAACCACCTGGTCAGGCTCGGCGACGGGTCGCGCCAGCCGTACGACAAGCTCCTCATCGCCACCGGCGCCACGCCGAGGCGCCTGCCGGGGCCCGCGTACTACCTGCGTACCGTGCACGACAGCGAGGCGCTCAAAGAGCGCCTGGCCGGCGCCGGCAGCGTGCTCATCGTCGGCGCGTCCTGGATCGGGCTGGAGACCGCGGCGGCGGCCCGCGCGGCCGGCTGCGAGGTCACCGTCGTCGAGCCCGAGTCCACCGCGCTCAACCGGTCGCTCGGCAACGAGCTCGGCGACCTGTTCGCCCGCCTGCACGTCAGCAAGGGCGTGGACCTGCGCTTCGGCACCGCCGCCGCTGAGATCACCGAGACCGGGGTGCGGCTCAGCTCGGGCGAGCGGCTCGCCGCCGACTTCGTCATCGTCGGCATCGGTGCCGCGCCCGAGGTCGGGCTCGCCCGCGACGCCGGGCTCGACGTCGGCCAGGGCATCCTCACCGACGCAGCCCTGCGCACCTCGCATCCCGACGTGTTCGCCGCCGGTGACGTGGCCGAGCCCTTCCACCCCCTGTACGGGCGCCGCCTGCGCGTCGAACACTGGGCCAACGCCCTGCACGGCGGCCCCGCCGCCGCCCGGTCGATGCTCGGCCAGGACGTGGTCTACGACCGGATCCCGTACTTCTACACCGACCAGTACGAGCTGGGCATGGAGTTCTCCGGCGACATCGAGGGCTACGACGAGATCGTCTACCGCGGCGAGCCCCAGAGCCTGGAGTTCATCGTGTACTGGCTGCGCGAGGGCCGCGTGATCGCCGGCATGAACGTCAACGTCTGGGACGTCGTGGACGAGATCCAGGAGCTCATCAGGTCACGCGTCATTGTTGACCAAAAGGAGCTATCGACGGGGTGACGGTGACCACGCCGTCGTCGGTGTGCTTCGGCTTCGGTCCCTGGGTCTTGCCGGCCTGCGGGACCTTCTTCGACCCGCACTGCACGGCGCATCCCGGCGTCTCGCCCAGCTTGCCGCGCAGCGCCAGCGTCTCCTCCCTGGGCGAGTACGTGCGGTTGCCCGTCGCCCAGGCGTCGAGGTAGTCCCACGGCTCGACCATGCCCCTGCGTACCCACCAGAAGGCCGGGCCCGTCTTCCACGAGATCGCGAAGTACAGGTTGGGTCCGGTGTCGCGGGCGTTGCCCGTCCGGCCCACCCGTCCGAGCAGCTGGCCCGCCTTGACCCGGACGCCCGGCCTGACGCCGTCGGCGATCGCGTCGAGGTGGCCGCCGAGGTAACGCACGCCGTCCTCACCGATGATCGTGACGAACCTGCCCTCGCGGGCGGCCCCCGCGTCGGTGGACGCGCGCCACTTGTCCTGGATGTTCACCTCGTCCACGACGCCGCCGATCGGCGCCACGAACGAGCACCCCTGCGCCGCCCAGATCGTCGTCTTGGGCAGCACGAGGAGTTTGCGCTGGTAGGTCGTCTTGCAGCCCTTGACCGGGAAGGTGTACTCGTACTTCGACAGCTTCGGCGGCGGCACCTTCACCGGGTCGTCGCCCTTGGGCGGCTGCTCGGCCGCCTGGTGCTCGGGCTCCGGCTCCGCCGACTCGCCGGGCTGCGTGGCGGCCGGCGGGCTCGTGGCCGGCGGGCTGGAGGGCGACGTCGCGTTGACCCCCGCCAGGCCGGTGGCCTGGGAGCAGGCGCCGGTCAGCAACAGGGCGGCCGTGACGGCCGCCCATCGTCCGAGATGCCCCGTACGCATGATCTCCACCCGTGTCACCGTTTCCACCGACAACCTTTACCTTTGTAGCCGACCGGGAGCCCCCGCAGAGCCGGTTTCCCCCTTTAGCAACCGACAGGTAATGCCCGCCTATCCCCGTACCGCGCCTGGAGGGGCGGAACCGTCGGTGGGGCGGAATAGACTCACCGGCGTGGCTGGCCGGATCCGTGATGTCGACATCGCGCTCGTACGTGAGCGTTCACCCATCGCCGACGTGATCGGCGAACACATCCAGTTGCGCAACGCGGGGGGCGGCAACCTCAAGGGCCTGTGCCCCTTCCACGACGAGAAGAGCCCGTCGTTCAACGTCACCCCCGAGCGCGGGATGTACTTCTGCTTCGGCTGCTCCGAGGGCGGCGACGTGATCACGTTCGTCGAGAAGATCGAGCATCTGTCGTTCGGCGAGGCGGTCGAGCGGCTGGCCCAGCGGGCCGGGATCACACTGCAGTACGAGCAGGGCGGTTACGTCCCCAGGCGCGACCACGGCGAGCGGGCCCGGCTGATCGAGGCGCACAAGGCGGCGGCGGAGTTCTACGCCGACAAGCTGCTCGTGCCGGACGCGGCGCCCGGGCGGCGGTTCCTGTCGGAGCGGGGCTTCGAGCGGGCCGACGCCGAGATGTTCGGGGTCGGCTACGCGCCGGCCGAATGGGAGGCGCTGACGCGGCATCTGCTGGGGCGCGGGTTCACCGCCGAGGAGCTCGTCAAGGGCGGGCTGGCCAAGGAGGGCCGGCGGGGGCCCATCGACCGCTTCAGGGGGCGGCTGATCTGGCCTATCAGGGACGCCACGGGCGATGTGATCGGTTTCGGCGCGCGGAAGTTGCTCGATTCCGATGATGGTCCGAAATATCTGAATACGCCTGACTCGCCGCTTTACAAGAAGAGCCAGGTGCTTTATGGGATTGATCTCGCCAAACGGGAGATCTCCAAGCGGGCTCAGGCCGTGATCGTCGAAGGCTATACCGATGTGATGGCCTGCCATCTGGCCGGTGTGCCGACGGCGGTGGCCACCTGCGGCACGTCGTTCGGCGAGGAGCACATCAAGATCCTGCGCAGATTCCTGCTCGACCAGGCCGAGTTCCGGGGCGAGGTGATCTTCACCTTCGACGGCGACGCGGCCGGGCAGAAGGCGGCGCTGCGGGCGTTCGCCGACGAGCAGAAGTTCGTCACCCAGACCTACGTCGCGGTGCAGCCCGACGGGCTCGACCCGTGCGACCTGCGGGTCAAGCAGGGCGACGCGGCCGTGCGGGACCTCATCGCGAGCCGCGAGCCGCTCTTCCAGTTCGCGATCAGGAGCACGATCTCCCGCTACGACCTGCGCAGCAACGAAGGCAAGATCGCCGCACTAGACGCCGCCGCGCCGATCGTGGCCGGGATCAAGGACGTCGGGCTGCGCAAGCGCTACGCCATCGACCTCGACCGGTGGCTGGGGTTCATGGACGAGCGGTTCGTGATGCAGCGCATCGCCGAGGTGGGCGGGGCGCAGCAGGGCCGCCCGCGCCGCGCGCCCCAGGCGGCGCCCGTCGATCCGAGCGTGCGGGTGGAGGGGGAGCTGCTCAAGCTCGCCGTCCAGCGCCCCGCGCTGCTCGGGCCGCGCTTCGACGCGCTCGATCCGCAGGCGTTCACGGCTCCCGACCATGTGACGCTGCACAAGGTCATCGTCGCCGCGGGCGGCGTGGTGGCCGGCGCCTACGGCGGGCGTGAGTGGGTCGACCGGTTGCTGGAGCACGCGCACGAGGAGGGGGCGCGGGGGCTGGTGACCCGCTTCGCGGTGGAGCCCATCCAGGCGGACGCGCACGCCGAGGAACGCTACGCCGGCGCCATGCTGGCGGCCATCGAGGCCATCGCGGTCGACCGGGCCATCGCGCAGGCGAAGTCGCGGATGCAGCGGCTCAATCCGGTGGAGGAGCAGCAGGAGTACAACAAGCTCTTCGGGGAGCTGGTGGCGCTGGAGCAACAGCGCCGCGTCCTCCGCGACCGCGCCGCCGGCAGCTGACCCCCGCGCCGCCTGCCCGGCCGTGGTGCTGCAGGTTGTCGCGCGACCGTGGGCCCGCATGATGCGCTCCATGCGCGATGCCCGCTCGGCGGCGACGTCCGCGTCTGGCCGGTCGTGGGGCGCAGCTGCCAGCCGGCGCTTGCCGCTTGCCGGGGTGCGGGCAACGGCGGGCGGTGTGATGTGTTCGTGATCAACCTTTGCGGCGGTGAAGCGGTCTAAAACGGCGTGAGAGTCAAGATCGCGTCGGCCCTTGGGGCGCTGGCGGCCGTGGCGATGGTGGCCGGAACGGTTGGTGCGGCGGGGGCGAGTGCGGCCGAGGGGGCGCCGGTCCGGGCCGTTCATCTGCCCAACTGCGGCGGTGACTACTTCATGCCGTGCAAGAAGGCCCCCTGGTACCTCTACCTCCGCGACGGCCGCTGGGTGAAGTTCCCCGACGCCGCCCGGTACGCCACCGAGGCCGACGGGGCGCGGGCCGACGAGGTGGAGGACGATCCGGCGCCGTTCGAGGTCAGCGGGGACGGTGGCACCATCGCGTACGTCAGGGCCCGCGACAACCGGGTGGTCGTCGAGCGGTGGCCCGGCGGCAAGGCGACCGTGCTGCCCTCCTACGGCAAGGGCGTGGGCACCAAGTACGTCGACCTGTTCCTGTCGCCCGACGGCCGCCGCCTGCTGGTCGGCTTCGCGGAGGCGGCGAAGAAGCGGGCGGCGCTGGTGGTCGACGCGGCGACCGGCGAGACGGTCAGGACGCTGCCGGTGAGCGACGTGCCGAAGGGGTTCGGCGCCGACGGCGATGAGGTGCTCGCGACCAGGGCGAAGGACGACAACACGATCGAGGTGCTCGCGTACCCGCTGGACGGCGAGCCGGTCGCCGACACGCCGCCCCAGGAGGTCGTGTCCAGGAACTCCGAGCTCGCGCTGGCGGCGGACGGCCACACGCTCCTGGTACGGCTGCCCACGGCGGGCAAGCAGCCCGAGCGGGTGCGGACGTACGACCTGCGGGCCCGCGCATGGGCGGGCAAGGCCAAACCGGTCAAGGCGAAGCAGGGCACGTCGAGCCTGGCCTGGGGGCCGGGCGGGCGGCTCGAGCTCCGCCGCGACGAAGGCTCCGACGAGGAGGGGCAGTGGACCACCTGGGTCTACGCGCTCGACGCCGCGACGGGCGCCACCAAGCTGGTCGACAAGTACACGATTCGCGCGGGGGTGCCGAAGTGAGAGTGAGCCACCTCGCCGTCGTGGCCGCCCTGCTGGCGCCGTTCGCGGTCATGCCGGCCGCAGGGGCCGCTGGCGACCCGATCCGCTACGCGGAGGCGCTCAAGGGCCGGACGCTCCAGGTCGTGCTCCGCAGCGGCGCCACGCGCACGCTGAAGGCGCTGGGGGAGGGCCACCGGCCGGTCGCGGTGAGCGCCGACGGGGCCCGGATGGCCTACTTCAGGGCCGGGGACAGAGCGCTCGTCACCTACCCGTCGGGCAAGCGCGTGGGATCGGTCAAGCAGCCCAGGAACGAGGTGGGCGCGGACGAGACGACGCTGATGCTGTCGCCGGACGGCCGCCGGCTGGCCTATTACGGCAACGACGGCACCAACCGGGGCCGCGTGTTCGACGCCGTCACCGGGAAGAGGATCGGCTCGCTCCCGGCCCCCTTCGACTGGAACCCGGCCGGCTTCAGCGGCGACGGCGGTGAGATGCTGCTCGTCCGGAGCGCCTCGACGACCGACCTGGCCGTCACGGACCTGCGCGGGCGCGTGCTCCGCCGCGACACGCCGCCCCAGATCGTCGGCTTCAACCTGCCCGAGTGGCACGGCGACGGCAAGGTCGCGGCGCTGGCGGCCGACGGGCGCAGGATCGCCGTGTACGTGCCGGGCCAGGCCCCGGGCCTGGTGGTGTACGACCTGGCGAGCAGGCGGGTGAGCGAGAAGATCGCCGTACAGAAGCCCGCGGCCGCCACCTGGACGGGGGAGCGGGAGGTGACGATCCGTGTGGACGGCGGAGGCCGGACGCGGCAGGTCCGCATCGATGTGGACTCCGGCGCGAGCCAGGTCGCGGACGACTACCAAACCCCTGTGAAGCGGGCATACCACGCGGGCGGTTGATAACAGTTCGGCCGCGATGACAAGCGGCATACCAGGGCGGTTGACCAGGGAACCTGGCTCGGTCCAATAAGCGACAAAGAGGATGTGCAACGACTTCGGGGCAGCGAAAGAGTTGCGTCCGACCGGGGGGTGTCGCCGGGCGCCGGGAATCCAGACCGCGTAATTGACTTTACTTTCCTGATCAAACTCCGGCTAAACCTTTAAACGATCTCAATTCGGTAAGGACGTTCGCCTTACCTTCGGTGACAAAAATGGGTCTGCCATTTGATGGAACCAATACTGCAGACTGTCTCCCGTGGGTGCATCGGTGCTGCCAAGCAGTCCGCCATCGGTAGATCAGGTGGCGGACCTCGTCGCGAAGGGAAGAGAGCGCGGGAGCGTAACCGTCGATGACGTCGCAGCCGCGCTTGACCGATCCGAGTTGCCGTCCGACGCGCTGGAACGTGTCGTGCGCATGCTCGCCGAGAACGGCGTGGAGGTCCTCGAGCCCCAGGGCGACGAGGAGACCACCCGCGCCGATGAGGAAGACGTTGGCAAGCGGGCGCCGACCAGTGATCTGGTCCGTATTTATCTACGGGAGATCGGCCGTGTGCCTTTGCTGACCGCAGAGGAGGAGGTGGAGCTCGCCAAGTCGATCGAAGCCGGTCTGTTCGCCGAGGACAAGCTGGGCAGCGGGGTCTCGCGCCTGGCCTTCCCGGAGTTCAGGGAGCTCGTCTGGCAGGGCACCCGGGCCAAGCAGCGGCTCATCGAGGCCAACCTCAGGCTCGTGGTGTCGATCGCCAAGCGGTACGTGGGCCGCGGCATGCTGTTCCTGGACCTGATCCAGGAGGGCAACCTCGGGCTCATCCGGGCGGTCGAGAAGTTCGACTACACGAAGGGCTACAAGTTCTCCACCTACGCCACCTGGTGGATCAGGCAGGCGATCACGAGGGCCATCGCCGACCAGGCGCGGACGATCCGCATTCCCGTGCACATGGTGGAGACCATCAACAAGCTCGTGCGAGTGCAGCGCCAGCTCCACCAGGACCTCGGCCGCGAGCCGATTCCCGAGGAGATCGCCAAGGAGATGGACCTCCCTGTCGATCGCGTGGTGGAGATCCAGCGCATCGCCCAGGAGCCCGTGTCCCTGCAGTCGCCGATCGGTGAGGAGGACTCCGACCTCGGCGACTTCATCGAGGACGCCGACGCTGTCGTGCCTATGGAGGCCGCGGCCTTCATCATGCTGCAGGACCAGCTCGACGACATCCTGGCCACGCTGTCCGACCGCGAGCAGCGCATCATCCAGCTCCGCTTCGGCCTGGCCGACGGCCATCCGCGCACGCTGGAGGAGGTGGGCAGGGAGTTCGGGGTCACGCGTGAGCGCATCCGGCAGATCGAGTCGAAGACCCTGGCCAAGCTCCGCCACCCGACGCGGGCGCAGATGCTGAGGGACTATCTGGACTGATCCGGAGGGATCCCAAGGGAACGGGCCCGGGCCTGATCGCCCGGGCCCTTCCCATGCCGAAAGCCGTCAGGAGCAGCCCTCGAACTGCGGCACCGCGACCGTCGACAGGTCCAGCCCCGACTTGCCGAACCACTGGTGCAGCAGCCGCCCGGCCGTCCCGTCCTGGTACATGTCGGTGATCGCCCGGTTGACCGCCTCGCACCCGGCCACGTCGCCCCTGCGCATGCCCACCCCGGTGCGCTGCTCGTTGAACTGCGCGTTGGCCAGCTTCAGCCCCGTCCCGTCCTGGTTGGCCAGCCCCGCCAGGATGACGTCGTTGGTGGTGACCGCGTCGACCTGCTTGCTCTTCAGCGCCGTCAGGCACGCCTTGTAGTCGTCGAACGGCACCAGCTCCGCCGGCACCTCGCGCTCCTGCACGACCCGCTGGGCCGCGTTCGAGCCCTTGACCGCGCAGATCTTGCGGCCCTTGAGCTCGCGCACGTTCTTGATCGTCTCTTCGGGCCGCTGCAGGATGTCCTGGTAGGAGATGTGGTACGGCCCCGCGAACAGCACGCCCTTCTTGCGCTCCTGGTCGATCGTGAACGTGGCCAGCACCAGGTCGGCCTTGCCGTCCGTGAGCACCTTCTGCCGGTCGGCGGCCAGCACGGGGATGTAGGAGGCCTGCTTGTGCAGCTTGCGCGCGATGTAGGCGGCCACGTCCACGTCGAAGCCCTCGAACCCGCCGTCGGGGCGGCGGAACCCGACCGACGGCAGGTCGGGCCGTACCGCGATGACGATCTGGTCCTTGTCCAGGACCGATTCCTGCCCGTCCGTCCCGCAGCCCGCGACGACCGTCGCGAACAGGGCCAGCACCGCTGCCAACGCCCGCTTCACCGGTACTCCTTGAGTCGTGGCCACACCCCTGCGATCACCAGCAGGCCGATCGCGCCGATGGCGAACGGCAGCAGCCGCCACAGGTTGTCCAGCGAGCCTTCGCCGGTCTGGATCGCCCGCGTGAACACGGCCTGGTGCCCGGCGGACAGCGACACCAGCGCGCGGTCATAGGCGTCGAACGCCTGGGTCACCGGCCCGAGCCGCTCCGCGACCGCCTCGTTGGTCCTGCCGCCGGCCACCAGCTCGCGGAACTTCCCGTCGGCGGCCTGGAAGCTCCGGTACGCCTCCATCGCCTGGTCGCCCTGCTCGCCGACGAGCTCGGGCCCCAGCAGGCCGAGGACGTCGTCGCCGCCCTTGGCGACCTGGTCGTGATAGGTCCGCAGGTTGCCCGCCGTGAGGTAGACGACCGACATCGCCTTGTCCAGGAACGTGTGCTCGTAGGTGTCGGCCCACTCCTTGTCGAGCAGGTAGCGGCTCTGGTCGCCCTGCATGCTGTTGCTGATCGAGCGCGCCTTGGCCAGCGTCAGCACCGAGTCGAACCCGGCCGACTTCGCCGTGCGCAGCGCGTTCTCGTCCTGCGCGAGCACGTTCATCCCGGAGATCAGCGCGACCGCGGTCGTCACGGTGGCGACCAGCAGCGCGGGACCGAACACCCGGCGGAAGCGCCGCGCGAGGAAGACCTGCAGCCAGATCAGGCAGCCCAGCGCGAGCAGCCCGGCCAGCACCACGGCGACCCGCAGGAGGGGCACCATGACGGCTTTCTCGTCGTAGGTGGCACGCACGATCGTGCCGCTCTCCAAGGTCAGGTTGTACGCCTGGGGCAGCAGCTGGACCCGCATCAGCTTGGTGGCCTCGCGGTAGGTGAGCACCACGTCCTGGGGCGGCGGCCCCGGCGCGTGCTTGGAGCGCTCGTCCAGCAGCAGGGCCTGGCCGGTCAGCCGTTCGTAGCGGCCCAGCCGGTCGAGCACCGAGTGGACCGTCTCCTGTTCGGCCTTGGTGTCGGCCAGCGAGAGCGCCTGCATCAGTGCCTGGTTGGCCCTGGAGCGCGCCGCCTCGTAGCGGTCGAGCGCCTGCGCGCGCTGCGGCGCGTACTGGTCGCCCATCACCAGCACGTTGGCCACCTGCGCGTCCATGTCGCTCAACGCCAGGTAGAGATCGGCGGTGGCGACCACCTGCGGACCCGCGTCACGCCCGATGACCTGCAGGCCCTCGCGGGCGGTCATGCTGCCGACCGCGATCGCCCCGAACAGCAGCGCCAGCGAGGCGACGGTGATGCCGGTGATGACCCGGATCCTGCCGGGCACGCTCCGGCGCGCCGGCGGCGGGCCGCCCGCCGCCTGCACCGCGGGCGCCTGGGGCGCCTGGGGCTGTGCCAGGGTCACGGCGTGCCCTCCCTGATGGTGATGACGGTCCACGCGCCCAGGTGGATCCTGTCGCCCGCGCCGACCCTGACGGGCACGTTGACCTTGACGGGCTTGCCGTTCACCTGGGTGCCGTTGGAGGAGCCGGGATCGACCAGCATCCACGAGCCGTCCGGCTGCGCCAGCAGCACGGCGTGCAGGTGGGAGACGCCGGGGTCCTCCGGCGGCCCGGTCAGGTCGATCTCGGGGGCCAGGCTCCTGGCCCTGCTGCGCCGCCCGATGCGTACCTGCTCGCCCATCAGCGCGAACGAGCGCTCAGGGCAGTAGGGCGGGAACGCCATCGTCGCCGCGTCGGGCCCGCCCTCGGCGACGACCTTCTCGTAGTAGGTCCGGTCGGCCGCCGTGACGGCCTCGAACCGGACCCCTTGCACGGGGACCGAGACAGGCGCGCTGCCGCCGGTGTAGTCGTGCCCGCACACCTCGCAGAACTGCCCGGCACGCGGCGTCTGGCAGACCGGGCACGCCTCGGCCGACGGGCCCGGCGCCTGGGGCTGGGGCGCCGCCGCGGGCGCGCCCCCCATCTGGGCGCCGCAGACGTCGCAGTAGTCGTCGGCGCCTGACGGGTGCCCCTGCGGACAGGTGGCCATCAGTTTCCTTCCTTGCGCAGCCGGCTGGTACGGATGGAGTCCGTGTCGAGCTCGAGCTCGTCGGCCTTGCCCACGTTCCTGCGCAGCCTGGCCGTGCCGGTGGCCGGATCGACCTCGACCACCTTCTCCAGCAGCCTGGCCGTGTCCTCGCGGCCCGACTGGGCGGCCAGCTGCTGGGCCTTGGCCAGGCGGGCGGTCGCGGTGTCGACGTCGCCCATCGCCCGGGCGCTGAGGCCGTCCTGGATGAGCTCGTGCAGCTCGGCCTGGCCGGTGTAGTGGGCGACCTTGCCGTTGATCCGGGTGGACTGCGCCAGGTCGTCGGTCCACTGGGCGAGCACGTTCCCGCTGGCCACGACCTCCTGGGTGTCGGGGCGTACGAGCTTGACCCAGCCGGCCCTGATCTCGTGCCCGATCTGCCCCGGCGGCACCTCCACGCAGATGTGGTACTCGCGCTCCTCCGCGCCCCAGGAGCCGGTCGGGTAGTCACCGGTCAGCGGGTTCACGTCGGTGCGCTTGCCGGTCAGGTCGAGCAGCGTGGGGGAGACCTGCTTGACGAACTTCAGCGTCGCGGTCTGCGGCACCCACACCCGCAGCGACAGCTCGGCCACGGTCTTGCTCATCGACGTCTGCGTCAGCCTGCGGAAGTACTCCGACAGATCCCCTTGGTTGCGTACGAAGTCGAACGAGCCGAGCATGGCCTCCGCGACCTTCCGCAGCTCGCCGGGCACCCAGTCCTCGCCGATCCCCAGGGAGTCGCACACGAACTTGCCGCTCCAGCCCGCCAGCACCGAGGCGAACACCTCGGGCCGCTCGTTGTTCTGGCCGTCGGTCATCAGCAGCGCGTGCCGGATCGCCGACGGGTGCGCCGAGAGGAGGTGCCCCGCCAGCTTCAGCCACTCGCCCATGGCGGTGCCGCCGTGCGCGCTCAACCGGCTGATCGCCCGCTCGGCCTCGGCCCTGGTGGCCGAGCTCGCCTTGGCCAAATTGGTGTTGCCGCCGGGGTAGACGACCTTGGCCCGCTCGGTGCCGGCGACCACCGCGAAGTAGACCCCGTCGCGCAGGGTGTGGACGGCGGTTGTGGCCGCCTGCCTGGCCTCGCGGATCTTGCTGCCGCTCATCGAGCCGGACGTGTCAATGATGATCACTTCGGCGGCCTCGGCGGCGACCGACTGGGTGGTGACGCCGCCGCTGGAGCTGACCGTGAGGATGGCGTGCACGTCGCGGCCGTCGGTGGAGAGGTACTTGTTCTGGTCGATGGTCAAGGTGAAAGTCGGCTGGTCACCCATGCGTCACTCCTAGGGGGATCAAGGCAATGGTCACGTTGTCCTGGCCGCCGGAGTCGAGCGCGTGGCGCAGCATCTCGCGGGCCATGTCGATGGGGGTCCCGGAGCCGGGGAAGGCGTAGCCGTCCAGATAGCGCCACAGGCCGTCGCTGCAGACGAGCAGCAGGCCCGGCTCCTCCGGGGTGAGGGTGCGTATGTGGAGCGGGACGTCGACGGCGTCGGCGCCCAGCCAGCCGGTGATCTCGCCGGTCTCGATCGCGTCGTCCACGGTCAGCATGACGCCGGGCCGGCCCGCCGGGGCCGGCAGCCAGTAGGCCCTGGTGTCGCCGGCCCAGCCGAGCGTGATCCGGCCCCGCTCGACCACGGCGGCGATGTACGTACAGGCGGGGGCGTCGTCCACGGACGTGGCGAGCTTGGTCACCGCGCGCCCGGCCAGCTCGAACGCCTCCTCCTGCCCCAGCCCCCTGGCCAGCGCCGCCGAGGCGGTCTCGACGGCCACCGCGGACGCCTCGTCGGCCCTGGGCGAGCTGCCCACGCCGTCGCAGACCACGGTCACGATCGCGTCGCCGGACGTCAGCAGCGCCACGGCGTCCTCGTTGCGGCTGCGGCGCAGGCCCTTGTCGGTCACGGCCGCCGCGCCGCCGTCGATCACGCTCTCCGCGTGGTCCCTGTCGGTGGGCTGGCGCAGGCCGCACCGCTCGCAGTAGCCCTCGGCGTCCACGGCCGCCGCGCCGCACGACGCGCAGGTCGGCGCCCCCAGGGTGTGCCCGCACGCCTCGCAGTACGTGTCACCCGCGAGCACGGGCGCCTCACACACGGGACAACTCATCAGACCCACGTCCTCGGCCGTACGGCGTTCGCCTGGTCGATGAGGGCGTGGCGCTCCTGGCGGGACTCGGCCGCGACGGCCAGCTTGCGGAAGATCGACTCCAGCCGCCTGCGCAGCCCCTGCTCGGTGAACGGCGCCTCGGCCAGCCGCGCGCCCTTCGGCGGCGAGCTGCTCTCGAGCCAGGTCAGCGCCGAGGTGAGCAGCTCGGCGGTCAGCACGTCGCGGCGGCGCGGGTCGAGGTCGGCCTGCTTGGCCAGCCGGTCGGCCGAGCCCACCAGGTCGTCCGTGGTGAGCCTGCTCAGGTCGGCCCCCCGTACGACGGAGACCGCCAGCGCCACCTGCGCCCGCGCCCGGTAGACCGAGTGGGTGGGCACCTCGTCGAGGACGCTCATCCGGCCAGACCTGGCCAGCCCGAACACCGCGCTCACGTACGAGTGGTCGGTCCGCCAGACGGCCTCGTACCAGCCGGCGGCGGGCTTGCCCGCGCACTCCAGCGCTAACGCCAGCGCCAGCTTCGGCGCCAGCTCGCCGGGCAGCGCCGACAGGCACGCGTCGAACATCGCGACGGCCTCCTCGGGCCGCCCCGTGGTCAGCGCCAGGACTCCGCGGTACCAGGTGACCCGCCAGTCGCGGGGCAGCTCGATGTCCAGCTCGTGCAGCGCGACGGGGGCCTCGGCCGCGGCCCCCTCGGCCAGCAGCCTGGCCCGCATCAGCTTCGTCTCGGGCGTCTTCGGCAGCGCGGCGAGCTGGTCCATCAGCTCCTTGCCGTCGCTGCCCAGCAGCCCGGCCAGCGCGCCCGCGGCCGCGTCGGCGGGGTCGACCAGCGGCACCGGCAGCGCCTGCGCGACGGCCACCGGGTCGAGCGGCCCGAACACCACGTCGCTCTCCTCCGCCAGCGCCGTGCCCACGGCGGTCCGCTCGGGCCCGAACATCGGCGAGGGCGCCGGGTACGGGACCTTGTCCTCGATGGCACAGACCTCCCGCAGCACCCCGACGAGCTGCTCCTCCATCTCCTCCGCGCTCTGGAACCTGTCGGCGGGATTGACGGCGGTGGCCTTGCGCAGCAGCCGGGTGAACGACGGGTGCCCGCAGTCCTCGGGCAGCGGGTTGGCCACGCCGTTCGCGTACGGGGAGAAGCCCGGGATCGCCAGCACCGCCAGCGTCCTGGCCACGGTGTAGAGGTCGGCGGTGGCGGCGGCGGCGTGGCTCTCCACCTCGGGGGCGTGGTAGCCGGGCGTGGCCCAGCCCGAGCCCGGCGGCGCGCCGATGGGCAGCACCGCGCCCAGGTCGATGAGCTTGAGCCGCTTGCCGACCCGGATCACGTTGGCCGGCTTGAGGTCGCAGTAGACAATGCCGCGCTCGTGCAGGTAGGCGAACGCCTGCAGGATCTCCCGGCCGTACATGAGGGTCTCGCGCAGCGGCAGCGGGCCCTGGCGGCGCAGGTCGAGCAGCGACTGGCCGCCGACGTACTCCATGACGATGTAGCCGAAGCCGCCGGAGCGCTGGAAGTTGAGGATCTTGACGATGTTGGGGTGGTCGACCGTGGTGAGGAACTTCCGCTCGGCCTCCGCCGACTTCAGCGCCTCGGCGTCGTTGGTGTTGAGCAGGCCCTTGAGCACGACCCACATGCCGTCGAGGTTCTCGTCGGAGGCCAGGTAGATCCAGCCGAGCCCGCCGTGCGCCAGGCAGCCCAGCACGCGGTACTGGTCCCCCACCAGGTCGTCCTTGTCCAGCTTGGGGGTGAACGAGAACTGCGTGCGGCAGTGCGGGCAGAACCCGTCCGCCAGCCCCGGCCGGCCCTCCCTGGAGCGCCCGACCTCCTGCTCGCATGCCGGATTGGCGCAGAACCGCTTGTTCTCGGGCACGACGGGGTCGGCCATCACGGCGGTGGCCGGGTCGCGGTAAGGCACTGACGGCAGGTCGGCGATGGTGGCCAGCACGCCGGCCCGCGACCTGCCGCTGCTCACCGGAGAGGTGACGGATCTGCTCACCGGCTGGGTCTGCACGGGAACAGAGGCAGGCCCGGAAGCAGACACCGGCGCCGGCGCCGGGGCGCTCGCCGAGTGGCCGCACAGGTCGCAGTAGCCGTCCTCGATCGTGCCCGTGCAGCCCGGCTGCGCGCAGCGGGTCATGGCTTACCTCCGTGAATCGCGCGCTGGTACGTCTCGACGGCCGCCGCCGCCCTCGTCAGATCGCAGGGCGCGGTCCACAGCAGCACGCGCGCCCGTTCGAACAGCTCGGAGGCCGCCGGGTCCTCCGCCAGCCCCTTCCGCACCGCCATCACCTGGCAGGCGCCGAGCCGCCCGCGCAGCTCGTCACGCCTGCTGACCAGGCCGTAGAGCGCCTTGGCCGTCATCTGCGACTGCTCGGCGGCCTTGCGGGCCTCCTCCTCCAGCGCCGCCAGCCGCTTGGCCCGCAGCACCCAGGTGTCGGCCGAGGCGTCGAGCGCGTCCAGATCGGCGGCCAGGGACTCGGCCCGGCCGCGCGGCTGGGCCTGGGGCGGCAGGGCGATCTTCACGACGACCGCGCCGTGGGCCAGCCTGGCCTCGCTCTCGGCCGCCCGCACCCGGTCGAGCGCGGCCACGAGGTCCTCCCGCCGCCTGCCGAACTCGTCCTTGACGGTGAGCGCCAGCTCCAGCTCCGCGCGGGAGCCGGCCAGCAGCCGGGTCAGCCGGTCGAGGTCCGGCTCGGCGGAGGGGCCCAGGGGGTCTTCGAGCACCGAGCCGCGCAGCCGCTTCAGCTCGGCCTCCTGCGCGGTCAGGTCGGCACCCTCGCCCAGTTGGCGTTCGAGGTCGCGGATGTGGCGCAGGTCGCTGTCGGCGCCGTCGAGGCGGGGCAGCACGGCGTTCCACACCGCGTCGATGTCGTTGAGGGCGGAGGTGACCTCGCGGAAGGCGGCGTCCATCCGCGTCAGGGTCTGGTCGAGGGTCAGCCGCTCGTCCTTCTGGGGGAGCAGCGAGCGCTGCTCGACCGGCTTGGCGGTGGCCCGCAGCACCACGGACGGGCCCACGAGCAGCTCCGTCAGCCGGCTCAGCTGTTCGGGGGTCACCCTGGCGCGCGTGGCCCTGATCTGCTCAGCGTCGCGCAGCACCCCCCGGTACGCGTCGTTCAGAGACCACAGCGTGACCAGCGACTCCTGCGCCGCGGCCCATCTCCGCTGCGTCTCCCCGCGTAAGGAGGCTCCCTTGAGCAGCTGATAGGTGGTGTGGGATTCGAGATCGAGCAGGTCGCCGGAGACGCGGTCGCGTTCGTCGGCTCGAGCGCGCAGCGCGTGCTCGACGCCCTCCCTGCTCATAGGTGGTCCCAGGCTCATCACGCTCCCCGTGAAGCAGGCCGCCCCCGAACCCTTGCTCCTACCGGCACAACGGGGGGATCGGCCGGTTGGTTCCAAGAGTAGGGGTGACCCCTGACTTGTCCCTGATTCAACCCTGCATCGCCTGCAATTCGCTTAAAGGATCTTTTACCGTTGCGGGCATGGGACGAATTCTGCTGATCATCGCGGCCGTCGTGGCCGCACTCGTACTCCTCGGCCCCCTTGTGGGCTTCGCTCTCACGCTGCTCAAGTGGGGACTGATCATCGGTGCCGTGGCGTTCGGGGTCATGCTCCTGTCGAAGTGGGTCAAGAGGACATAGCGTCCTGGCGTTTCCCCAGGCATAGTTGTGTGATGGAGGCGCGGCCCGCGGTCGACGATGCCGCGCTCGGGCGCGAGGCTCTGGCCGTGCTCGAGGCGAACTGGACAGGCACGGGCACCGTGCCCGCGCCAGGTCTCTATCCGCACCAATGGAGCTGGGACTCCGCGTTCGTCGTGATCGGCCTGGCCAGGCACCGGCCGGACCGGGCCCGCGACGAGCTGCTCAGCCTGCTGCGGGGGCAGTGGGCGACCGGCATGGTGCCGCACATCGTCTTCCACACGCGCGAGGCGTACTTCCCGGGGCCGTCCGTGTGGCGCTCGCAGGAGCACGAGGCCGCGCCACGTGTGCTCACATCGGGGCTCACCTCGCCGCCGCTGCACGCGCTGGCTCTCTGGTGGTTCTACCGGCACACCGGCGACGTCGCGTTCGTCAGGAAGGCGTACCCGGCGCTGGTGGCCCAGCACGCCTACCTCTCCTCGGCCCGCGATCTCGGCGGCGCGGGCCTGGCGGCGATCGTGCACCCCTGGGAGTCGGGCATGGACGACAGCCCCTCCTGGGACGAGGCCCTGAACGCGCTGCCCGCGATCAGGTACGGCTACCGCCACGTGGAGCTGGAGGAGCGCCACCCCGACAGCGACCACGACCGCTACGTCTGGCTGGCCATGCGCTACCGGGACGCCGGGTATCGGGCCGAATACCTGCGGGACGAACATCCGTTCGCCATTGAGGACCCGATGTTCAACGGGATCTGGCTGGCCTCCTGCCAGGCCCTGGCCGAGCTGGCGCCGCTGGCGGGCGCCGACCCCGTACCCCACGCCGAGCAGGCGGACCGCATCAGGCAGGCCATGCTCGACCGCCTGTGGGACGGCTGCTTCTACGCCCGCGACCTGCGGACCGACCGGCTGATCCGGGTCTGCACGGTAGGCGGGTTCGGGCCGCTGCTGGATCCCGGGCTGCCCAGCGACCACCTGCACGCGGCGGTGGAGGTGCTGGAGTCGGCCAGGTTCATGGGGGCCACCGGCTATCCGGTGCCGAGCTGCGAGATCCGGGCGCCCCAGTTCGACCGTACGCGCTACTGGCGCGGCCCTTCCTGGGTGAACACCAACTGGCTGCTGCGCAGGGCCGCGGCCGTGCACTCGCTCGACCAGCTCGGCCAGCAGCTCGCCAACGGCACCCTGCGCCTGGTCCGGCAGGCCGGATTCCGGGAGTGCTTCGACCCCTTCGACGGCAGCGGGCGCGGGTGCAGGGACTTCTCGTGGAGCGCGGCGCTCACCCTCGATCTGCTCGCCGATAACGTGGAGGAATGAGCATTTTCCGTCGCCTGCCCGCCGACGTGCGCAAGTCCCTGGCCACCGAGCCCGGGGAGCGGGTGCTGACGTTCGCCGCCGGGGCGGTCTCCGGCTATGTGGTTGCCACGAACCTCGCCCTCTACCTGACGGACGGGACGCGGGTGCCGTACGAGAAGGTCGACAAGGCGTCGTGGGACGACGACGGGGTGCGGATCCTCACCACGGACGGCACGTGGCACGCCGAGCGGGTCACCGAGCCGCGGATGCTGCCCGAGACCGTGCGGGAGCGCGTCAACTCCACGATCGTGGTCAACAAGCACGTGAAGCTCCCGGGGAGGGGCGGCGTGCGGCTGGTGGCCAGGCGCCGGCCCGGCGGCGAGGTGCGCGGCTGGACCTTCGTCTTCGACGACGGCCTCGACCCCGAGGACCCGGGCCTGCGCGCGCAGGCCGAACAGGCCCTGGAAGGGCTGCGGCGGAGCATGGGCGTGTGACGCCCGCCCAGCTGTGGACGCCCGTACGGAGCCGTGTGGGGCGTCCACGCCCATGCCCTGCTCTGCCGGATCAGTAAGGGATGCCGCTCTCGCGGGCCTTCTTGTCCACGATGTCCTCTTCAGGCCAGCCCGTGCCCGTGTCGGGATGGTGGTTGTCGGCACTGAGGAACGGGATGCGGTGCTGCAACGTCGCACCCACCTTCGACCTGGCCGCCCCGGCCAGCCTCGACGCCTGCGCGCCCACCACCCCGGCGACCTCCTGCACCCGGGGGCTGTCGGCGACGCGCTGTGCCGTCCGCTTGATCTGCTCGTACCGCTCGCGCCCGGCCCGGCTGCCCAGCACGTAGCCGATCGCCAGACCCGCAGCGAATGTCACTCGATAACGCATTTTGCACCTCCGCTGTCTCCGGGCCTACCCCGCTTGCGATGCGACACGCACTCCAGGAGTGCGCTAATCTATTCCTGCGCACGACGAAGGGGCCCACAACCCCCGACGAAATGCGCAGACGCACGATCCCGCGTAGCTCAACGGCAGAGCAGCCGGCTGTTAACCGGCAGGTTATAGGTTCGAGTCCTATCGCGGGAGCTTCGGTTCCACAGCTCGGGCCCCCTTCCTGGATCAAGGACAGGGGGCCTCAGTCGTTCCTGGAGCCCGGTCTCTCCGCGTGGCGGCCACTACGCTCGGTCGTCGTTCCGCGGCCGATCGCGTGGGTCTCCACGGTCACCCCCGACGGAGCGGTGGAGAACCTCGCCCCGCACTCCTTCTTCAGCATCGCCGGCACCGACCCGCCGATCGTGCAGTTCACCTCGATCGGCCGCAAGGACTCCCTGCGCAACGTCGAGGACACCGGCGAGTTCGTGGTCAACTTCTCCTGCGAGCCGATGCTGCACCTCATCCGCGACACCGCCACTTCCTCGCGGCGGTGCACGAGGAGTATTTCGTCAACGGCCGGCCCGACGCCGAGCTCCTGCACGCGCCGGCCAAGCTCGGCGGCGACCAGTGGGGGACGCTGGGCGAGATCCTGCACCTGAACCGCATCCCTTACGAGGAGCCGCAGGCCGAATGATCCCCGGGGGAAGCGGGACAGGTCAGGAGGGGCGTTTGGCGACGACGCCGGTCAGCGCCCGGCCGAGGCCGACGACGAGGCCGCCGACGATGGCGACGACGCCGACGCCGCCGGTCTGGAGCACTGCGAGCAGGGCGATCACGACCCCGTAGACCATGGTCAGGGCGAGCATCAGGCGGAGATACGTCTTCTGTGTCATACGCACACGATCGCGCGGCGCGGGACAGCGGTCTGTCCCCCGATCGGTGGACATGTCCCCGCTAAAATGCCGATCATGGGCAGTCCCGTGGACGCGCGGGCGGAGAACGCCTGGCTGCGTTCCTATCCCTTCTGGGACGCGTACTTCGCGATCGTGCTGATCGCCACCATCATCACCGTCGTGGTGGACGACGGGGCGCCGGTCGCCGTCATCCTGTTGCTCCTGATCACCGCCTCGTACGCGCTGTGGGGCCGCAAGGCCGTGCGGGCGCCGGTCGCCCCCACCAGGGAGGGCTGGTGGCACGCCGCCGCGATGCTCGTCCTGTTCACCCCGGCCGACCTGCTCGCGCCGCAGTCCGCCGTCGCGCTGTCGGCGCTGATCCCCATGACGTTCATGGCGCTGCGGCGGGCGCGGGCCGTGGCCGTGACGGTGGCCATGTTCACCGGGCCCGCCATCCAGCTCATGGCCGAGAACGGCTCGCACCCGCTGCTGATCGCGGTGGCGATCGTCCTGGGATTGTCGGCCAGCACGCTGCTGGGGGTGTTCATCGACCGGCTCGGGCGGCAGAACACCGAGCGGGCCCGGCTGATCGCGGAGCTCGACCGCACGCGGGAGGAGCTGGCCGAGGTGAGCAAGGAGGCAGGGATGCTGGCCGAACGCGAGCGGCTGGCCGGTGACATCCACGACACGCTGGCCCAGGGGTTCGCGAGCATCGTGATGCTGCTGCAGGCCGCGGGGGACGAGCACGACCCGTACGTGCGGCGGGCCATGCGGACGGCCAAGGAGAACCTGTCCGAGACCCGCGCGCTCATCGCCGCCCTGGCGCCGCCCGCGCTGGAGGGCGCCTCGCTGGAGGAGGCGCTGGAGCGGCTGGCCAAGGGATTCGAGCTGCCCGTGGAGGTGAGCGTCGCGGGGGCCGCCGACGTGCCCGCCCTCGTGGCGGAGGCGCTGGTGCGGGCCGCCCAGGAAGGGCTGGCCAACGTGCGCAAGCACGCCCGCGCCCGCTCCGTACGGCTGGCCCTCGAACACGTGCCGGGCCCGGCCGTACGGATGTCGATCGCCGACGACGGGCGCGGCTTCGACCCCTCGACCGGCGGCGACGGGTACGGCCTGCGCGCGATGCGGAGCCGGGTGATCCGGCTCGGCGGCACCGTCCTGATCACCGGCTCGCCCGGCCAGGGGACCACGCTCGCCGTGGAGCTGCCGTGCTCCGGGTGATGATCGTCGACGACCATCCGATCGTCCGCGAGGGGCTGCGCGGGATGCTGCTGGCCGAGCCGGACATGGAGGTGGTCGGCGAGGCCGGGTCGGGGGACGAGGCCGTGGTCGTCGTGCCCCGGCTGCGGCCCGACGTGATCCTCATGGACCTGCGCATGCCGGGCGGGGACGGGGTCAGCGCCATCGAACGGCTGGGGCCCGGCCACCGGGTCATCGTGCTGACGACGTACGAGGACGAGGGGGAGATCCTGCGGGCCGTCTCCGCGGGCGCGGCCGGATACCTGCTCAAGGACGTGTCACGGGCGGACCTGGCCTCGGCCGTGCGGGCGGCGGCCGGCGGCCGGACGGTGCTCTCGCCCTCGGTCGCCGCGCGGCTGGCCGGGCGGCGGCCCGCCGTGCCCGTGCTGTCGGAGCGGGAGCGGGAGGTGCTGGAACTGGTGGCCCAGGGGCTCACGAACGCCTTGACCCGCCCCGCGCACACCGTCCCTTTCCTCGAAAAACCGCGGTCACATCGGGGTCGGCGAGCTGGTGAACCTGAAGATCTCTTCGGGTGCCTTAAGCCCCCCTTCAGGTGCGCCGCGCCACCCTCGGGCTGTCTCATCGACTCGGGGAAGGAGACCCCAATGTTCAAGCGACGCGCCGCCGTCGTCCTCACCGCCGCCGCGCTCGCCCTGGCCGGCATGGCCGGGTCCGCGCTGGCCGACGACGGTCCGATCGAGGTGCGCGGCGAGGGGCTGGTCAGGGTCCACGGCGAGCCGGACTTCCCGGCCGGCCCGCTCACGTGCTGGCTGACCGACGGCAAGGTCGTCAAGTTTTCCAAGGCCAAGGTGGCCGAGCTCGTGGACGAGGAGTACATCGAGCCGGCCCAGCCCGTGACCGTGGGCGGCGTGACGACCGTGCCCGCGGACCGGCTGTCGATCAGCGTCCCGGCCGGGGAACTGCCCTACAAGGTCAAGGCCGGCAAGCGCTGGCACCGCAGCCGCGTCATCCACCTCACGTGCGTCTGGAGGGACCACGCGAGCCGGTAGCCGCTCACCGCGCCCCGGGGCCTCCCGGGGCGCGTTCATTTCGTGGTTTGGCGGGACAAAGCAGAGGGCGGCAGGTAAGGATGGGTTACCGGTCCTCTGGGCCGGGAGCCGCGGGCAGGTCGACGGGGGCGAGGAGAGGGCGCCGCCACCAGGACGTGTCGCCGACCCGGAATCGGCGGGGCGATCCGATGACGGAGAAGTGTGGATTGCCGCGTGCGTACCTGGATTACGAGCCTGCGCCCCTTCGATGCCCTGACCGTGCAGGCGGTGCTTGAGCGAACCACCGACTTCCGCGAGGCGGAGCGCTTCATCAGGCTCTTCCACGCCGAGAACCCCCAGGCCGGAGGCCTGCACGCCCGGTTGCGCGACGTCTCCCGGGACGTGGCCCGCCACGGGACCTACACGCACACGTACGAGGAGCTCGAGTTCGGCGCCCGGGTCGCCTGGCGCAACAGCAACCGGTGCATCGGGCGGCTCTACTGGCGCTCGCTGAAGGTGCGCGACCGCAGGCAGGTGACCACGGCCGAGGGGGTCGCCCTGGAGTGCGTGCAGCACCTGCGCGAGGCGACCGGGGGCGGCAAGATCAGGCCCACCGTCACCGTCCTGCCGCCCGACACCCCGGCGCTGCGCGGGCCCCGGATCCTGAACGACCAGCTCATCCGGTACGCGGGCCACCGCACCCGGGAGGGCCGCATCGTGGGGGACCCGCACAACGCGGAGCTCACCGACCTGGCCAAGGCGCTGGGCTGGCAGGGCAGGCGCACCCGGTTCGACGTGCTGCCGGTGATCATCCAGCCGAGCCTGGGCGATCCGCTGCTCTGCAACCTGCCGGGGGACGTCGTGCTGGAGGTGCCGCTGGTGCATCCGGAGTATCAGTGGTTCGAGGAGCTGGGCCTGCGCTGGCACGCCGTACCGGCCATTTCGGATATGTGCCTGGAGATCGGCGGCATCTGCTACCCGTGCGCGCCCTTCAACGGCTGGTACATGGGCACCGAGATCGGCGCCCGCAACTTCGCGGACGCCGACAGGTACGACCAGCTCAAGGTCGTCGCGGAGCGGCTCGGGCTGGACACCTCGACCGAGCGGACCCTGTGGCGGGACCACGCGCTGGTGGAGCTGAACGTGGCGGTGCTGCACTCGTTCGAGCGGGAGGGGGTCACGATGACCGATCACCACACCGAGTCGCGCCGCTTCCTCACCCACCTGTCGCGCGAGGAGAAGGCCGGGCGGGTCTGCCCGGCGGACTGGTCGTGGATCGTGCCCCCGATGTCGGGCGGCGTCACCCCGGTCTTCCACCGCTACTACGACACCAGCGTCCTGAGCCCCGCCTTCGTCCATCACCGCTAGCCGTCCTTGCCTTCCCGGGCTAGAACATGGTTCGGTTAGGGCATGGCAGAACTCGTGCTCTCATCCCTCGACCAGGGCGTACTCACGCTGACCTTCAACCGTCCCGACACCCTCAACGCGTGGACGGACGCCATGGGGCGGCGCTACTTCGACCTGCTGGCGGAGGCCGAGAAGGACCCGGAGGTGCGGGCCGTCGTGGTCACGGGCGCGGGCAAGGGGTTCTGCTCGGGCGCGGACTTCAAGGCGCTGGCGGCGATCCAGAACGGCACCTACGACCAGGAGCCCGATCCGCGGCCCAACACCTTCCCGACCACCATCGGCAAGCCGATCATCGCCGCCGTCAACGGGGCCTGCGCGGGGCTGGGCATGGTGCACGCGCTCGTCTGCGACCTCGTCTTCACGGCCGCGGACGCCAAGTGGACCACGGCGTTCCCGCGCCGGGGGCTGATCGCGGAGTACGGGCTGTCGTGGGTGCTGCCCAGGCTGATGGGGCAGCAGCGGGCCATGGACGTCCTGCTGTCGGGGCGGGTGTTCACCGGGGCCGAGGCCGACGAGCTCGGGCTGGTCAACCGGGTCGTGCCGGGGGAGGGCGTGCTCTCCGAGGCGCAGGCGTACGCCCGGGAGCTCGCGGCCTACAGCTCGCCGGCGTCCATGGCGGTGATCAAGCGGCAGGTGTGGCACGACTGGGACGCCACCCTGGAGGACTCCGCCGCGGCGGCCGTCCGGGAGATGATCGCCTCCTTCGGCCGCCCCGACTTCGCGGAGGGCGTCGCCAGTTTCCTGGAGCGACGCCCGCCGAACTTCCCGCCCCTGTAAGCGGCTCAGGCCAGGCGGTGGGCGCCGCGGGCCGGGGTGGCGGGAAGGAAGCGCGGAGCCTGGAAGCCGTGCTCCGCGTACGCGGCGGTCACCGACTCCTCGACACTGGACAGGCGGTCCACCGGCACCAGGGCGATGGCGGAGCCGCCGAAGCCGCCGCCCGTCATCCGGGCGCCGCGCGCCCCGCCCTTGATGGCGGCCTCGACCGCGACGTCCAGCTCCGGCGACGAGACCTCGTACTGGTCCCGGAGCGACAGGTGCGAGGCGTTGAGGAGGGCGCCGATCTCGGTGACGGCGCCCGCCCGCAGGAGGCCGATGAGGGCCTCGACGCGGTGGTTCTCGGTGACGATGTGCATCGTGCGCTTGCGCTCGTCGCCCTGGAGCTGGTCGAGGGCCGCCGCCAGGTCCGTGACGTCGCGCAGGGCCGGGACGCCGAGCTTGCGGGCCGCCGACTCGCACTCGGCGCGGCGCTTGGCGTACTCGCCGTCGGCGTGCTGGTGGTGGACCTGCGTGTCGATGATCAGGATGCTCAGCCCGTGGGCGGCCAGGTCGAGCGGGATGTTGCGGGAGCCGAGCGAGCGGCAGTCGAGGAACAGCGCCTGCCCCTCCTCGCACAGCGCCGAGGCGGCCTGGTCGAGGATGCCGCAGGGCATGCCGACGAAGTCGTTCTCGGCCTTCTGGCTGAGCAGGGCGATCTCCATGGGCGTCATGCCCAGCCCGTGCAGGTCGTTGAGCGCCGAGGCGACGGCCACCTCGAGGGCGGCGCTGGAGCTGAGGCCGGCGCCCGGCGGGACGTCGCCGTCGATCGCGATGTCCGCGCCCCGCACGCGCTCGCCCAGCATGGCGAAGACGCCGACGACATAGCGCGTCCAGCCCGTCGACTGGTCGCGGCTGGTGAACGTGACGGGCTCGCCGGGAGCCTGGAGGGAGAGGAGCCGGATGGTGTCGTCCGTGCGCGGCGTGATCGCGGCCGTGACGCCCCACGGCACGGCGAAGGGGAGGACGAAGCCGTCGTTGTAGTCGGTGTGCTCGCCGATCAGGTTGACGCGGCCGGGCGCACGCCAGACGGTCTGGGGGGCCGCGCCATAGGCGGCACGGAAAGCTTCAACAACGCGCATAATCGAACACTCCTCAACACAGGCTCGACCGTAGACTAGCGCCATGGAAGAGCTCCTGGATCCCGGGCTCGGCCAGGTCCGGTTGTTCCTGATGCAGGACGACAACAAACCTCGCAAACTCCGGTACAACCTGGGCCATTCCCGGCTGCTGACCTTCGGCGGCGCCCACTCCAACCACATCAGGGCCGTGGCCGAGGCGGGGCGGCGGCACGGCATCGAGACCATCGGGGTCATCCGGGGCGAGGAGCACCTGCCGCTGAACCCCTCGCTCGCCCACGCGAGGGAGTGCGGGATGACCCTGACCTACCTCGACCGGGCCTCCTACCGGCTCAAGCACACCGAGGGAGTGCTGGCGGGGCTGCGGGCGCGCTGGGGCGACGACGTGGTGATCCTGCCCGAGGGCGGGAGCAACGCGGCCGCCGTGCGCGGGTGCGCCGAGCTGCCGGGGGAGATCTCCGCGGAGTACGACGTCATCTGCTGCCCGGTCGGCACCGGCGGGACGCTGGCCGGGATCTCGGCGGGGCTGCCGGAGGGCAAGCGGGCGATCGGGTTCGCGGTGCTGAAGGGGGCGGGCTTCCTGGCGGACGAGGTGGCCAGGCTGCAGCGGGAGGCGTACGGGCGGACCTGGGCGAACTGGGAGCTCAACCTGGACTACCACTTCGGGGGCTACGCCAAGTCGACGCCCGCCCTGGACGCATTTATCCGGAAATATCGTGTTGAAGGCATCTATGTGGCCAAGATGCTCTACGGGATCCTCGACCTCGCCCGGCAGGGCGCCTTCCCCGACGGCACCCGCATCGTCGCCGTGATCACCGGTCAGCCCTCCACGCCCGTATCCGCGTGAGCGGCCCCCACCGGCTTCGACTCGGGTGAGCCCCGCTGCCGGAGGTAGATCGAGAGCACCACCATCGACAGCACCGCGAGCAGCTCCGACTGCCAGTTCTGCAGGGTCCGGTCCCAGAACTCGGGCGAGGTCACGTATGACCACCACGAGACCGCGTCGCGCAGGTCGCCGAGCCGATCCGAGTTGTACGCCGCCTGCCCCGTCACCGACTGCGCCAGCCACGACAGGACGAAGATGGCCCCCATGACCAGCCCCAGGGAGTTGCTGTAGACCCACAGCCTGAGCCCATCGGACCTGGCCCACCGGGGAGAGCTCGGGCCGGCATGCGCCCCGATCTGCTGCTCCTCCTCGGACTCCGTTCCCGCCCGATCCAGCTCCTTGGACTCGGGCGACCCCTTCTGCACGAGCCAGACGGTCAACATGATGAACAGCAGGAACTGCAGGTACTCCGACTGCCAGTTCTCCGCCACGTCCACCGCGAAGGGGGACGACGTCACGTAGTGCGCGAACGAGACCGGCTCCGCCCCCTCGGCCCGCTGCACGTCGTTGTACTGCAGCATCCCGGCCACGGCCTGGCCGCCCAGCGAGAGCAGGAACATGACGAGGAACGCCAGCGCCAGCGAGTTCTCCCTGGCCCATCTCATAGCCGCGAGAACCCCACGACGAAGAAGTACGCCAGGCCGACCACGATGATCAGCATGATGATCGTGAACATCACGCGCATCAGTCCTCCACCTCGCACCTGTAGGGGAGGTCGCGCACCGGCTCGCACCCGGCGGCCGTGACCCGCCAGCCGTCGGTGAAGCGGTGCAGGAACAGCGTGTCGCCGACCAGCCGCACCTGCGCGGCGTCTCCCCACACGCTGACCGACGTGACGGACCCGCCCGGCCCCAGCTTCACCTCGCGCAGCGCCTCGGCGCAGGTCTGGCCGGGATCGGGGAGCTCCTCGGCGGTCTTGCGGGTGAGCATCGCGCACGCGGCGTCCTCGTGGTGCGCGGAAAGTGCCGCGTGGAAGCGCTCGGCCGCCCGTGCCGGGGCGGCCGTGTCCGGAGCGCAGCCTGCGGCGGCCAGCACGAGCGCCGGCCAGATGAGCAGGTTCCTCATGGACCTCCGCTACCCACGGATCATCCGCGCATGCTAGCCGCCGAGCTGGTCGAGGACCGGCGACACCAGCGCGTTGAGCTCGCGGGTCAGCACCACCACCGCCCGGTGCGCGCGCTGCTCGACCTCGTCGTGCGGCCCCTCGGGCTCGGGTGGCAGGTCGTCCAGGGGCACGGGCACCTCCAGGAGCAGCGAGGCCCGCAGGAACGGGTGCCGGGCCAGGTCCTGCTGGGTCGGCTCGACGTACTGGCCGAAGGTCTCCTGCCAGCCCAGCCACCCGCGGTCGCGCCACCAGGTCCGCGAGCGGGTCAGCTCCTCGGGCAGCGGCGAGACGACCCTGACCCGCGCGTAGAGCGAGCCGTCCCAGGTGTTGCGGTGGCAGGTGGCGTCGAGCACGCGCCGGTCCCACCGTACGTAGCCGGGGGTCAGCGCCGGCGGCGTGGCCAGCCGCCACGCGGCGCACGCGAACCTGATGGGCGCGATGTCGCCCCACTCGAACTCTTCGAGGTTCTTGCGAACGTGTACGGCATAGCGCCCGTCACGGTCTCTGTCGAACTCTTGATCGATCCAGAACGCCTTGCCCATGAGGACTACGCTACGGCCTCCCCCGCTCCGCCGGGGCTCCAGGCCGCACGGCCATCTCCACAAATGACCTGTGACGGACGTGACACATGTGTAGTTTTTTCACATTGTTGGATGACTTTGGAGTGAGCAATGGCGTCAGAACAGCTCGACGCGGCCATGAGCCACTGGAAAGCGGGAGATCTCGACCAGGCCGCCGCGCTGTTCAGGCAGATCGCGGCCACAGGGGATCCCGAGGCCTCCCACCTGCTGGCGGGTCTGCTGCAGGAGCAGGGGGACCTTGACGGCGCCGAGGCGGCGCACAGGTCGGTGATCCAGTCGGGCGACCCCGTGTTCGGGCAGCGCTCGGCCATCGCCATGGGCATGATGCTGGTCGCGGCCAAGGAGTGGCCGGCGGCGCACCGGGTGCTGACGATCGCCTCGGACGGGGCCGACTTCGAGGTGGCCGCGCTCGCCGACACGGCGATGGTGCTGGTGCTCACGCAGCTGGGCGACGTGGAGGGCGCGCAGGAGGCGCTGGAGCGGGCCCGCAGGTGTGACAGCGCGGCGGTGGCCGAGCTGGCCGCGCGGCTGGAGCTGCCCGAGTTCCACTTTCAGGACCCGGCCTCGGCCCGCGAGCTCTATGAGGAGGCGGAGGACGAGGACGACTTCCGGGCGCTGCTGACCTGCGGCGACCCCGACGTGGTGTCGCTGTCGGCGTTCCGGCTGTACCAGATCTACGCCGAGGAGGAGGAGTTCGAGCAGGCCAGGCAGGTGTGCGAGCACGCCATCGCCGTCGGGCACCCCGACCACCTGGCCATGGCGCACAAGCTGCTCGGCGCGGTGCTGGTGGACCTGAGCGAGTACGCCGAGTCCGCCGCCGCCTACCGCGTGGCCGCCGAGGACCCGAGGCCCGACATCCGCCTGCCGTCGCTGATCGAGCTGGCCAAGGTGACCGCGTCGCTGGGCGACGTGGAAGAGACCAAGGCGATCTTCCGCCGGGTGATCGCCAGCGGGCAGCGCGAGTACGTCGTGCAGGCCCAGGCGTGCCTGGCCCAGATGCACGTCGAGGCGGGCGAGACGGCCGAGGCGCTGGCCGCGCTGCGCACGGTGCTGGAGGCGGGGGAGGACGAGTGGGCGTCGATCTGCGTCGCGCTGCTCGGCCTGCTGCTCGACCAGCATCCGGAGGTGTACGACGAGGCCATGGAGCTGGCGCGGTTCGCGACCGGGCACGACGACCCCGACGCCGCGTTCAAGGCCACGCTGCTGATCGAGCACGCCGCCAGGCAGCAGCCGCTGGCCGACCCCGTCGAGGAGCAGGCGCTCCAGGACATCGACGCGGGGCTGGCCCGGCTGCAGGCCGGTGACGTGGCCGAGGCCAGGCGGCTGCTGCGCGGGGCCGCCGACTCGGGCGCGGCCACGCAGTCGCTCAGGGCCATGGCGACGCTGGCCCAGCTGGAGATCGGCGAGGGCGACCGGGAGCAGGCCGACGAGCTGCTCGCGTACGTGGCCGAGGGTGACGACGTGCTCCAGGGCTTCAGCGCTACCTTCCTGCTGCACCTGCTGCGCGAGTCGGGCGAGGAACCGCACCCCGTGCTGGGTGCGATGCTCGACCACCAGCGGCTGGGCAGGGAGGAGGGGCTGGTCCGCTACCGCGCGGCCATGGACCATCCGGATCCCGCCGTCGCCGCGATCGGGGCCGCCGTGTTCGGCCAGGTGCTGGCCTCGATCGGGTACGACCTGTCGGACGCGGCCAAGCTGTTCGAGTCGGCGGCCGAGAGCGGGGACCCGCTGGCGCTGTCGTACACGGCGGTGATCTGCAAGGAGGTGCTGTCCGACGAGGAGGCGTCGCTCGAGCTGCTGCGCCGGGCCACGGCGGAGGGCCATCCGGGGCTGGCGCCGTGGGTGGGGTACGCGCTGGGCGGGCTCGTCACGGAGCACGACCTGGGCGAGGCGCGGGCCGCGTACACGGCGGCCCTGGAGGGCGGCAACCGCGGGCTGCGGGTCGAGGCGGCCGCCTCGTTGTTCACGGTGCTGGAGCGGCAGGGCGACCTGCTGGCCGTCTGCCGGCTGCACGAGAGGCAGATCGAGGAGGAGACCTCCGCGGACGACCGCTCGCGCAGCGCCTGGCTGCTCGGGCTGCACCGGGTGCGGGTCGACGACCTCGCCGCCGCGCGGGCGGCCTTCGAGCTGGCGACGGGCGAGCCGCAGGAGATGGGGCGCTTCGCCCGGTTCCTGCTCGATCGGGACCTCGACGCCGCCGCCGAGGCGCTGGCGGAGATCGACGACGAGGGCAACGCCTTCCTGGTGAGCATGCTGGCCATGGAGAGCGCGCACGCCTGGCAGCGGCGGGGCGAGATCGCCGCCGCCGACGCGGCGCTCTCGCTGGTGCTGGCCGCCGGGCACCCCAACTACCGGCAGGAGGCGGGCTGCTACCTCGGAGCGCTGCGGAACGAGGCGGGGGACAAGCGCGGCGCGCTGGAGGCGTGGGAACGGGCCGCGGAGGGTGACAACGAGCGCCTGGCCGCCATGACGCTGCGCGACATCGGGCAGGTGCGACAGGAGCTCGGGCTGCGGGCCGAGGCGGCCGCCGCCTACCGGGGCGCGCTCCGGGAGCTCGGCGAGGCGCGCAGGAAGGACGCGACCGTGCGGCTCGCCGAGGTGCTCGTGGAGAGCGGGGAGGCGCAGGAGGCCGGCGAGCTGATGACGGAGGAGTTCGGCGCGGCCGGGCGGCTCCAGTTCGCCGCGATACTCCGTGACCACGGCGACCTGAGCGCCGCCCTGTCCCTCCTGGCGCCCGGCTCGGGCGAGGCGGTCGAGGAGCTGCTGCTCGGGGAGCTGCTGGCCAGGACCGGCGACGTGGCGGGGGCGCGGGAGGCGTTCGAGCGGGCCGTGGCCGCCGACCCCGACTCCGCATCGGGCTCGCTGGCGTCGGCGGGCCGGGCGCTGGCAGGGGCGGGCGACGAGGAGTACGCCCGCTCCGCCTACGAACGGGTCGTCGCCCTGGATGACGACGAGTGGTTCACCGCCGTCGCCCGCGTCCGGCTCGGCACGGCCTCGGCCAAGGAACGCGGATGGGTGCTGGCCGACGACGGCGACCGGGAGGGGGCGGTCGCGGCGCTGACCGAGTTCGCCGGGTCGGAGCTGATGGCCGAGGTGCTGCTCGCGCTCAACGAGGACGACGCGAAGGCCGTACGCCGCCTGGTGGCCGCGGCGGACCCGCAGGACCGGCGCGAACCCCTCGCCGAGACCCTTGAGCGGGCCCGCGGGCTGACCGACGAGCACGCGGCCGCGGCGCTGTGCCGGGTGGTCGTCGAGCTGGGCGAGCCCGACCTCGCCGCGCAGGCCGCGGTGGACCTCGGCGTGGTCCTCGCCGAGCGCGGCCACCACTGCCGGGCCGAGCTGAGCACCCTGCCCGCCACCGGACACCCGCGGACGGCCGAGATGGCCTGGCGCAACATCGCCATCCTCCGCCACCGCCGCGGCGACCTCGACGGGGCGGTCGAGGCCGCCCGCGCCGCGATGCCCGCCACCGCCGTCGTGCTGGCCGACCTCCTCAACGCCCGGGGCGACACCGAGGGCGTACGCGAGGCGCTGACCGCCGGGGCGGCGGCCGGGGACCTCGAGAGCCGGCGTCACCTGATCGCCCACCTGCTCCTCCTGGAGGACCACGACGCCGTGGTGGAGGAGGCCGAGCGGGCCGTCGGCACCGGCGACCCCGAGACCGTGTCGATGGGCTACTGGGCGTGGGGCGACGCGTACAAGGCGCGCGACGACCTGGAGAACGCGGCCCTCATGTACGGGCGGGGCGTGGACACAGGCTTCCCCGGCACCTCGGCCGGCATCCGCGTGGACCTCGCCAAGACCCTGCGCGGGCTGGGCGACACGGCCGGCGCCGTCCGGGAGGTGCGCCTGGCCATCGAGTCCGGCGCGCCCGACGCGGTGGACCGGGGCGGCGTGCAGCTCGGCATCTGGCTGTACGAGGAGGACGACCACATGGGAGCCGCCCAGGCGTTCGCGGCCGCCGCGGGCGCGGGCTCCGAGGTCGCGGCGGGCAACCTGCGCGTGCTCGCCCACCAGGCGTCCGACCGCGGCGAGCACGACCTGGCCGTGCGGATCCTGCGGCTGATGGGCGACGAGGCCGCCGGCGTGGCGCGCGAGCTGGGCGGGCAGTGCGAGGACCCGGTCGCCGTACGGGCGTACTACGAGCTGGCCGGGCGGGGGACGTTCGCCGAGCTGGACGTCGCCGACCGGCTGGCCGAGCTGGGCGAGCACGCCGAGGCGCGGGCGATCTACGAACGGCTCAGCCGGGACGACGACGCGGACGTACGGTTCATCGCCGGCGGCAGGCTGCTCGAACTGCTCGACGACGAGGGGGACGCCGACGCGTTCTTCGACGTCGCGCAGCGGGCGGCGGCCGACGCCGACAGCCCCGTCCGCGGGGTGTTCGGCAGCCTGCTCGGCATGCTGCAGGGCAACCGCGGGGACACCGAGGCGTCCCTGGACACGTTGCGGGAGGCCGCCGCCGGGGGTGAGCCCATCGCGGTGGCCATGCTGGCGCAGACGCTGATCGGGGCCGGGCTGGTGGACGAGGGGCGGGAGGCGTACCTGCGGGTCCTCGACGCCGGCGACGCCGACCTCGCGGCCCGGGCGATGATCGCGCTGGGGCAGACGTACCACGAGGAGGACGAGGAACGCGCCCGGCAGTGGTACCTGCGGGGTGTGGAGGAGGCCGAGGGGCACTACAGCGCGCTCGCGGCGATGTACCTGGGCGCGCTGGCCAAGCGGAACCGGGACTTCCCCGAGGCGCTCACCTGGTACCAGCGCGTCATCGACGCGGGGCACAGCGAGTCGGGGCTGGCCGCGGCGCACCTCGGCGAGCTGTGCTACTGGCTCGGCGACCACGACGGCGCCCTGCGGTACTACGAGCTCACGCTGGGGCTGACCGAGCAGGCCGACCTGGTGGCCGAGGCCGCCTGCCGGATGGGGGAGATCAGGTACGCGCGGGGCGACATGGACCTGGCCCGGCGGTTGCTGGTGACGGCGGTGGAGACCGGCGACCCGTCCTTCGCCTCCCCGGCCTCGTCGCTGCTCGCCAAGATCGGGTAAGCCTGGTGGAGCCCGCCGCCGGGGGCGGGCTCCACCAGCCAGGCGTCAGATGTGCCCGAGACCCGCCGGCAGCACGGCGCGGAGCGTGGCCTGGACGGACTCCAGGTCCACCGCCTCGGGGGCGACCCGCCACTGGGCGTGGACGCCGATGACGGCCCCCACCAGCAGGACCGCGTACGCCTCCGGGTCGGTGCCCGGGGGCAGCGCGTCCGCCGGAATCAGGGCCAGCACCCCCTGCCGGAGCGCGGCGTGGAGCCGGGCGTAGTGCTCGCGGATCGGCGAGCCGACCTCCACGGCCTCGGCGAGCAGGGTGATGAACAGCCGCGTGGCGGGCACGCGGATGAAGCCCATGACCTGGTCGAGCGGATCATCGGCGGGCGGCGGGAAGCCGCTCAGCACGGACTGGAGCTGGTCGTCGACCACCGCTTCCAGCAGGCCGAGCTTGTTGCCGAAGTGCCAGGGGATGGAGCCGCGGCTGATGCCGGCCTTGTCGGCGATGTCGATGAAGCTCGTCTGCCGGTATCCCTTCTCGGCGAAGAGCTCGGCCGCGGCCGTCACCAGCAGCCGGCGGCTCTCCTGAGTCCTCTCGATACGTCGCGTGGCCATGCGGTCCATCTAACCAGGCATGCCGGATGACAGAGGATATGCTGATCGATATAGCCTGTGTCAGCCAACATAGAAACCGAGGAGGTTCTCATGCGTTGGGTGACCTATGCGACGGACGTCGGGGACCGCGTGGGGGTGATCGGCGAGGGGGACCGGATCCACCCCGTCGCGCCGGGCGTGAGCCTGATCGAGCTCATCGGCCGGGGCGCGGAGGAGCTGCGGGCGACGGGGGAGGCGGCCCTGGCGTCGGCGGCGCGGACGGTCCCGCCGGCCGAGGCCAGGCTGCGCGCGCCGATTCCGCGCCCGCCCTCAATCCGCGACTGCCTGTGCTTCCTGGACCACATGCGCAACTGCCGGCAGGCGACCGGATCGCCCCGCACGCTCGAGGACGCCTGGTACGAGATCCCGGCCTTCTACTTCGCCTGCCCCTCGACGATCGCCGGCCCGTACGACGACGTGACGATCTCCCCCGGCAGCGCCTGGTTCGACTTCGAGCTGGAGATCGCCGCGGTCATCGGGCCGCGCGGCCGGGACCTCACCCCGGAGCAGGCCGAGGAGCACATCATCGGCTACACCGTCTACAACGACTGGTCGGCCCGCGACCTGCAGCTGCGCGAGATGCCGCTGGGGATCGGCCAGGCCAAGGGAAAGGACGGCGCGACCACGCTCGGCCCGTTCCTGGTCACCCCGGACGAGCTGGCGCCCTACCGCCGCGACGGAAGGCTCGCCCTGCGGGTCGAGGCGAGCGTCAACGGCAGGACCATCGGCTCGGGCCGTACCGACGCCATGGACTGGAGCTTCGGCGAGGTCATCTCCTACGCCTCGCGCGGCGTGGACCTGGTGCCTGGGGACGTGTTCGGCTCGGGCACGGTGCCCGGCTGCTGCCTCATCGAGCACCTGTCCCTCGCGGATCCGGCCGCGTTCCCCGGCTGGCTGCGGGACGGGGACGTCGTCGAGCTGGCGGTCGAGGGGCTGGGCCGTACCCGGCAGACCGTCCGCGCGTCCGCCGCGCCGCACCCGCTCGCGCCCCGGCACAACCCCGACAGCCGGCCCGCGCGCCCGCGCGTCAACCGCGCACCGTCGAAGCTGCCCTACACGCGCGGGCTGCACGAGGTCGCCGCGGGCGTGTGGGCCTGGCTGCTGCCCGACGGCGGGTACGGCTGGAGCAACGCGGGACTGGTCGCGGGCGAGGGCGCCTCCCTCCTGGTCGACACCCTGTTCGACCTGCCGCTGACGGCCGAGATGCTCGACGCCGTGCGCGGGATCACCGATCGGCACCCGCTCACCCGAGCCGTCATCACCCACTCCAACGGCGACCACACCCACGGCAACCAGCTGCTGGGCGACTCGGTCCAGATCATCGCCGCGGCGGCCACCTGCGCGGAGATGCGGCATGAGCTGCCCCCGGAGATGCTGACCGCCGCCCAGGTCGCAGACATCGGCCCGGCCACCCCCTACTTCCGCGAACGCTTCGGCGCCTTCGACTTCAGCGGCATCCGCCCGCGGCTGCCCGACCTGGCCTATGACGGGGAGCTGACCCTGGACGTCGGCGGCCGCGAGGTGCGCGTGATGGACCTCGGCCCCGCCCACACCACCGCCGACTCGGTCGTGCACGTGCCGGACGCGGGCGTGCTGTTCGCGGGCGACCTGCTGTTCATCGGCTGCACCCCGATCGTGTGGAGCGGCCCGATCGGCAACTGGATCGCCGCCTGCGACAGGATGATCGCCACCGGCGCCGGCACGATCGTCCCCGGCCACGGCCCGGTCACCGATCCCGACGGGATCCGCGCGGTGCGCGGCTACCTCACGCACGTGGTCGAGCAGGCCGACGCCGCCCACGCCCGCGGCCTGTCCTTCCCCGAGGCGATCGAGGCGGTGGACCTCGGCGAGTACGCCACCTGGCTGGACGCCGAGCGGATCGTGGTCAACCTCCACCGCCGCTACCGCGAACTCGACCCCACCGGCACACCTCAGCTGGACCAGCTGACGTTGATGGCCATGATGGCCGAAAGGGCGCTGACACGATGAACACCGGGAAGCGGCTGCTCCGCTGGGCGAGCGGGATCATGCTGGTGCTGGGAGCAGGGCACCTGTCCCTGCTGGCGCTCTCCGCCTGGGACGAGGTCACCGGCTGGGCGGACCGGGGGCTGTGGGCGGCCGTGCCGCTGGATCTCACGGGCGGGGTTCAGACGGCGGAGTCCCTGCAGAACAAGCTCGCCTTCTGGGCCGGTCCGGGGAGCTTCGCCGTCCCTCTGATCCTCCTGGGGTGCCTGATCTGGCACCTGGCCGGACGAGGGGTGGCGGTGCCCGCCGGACTCGGCTGGGGCGTCGCGGCGTGGTGCGTGCTGGGCGGCGTCCTGCTCGTGCCGTCCCCGTTCTTCGCCGGGACCGTCTCCGGGGCGCTCATCGTCGTGGCGGCCCGGCGGGCCCGCGCTAGTTCAGGCGGGTGACCCGGCCCAGGGCCGGGGCCTGCAGCGGGGTCTTAGCCCGGATGTAGGACTCGAACGCCTCGATGTCGCGTACCTTCTCCACCCGCTCGGTGCCCTCGGTCAGCACCGAGAAGCCGTCGCCGCCGGTCGCGATGAAGGAGTTGGCGGTCAGGCGGTATTTCGCGGCCGGGTCGACGACGGTCCCGTTGAGCTTGACGGTGGCCGGGTCGATCCGGTCGCAGGCGGGTTTGGCGTTGTCGTAGGTGTACGTGAGTCCCTGCGAGATGCCGAGCACGCGGGCGGTGCCCTGGCCGCACCACTGCTGCTCCAGCAGCCGTTCCAGCTGGGCGCCGGTGAGCGTCATGGTGACGAGTATGTTGCCGAACGGCTGCACGCGCAGCGCCTTGCCGTGCGTCACCAGGTTCGACATCTCGTTGCCGGTGGGGTTCACGATCAGGTCGCCGCCGATGCCGCCGCCGTAGGGCGGCTGGATGCCGATCTGGGCGCCGCCGTTCTCGGGGGCCGAGGTGGCGAAGAGCCGGGCGTCGGCCAGGGCGTGACCGACGGTGGACTCGCCGGCGGCGTTGCGCTGGGCGGTCAGGTCGCGGGCGAGCAGGCCGACCGGCCGGTCCAGCAGCTTCTGCCCCTGCTCGTCGGTCCTGCGGCGCAGGGCGGCGATCTGGCCGTCGGGCTTGATGTCGTGGGTGACGGTGAGGTTCTCGGCCTTGGAGGCGGTCGGGTTTCCGGTCGCCCGGTCGACGGTGAGGGCGATCCTGGTGAGCTCGCGCGTGTGGCCGGAGGTCTGGGTGACGGGGATGCCGTTGATCACGCAGTTGTACGCGTTGTGGGTGTGCCCGGAGATCACCGCGTCGACCTCGGGGTCGAACCTCTGCACGATGTCCTTGATCGGCCCGGCCAGGTTGTTGCACTGGTTGGGCAGGCCGCCGCCGGTCTGGCCGCCGCCCTGGTGGATCAGCACCACGACGGTCCGCACACCCTTGGCCTTGAGCTCGGCCGTGTAGGTGTTGACCGCCTCGGCCTCGTCGCGGCCCTCCAGCGGCGCGGTGGGGCCGGGGGCTTCGTTCAGCGTGTTCTTGTAGCTCACCCCGATGATGCCGACCTTGACGCCCTTGACCTCCTTCACGATGTACGGGGTCATCGCGGGCTTGCCGGTGGTGGTGTCGACGATGTTGGCGCCCAGGTAGGGGAAGTCGGCGCCCTTGAAGTTGGGGAGGGCGCACCCTTCGATCGGGTGGCAGCCGCCGTTCTCCATCCGGCGGAACTCGGCCAGGCCCTCGTCGAACTCGTGGTTGCCGACGCTGGAGGCGTCCAGGCGCATCAGGTTGAGCGCCTGGATGCCCGGCTCGTCGTGCAGGGCGGTGGAGATCATGGTGCTGGAGGAGATGTTGTCGCCGGCCGCGAGCCGCAGCGTGCCCTGGGGGTTGTCGCGCTGGAGCCGGTCCATGTGGGCGGCCAGGTACTCGGCGCCGCCCGCCGGGACCGGCCCGGACGGTGTCATGGCGAAGCTGGTTGGGAAGCCGGAGTGGAAGTCGTTGAAGGCCAGTAACTGGATGTCCACCGCGTCGGCGCGGGTGGGCAGCAGGCCGGCGCTCCCGAGCACCAGCGCCAGGAGGAAGTTCCGCATGGCCTCGAAAGTGACATACTCCCAACAGATCACACAAGGGGGAAATTTTCTAACATCGCCCGTTCAATGTGAACTATTGACATACATGCCCGTAAAGCGGGATGGTTCCTCCCATGTCACCGATCCTGGCCAGAATCCGGGGGGTCGAGCCCACCCTCACCGCGACCCACCGGCGCATCGCCGAGACGATCCTCGCGGACCCCGCCGCCGTGGCCGCCTCGACCATCGGCGAGCTGGCGGAGCGGTGCGGCACCTCGCTGACCACCGTCACCCGCTTCTGCCGCGAGCTGGGCCTGGCCGGCTACCCCGAGCTCAGGCTGGCGCTGGCGGCCGAGCTCGGGCGCAACGACGCGGCCCCGCGCGAACAGAGCCTGATCGCCTTCTCGCCGGACGACCCCGCGAGCCTGGTGCTGCGCAGCCTGCTGGCCAGCGACATGCGCGCGATGGAGGAGACGGCGGCCCAGCTCGACCTCGAGGCGGTGGACCGGGCGGTCTCCGCCCTGGTGCGCGCCAGGTTCATCGACTTCTTCGCGGTCGCCGGCAGCGCCGGCGTGGCCATGGACCTGCACCTGCGGCTGCACGCCGTCGGCCGGCCGGGCGCGCTGTGGACCGACGTGCACAGCGCCGTCTGCAGCGCCAACGCGCGCGACGCCCACGACGTGGCGCTCGGCATCTCCCACTCGGGCACCACGGCCGAGGTCGTCGAGCCGCTGACCATCGCCAGGGAGCGCGGCGCCACCACGATCGCGGTCACCAACTTCCCCCGCAGCCCGCTGGCCGAGGCCGCCGACATCGTCCTCACCACCGCCGCGCAGGACACCCCCTTCCGCGCCGGCGGGGTGGCCGCCCGCCACACCCAGATGCTCGTCCTGGACTGCCTCTACATCGGCGTCGTCCAGCGCACCCATGAGACCAGCAACCAGCTGCTGACCGCCGCCACCGACGCGGTCGCCAAGCACCGCCTGCCCCCACGCTAGGAGCCCCCCATGCGCCTCGCCGCCGCTGTCGCGCTGGCGATAGCCGTCACCGCCTGTGCCCCTTCGACCACCACCCGTGCCGCCGAGGGCAAGGTCACCCTCTCGGTCTGGGGGTGGGGTCCCGAGGCCAACTACGACAAGATGTTCGCCGAGTACGAGAAGCTCAACCCCGGCGTCGACGTCGACGCCCGCTCCTTCACCACCGCCACCGAGTACGACACGATCCTGTCCACCGGCCTGGCCGGCGACAGCGGCCCCGACCTGGCCTGGCTGCGCGCCGGAGCCCAGCTGCAGCCGCTCGTCGAGGCGGGCCGGCTGCTCCCGCTCGACACCAAGGACGTGCCCGGCCTGGCGAGCTTCGACGAGGGCGTCCTGCGTGCCGCCAAGGGCGACAAGGACGGCAAGGTGTACGGCGTGCCGTTCGCCGTGCAGACCCTGCAGGTGATCTACAACAAGAAGATCTTCGCCGACAACGGCGTCACCCCGCCCAAGACCTACGACGAGATGATCTCCTCCGCCGAGAAGCTCAAGGCCAAGGGCGTCATCCCGTTCGCCTTCGGCGGCAAGGACGACTGGATGCTGCCGATCGTGGCGAGCATCTTCGGCACCGCCCACTGGGGTGGCGACGAGTTCCTCGACGCCGTCAAGGCCAAGCGGAAGAAGTTCGCCGACCCGCGCTTCGTCGAGGGCATCGACCAGCTCAACAAGCTCAAGCCGTACTTCCCCGAGAACGCCGCCGGCGTCTCCTACACCGACGCGCAGATCCTGTTCTCCTCCGGCAAGGCGGCCATGTTCCCCGGCGGCCTGTGGGAGCTGAACTTCTTCAGCGAGAACGCCAAGGGCGTCGAGCTGGGCGTCTTCACGCCGCCCGCGCAGGAAGGCCAGGGCCTCATGCCCGGCTTCACCGACGGCTCCTACGGCATCAACGTCAAGACCAGGCACAAGGCCGAGGCGCTGAAGTTCGCCGCCTGGCTGGCCTCCAAGGACTACGGCCAGCTCTACACCGACACCGTGCGCACCTTCTCCGCCGTGCCCGGCGTCACGCCCAAGGACCCCCTGCTCGGCGAGGTGGCTGCCACCTTCGGCCAGCACGGCGCGACCTACTTCATGAACGAGTTCGCCTACGGCAACCCCTCCTCGGCCGCCGTGTTCTCCAAGGCGCTGCAGGAGATGCTGCTGGGCCGGATCACCGCCAAGGAAGCGGCCGAGCGGCTCGACAAGAGCGTGTCCACATGGCTCTAGGCACGCGGCGGGGATCCTCGTACCTGTTCCTGATCCCCGCCTTCCTCCTCTACTCGGCCTTCGTGGTCTACCCGCTGTTCACCGGCCTGACCTACAGCTTCTTCTCCTGGAAGGGCACGCTGCGCGACGACTTCGCCGGGCTGGACAACTACGCCGGCCTGCTGTCGGGCGCCTTCCTCGACCAGCTGCTGCCGGCGCTGGGGCACAACTTCCTGCTCTTCGGGGGCACCATGCTGGTGCAGAACACGCTGGGCCTGGCCTTCGCGCTCGCGCTGTCCCGCGTACGGCGCGGCAAGCGGGCGCTGCAGACGATGTTCGCCCTGCCGTACCTGGTCAACCCCCTGGTCATCGGCTACCTGTGGACGCTGCTGCTCAGCCCCGCCTTCGGCCCGGTCAACGCGTTCCTCAAGCCGCTCGGCCTGGCGATGCCGTGGCTGGGCGACCCGGACACCGCGCTGCCGACCGTCATCGTGATCACCACGTGGCAGTGGGTGGGCTTTCCGATGCTGCTGTTCAGCGCCGCCCTCGGCGGCATCCCCCAGGAGTACGGCGAGGCCGCCAGGACCGACGGCGCCGGCTCCTGGCAGGTCTTCCGGCGCATCACGCTGCCGCTGCTCAAGCCGGCCATGGCCACCGTCACGATCCTCAGCTTCATCGGCAGCATGGGCACCTTCGCCCTGGTCTACGCGCTCGGCGGCTCCAACGGCGCCCCGGCGGGCGCGACCGACGTGCTCGGCCTGCTGTTCTACCGGACCGCCTTCGCCTCGGGCGACGTCAACGCGCTGGGCACCTCCTCGGCGCTGGCGGTCTTCATGTTCACCTTCATCTTCGGCTCGACGCTGCTGCTCGAGCGGGTCCTGAGGAGGAAGGCGTGAAGGCGCTGGCGATCAAGGTCCTGCTCTGGGGCTACGCCGCCTTCTCCATGGCGCCCCTGCTCGTCATGGTGCTCAGCTCGTTCCGGCCCACCAGCGAGATCTTCGACCAGCCGCTCGGCCGGCCCACCGGGTTCGGCAACTACGTCAAGGCGTGGACGGAGGCGTCCTTCTCCACCTACGTGGTCAACTCGGCGGTCGTGGTGGTCGGCGCGGTGCTGCTGGGCGCCGCGGTCTCGCTGCTGGCCGCGTACCCGCTGGGCCGCAGGGAGTTCCGAGGCCGCGGCATGTTCGCCGCCTACTTCATCTCCGGCATGACGCTGCCCGCCCACCTGGGCGTGCTGCCGCTGTTCTACCTGCTGGAGAGCATGGGGCTGGTGGACTCGCTGACCGGGCTGGTGCTGGTCTACGCGGCCGGGTCGGTCCCGTTCAACGTCTTCGTGCTGACCGCCTTCTTCCGCCAGCTGCCGCACGAGCTGGACGAGGCCGCGGCCCTGGACGGAGCCGGGCCGTTCGCGACCTTCTGGCACGTGATGCTGCCGCTGGTCCGGCCCGCGCTCGCGACGGTGGTGGTCTTCCAGTTCGTGCCGATCTGGAATGACTTCTTCTACCCCCTGGTCCTGATGCGGGACGAGAGCAAGCTGACCCTGCCGGTCGGCCTCACCCACTTCTTCGGCCAGTTCCAGAACGACTGGGGGACGCTCTTCGCCGGCCTGGTGATGACGACGATCCCCCTGGTCGTGCTCTTCGTCCTGGCCACGCGCCAGATCGTCGCCGGGCTGACCGCCGGCATGAACCGTTGAGGAAACAATCCATGGATCTTGTGATGGCCTTCGCCGACGAGGCGCGCTCCCGCCTGGACCGGCTGGTGACCGGCCAGCTGCCCGCCATCAGGCAGGCGGGGGCGCTGGTCGCCGCGACCGTGCGCGCCGGCGGCGTCGTGCACGCGTACGGGACGGGGCACTCGGAGGCGGTGGCACTGGAGGTGGCGGGCCGGGCGGGCGGTCTCATCCCGACCAACCGGCTCACCCTGCGCGACCCGGTGGTGCTGGGCTCGGCCGACCCCGGCGAGTTCGACCCGCTGGCCGAGCGCGACCCGCGCACCGCGCACCAGGTGCTGGCCCTGCACACGATCGAGAAGTCCGACGTCTTCGTCATCGCCTCCAACTCCGGCGGCAACGGGTCGACCGTGGAGATGGCCCGGCTGGTCAAGGAGCGCGGCCTGCCGCTGATCGCGATCACCTCTTTGGCCCACTCCGGCGCCATCACCTCGCGCCATCCGTCGGGGGAGCGGCTGTTCGAGCTGGCGGACATCGTGATCGACAACCTCGCCCCGTACGGCGACGCCGTCCTGCCGACCGAGCACGGCCCGGTCTGCGGCATCTCCTCGATCACCTCGGCGCTGGCCGTACAGCTGATGGTCGCCGAGGCGATCGGCCTGCTCCAGGCGGATGGAACGGTCCCGCCGGTCTACCTGTCGGCCAACATCCCCGGCGCCGACGCGCACAACGACGCCCTCGTGGCCCGCTACGCCGGGCGGATCAGGACAGGAGCGCTGTGAACCTGACGATCGCCGCCTTCTGGCCGCCGCCTCCTCACGAGACGACGGCCGCCCGCTACCGGGAGATCGCAGATGCCGGCATCGACCTGATCATCACCGGCAACTACCTCAACGACCGCGTCATCCTGCGGCACGCGCTGGCCTGCGCCGAGGAGGCGGGGCTCGGCGTGCTGGTCGCCTCCGACCCGCGCGTGGACGTGCTCATGCGTGACCTGGACGTGGACCCCGCGCCGCTGATCGGCCGGGTGGTCGACGACTACCGCCCGTTCCGCTCCTTCCGCGGCGTCAGCCTCATGGACGAGCCGCACGCCGAGCAGTTCCCGAGGGTGGCGGCCGGGGTCGCCGCCGCGCGCGCGGCAAGCGCCTTCGCCTACGCCAACCTCTTCCCGAGCCACGCCACCGGCCCGTACGACGCGTACGTGGGGGAGTTCGCCAGGATCGTGCGCCCCGACGTGCTCTCCTTCGACCGCTACCCGTTCCTGGCCGACGGCTTCGACGAGGGCTACCTCGCCGACCTGGCGACCGTGCGCGAGCACGCGCGCCGGGCCGGCCTGCCCGCCTGGATGTACGTGCAGACGCTGGCCTACGACGGGCACCGCGAGCCGACGGCCGCCGAGCTGGCCTGGCAGGTCAACACCGCGCTCGCCTACGGCTACACCGGCATCCAGTACTTCACCTACTGGACGCCCGACCCGGCGCGCGGCGAGGGCTTCCAGCCGGCGCTCGTCGACGGCGACGGCGTGCCGACCGAGCGCTACGGCATGGTGCGCGACCTCAACACCCGCTGGCTGCGCCCGGTGGCGGCGGAGCTGTCCGGCTGGACGTCGGCCGACCACGACGGCGACGTCCTGGTGGGCCACTATGGCGAGGGCCTGCGGTTCGTCTGCAACGCCCGCTACGACGAGCCGGTCGAGGTCACGCTCGACGGGATCACCGAGGCCTTCGACCCGGCGACCGGCTCCTACGAGGCGTGCGGCCCGGCCTTCACCCTCGCGCCGGGTGCGGCCAGGCTGGTCCGATGATCCTCTTCGCCGGCGTCGACGCCGGCGGCACCACCACCAGGGCCGCCCTCCACGCGGCGGACGGGACCAGACTCGGATACGGCACCGCCGGACCGGGCAACCCGGCCGCACACGGCGACTCGGTGGCCGGGGCGGCGATCGAGCAGGCCCTGCGCCGCGCGCTCGACGGCCTGGATCCATCGCTGGTGGCCGCCTCGGTGGCCGGGGTGGCGGGCGCGGACGACGGTTTCGCCGAGGTGCTGCGGCGCGTCTGGACCGCGTGCGGCATCGCCGCCCCGCCCAGGCTGGTGGGTGACGTGGACGTCGCCTACGCGGCCGGCACCCCGGCGCCCTCCGGCACGCTGCTGCTCGCCGGGACGGGGGCGGCGGCCGCCCGCTTCTCCGGTCGCGCGGTGGCGGCCGTCGCCGACGGGCTCGGCTGGCTGCTCGGCGACGAGGGCGGAGGGTTCTGGATCGGCCGGGCCGGGGTGCGCGCGGCCGTCCGCGCGCTCGATCGCGGCCTGCCGTACGGGCTGCTGGTGGAGCTGGTCAGCGCGCACTTCGGCGTGGCGGGGGAGCCGCGGCGACGCGCCGACCGCATCGTGCGGCTGGCGCAGGCCGACCGGATGCTGGTGGCGGCCGCGTCGCCGCTCGTGGCGGAGGCGGCGGCCGGGGACGAGCGCGCGGCGGGGATCGTCGGCGAGGCCGCGCGGCGGCTGGCGGCGACGGCGGGTCGCGTGCACAGCGAGGGTCCGATCGTGCTGGCGGGCGGCGTGCTGGCCGCCGACGGCCCGGTACGCACGGCGGTCATGGCGCTGCTGACCGGGCGGGAGGTGGTCACCGCGCGGGACGGCGCGGCCGGGGCGAGCTGGCTGGCCGCGCTCGACCGGCTGGGCGACCTCGGCGCGCACGGGCGCTTCACGGCGACGGCTTGAGTCTCAACCTGCTTGAGACCCCATAGTGGACGCCGTGGACGACGACGACGAGCTCTACTCCATCGGGGACGTGGCGCGCCGCACCGGCCTGAGCGTCAGTGCCATCAGGTTCTACTCCGACGCCGGGATCATCGCGCCCACCGGCCACACGGACGCCGGGTACCGGCTCTACGACATCGAGGCCGTCGCCAGGCTGGAGCTCGTCCGCACCCTGCGCGAGCTGGACGCCGGCCTGGACGACATCCGCCAGGTGCTGGCCGGCGAGCTGACGCTGCACGATCTCGCCACGGCACATCTCTCGCTCGTCGAGCGCCAGGCACGTCGCCTGCGGGCCAGGCGGGCCGTCCTGCGCACCATCGTGAGACAGCACAGCCCCGCCGAGCAGGTGAGCCTCATGCACAAGCTGGTGTCCATGTCCGACGACGACCGCGACCGGCTCATCGACCAGTTCTGGAACGAGGTCAGCAACGGCCTCGACGTCGACCCCGCCTTCGTCGAGCGGCTGCGCGAGCTGCGGCCGAACCTGCCGGAGGAGCCCACCACCGAGCAGCTCGAAGCCTGGATCGAGCTGGCCGACCTGGTGCGGGACGACGGCTTCCGCCGCTCGGTCCGCGAACACCTCCACGAGACCTACTCCACCGCCCAGGGCCGCATCATGACCGCACCGGCGACGCTGGGCTGGATCGAGCAGGGGGCGGCGGTCATCCGGGAGGCCCAGGCGGCGCACCGGGCCGGGCTGCCCGCGGACTCCCCGCAGGCCCGGGACATCGCCGGCCGCTTCCTGGCCGCGATCGCCGAGGCCGCCGGGCAGCGCGACACCGTCGAGTTCAGGCGCCGGCTGGCCGCCAACCTCCTGGTCGCCAAGGACCTCCACAACGCCGAACTCCGGCGCGCCGCGCACGAATCGTCCCGCTTCGGCAGGTACCTGTCACTGGTGGCCGCCGTCAACGGGACGACGCGCGAGGACGAGGCTTCCGTGCCCTATGAGTGGATCGCCGCGGCTCTCAACCATCACTGAGTGAACTTGTCATTAATTAAATGACCGATTAGTCTCATCTGGTCAAACAAATGGGGTGAGACGGATGGTCAAGGTAGGACGGCCGCCGCAGGACCCGGCCCGGCAACTGGAGCGGGCCCACCGGATCCTCGACGCCGCCGCCGATCTGATCCTGCGCTGGGGCTACGGCAAGACCACGATCGACGACGTGGCCAAGGCGGCAGGCGTCGCCAAGGGCACCATTTACCTGCACTGGAAGACGCGCGACGAGCTCTTCGCCGCGTTGCTGCGCCGCGAGCGGGTGCTCATGCTGGCCGAGGTCCGCCAGGGCGCGCCGGCCACGCTGGGCGAGCTGTACGGCGGTTACGCCCGCGTGCTGCTGCGCAGGCCGCTGCTCCAGGCGCTCATGCGGGGCGATTCGGAGCTGCTGGGCAAGTTCACCCGGCAGAAGCAGCAGGCGGGCCAGTCGCCGACGATGGGCGCGCCCCTGGAGGCGTACGTGGCGGAGCTGGTCAAGCTGGGCGCGGTGCGCGCGGAGCCGGGCGACCACGCCATGATGGCCAACGCCGTCCTGTACGGCTTCCTGTTCGTGCCGGACAGCCTGCCCAAGGAGGACGACCGGATCGCGTTCCTGGTGGCCGACACCATCGACCGGACCATGAGCACGGGCCGCCCCCTGTCCGGCGACGACGCGGACGCCGTCGCGCGGGCCACCATCGACTTCCTCGCCGCCGCGCAGGAGATCGCCGAGCAGCGGCTGGCGGCCTCCATGGGCGGGACGCAAAAGGCTCAAAGGAGCGTGTGACGTGAAGGCCGTACTCCCTCTCGACGACGCGGCGGCCGACCTCGCGACCGTCGGCGGCAAGGGCGCGTCGCTGGCCAGGCTGACCAGGGCCGGGCTGCCCGTCCCCGCCGGGTTCCACATCACGACCGAGGCCTACCGGGCGTTCGTGTCGGCTTTCGGCGACGAGCTCCGGCACGCGGAGGACCCGCGGGCGCTGTTCGCCGCCCACGACATGCCCGCCGAGCTCGCCGCGGAGATCCGCAGGGCGTACGAGGCGCTCGGCGACGACGTGCCGGTGGCCGTGCGCTCGTCCGCCACCGCCGAGGACCTGCCGGACATGTCGTTCGCCGGCCAGCAGGACACCTATCTCAACATCAGGGGCGACGCCCTGCTCGACGCGGTCAGACGCTGCTGGGCCTCGCTGTGGAACCCGCGCGCCATCGCCTACCGCGACCAGAACGGCGTCCCCCACGACGACGTGGCGCTGGCCGTGGTGGTCCAGGAGCTGGTGGACGCGGACGCGGCCGGCATCATGTTCACCGCCGACCCGATCAGCGGCGCCCGCGACGAGACCGTCGTCAACGCCTCCTGGGGGCTCGGCGAGGCGGTCGTCGGCGGCCAGGTCACCCCCGACACGATCGTCGTGTCCGGCGGCGCCGTGACGCGGGAGCAGGTGAGCGACAAGACGGTCATGACCGTCCGCACCTCCGACGGCACCCGCGAGCAGCCCGTCCCGGAGGAGCTGCGGCGCGCGGCCGTGCTCGACGCCGCGCAGGCCGTGGAGCTGGCCGCGATCGGCGCGCGCATCCAGAGCCTGTACGGCACGCCGATGGACGTCGAGTGGGCCAGGCGCGACGGGAAGTTCGCCATCGTCCAGGCCCGCCCGATCACCGGCATCAAGCCGCAGGTCGAGGAGTGGAACGACAGCCTCAAGGGCGAATACCTGTGGACCGGCGGCAACCTGGGTGAGGCCATCCCCGACGTGATGACGCCCATGACGTGGTCGTTCGTGCGGCTGTTCATCCACGAGGCCATGTCCGCCTCGGCCCTGCCCGGCTTCGACCTGGTCGGCAACATCGGCGGCCGCTTCTACATGAACCTGAGCGTCGTCCACTCCATCGCCGGGGCCCTGGGCATGCGCGGCAGGCTGAGCGCGGTCGAGCAGGTCTTCGGCAAGCTGCCGCAGGGGCTCGTCGTGCCGATGGTGCCGGTGTCGCGCTGGGAGATCATCAAGCGCGTCCTGCCCATGGCGATCGGCATCCAGCGCCGCGTGCGTACCAACCTCAAGGGCATGCGCGCGTTCCTGGCCACCTCGCAGCGGCGCTGCGAGGAACTGCGCGCCACGATCGCCGCCACCGGGTCCGGCCCCGAGCTGGCCGAGCTGTGGGAACGCGAGATCAGGCCCCACATGGTGACCTCCTGCCGCATGCTGGAGGCCGCCGGCCGCCAGGGCGGCGCCACCCTGGTCTGGACCCGCGACCGGCTGCACAAGATGATGGGCGAGGTCGACGCCGAGGCCATGCTGACCGGCGTCAACACCGGCGGCGAGCTGGCCAGCCTGGGCCCGGTCATGGGCCTGTCCAGGCTGGCGCGCGGGGAGATCACCAGGGACGAGTTCGCCCGCACGTACGGGCATCGCGGCCCCCACGAGTTCGAGGTGTCGATCCCGCGGCCCGGCGAGGACGACGGCTGGATCGACGCCCAGCTCGCGGGCCTGCGCGACCTGCGGGCCGACACCGAGGCGCTGCTCGCGCGGCAGCGGAAGGCCAGGGAGGAGGCGTGGGCGCGCTTCGCCGGGCGTCACCCGCGCCAGGAGGCCAAGATGCGCGCCAGGGTCCAGCGTTGGAACGCCGTCGTGCGGGACCGCGAGTCCACGCGCTCGGAGAACATGCGGGCGTTCTGGGTGCTGCGGGCCTTCGCCGTACGGGCGGGGGAGCTGTCGGGGCAGGGCGACGACGTGTTCTTCCTCTACCTGGATGAGCTGCTCGCCTTGCTGCGGGGCGACCCGTCCGCGCTGGAGCGGGTCCCGGTGCGGCGGGCCACCTATGAGCAGTACGCCGCCCTGCCGCTCTACCCCGCGCTGATCGTCGGCCACTTCGACCCCGTGCGCTGGGCCGCCGACCCCGCCCGGCGGACCGACATCTACGACGCGCGCGGCACGGTCGTGCCGGTGAGCGACACCGTGAAGGGCTTCCCCGGCGCCCCCGGCATCGTCGAGGGCATCGCCCGCGTGATCTCGGGTCCCGAGGAGGGCGACCGGCTCAAGCCGGGCGAGATCCTCGTCACGACGCTCACGAACGTGGGCTGGACCCCGATGTTCCCCCGCGCGGCGGCCGTGGTGACCGACATGGGCGCGCCGCTGTCGCACGCCTCCATCGTGGCGCGCGAGCTGGGCATCCCCGCCGTGGTCGGCACCGGCAACGCCACCATGCGCGTGCACGACGGCGACCGGATCAGGGTGGACGGCGAGCGGGGCACGGTCGAGTTGCTGGCGTGAAAAGTCTCCGCCAAGTCGATCGCTTCAACGGGTGGCATGGGATGACCTTGGTGCCCATGATCGAATGGTGGACTCCAGAGGACGTACACGAGCTCGAGGCGCGCTGCGCCCGATTCCGCATCGCCAAGCTGGCGCTCGATCGCGGCGCCGCGGAAATGGACAGGCGCGAGTGGGACGGGGAGGATGAGGCCGATCCGGCGGCGTGACTTCGCCGAGCTGCCCCCGTCGCTCGTGGCCGAGGTGGAGCGCAGGCTGGGCGCCGTGCGCGGGTTCGAGGAGCGGCGGGGGGGGCTTCTCGGACGGCGTGCTCGGCGTGGCCGCGCTCGCCGGCGGAAAGCGCGTGTTCGTCAAGGCCGTCCCGGCGGACGGCGGGGACGCGGACGCCTACCGGGAGGAGGCGGCCGTCAGCGCGGCGCTGCCTCCCGGGGTGCCCGCGCCGCGCCCGCTGACCCCGGCGCCGGTCGACGGCCTCCCGACCGTCGCCGCGCGCATGAAGGGCCGCTGCGAGCTGTGGCAGGGCCCGGGCGCCGCCCGCCTCGGCGCGTGGGAACGCGACCACCTGGCCAGGCTGGCGGAGGTCGAGCGGGAATGGGAGTCGCTGGTCACCGGCGACACGATGCTCCACTTCGACCCGCGGTTCGACAACATCCTCATCGACGAGCGCGGCCCGGCCCGGCTCGTGGACTGGGGGCGGGCGTGCGTGGGCCCGGACTGGGTGGACCTCGTCTGCCTGCTGCGCACGCGCCGCACCTGCGGGAGCGGCGCGAGCGCTCACGCCGCGCCACCCTCGCCTGGCTCAGCGGCCGCTGGGCGTGAAGGGGCCGCTGGGCGTCAGGAGCGCGCTAGCCGCCGACGTGGATGCCGGGCCGCTCGGCGGGGTCGGGCTCGCTCTTGCGCAGGATCTCGCGTACGACCGGCGCCGTGTCGCCGCGGCCGAGGATGAGATAGCGGAACAGGTGCACCAGCGGCGAGCCCTCTGCCCACGCGAAGTAGCAGTGCGGCCGCACGCCCCCGGCGTCGCGGAGCGCGAGCAGGACGGCGGCGATGGCGTTGGGCGCGGCCGGGCTCTCGGCGCGCAGGATGCGGTACTTGTCCACCTCCACCCCGCGCACCTGGAGCACGTCACTGAAGTCGGACGGGTCGATGACGTCGATCTCCAGGAACAGGATGTCCGCCCGGCCCGGGACCGGGTTGACCCCGCGCTGCTCGACCTCCTTGTCGGCGTACTCGGCCGCGTCACCCGCCTGACGGCGGTTGGCGATGATGTTGAGCGCGCCGTCGTAGTCGAGCGAGTCGGCGACGAACCGCCGCGCCGCCTCGTCGAACTCGATCCGGTCGGCCCGCAGCTCGGTGGTCCTTGAGACCCGCGAGATCAGCGAGATGGCGATGATGCCCAGGATGAACAGCGCGGAGATGGCGATGCCGTCGGGCTTCTCCCGGATGTTCTCCACCAGCGCGTACACCAGCACCAGGGTGAGCACCGTGAACCCGGCCGAGGCGGCCCGCTGGCGGCGGCGGACGGCCGAGATCGTCACCGCGACCGCGCCGGAGACCATCATGGCCAGGATGCCCGTGGCGTACGCGCCGGCCTGGGCGTCCACGTCGGCGTCGAACGCGATGGTGAGCACCACGCAGATGCCCGTGTAGACCAGCACCACGGGACGCACGGCGCGGCCCCAGTCGGGCGCCATGCCGTAGGAGGGCAGGTAGCGCGGCACGATGTTGATCAGGCCGGCCATCGCGGAGGCCCCGGCGAACCACAGGATAAGGATCGTGCTGATGTCGTAGACCGTGCCGAACATCTCGCCGAGCCGCTCGTGCGCCAGATAGGCCAGCGCCCTGCCGTTGGCCTCGCCGCCGGGCCGGAACTTCTCGGCCGGGATGAGCACCGTGGTCACGAAGCTGGTCGCGATCAGGTAGACGCTCATGATGAGCGCGGCGCAGGTGAGCAGCTTGCGCGTGTTGGCGACGCGGGACTCCAGCTGCTCCTCGGCGGTCTTGCCGGAGGCGGCCACCAGCGGCATCATGCTGACGCCCGTCTCGAACCCCGACAGTCCCAGCACCAGCAGCGGGAAGGCGAGGACGGCCGGTCCGATGAGGCCGCCGAAGCCGCCCCCGCCGCTGGTCAGCGCGTCGGTCCAGCGGGAGAGCGCGTCCGGCGAGGAGAAGACGTCGCCCAGGCCGACGGCGACGACGACCGAGTTCAGCAGCAGGAAGACCGCGACCAGCGGGATGGCCACGCCGACCGCCTCGCTGAACCCGAGCAGGAACACCCCGCCCAGCACCAGCAGCAGCACCACGGTCAGCAGGACCTCGTGGCCGTGCAGGAAACTCGGGAAGAACGGGTTCTCCACGACGTGCACGGACGCGTCGGCCGCCGACAGCGTGATCGTGATGATCCACGACGTGGCCACGAACCCCAGCAGCACCAGCACGAACAGCTTGCCCCGCCAGAACGGCAGCAGCCGCTCCAGCATCGCCACGGAGCCCTGCCCGTGCGGGCTCTCCCGGGCCACCCGTCGGTACATCGGCAGCATGCCCAGCAGCGTCAGCGCCACGATGAGCAGCGTGGCCAGCGGCGACAACGCGCCGGCCGCCAGCGCGGCGATGGCGGGCAGGTAGGCCAGCGTGGAGAAGTAGTCGACGCCGGTCAGGCACATGACCTTCCACCAGGCCTGCGGCTCGGCGTGCCCCTCGGCCGCCTCCGGGCCCGTCGGCTGCACGCGAAGCTGGAGCAACCAGCGCGCCAGGCCGTTGGACGGGGGCGCTGGAGGGGTCGGGCTTTCGACGACCGCGGGGATCGTACGCCCACCGGTACCGCTCACCGGATCTTCCTCTCTCATCGAGAACGCACCCCACCCTAGGGGGTCCGGCACGCTACCACGCGGCTGGTCCGGCGAATCCCCCCGCACCCACCCGAACACCACATACCTCCAGCCCTCGCACCCCCTTCCCGAAGGACCTCAGCCGGAGTACGGCGGTAATTGGGTTGCTCCCGCCGAAGCCCTCTGATGTGCTGACCCCGAAGCCAGGACGACCAAGGGAGCAGCAGATGCGGGCAACGTTCATGTCCCCCCGGATCGAAAGAGCCGTCTATTCAAAGGACATGACGTTCGTTGCGTATGCTCAACTTGGGGATCTTGGCGCATGTAGACGCCGGTAAGACCAGCCTGACCGAGCGGCTCCTCTACGCCGCCGGTGCCATCGACGAGGTCGGCAGCGTCGATGACGGCAACACCCAGACCGACTCACTCGCCCTCGAACGCCGCCGCGGCATCACGATCAAGTCCGCGGTCGTCTCGTTCGCCGTCGGCGGCACCACGGTCAACCTGATCGACACGCCCGGCCACCCCGACTTCATCGCCGAGGTGGAGCGGGTGCTCAACGTGCTCGACGGCGCCGTGCTGGTCGTCTCGGCCGTCGAGGGCGTGCAGGCGCAGACGCGCGTGCTCATGCGCACGCTGCGGCGCCTGGGCATCCCCACGCTCGTCTTCGTGAACAAGATCGACCGCCGCGGCGCCCGTCAGGACGGGATCGTTCGGGAGCTCGCGGACAAGCTCACCCCGTCGGTGGTGGCCATGGGCGCCACGGCCGGCCTGGGTACGGGCGCCGCCTCCTTCACGCCGTTCGACGGCGCGCCGGCCTTCGCGTCGCGGCTGGTGGACGTGCTGGCCGAGCAGGACGACGGGCTGCTGGCCGCTTACGTGGCCGGCGAGGAGATCCCGTACGCCAGGCTCCGCGCCGAGCTGGCGGCGCAGACGGGGCAGGCGCTGGCGCACCCGGTGTTCTTCGGCTCGGCGATCACCGGCGCGGGTGTGGACGCGCTGATGGCCGGGATCGAGGAGCTGCTCCCCGCCGCCCAGGGCGACCCCGCCGGGCCCGTTTCGGGCACGGTCTTCAAGGTCGAGCGCGGCCAGGCGGGCGAGAAGATCGCGTACGCGCGGCTGTTCTCGGGCACGGTGAGCACCCGCGACCGCCTGACCTTCGGCGGCGACCGGGAGGGGAAGGTCACGGGGATCAGCGTGTTCGACGGGGGCGCGGCGGCACGCTGCCCGTCGGTGGGCGCCGGCCGGATTGCCCGCCTCTGGGGCCTGGCCGACGTCCGGATCGGCGACGCGATCGGCCTGCCGGGCAAGGCCGGGCCGCAGGAGCACTTCGCGCCGCCGAGCCTGGAGACGGTCGTGGTCCCGCGCCGCCCCGCCGACCGGGGCGCGCTCCACCTCGCGCTCGCCCAGCTCGCCGAGCAGGACCCGCTGATCGGCCTGCGCCAGGACGACCTGCGGCAGGAGGTGTCCGTCTCCCTCTACGGCGAGGTGCAGAAGGAGGTCATCCAGGCCACGCTCCTCGACGACTTCGGCCTCGACGTCGCCTTCCGCGAGACGACCACGATCTGCGTCGAACGCCCGATCGGCACCGGCGAGGCGTTCGAGCTGATCGGCACGGACTCCAACCCGTTCCTCGCGACCGTCGGGCTCCGCGTCGAGCCGGCCCAAGGGGTGGAGCGGCGCGCGACCATGAGCACAGAGTTCCGGCTGGAGGTGGAGCTGGGCTCGCTGCCGTACTCGTTCATGAGGACGATCGAGGAGACGGTACGCGAGACGCTCCGGCAGGGCCTGCACGGCTGGCAGGTCGAGGACTGCGTGGTCACCCTGACCCACTCCGGTTACTGGGCCAGGCAGAGCCACATGGGCGGCGTGTTCGACAAGAGCATGTCCAGCACGGCCGGCGACTTCCGCAACCTCACCCCGCTGGTCCTGATGGCCGCGCTGAGGCGGGCCGGGACCAGGGTGTTCGAGCCGGCGCACCGCTTCCGGCTGGAGCTGCCCGCCGACACGCTCGGCTCGGTGCTGCCCGCGCTGGCCCGCCTGGGCGCCGTCCCCCGCACCCGGACGGTCGGCCCGGCGGGCGAGGTCGGGGTGGAGGGCGAGATCCCGGCGGCGAGCGTGCACGAGCTGGAGCAGCGGCTGCCCGGGTTGACCCGTGGTGAGGGCGTGCTGGAGTGCGCGTTCGACCGGTATCAGCCCGTACGCGGACCGATCCCGGAACGCCCGCGCACCGACCACAACCCGCTCAACCGGAAGGAGTACCTGCTGCACGTGGTGCGCAGGGTCTAGGCGCCGTCCTTGTCGGAGTCGGCGGAGAAGACGATGGCCCCGAGGTAGCCGTCGTCCTCCTGGGTGATCTTCATGAGCATGCTGTCGTCGTAGATGTTGTCGTTGTCGTTGAAGGTGTCGCGTCCGGTGTGCTCGGAGTACGGCGACTTCGCCATGACCGCGCTGTTGAGCTTCTCGTCGAACATCATCTGCGTGGTCAGCACGCGCTGGTTGCTGAAGTGGACCATGGCGTGGATGTGGATCGTGCGCCCCCGGTACCAGCCCGGCCAGATCGTGGTGAACTCCACGATGCCGTCGCCGTTGGTGACCTGCGCGCCGCGGAGGTAGCGCTTGTCGTCGGTGGGGGTCAGATCCGCCATGTCGCCCCCACCGCTGTTGGACTGGCCGCCGGGGCCGCCGCTCGGCGGGGTGCCGGTGGGCGCGCCGCTCGGGGGATTGCCTCCGCCGGGCGGGTTGCCGCCGCCCCCGCCGGTCGAGGCCGCCTCGGCCCCCGAGTAGAGCCCGGCCGCGTCGCAGTGCCAGATCTCCACGACCGCGTTGCCGAGCGGCTTGCACGTCTCGCTGTCCTGCACCTTGATGGCCACCCGCAGCCGCACGCCCTGCTTGTCCTCGCGGATGTCGCTGCGGACCTTGTCGGCGTCGAAGTAGTAGGGGCCCTGCGTCGTGGTGCTGGTCAGCTTGCACGTGCCGGCCCCGTCGAACAGCGAGGTGAGGTCCTTGGCCGTGGTCGCGGTCGCGGTCGGCGTCACGCTCGCGCCCGTGGACGTCGTGACGGTCGTCGCCGTGCCCTCGGCGCCGGAACAGGCCGCCAGCAGGCTGCCGAGCCCGAGCGAGCTGATGCCGGCGAACAGCCGTCTGCGGCTGACGCGCTGACCTTCGTGATCGTGTCCCACTATGGTGTCCTTGTCCGGGATGCTGGGATGTTCCGGACCTCACCGTAGGACGGGACCCCTTGGGACCTCCTTTACCGTGGATGAAGTTCTCATGAGTTGGGGACGGGGTCAGCCGCCGTCCCGATCGGAGTCGGCGGACAGGATGATCGTGCCCAGGTAGCCGTCGCCGTCCTCGACGACCTGCAGCGTCATGCCGTCGCGGAAGATGTTGTCGGCGCTGTTGAAGGTGTCGCGCCCGGTGTGCGCCGCGTAGGGCGGCTTCGCCAGCACCTTGGCGTTGAGCGCGTCGTCGAACATGATCTGCGTGTTCAACACGCGCCGGTCGCTGAAGTGGACCATGGTGTGGATGTGGACCGTGCGGCCCGGGTACCAGCCCGGCCAGATGGTCGTGAACTCCACGATGCCGTCGCCGTTGGTGACCTGCGCACCCCGCAGGTAACGGTAGTCGTCCGAAGGCTTCATGTCGCTCATGAAGGCCGTGTCGGTGAAGCCGCCCGGGGGAGGGCCGCTGGCGGCGTCGTCCTTCGACTCCTTCTCCGCCCCCGAGTAGACGCCCGCGGCGTCGCAGTGCCAGATCTCCACGACGGCGTTGCCCATGGGCGAGCACGTCTCGCTGTCCTGCACCCTGATGCCCACCCGCAGCCGCACGCCCGGCTTGTTCTCCCGGATGTCGCTGCGGATCTTGTCGGCGTCGAAGTAGTAGGGGCCCTGCGTCGCGCTCGGAGTCAGCCTGCACACCCGCGAGCGGGCGAGCATCGAGGCGAGATCCGCGGCCGCCGGACTCGACGCCGCCCCGGCCCGGGCGCCGGGCGCCGACAGTACGGCGCCGAGCCCGAGTGAGCTGATGCCGGCGATCAGCCGCCGCCGGCTGACCCGCTGACCTTCGTGATCGTGTCCCACTGGAGTTCCTTCTTGCGTTCCTTCACCCAGACGAACCTCTCATGGGAGGGCGGCCTTTCCGCGGAGGCGCGGCCTGCGGTCCGCGACAATCAAGTCGAAACCGTTTTCGGTGATATGAAACTGTAACCAGACAGCTCGCTAGCTGATCAGCGACCGTTCGGCCAGATAGGCCCAGCTTAAAGGCCCTGCACACAGTTGCAGTGGCCGATTGACAGCTCCTGTCTGGTCGTTCTACTTTCCCGAAAACCTTTTAGGTTCACCGCTTCGATCCCTGTCCGTGATGTTAGCGCTAACAAAAGCAATCGCTAGATTGTAAGGGGCGAACACATGAGACGACGCTGGGCAGCGGCCCTCACCGCGGCACTCGTGCTCATCCTCGGCAACGCGACGCCCGCCTACGCGGGCGCGCCGATCACCACCGCGATCTACACGGCCGACCCGGCCGCGCTGGTCGTGGGCGACACCCTGTACCTCTACACCGGCCACGACGAGGCCCCGGCGGGCGGCACGAACTTCGTCATGCGCGACTGGCACGTCTTCACCTCGACCGACGCCACCAACTTCACCGACCAGGGCGCCAAGCTCTCGATCTCGAACTTCTCCTGGGCGGGCGCCGACGCGTGGGCGGGCGAGGTCGAGCGCGGCGCCGACGGCAAGTACTACTGGTACGTCCCCGTCAACGGCAACGGCGCCGGCTGGATGGACATCGGCGTGGCCGTCGGCGACACCCCGCTCGGCCCGTTCCGCGACGCCAAGGGCGGCCCGCTGATCAGCGACAGCACCCCCAACTCCTCGCCGCTCAACATCGACCCCACCGTCTTCACCGACGACGACGGCCAGGTCTACATGTACTGGGGCTCCTACTACGGCCTGCGCGCCGCCAAGCTCAACTCCAACATGACCACGCTCAACGGCTCGGTCATCACCCCGAGCGGCGTGTCGAACTTCTGGGAGGCCCCCTGGATGTTCAAGCGCAACGGCGTCTACTACCTCGCCTACGCGGCCAACGACTCGGCCTGCTCCGCGCCGGGTTACGCCTGCATCAGGTATGCCACGGCCAGCAACCCGCTCGGCCCGTGGACGCACCGCGGCGTCGTGCTCGACCAGGTCAGCTCGACGACCAACCACCCGGCGATCATCGAGTACAAGGGCCAGTGGTACATGGTCTACCACAACGCCGCCGCCCCGGGCGGAGGCAACTTCCGCCGCTCGGTGACCATCGACAAGCTCTACTTCAACGCCGACGGCACCATGCAGAAGGTCGTCCAGACCGGCGGCCCCACCACCCCGGGCAACCTGGCGTCCAGCGCGACCCCGTACACCTCGTACGTCTCGCCATGGGAGACGCTCGGGGCGATCAATGACGGCTACACCCCGGCGAACTCGGCCGACCACAGCCACGGCGCCTACGGCAACTGGGACCACCAGGGCACCGAGTGGATCGAGTACCGCTGGTCCAGCGCCCAGAACATCTCCAGGATCCAGACCTACTGGTTCGACGACGACCTGGGCATCGACCTGCCGGCCTCCTGCCAGGTGCAGTACTGGAACGGCAGCGCCTACGTCAACGTGCCCGGCCAGTCGTCCTGCGGCGTGGCCGCCAACACCTTCAACACCACGACGTTCACCTCGGTCAACACGACCCGGCTGCGGCTGAACATCACCTCCAAGTCCGGCTTCTCGACCGGTGTGCTCGAATGGAGGGCCTTCTCATGAGGCGCGCCCTATTAGCTCTGCTGCTCGTGGCGGGCTTGATCGTCGCCGGTGCTCCGGCGCACGCGGACCAGACCATCGGCTACCCGACCTTCAGCGGCCCGGCCGTCCCCGCCCCGCCGGGGTCGTACACGCCCGGCAACATGATGCAGGCCATCTACAACGCCGAGAGCTCCGGCACCGACTTCTGGATGGACCGGCTGCTGGCCCGCCCGGGCAACGACCCGGCCGGCACGTGGCTCATGACGCGCGGCCGCGCGCTGTTCATGAAGACCCACACGCCCGGCACGCTCGGCTTCGCCGGGCAGGCGGCGTACTGGGAGAGCATCAGCAACAACAACGCCTTCACCGTCGCCGTCACCCCCGGCACGTTCACCGAACAGGTGAACTCGCGCTGGCAGGCGCCCAGCTACTGGAAGAGCCGGCACACCAGCGGCTCGATCACGATCGACCAGACGAAGTTCATCACCGACAACAACGTGGCCGTGGCCAACCTGGCCATCACCAACGGCGGCTCCGGCTCGACGACGCTGCAGCTGCGGGCCACCTCGCCGTACGCCACCAGCGGCAGCGGCAGCGAGCTGACCGGCCAGGTGAACGCCTACAACAACCTCACCACCCTCTACCCGAGGCTGACCGGTGACGGGTTCACGGTCTCCAGCGGCGGGCTGAACAGGTCCGTCACGATCGCCGCCGGGGCGACGGTGACCGTCAAGGTCGTCATGGGCTTCGTCACCAACGAGATCGCGGCCTCCCGCACCGACTACGACGCCTACGCCGGCTACACGCCCGCCACCGCGTTCGCCACGCACGTGCGCGCCTACAACAAGTGGTGGGCCGACAACGTCCCCTACATCGACGTCCCCGAGCCCGGCATCAAGAAGAACATCTACTACCGCTGGTGGCTGATGCGCTTCAACCACCTGGACGCGGACATCCCCGGGCAGACCTTCCAGTTCCCCACCTCCGTCGAGGGCGCGCTGGGCTACAACAACGCGATCGCGCTGACCCAGCCCATGCACATCGACGACCTCAAGTACCTGCGTAACCCGATCTACTCGTACGGCGACTGGCTGAGCGTCGGGCAGATCTCCAAGAACGGCCGCTTCATGGACAACCCAGGCGACCCGGAGAACTGGTCGAACAGCTACACGCAGTACATCGCCGAGGCGGCCTGGAAGAGCTACCAGATCCACGGCGGCCAGCCCGCCATCGCCGCGAACCTGGCCCGCTACGCCGAGCAGGACGTCAAGGGCCAGCTGTCGTACTACGACACCGACAACAACAAGCTCATCGAGTACGACTGGGGCGCCCTGACCGGCAACGACGCCGACGCCGTGTCCTTCCACTGGAAGCCGGGGCGCATGGACCGCGCCGAGGCCGCCTACCAGTACAGCGGGGCGCTGGCCGCCGCGCAGGCGTACGACGCGGTCGGCAACACGGCCAAGGCCAACGAGATGCGCACGCTGGCCACGCAGATCCAGAACGCCATCGTCAACGTGCTGTGGAACCCGAGCAGGCAGCTCTTCGAGCACCGGCTGAAGTCCACCAACGAATGGGTGCCGTGGAAGGAGATCAACAACTACTACCCGTTCGCCGTCGGCGCGATCCCCAACACCTCCACCTACAAGCAGGCCCTGCGCCTCTTCGACGACCCGGCGCAGTATCCGATCTTCCCCTTCTACACCGCCAACCAGGCCGACAAGGCGGCCTCGGGCACCGGCAGCAACAACTTCTCCACGATCAACTCCACGGTGCAGTTCCGCCTGCTCTCCTCGGTGCTGCGCAACTACTCCAACGAGTGGATCGACACGACCTGGTACAAGAAGCTGCTCTACTGGAACGCCTGGGCGCAGTACATCAACGGCAACACCCAGTGGCCGGACGCCAACGAGTTCTGGGCCGACTGGAACGGCTCGTCCATCACCTACCGCTCGTGGATCCACCACAACATCCTGGGCAGCAGCAACTGGACCGTGATCGAGGACGTCGCCGGCCTGCGGCCGCGCAACGACGCCAAGGTGGAGCTCTCGCCGATCAACATCGGCTGGACCCACTTCACCGTCAACAACCTGCGCTACCGCAACGCCGACCTGACCATCGTCTGGGACGACCCGTCCGACGGCGTCGTGCGCTACCCCGGCGTGCCCGAGGGCTACTCGATCTACATCAACGGCAGCCGGGCGGCCACGGTCTCGTCGCTGGTGCCGTTCACGTGGGACCCGGCCACCGGTGACGTCACCACCAGCGGGTCCGTCACCTACCACGTGGCCGTGCCCGGGCTGCAGACGCCCGCGCAGGTCACCCAGAACAGCGCCCGCATGGTCGACATGCTGGCCAAGGCCGGCGTCGACCTGACCGCCAACCTCACCAACCTCGCCACCGGCGCCACCGTCACGGCCTCCACCACCGCCTCGGGCAGCAACACCGCGGGCGCGGTGGACGGCTTCCCGATCAACGAGCCGTTCTGGGGCGGCACGACCGCCGGGCAGGACTGGTACGAGCTGAACTTCGGCTCCGCCAAGACGCTCAACGAGGTGCGGCTCTACTTCAAGGACAGCCGTCCGGCCAGCGCCACCTACCGGGCGCCGGCGTCGTACGACATCCAGTACTACAACGGCAGCGCCTGGGTGAGCGTGCCCGGCCAGGCCAAGACGCCGTCCGCGCCGCGGGCCAACTACAACGTGGTGCAGTTCTCGGCGATCAGCACGCAGCGCCTGCGGGTGCTGGCCACGGCTGCCTCCGGGGCCAGGACGGGGCTCACCGAGGTCAAGGTCTTCAACCGGGGCGGACCCCAGCAGCCGCCCACCACCAACCTGGCGTCGACGGCCACGCCGTCGGCGTCGTACACCTCGTCGTGGGAGAGCGTGGCCGCGATCAACGACGGGATCGACCCGCCGTCGTCCAACGACACCGTCAACCCGCGCTGGGGCTGCTGGCCGGAGACCGGGCAGCAGTGGGTGGACCTGACCTGGTCCGCGGCGCAGAACCTGAACCGCGCCGAGGTGTACTTCTTCGACGACGACGAGGGGATCGACATGCCCGCGTCGTGGAAGCTGCAGTACTGGAACGGCAGCGCGTACGTGGACGTGCCGGGCGCCTCGGCGTACACGCTGACCAAGAACGCCTACAACAGCGTCACCTTCAACGCCACGAGCACGACCCGCCTGCGGGTGCTGCTCACCGGCAACGGCAGCAACTCCGTCGGCCTCCTGGAGGTCAAGGCCTACGGTCCGTGACACCACGTGGGGGCGCGCCTCTGCGCGCCCCCACCCCGCTCCACCCCGTCAGCGTTGCCTGGCGGGGCGGTTCACGTCCACCTCCGGCGGCTGACTGATCGCGTACGCGATGGCGTCGGCGATGGCCTCCGGCGGGATCGACGCCGCCCGGTACGCGCGCATCGGTGCTCACGCCCGCGAGCCGCGCGACCTCCTCATGGCGCAGCCCCGCCACGCGGCGCCGGGTCGTGACCGGCACGCCGGCCTCCTCCGGCTGGAGCAGCTCGCGGCGGGCCCCCCACCTTACGGAGCGTCATCCGTCTCAGCGAAGGCGGCCCGCTCCGGCTCTGGCCGGGACGAGGGCGCGCAGCGCCTGCGGCGGGTGGACGCGGGTGACCAGCGCCGGGGTCCAGCCGGCGTCCGACCCGATGGTCGTGCCGTGCGCGGCGTTGTACGCGGCCACCACGTCGGCCGGGGCGCCGTTCACCAGGTTGCCCTTCGCGGTGATCGCGGTGCCGTTGAACACCGACAGGACCTTCTCCGCCGCGATGCCGTCGAAGGCGTTGTTCTCGGCGTAGACCTTGGAGCCGAAGCCCACGCCGATGCTGTAGCCGTGGTCGTCGCCGCCCGTGTAGTAGTTGTTGTAGACGTGCACCTGGCCGAAGCGCACCCTGGGCGTGCGCTGGCCGAGGCCCTCGAAATAGCTGTGGTGCAGGGTGACCTTGAGCTTGTCCTCCTCGCCGTACCGCGTGGGGTTGTCGGTGTTGCCGATCAGGGTCACCTTGTCGTGGTCGCTGAGGTGGTTCCAGGAGAGCGTCACGTACGTGGAGGCGCGGACCACGTCCAGGAGGCCGTCGTGCACCTGGTACGGGCGGTCGAAGTAGCGCGGCTGGCCGGAGTCCGGGTTGTCGCCGTCGTTGAGCGTGTTGTGGTCGAGCCAGACGTGCGTGGATCCGGAGACCTCGACGTTGTCGAAGGAGGCGTTCCAGTTGCCGTCCGCGCCGTCGGTCGGGTCCCACTGCGGGAAGCAGTCGGAGGTGTCGGTGATGGTGAGGTTGCGGACGATGACGTTGTCGGCGTTGCTGACGCGCACGCCGAAGCTCTTCAGCGCCGCGTCCGCGCCGAGGCCCATGAGGGTGACGTTGGAGCCGACGGTGACCGTGACGTGCCCGGCCATCTTCGCGTACGACGCCTTGCGGGCGTCCTCCAGCGGACCTGAGGGGACGCTGGTCCGGCCCCAGACGGCCGGGTCGTAGGCGGCCAGGTAGGCGGGCAGGCTGTAGCCGTTGACGGCGTAGTCCGCGCAGGTCAGCGGGGTGCCGTCGGCGCCGGTGTCGGCGTCTATGGCGCCCTTCACGTACACGATCCTGGGGGTGTTGTCGGCCGGGTCGCCGAGCGCCGCGACCAGCTCGGCCCTGGTCCTGACCACGTGGACGTCCTCGGGGCGGGCGGCCGAGCCGCCGGTGGTGCCGGTGGTGGCCGCCGCCCAGCCGTCGTCGCGGGGGAGCACCTCGCGGCCGGGCTCGCGCGGGACGGGGCGGTGGCGGCGGATCGGGTTCCAGCCGTCGGCGCCCGCCAGGTACCGCTCCGGGGTGAAGGCGGCGGCCTGGTCGGGGGTGAGCTGCGGCCGGTCGTCGTTGACGGTCGCGCCGGGGCCGTGGTTGCGGTACTCGGACAGGCGGGCGTCCCGCCAGCTCAAGCCGGACATGTCGGTCCAGGGCGCGTCCTTGATCTGCTGGCCCAGCCACGACTCGCGCACCAGCACCTGGCCCCGGGCCGTGGTGGAGCCGCCGGCCGGCCAGGGGCGGCCCAGGTGGAAGGTGCGGGCGGGCGCGTCGCCGGCGAGGTGGCTGCGGTAGATCAGGAAGCCGTACGGGTTGCTCAGCTCGGTGCTGGCGGCGGTGACGTAGCCGTTGTTGTCCGCGCTGCCGCGCGTCCTGCCCTTGATCAGGCAGTGGTCGAAGACGGCGGTGGCGCGGCCGAAGATGAAGTCGACGTCGCCCTCGACGTAGCAGTCGGTGAAGTACTGCCTGGCGACCGTCGTGGCCGAGGCGGTGTTGGCGTACAGGGTGTCCTGGTTCCCGATGAACCGCACGTTGTCGTACACCTGCCGGTCGCCCGTCGTCCGCACGGCCACCGCCTGGCTGTAGCCGTGGGCGGCCTCGTCGTAGGCGTTCTCGAAGGTGAGGTTGCGGGCGGTGAAGTCGGGGGCGCTGATCGTGTACGAGGCGCTGCCGGAGGTGCCGTACGGTCCCGAGCCGTCCGGCTTCTGCGTGGCCGCCGAGGCGTCGAACGTGAGCACCACCTCGCGCGGGTCCCGCGTGGCGCCGACCAGGGAGATGTGCGGCTTGTCGGCCGGGATCACCACCTGCTGCCTGTACGTGCCCTTGCGGACCAGGATGGTGACCGGGCGGGCGTTGCCGGCGGGGACGGCGTCGACCGCGGCCTGCACGGTCGTGTGGTCGCCCGAGCCGTCCGCCGCGACCACGATGGTGGCGGGCGCCGGGGCCGCTGTCACAGGAGGCAGGGCGAGCAAGGGGAGAAGCAACAGGAATCGCATGAGGCGACCTCGCCGAGGGGGTGCGGCAATCGGTTGCATGAAACGCTGACCTAACGGCCTCACTCCGTCAATGGCCTGCAGTGAAACTGCACCACGCCGCAACAAGCGATTGCAAGATTACGGGTGATCTTGACCGTCGGAGCGTGCCGCATCTACAGTCCGCCTGATATTTATCGGCGCTTCGCTGAAACTTTCATCGGGAGCATCGTGCGCACCCTTCGAGCCCTGGTGGCCGCCGCCCTGTTATGCCTCGTGCCCGCGGTCTCCGCGCAGGCGGCGGCGGACCTCACGTACGACTTCGAGAACGGCACCACCCAGGGATGGGGGCCACGCGGCGGCGGCGTCTCCGTCACGGTGGCCTCGGATGCCGCCCACGGGGGCACGAGCAGCCTCCTGACCACCGGCAGGACCGCCACGTGGCACGGCGCGTCCATCGCCGCGCCGTTCGTGAGGGGCGTCGGCTACACCGTGGCCGCGTACGCGCGGCTGGTGAGCGGCCAGCCGTCGAGCACGATCGCGCTGACCGTCCAGCGCACCCCGGCCGGAGGGAGCACCACGTACGAGCGGGTCGCGGCGGCCACCGTGACCGACGGCGGGTGGACGCGGCTGTCGGGGAACTACCTGTTCACCGCCGAGTCCACCGACGTGCAGCTCTACGCCGAGAGCTCCGACGCCACCGGCCAGTTCTACCTGGACGACATCGTCGTCACCCCGCTGGGCGATCCCACGCGCGAGCCCGTCAGCAGCGACTTCGAGGACGGCACCGCGCAGGACTGGGCGTCCAGGGCCGCCGCCACCCTCCAGCCGAGCGCGGAGGCCGCCCACGCGGGCAGCCGCTCGCTGGCCGTGAACGGCCGCTCGGCCTCCTGGGACGGACCCGCCCTCAACGTGCTCGGCCGGATGGCCAAGGGCGACAAATACGCGCTGTCGGTGTGGGTGCGGCTCGGACCGGAGGCCACGGCGGGCCGGCTCGGCCTGGCGATCGAGCGCAGGACCGGCGGCACCCCCAGCTACGAGCGCGTCGTCTCGCCGAAGGACGTGCCGGCGGGGGAGTGGGTGCAACTGTCCGGCACGTACACGCTCGCGTACGACGTCGACTTCCTCAGCGTTTACGTCGAGTCCGACACCGGCACGTTCCCCTTCTACCTGGACGACTTCTCGATGAGGTACATCCAGCCCAAGCCGATCCAGACCGACATTCCGGCGCTGAAGGACAAGGTGCCGTTCGTCATGGGCTCGGCGCTCACCAGGCCCGACGCGCTCGGCGTGCACGGCGAGCTGCTGGCCAGGCACTTCAGCGGCGTCACCCCCGGCAACGAGCTCAAATGGGACGCCACCGAGCCCCGTGAGGGCGAATTCGCCTTCGCCGACGGCGACTTCCTGGTGGACTTCGCCACCCGGCACGGCATGACGATCCGCGGCCACACGCTCGCCTGGCACAGCCAGACCCCCGACTGGGTCTTCCAGAACGCCGACAAGGAGACGCTGCTCAAGCGCCTGGAGACGCACGTGCGCACGCTCGTGACCAGGTACAAGGGCAAGATCGCGGCCTGGGACGTGGTCAACGAGGTCGTGGACGAGAACCAGCCCGACGGCCTGCGCCGCTCCAAGTGGTACGAGATCGCCGGCCTCGACTTCATCCGCACCGCCTTCCGCGTCGCCCACGAGGCCGACCCGGACGCCAAGCTCTTCATCAACGACTACAACACCGAGTTCCCGCGCAAGCGCGAGGCCCTGCACGCGCTGGTCAAGCGGCTCAAGGAGGAAGGGGTGCCGATCGACGGCGTGGGCCACCAGCTCCACCTGAACATCGAACACCCGCCCGCCTCCGCCGTCGAGGCCACGATCGAGCGCTTCGCCACGCTGGGGGTGGACCAGCAGATCACCGAGCTGGACGTCAGCATCTACACCGACTTCGTCTCCTCGTACGACACGATCCCGCCCGAGCTGCTCGTCCAGCAGGGCCACCGCTACAAGGAGCTGTTCGACGTCTTCCGGCGGCAGGCCGCCAAGCTCAGCTCCGTGACCGTCTGGGGCGAGTCCGACGACGTGAGCTGGCTGCGGTCATGGCCGATCCCGCGGCTGAACGCGCCGCTGCTGTTCGACGACGACCTGCAGGCCAAGCCCGCCTACTGGGGTGTCGTGGACCCGTCGCGGCTGGCCCCGCTGGTCCACAGGCTGGAGGCGCCCGCCGGGGCGCCCAAGGTGGACGGCAGGCGGGACCTCGAGTGGGACCTGCTGCCGGACTCGCCGATCGCGCGGGTGGGCGACGTGTCGGCCGGGTTCCAGGCGCGCTCGTCCGGCAAGGGGCTGTACGTGCTCGCCGAGGTCACCGACCCGACGGTCGGCAAGGACGACCGGGTGACGTTCACCGTCGACGGCACCCCGTACGTCGTCAAACGGACCGGCGGCCCCAAGGCGGCCGTGCGACCGACCCCGACCGGCTACCGCGTCGAGGCCCTGCTCGGCACCGGCACCGACGTGAACGTGACCGTCCGCGACTCGGGGACCGGAACGGGCACCGACGCGGATGTGACCGTCCGCGACTCGGGGGCCGGGACCGGCACCGACGCGGTCGGGACCGTCCGCGACTCCGCCGGCGCGAGCATCTCCTCGACCAGCACCTCCTGGACGGGGAAGGTGACCGCCACGCCCGCGGTCAAGCTCACCTCCGCCGCCCACCGCACGCCCGTGCTCGACGGCACCGTGGACCGCGTCTGGTCGGCCGCGCCGGAGATCCGCACCGCGACCTGGATCCAGGGCACGTCCGGCGCGACCGCCAAGGTGCGCTCGCTGTGGAGCGGATCCACGCTGTACGTCCTCGCCCAGGTCGCCGATCCGACACTGAGCGAGGAGTCCCCGAACCCGTGGGAGCAGGACTCCGTCGAGATCTTCGTCGACCCGGGCAACGACAAGACCAAGGGCTACGGGGACGACGACGGCCAGTACCGGATCAGCTTCTCGGGCCGGATCACGGTCGGCGGGACGTTCGACGCGGGCGGGGTGAAGGACCACGTGAAGGCGGTGGCCAGGACGGTGCCCGGCGGCTACGTCGTCGAGGCGGCCATCGACCTGCCCACGATCACACTCGCCCCGGGAACGCTGCTGGGCTTCGACGCCCAGGTCAACGACGCCACAGGCGCCGCCCGTACCAGCGCCGTGACCTGGAACGACAGCACCGGCCGAAGCTACCTGGACACCAGCCACTGGGGCGTCCTCCGCCTCACCCAGGGGTAGGTGGGCCGGCAGCCACCCACCCGTTGCCCGGTTACCGGGTGGGCCTGCTGACACCCGCCCCGGGCCAAAGGGCCTCGCTGCGCTCGGGCTGCCCTTCCCGGGGCGCGCCTCCGGCGCGACGACACCTCCGGTGTCCGGTCGAGCCCGCCCGTTGCCCGGTTACCGGGTGGGCCTGCTGCTGCCCACCCCGGACCGGGATGCCTTCGGTCCTGGCGGTGGCCAGCCCGGTTAATCGGGCCAGCTCGTCATGCTCGCTCTCAAAGGGTCATAGCGGACAGGGCGTCTCGAGCCAGAGGCAGGCTTGATGCAGCAACGAACTTGTATCGGTGGCCCATGGCTTTCGTGATGTCGGCCACGCTGCCGAACTTGTAGTCGAGCGGAATGGGACGGCCTTCCAGATCCAGGACCGCCCCTCCCGCCGCCTGAAGGATGTAGTGACCAGGAGCGAGATCCCACGTGGCGAACCCCTTGGCGAATTCGATCATGGCGTCACTGAAGCCTGCTGCGATGTGGCACAGCCCGATAGAGCCGAAGTCCACACCAATACGGCCTCGACTCGTGCCGTCTGCCGCTGGGCGGCTCAACGCCTCTATCAGCCCCGTTTGCTGCGCGAGCGGTACGAAGCGCTCGCTGGGCTTCATAGAGAAGTTCGTAATCAGGGACTCCGCCAGCGGAGCGGATCGGTTCAGCCTCAGGACGTGAGGCGTCCCATCCTGGGTGAAAAGGAAGGCGCGCTCCTGCCCGTCGTCGTCACGGGCTGCGGCGTAGATCTGCAGGTGATGGAAGATGTCACCCACTACGGCCGCGATTGGACGCGCCAGGCTTCGCGAGTAGACCAGGACATGCGTGTAGCCGTACAGCGCTCGGACTGCCATCTCGCTCGTGTCGAGTGGGTCGACCAGGATGCAGAGGTCTGGGTCCGGATCGTCTCCAATGACTTGCGGGTCTGCCTCCTCGGAGGCATAGACGTATGACGGGATGACCTCTGTCAACAACTCCCGGTATCGCTCATGCAGCATAAGATCGTACTCTGACAAGAAGTTGTCGGCGTGCCGGATGTTGCGGCTCTCTGAGCGGTCGCCCGACAGTGCTGCCTCGATGAGCCGAGGGCGGATTTCACGGATCACTGTTCCCACGAGCTCGGCAAGCTGCTGAGCGATGCCGGCGAGAGAGGGCTGGGCTGTCACGACATACCTCCGTGCCGTTAGCGTAGTTCCAGGGGTGGCTCTATCCCAGGGGGACTCATCGTCGCGGCCATGAACACGGCCTTGAAGTCCGCGGCTCGCATGATGTCTGCGCCGGTTAGGTCGTCGAAGCTCGCTACCTCAAGGTTCCGCTCTTTCGTCATCGCGCCGAAGACAGCGAAGTAGATTTCTGCGCCTGGGTATCGCTTTCGGATCTCTCGCGTGATGAAGCCAACGACATCGGCGTGCTTGACCTCGAAGTCGCACAAGAGAATCGAGGGTGCCTCCGGTAGGTGCGGGTACATGGACGCCTGATCGAGAGCGATGAAGTCGCGGGCCTTGTTGCACCGGAGGTATCCGATGGGGCAGCGCCCGAACTGGGCGGATGCAAGGAAGGCCGCCATGACAAGGCCGGCCTCGTTGATGCCGAAGCAGGCATCGACGTCTATCCGACGTCCGACGTTCTTGATTTGGTGGATGAGCCTTTCAATCCCGTAGCCGAACGAGGACCAGCTCTGGTTGAGCAGTTGCCCGGGTTTGGGGTTGGGCAGGGTGTAGAGCCATCTGTCTGGACTGCCGTACTCCATAGTCGGGACGGCAAGGTTGAAATCAGGACCGATGATGCTCTCTTCACTGATGTTCACCTGTCCGCTCGGCCTGGCCTGGCGCCCTCCGAGGTCTGCTCTCGGCCCCTGCCCCGCAGAGGGTGAGTCGGCCCCCGCGTACCTCCTGAGTGAGAGCTGATCTTCTGGTGTGAGCCGTTCATATGCCTCTGCCACCAGGTCAATAGGGGAGATGTGCTCATTTGCCACGCCAAGAGGTCCACTACCGTATGCAGTGGCGAGGACCAGCAGGCTAGAGAAGCTTGGAGGCGATCCTGCTCTGCCGCGTTCACGTGCCCAGGTCTCCCAGGCGTTGATTGTTGTACCACCCAGACTGGTCTGATTGCCGGTGGCCTGGTTATACCTATCAGCCGCTTGAACCTGAGAAAGCCCGCACACGTAGCGGTACGCCTGAAGGCTAGGAATGTCCGGATATTGGGCGAGTAGCTCGATTGCAGCCTTTTTGGGAGAACCTTTCTCTTGTCACAGTTCTCGACCGATGCGAGCTAGTTTGCGCCCTTGTGTCTGAGGGCTTTCTTCTATTCCTCGTCGGGTAGGCATCCTTCGGCTCCTCATCGGCTCATCGTCAGATTACCCATTTCAATGGGTAATCTCTTGAGATCCGTGAAAGTGCGCAGGCCAGAGCTACCTTGAAATCCGATTGGCTGTGGACCGCCTCCTAGGTGTGAGTGAGGCTCACGCGCTCCTACCGTCAAGGGCATGGGCGTCGCACACACAACCGCATCAGCCGATGACCTGGGACAACCTGACCTGTCCGCCGAACATCTCCGGTACCCGCCATCGCGTACACCCTGGCCTGGCAGGCATACCTGATTCACAACAGGGTCCGGACCCGGATCGGGCCGTTATGAGCCGCCCCTGACCCGCAGGTCGCAAGTGCCGCAGGCGGCGGGCCGGGGTTCCAAGACCCCAGGCGTATCCGCGCTTGGGAAGCCGCCCCACGATCCCAGGGGCCGAATGAAAGGAGACTCGCGCCATGGATCTGTACCGGCAACAGCTTGACGACGTGCCGTTCACCAAGCTGTGCGGCGGCAACCAGCAGGAAGGAGAGATGGAGTCCTGCGTCCTGATCGCTCCTATCCCGGGCGTCGACGACGCCTATGCCGTGCGTGACTCCAAGAACCCGGACGCCGGAACGCTGCGTTTCACCGGAGCCGAGCTGCGCGCCACCGGCATGACCACCATCTAGCGCGACCGAAGGCGCGGCCCCTGCCTGATTGAAGCAAGCAGGGGCCGCCCTCAGCACCCTACGGGAGCACACCGCCATGCATTGGCACGCCTACCAGTGGGCGGGCAACGGCGCAGACCGTAACAACGAGGCAGAGCGCCGCCCGTCGTCACCAGACTTTCCCACCTCTCCGCTACCGCCCATGCGGACCGGTGATTGGCTGGCCAAGCCCGCCTCCCGGCTCGCGGCCACATTCGACGACGTACAGCAGGCCCGCGAGTGGTTGGCGGCCGAGTACGGCAAGGTGCGCGACGCGCTGCTGCTGCCCGAGCGAATCCCCCTTGAGGATCGGCTGGAGTACGCACTCGACGCGCTGCCGCGCGGCGTCGATGTCCAGTGGGGCGAGTGGTTGCAGGGCGGGCGGTTCGCCAGCATCGGCGTGATCTGCTGCCCGAACCGCCACGTCCCCCATCCCTGCCCGATCCGGCGAAGCGTTGGGACTGTCATGCCATGAGCAGGAGTGACGGTGACGCGGCTCCCGGAGCCCTCGACCCTCCTCAGCCTATGCCTGGCCTTGAGTGGGTTCCGTACAGCTCCCGGGGGACCCGAACGAGGGTCAGGGACTTCGTCAGCCGTGGAGCCGTCGAGTACGAGTACTGCATGGAGGGCGGCTCGTACCTGATCCGGCGGACGGAACTCCACAACGACGGGGGACGCACGGTCAAGGAAACCGGCCGTGGCAAGACACGGATCGCCGTACTTGACCTATGGAAGTCGATCGTCATGGGCGCGTCGAGCCAAGACCGCCCTCCACATCGCGTAACCGAAGGTCGTCGACGTCCGAAGTGAATGCCGCCGGGGGAGTCGTTCACGGCAGGCGCAGGTTGGGGCTGCGCTGGAGTCCGAGGAGGCCGAGCAGGTCGTCGATCATGTGCTCGAACAGCGGCTGCGGGTCCTCGAAGGCGAACTTGTGGTGTCCGTAGACCGCCATGCAGAGCAGCCCGTAGATCTGCCGCCAGCAGATGACCATGAGGAACACCACACCGATGGGGAACTCCAGGCCGACTTCCGTGCGGTAGGTGCGCAACTGTGATGCCAGGACCGGGTCGATCTCCTCGTCCGCCGGGCAGGTCAGCCGCCCCTCGTTCCACAACCGGGCGAACAGCTGCCCGAACAGGCCGCCCAGCTCGCGCGCGATGACCACCGGGATGCCTTCCTCGGAGTCGGCGATCTTGGGGAAGCCGGCACCCATGAGCAGGTCGAACTCGACCTTGTTGGCCACCGACCAGTCCAGCACGGCCTGGGTGGCGGCGTGCAGCTGGGCGCTGACGTCGTCAGGGTCCTGGCGCCGCACGGCCCGGGCCACGGTGTCGATGAACTCCGCGGTGATGTCGTCGTAGATGGCGCGGACGAGGCCCGCCCTGCCGTTGAAGTAGCGGTAGAGGGCCGGGGGCGTCACGCCGACGCCGCGGGCCACGGCGGCGAGGGTGAGGCCCTCGATGCCCTCCTCCGCGGCGATCCTGCGGGCGGCGGCCTTGGCGTCACGTTCGAGCTCGGCCCGCAGTCGTTCCCGTCTCGTCAACGCTGTCACCCGACCATCTTCTCTGTTCTTGCCTGCCGCGGTCACTTGCGGTGAAGGGGCGACACATGGTTAATGGTATTCACTCTTTTATGGATCATCATTGAAGGTGTGAAGGAGATCTTGGATGAGTTCCCGTAGAGGTGGCCGGCCGGCGACGGCGGTCGCGCTCTTCCTGGCGGTCATCGGCTGTTCGGCGGTCTCCGACCCCGTCGCCCGGTCACAGCCGAGCCCGCGCGTCTCCACCGCCGCTCCGGACCCCAGGAAGACGGCGCTGGCCGAGACGGCGAAGAGCCTTCCGGCCCTGCTCGCCGCCCAGGGGCCGGTCGCCTGCTCCTGGAATGACGACGGGTGGCGGGTCACGGCCTACGACGACGCCTTCCGTACGAGTGTCGCGAGCTTCTCCAGCGTCACGCTCGCACCGCTCCTGACCGAGATCGCCGCGAAGGCGGACGGAGAGGAGGCCGTCGTCCGCAGCCTGTGCGGTGACGAGGGAGATCCCGGCGTCAGCCCGGTCTCGCCGGACGGCCGCCGGATCGCCGTCCAGGTGGACTTCCCGTCCAGCGGCGACCCGACGCACGTCGGCTGGCTCGACCTCGGCACCGGGACGTTCGTGGACCTCACCGACAGGTCGAACAAGAAGGGGTACGTCAAGGAGACGTTCTCCGACAAGTACCCCGGATTCGCGCCCGACGGGTCGTTCTGGTTCCTGCGCGACTCCCAGCAGTACTTCTCGGCGGACCCGAACGGCCGGCTGACTCCACGCAAGCTCAGCCTGGCCTGTTTCACCAACAGCAACGAGGACACCTTCTACCGCGTCGTGGGATCGGTCGCCGTCATGTGCCCGGGCACCGTCCATCCCTCCGGGAGGTTCGCGGCGAACCCCAGCCGGGCGGCCGTGGGGATCAATCTGGTCCAAGGGGCCGAGCTGGACATCCTCGCGAACACGGTGGACCGCTATGGGGACGCTCCGCTCCAGCTGCCGTTCGGCATGAAGATCGTCGTGCGCGACGGTGGCCTGCGTCACTGCGACCCGCTCGCCTGGATCAACGCCACCGACCTGCTCTGCGCGGGCGGAAGCAACGACTTCTACACCGCGCGGATCAACAGCCGGCTCGCCCGGAACGACATCGAGTACGTGCAGCACACCGAGGTGAAGGTGAAGGACGAGATCGCCCCGGCTACCGAGTCGTCGATCATCACGGTGGCCGTCTCCCGGGACCGCCGCTCACTGATCATCGCGGCCGACGAGAACGACGACCCCGCCACGGCCAAGCTCTACCGCGCCAGCCTGATCTCCCCCTCCGCTCCCGTGGAGATCGGCCCGATCCCGGCGGAGTCACGGGAGCACTTCACCCTCCTGAACAACTACCAGCAGCCGGTACGCGCCGACGACACCTCGCACTGACCGGCACTTCAGGACACCGGCCGACGCCCTGGCGAGCCACGATCGCCCATGCCGACGTACTCTGCTCGAGACGGCCGCGATGGCGGACCTGGAGCTCCGGACCTCCACCCTTGGGCGCAACTACCATGTGACCGTGACCACGAGCCCCCGACATGTCCGTAAAGGGGCCGTCCCCAGCATCCGCGACGTCGCCGCCGCGGCCGGCGTCTCGCATCAGACCGTCTCCCGCGTGCTGAACGACTCACCCCGGGTGCGGCCCGACACCCGGGCCGCGGTGCTGGCCGCGATCGACCGGCTGGGGTTCCGCCCCAACCGGGCCGCCCGGGCGCTCGGCCTCGGCCGCGCCAGCGGCGTCACCGTCGTGACCTCCAACACCATGCTGTACGGGTACGCCTCCACGCTCCAGGGCATCGAGGAAGCCGCCAGGACCGAGGGCGTGGCGCTCGGGATCAGGGTCGTGGAGTCGGCCGAGGTCCGGCAGACGGTCGACTACGTCAGCGATCCGAGCGCGGGCGGCCTGGTCGTGATCGCGTTCGACCCGCTGGGCACCGCGGTGGTGCAGGCGCTGCCGCCGCACGTCCCGGCCGTGGTGGCCGCCGAGCCGGTCGCACCCGACCTGGGGCGGGTGGCGATCGCGCTGGACGAGCGCCGGGCCGCCGCCGACGCCACCCAGCACCTGCTCGACCTCGGGCACCGTACCGTCCACCACGTGGCCATCCCGTCCGAGGGCCGGGCCGGCGGGCGGCACGCGGGTTGGCGCGACGCGCTGCGGCAGGCGGGGGCGGAGCTCCCCTCGGTGCTGGGGTGCGGGTGGGACATCGAGTCGGCGTACGCGGCGGGGGAGCGGCTGGCCCGCTCACCCGGGGTGACGGCGATCCTGTGCGGCAACGACGACATCGCGCAAGGGGTGCGGCGGGCGCTCTACGACGCGGGCAAGGACGTTCCCGGGGACGTCAGCATCGTGGGCTTCGACGACATCCCTGGCTCGGCCTTCTGGACCCCGGCGCTGACGACCGTGCGCATGGACTTCGTGGGGCTGGGCCGGGCGTGCTTCCACGCGGCGCTCGCCGAGCTGAGCGGCCAGCCGCAGCCGGACATCTCCCTGGTCCCGCCCCGCCTGATCGTCCGCGAGTCCACCGCCCCTCCGCGGCAGTAGGTGGGCCGGGGCTCACCCTCCCGTTGCCCGTCTGGGTGGTTGGCCTGTTGGACCCCGCCCCGGGCCAAAGGTCTTCGCCATTGAGAGCGCTTCGCGCTCGGGGGCTCAGGCGTTCTTGTTGAGGCGCCTTCGGCGCGACGACACCTTCGGTGTCCAGTCGCGCGCCCACCCCTTGACCGTCTGGGTGGTTGGCCGGCTGATGCCCACCCCGGACCGAAATGCCACCGGCACTCGGACCCCGTCTGCAACAACACCTCTACTTGGGGGCTCGTCGCACCGACCCGAGCGGAGAGCCATGGTGAGCGGGTCGGCCAGCCCGGCCGACGCGGCCGCGATCAGCTCGAGACAGAACTCCGCCAGGTCGGGTCTTGGCCAACCCACCTCGGCGACTCGCTATTGGCGGTTGCGGCAAGCGCGTCAAAGAAGCGTCAGCGCCTTGGCCACGCCCGGGTCGCGCCCGGTGGCAAGGTCGAGGGCGGTCATGGGGGCGTAGTGGTCGACCGGGACGCCGATCGTGTCGATGATTTCGCGGCCGGGCCCGAGATGCCGAATCTTGGGCAAGAGCAGGATGCTGCCGTCGTCGAGGAGGTATCCCTCGCTGGGGCCGGAGACGGCCCCAGCGGTGCGGGTCCCGATGAGGGTGCCCAGGCCGTTGTCCTTGACGGCCGCGCTGAAGTCCTCGCAGGCCGAGGCGCATCCACGGTCGGTGAGGACGACCAGGCGCGAGCCGAGCAGGGGGACGCTGTCGTCGGTCCGATTGGGCACGCAGTCGCCCTTGAGCGGGCAGAAATAGCTGGTGACCTTGCCGTGCGCGAACGCGCCGAGCAGCCGCGTCACTTCGCGCGGCGACCCGCCGCCGTTGCCGCGCAGATCGAGGACCGCCGCCTTCGGCTTGCCCTGCAGCTTGGCGATGACCTGGTCGGCGGCGCCTTCGTAGAATCCGGGCAGTTGGATGTACGTGACGCCGTCGGCGAGCTTCTTTGACGTCACCGCCGGAGGCTGCCGCGTGATGGGGCCCTCTCTGAGCTCGACGGTGCGGGTCCGTCCCGTTGTGGGGCGCTTGAGCGTGAGCGTCACCGTGCCGGCGGTGAAGGCTTGGACGATGCTCTGGTTCACGGTGTCCCCGATGAACGGCGGCATGCCGTTGACCTTGACGATGATGTCGCCGGGCCTGAGGTCGGCCTTGGCGGCGGGGCTGCCGGGCAGGACGCGGGTGATGAACAACGGCGGCTTGGCCGCCGGGTCGAGTTGCGGGCCCTGCTGGGCCGACACGCCCACGATGCCCGTCCCGGTCGGCCCGCCTTCCGGTGGGGGAGTCGGCCTGACCGCGCGGGCGTGGTCGTCGTGCAGTCTGGCCACCATCGCGGTGATCGCGGCGCGCAGCGCGGGCACGTCACCGGCGCCGAGGACTTTCGCGAAGGCGGCCCAGTCGGTGTCGCGGTTCCCGGTCAGTTCGGGCAGTTGGAGGCCGGGCCGATCGGCGCCGCGCCGCATCAGGTCCTGGGTATAGGCGGCGAAGGCGCTCTTCAGCAGCGCCTTCGAATCCATGGCCGGACCGCTGTAGTAGTTGTCCAGCACGCAGAAGTACGCCTGCCGGAGCGTGTTCACCGAGGTCGGCGGCGCCGACTCCGGCGGTGGCCCGGTGACGGCGGTGCAGCGCTCAGCAGGCGCGGACGCGGGTGCGGACATCGAGCAGGCCGCCATCAGGATGGCGGCGCAGAGGGATTTGATCATGCCGCCAGCCTGGCCGGAAGCGGGTTGCGCGGCTGTGAACGGATCCGTTAACGCCGCTGTTACCCAGATTCGGGTACGAACATCGCTATGCGGGTTCTGGTGGCCGAAGACGAACGAGACCTGGCCGATTTTGTGGCGGTGGGGTTGCGTCGCCACGCCATGGCCGTCGACGTGGTGTACGACGGGGTCGCCGCATCGGAGCGGCTGGCAGTGAGCGACTACGACGTTCTCGTACTGGACCGGGACCTGCCCGAGATGCACGGCGACCTCGTGTGCCGTGAGCTGGTGGCGCGCGGGAGCCGTGCGCGGATCCTGATGATGACGGCGGCCGCGGCGGTGCCGGAGCGGGTGGCCGGCCTCGGGATGGGGGCCGACGACTACCTGCCCAAGCCGTTCGACTACGCCGAGCTGGTCGCACGGGTGCAGGCGTTGGGGCGGCGCAGCCAGGCGCAGGTGCCGCCGGTGCTGACGCGGCACGGGATCGTGGTCGACACCCACCGGCTGCAGGCGTCGCGGGACGGGCGGCATCTGCATCTGTCGCTCAAGGAGTTCGCCGTCCTTGAGGTGCTGATGAGGGCGGACGGCGCAGTCGTGAGCTCTGAACGGCTGCTCGAAGAGGCATGGGACGAGAACGTCGACCCGTTCACGACGGTGGTGCGGGTCGTGGTCAGCCGCTTACGCGCGAAGCTGGGCGATCCGCCCTGCATTCAGACGGTTCCCGGCGCGGGTTACGTGCTGTGACGACGGTCCGGGTACGGCTCACCCTGATCTACTCCGGATTGTTCTTGCTGACCTCGACCGTGCTGCTGGTCACGGTCAACCTGCTGCTGCGCCACGCGCTGGACAGGAGGATCGGGCGGATCGGGCCGATCCCAGTGGCGCCGGCGGCGCCGGGCCTCCCGGACCATCAGCTGCCGACGCTGCCCGATCTGGTGGACGAGGTGATCGACTACCAGTGGGGGGTGACCGTGGCGACGGTCGGAATCCTTACACTGGTGTCAGTGATCGTCGGCTGGCTGGTTGCCGGGCGGATCCTGCGGCCCGTCCACCGGATCACCGCCACGGCGCAGCGGCTGTCCATGTCGACCCTGCACGAACGCATCGCGCTCATCGGGCCGAAGGACGAACTGAAGGAACTGGCCGATACGTTTGACGCCATGCTCGACCGCCTCCAACGCTCCGTCGAGGGGCAGCGGCGGTTCATCGCGAACGCGTCCCACGAGCTACGGACCCCGTTGGCCGTCCAGCGAGCGGCGATCGAGATCGGCCTTCCTGAAGACGTCGGTGAGATCCGCGACAAGCTCCTATTCCACAACCACCGCACTGAGAGCCTCATCAACGCCCTGCTGGTCCTGGCCCAGGCGGAGCACGGCCTTGAGAACAGGGCGCCGGTGGCCCTAGACGAGGTGGTGTTGCTCGTACTGGCCGACGGTGGCTCGGACGAGGTCACCGTGACGACGCGGATCGAACCGTTGGTCGTCGATGGGGATCCGATCCTGCTGAGCCAGCTCGTCACGAACCTCGTCGACAACGCGACCCGCTACAACCATCCCGGCGGAACCGTTGAAATAACGCTCTCCCGTGGAGTTTTGACGGTCCGTAACACCGGCCCGCACGTGCCCCAGGAACGTTTCGGTGATCTCTTCGAGCCCTTCCGGCGGCTGCAAACGACCCGTGGACAGGGCGCCGGGCTCGGGTTGTCGATCGTCGCGTCGATCGCGAAGGCTCACGGAGCCGACGTGCGAGCGAGCCCCAACCCGGGGGGCGGGTTGGAACTCGTCGTGGTTTTCGCGGGAGCTGACCCCCCCGAGCGCGAGCATGATGGTGATTGGGCAGGGTGAGCGTGGCGCCTGACTCGATCCCAACCCTTGCCGCCTATCAGCAAATGCAACTGTACGCGCTCGCCGTAGTCATGGGATGCCACGTTCCGTGTCATGGGGTCCCGGTAGCAATGGCTGTGAATCCAACTCTGTTGATCCCGACCTGTAGAGGTGCCTCGGGAACACGGTCACCGCCCGGCCAGCCAAGGACGGGCAGCCGAGAGAGGCAAGCACACTGATCACGGTGTCGCGTGGGGAGGCTTCCGGCAACCCGGGGTGTCGGCAAGACTGCTGCCACCAGGTACACGCGATTGCGTTAGTGCAGGTAAGTCCTCTCGCTTCGCGGCCGAAACGGCCCGGAACTCCTCTAGCGGTGGCGAGCCGCCACTGGGGTTGATTAGGGGGTACGGCGACGGGATGCCACAACCTCGGTCACCATGGCGATGGCTTCAGCACCGGGGTTGGCGTAGCGCATGGCGGTGCGGGGGTTCTTGTGCCCGGTCCTGCCCATGATGAGCTGCAGCGGCACTTCGGCAGTGGCCGCTTGTGCCCGTTTCTGCCAAGGCCGAAGCCGTGCCAGCTCGTCTGATTCGCCGGGGCGCCGACGAGCGTACGGCCTGCCCTCACTGGATGCGGGATAGATCAGACGCCTTCAGCCCCAGTATTTTGCATCCTGGCCACGGCGTCTTCCTTGCTCATCACTGCGACCTCGGCCTCATCAAGACCCACCTTGAAGATCAGCAGCTGAACAGGATCAGCGGGCAATGCGTTGGAGGCAGCTTGGGCGTTCCGCGATCGGGTACAGCGCCGTCCTTGACGCATGCCCAGAACGTCGTTTCGTCCACCTGCAGCTGATCACGCAGTGGGTGACTCCACATGCTCCGGCCGTAGGTGCTTCGGTCGACCGGATGGGAGATCCGGGTACTCAGGATCCGGCCATCGGGAAGATCGAGCTCATAGGTGACAGGGTGAGTCCCAGTTCGTTCGTGAGCGTCCCGTACCGGACGCCAGCCTTCGATCCGACAGAACCGATCGTGGTCCTCGCGCGTGGGTTGGGGCCAGATCACCGGGCCTTCCCTACCAGCCATTCACGCAGCTGATCGTCATCACTGAGACTGATCAACTGCACCAGTCCCCAGTTCTCGCGGTGGTTGGGGGCGTCGAGCAAGTGGTCCTGCCAGTCTTCGGCGTATTCGCGCAGCGCATCGACCATCTCGATGACGGCCTCATAGAAGGTCCGGCCGTCGGCTGCGAGGGGCAGGCCGGGAATGAAGATCGACCAACCGCCGTCCTCGGGAACCGCTTGTGCGCGAGATGGAGTCACCGCGGCGAGATAGTGGCGCAATCTGTCGACGTCTACGAGGGCGGTCGTGGCCGACTCGCGACGCACTGTGGCCACACGGCCGCGTTCAGCCGCGTCCAAGAGTGCTTTGAGATGCGCACGAGCCTCGGTATAGCTGTCGAAATGCACGGCAGTCATTGTGACACCTCCACTGAACGTGCCTCTATGATTGCCCTCCGTTGTTAAGCGCGCCAAGTGCGCTACCTACCTGCTACGACGCCTCGGATGACGTCCGAACTTTGGCTCGCCAATGCGACTGAGCCACTTCAGTCGCCAGTTCGCACTTGAGGTGGCCGGTGGGTACTTCAGGCCTGTGGTCGTGTGCTCTTGTCGGCCGCCAACTACGCCATTGCCCGTCGGTCAACGGTGCCGGTGGCATTCCGGTCCGGGGTGGGCATCAGTCGGCCAACCACCCAGACGGTCAAGGGATGGGCGCGCGACTGGACACCGAAGGTGTCGTCGCGCCGAAGGCGCCTCAACAAGAACGCCTGAGCCCCCGAGCGCGAAGCGCTCTCATGGCGAAGACCTTTTGGCCCGGGGCGGGGTCCAGCAGGCCAACCACCCAGACGGGCAACGGGCGGGTGAGCGCCGGCTCACCTACTGCCCTCGCAGCGGGGGGCGGACGGAGTTGCGGACGACGATGTGGGTGCCGAGGACCACGTGCTGGCGTTCCTCGCGGTTGAGCGCGAGCCGGACCGCCGTGCGCCCCAGCTCCTCCGTCGGGATGTGCACCGTCGTCAGCCCCGGCTCCAGGTCGGCGGCGAACGGGATGTCGTCGTAGCCGACCAGCGACACGTCGTCGGGCACCCGCAGCCCCGCCTCCCGCAGTGCCGCCAGCACCCCGATGGCCACCATGTCGGTCGCGGCGAACACCGCGGTGAACCGTGCCCCGAGCGCGATCAGCCGCCGCGTGCCCTCGTAGCCGTCGGCCCGGCCGAACCCCGCCGGGATGACCAGGTCAGGGTCGTACGGCACCCCGAAGGACTCGTGTGCCCGCACGAACCCGCGTTCCCGGTCGACCTTCGTGGTGCTGCGGTCGGCGGGGGACGAGGCGCCGAGCAGGGCGATGCGCCGGTGGCCCTGCGACAGCAGGTGGCTGGTCATGGCGTAGGCGCCGCCCTCGTTGTCGTACTCGACGACGGTCGTGGGCACGTCGTCCCCGAGGGGCGGCCGCCCGCACAGCACCAGCCGGGAGCCCGCCTTGTCGAGGGCGTGGGCGAAGTGGGACATGCGCTCGCGGTAGGTGTCGTCCAGCGAGCCGCCCCCTACCAGGATCACCGCGTCGGCCCGCTGCTCGCGCATCGCCTCCACGACGGCCAGCTCCCTGGCCGGGTCGCCGTGGGTGGTGCACACCATGCACAGCCGGCCCTCGGCGGTGGCCTGCTGCTCGACGCCCTTGGCCACGTACGCGAAGGACGGCCCCGTGACGTCGTCGAGCACGAACGCCACCATCTTCGTGCTCGCCCCCGACAGGGCGCGGGCGTGCACGTTGAGCACGTAGTCGAGGTCGCGCATCGCCCGCAGCACCCGCGTCCTGGTGGCCTGGGCGACCGGGTAGTCACCCTTGATCACCCTGGAGACCGTGGTGGCCGACACGCCTGCCCGGGCGGCCACGTCGCGGATCGTGACACGCTCGTCGTCGGTGAGCACCCCTTTTGTGCTTACTTTTCGCGACAAGGTCGGCCCTTCACGGTTTTCGGCAGACGGAGCAGTGCGGGTGGGTCATGGGAGATTACGCCATCTCACCGAAGTCTATGGCCAGGGAGATCCGCGGGCGCAAGACGTACGATCTCCCTGCCTCCGACGGCGTCATCCCGCCTGGCAGGGCGGGCTGTACGGGAGCCCCGGCACGTACTGGGCCCACTCGCTCCGGGTGATGGTCATCCCGGACACCTCGCAGACGTGCTGCCGCGCCTGCTCCACGTCCATGCTCCAGAGCTGCGCCGTCCCGCTGCCCGACGCGCTGGCCAGGACGTTCCCGTCCGGCGTGAACGCCACGCCGTTGACCCAGTTGGACCCGGCGAGCACCGCCCACGTGACCGGCCGGGCCCGGTCGGCGAGGTTCCAGATCCGGATGGTGCCGTCGCGCGCCCCCGTGGCCAGCCTGCGCCCGTCGGTGGTGAAGGCCACGCTGGTGACCGCGCGCGTGTGCCCCAACAGGACCGCCACCTGCGCCGGTCGTTCGGGGTGGGTGAGGTCCCAGAGCCTGGCCGTCCCGTCGGAGCCCGCCGACGCCAGCGTCCTGCCGTCCCGGCTGTACGTCAGCCCCAGCACGCTGTTGGTGTGCGCGGGGTAGTCGGCCAGCAGTCGTGGAGCGGCGGGCTTGGACACGTCCCAGAGCCGGATGGCCCCGGTCCCCGAGCCGATCGCGAGCATGCGGCCGTCGGGGCTGAACATGGAGGCGTTCAGCCAGTTGTCGGCGTCGCCCGGCGAGGAGACCAGCTTGGGGGCCCGGGGATCGGCCAGGTCCCACAGGTACGTCCGGCCGTCCCGCGACGTCGTCACCACCGTCCGCCCGTCCGGGCTGAAGGCGCCGGATTCCACGGCGTTCACGTGCTTCTCGATCGTCGCCACGAGCTTCGGGGCGGCCGGCCGGGAGACGTCCCACAGCTTGGCCGTCTGATCGGAGGAGCCGCTGACGAGCCTGCGGCCGTCCGCGCTGAACCGCACGGTCAGGACGATGTCCGTGTGGCCGGACAGCGTGGACAGCGTCCTGGCCAGGCCCGGGTCGGAGACGTCCCAGAGCTTGACGGTCTTGTCGCCGGAGGCCGTGGCCATGATCCGGCCGTCCGGGGAGATCGAGAGCGCGTTGACGGGGCCGGTGTGCTCGGCGAGGCCGGCCCGGTAGGAGACGCGGGCGGGATCGGAGACGTTCCACAGCCTGGCCATGCTGTCCGCCGACGACGTGGCGAGCGTGCGGCCGTCCGGGCTGAACGCGGCCGCGGTCACCGTGTTCGCGAACCCGGTCAGGGCGCTCGTGCGCCGCGGCTCGGCCGGGCTCGAGACGTCCCACAGGGTGACGGAGGCGTCGGTGGCGGCGCTGGCCAGCAGCTTGCCGTCGGGGCTGAACGTGACGTCGTACACGAAGGAGCCCCGGCCCCGCGCGGTGCCGACGCGCTTGGCGGCGGTGACGTCCCAGAGGTGGAGCGTGCCGGTGGTGGAGGCGGTGGCCAGATGGAGGCCGCCGGGGGCGAAGGTCACGCTCCAGGTGCCGCCGTCGTCCGGCGCGCTCAGCACCGTCGCCTCGCCGGGCCGCGCCGGGTCCAGCACGTCCCGGATCGTGGTGGTTCCGTCGCCCGCCGCGGTCGCCAGCAGCCGCCCGTCGGGGCTGAAGGCGACGTCGTTGAGCACGTACTTCTGCCGCAGGAGGGCGATCTGGGCGGGCCGGGCGGGGTCGGTGATGTTCCACAGCCGGGTCGTCCCGTCGTAGGAGACGGTGGCCAGGACGCCTCCCTTGGGGCTGAACGCGACCGAGCTCACCTTGTTCTTGTGGCCCTTGAGCGTGGCCAGGGCACGTGGCCTGGCCGGGTGGGAGACGTCCCAGAGCCGGGCGGTCCGGTCCACGGACGCGGTCGCGAGCACGCGCCCGTCCGGGCTGAACACCGCTCTCACCAGGCTCGCGGTGTGGCCCTTGAGCTCGCTCACGGCCTTGGGGCGGGCGATGTCGGAGACGTTCCAGAGCCGGGCGGTGGCGTCGCTGGAGGCGGTGGCGATCATGCGGCCGTCGGGGCGGTAGGACACCCACTCGACCGGGCCCCGGTGCCCGATCAGGCGGGCGCCGATCGGGTGCGCGAGTGTGCCGAGCAGCGCGCCGCGGGCTTCCGGGGTGTCGGCGATGCGGTAGGAGACCAGGGAGAGCTGGGCGCCGAGCGAGGCGTCGGCGGCGCCGTTGGCGGAGTCGGCGATCCGCGTGGAGACGGCCTGGTCACGTTGCCTGGTCACCTCGCCGGTCTGCCGCAGGGCCAGGACGCCGGCGGTCACGGCGGCGAGGAGGAGGATCGTGAGGGCGGCGATCACCTGGCGGACCACCCAGGTCCGCCGCCTGCGCCGCCGCAGCGCCGCGTCCAGGAACTCCCGCTCGGTCGCCGTGAGCCCGCCGCTCCAGCCGCCCTCCCCGGCCTTCGTCGCCGCTCGCGTGGCCTGGGCAGCCTGGGCCGCCCGCACGGCCGCCTGTGCCGCCGCGAGGCGGCTGTCCGCGTACAGGTACGCCGGGTCCCTGCCCTGCCGCTGCCACGTCTCAGCGTCCTCGGCCAGGCGCTGGCGGACGAGCAGGTCGACCCGGTTGGTGTCGATCCAGTTCCTTAGCCGGGGCCAGGCGCGGATGAGGGCCTCGTGGGCGATCTCCGCCTCGTCCTCGTTCACCGTGAGCAGCCGCGCGCGCACGAACTCGTCCAGGACCTGCCGCGGGATGCCCGCAGGAGCCAGGTCGGCCAGGGCCACCCGCTTCCTCGTGTCGTCGGTCTGCTCGTCGAGGTGCACCAGTCGTACCAGCAGGTCTCGCGCGATCGGCTCCACGTCCGCGCCGAGGTGCCGCAGCGTCTCCTCCGCGCTCGTGGCCAGCGCCCGCGCGATGCCGCCCGAGGCCCGGTACGCGGCCATCGTCAGCGTCCCCTGCGTACGGCGCTGCCAGGTGGCCAGCAGCGCGTGGGACAGCAGCGGCAGCACGCCGCCGGAGTGCTCCACGTCACCGGCCCCGACGTCTTCGAGCAGCAGGTCGGTGAGCCCCGGCTCCAGGGAGAGCCCCGCCCGCGCGGCCGGGCCCTCGATCGCGGCCCGGAGCTGCGTCACGGTCATGGGCCCGACGATCGCGGGCCGCTGCATCGCCTCCAGCAGCCCCGGGTACGACGCGCAGTGCCCGAAGAAGTCGGCCCGGACGGAGGTCACCACGGCCGCCGACCTGGAGAGCGCGACCAGCTCCTCGACGAAGCGCCGCCTGGCCCGCTCGTCCGCGCACGCGGTGAAGACCTCCTCGAACTGGTCCACCACCAGCAACAATCGCCGGGCGCCCGGGCTCAGCCTGCGGGCCAGCTCCGCCGACGGGTCCGCGCCCGGGGCCAGTACGACGCACGACAGCTCCTCCGCCACCTCGTGCCGCAGCGCCGGGATCAGCCCGGCCCGCAGCACCGACGACTTCCCCGCCCCGGAAGGACCCGTCACGATCAGCGGGCGCCCGCTCCCGAACGCCTCCCGCACCCGCGCCACCAGCGACCTGGTCAGCTCCTGCCGCCCGAAGAACACCTCCGCGTCCTCGGTCCCGTACACGGCCAGTCCCCGGTACGGGCTGGCCTCGTCGCCGGCCTCCGCCACCGGCGGGACCGGCTGCGAGCGCGGGGCGACATATGCCGGGTTGACCGCGAAGGCGCGGCGATCGCCCAGGTCGGTGGCCTGGCGGCGGGGCCGGGGGAAGCCGGCGTCGGGGAGCCTGCGGGCGAGGGTGTGGTAGACGTGGTCCAGCGTGAACACCGAGGGCCCCGCCGGGTCACCCGCGTTCAGCAGCCTCAGCAGCGCGCCGCTGAAGGCCGTGTGCCGGACGCCGGGCAGCGCCCAGGAGTTCTCGCCCCTGCTCGACGACGTGAGCAGGTACGCGCCCTGCCACATCGAGTCGAACACCCGCTCCACCGCCTGTGACGACGCCCCCTGGGCGCGGCCGGCGAAGCAGCAGTCCAGGACCACGACGACGAGCTCGGCCCGCGACGCGGACAGGATCTGGCGCACGACTCCGTACGGCAGCGCCTGGTATCCGGGCGCGCCCCGGCCGAGGTCCACGGTGGCGCGGGTGGCCAGGTACAGCTCGTTGTCCGGGCCGATCAGGCCGTGGCCGACGTAGTAGAACATCAGGACGGACGTCGCCTCCTGGGCCAGCCGGTCCAGCGCCTGCCCCAGGTCGGCGGGGGTCGGCGGGTCCAGCAGTACGGTCAGGTGGGCCGGCGCCAGCCCGCCGCGCTCGACCAGGCACCGCCCGACGTCCGTGACCGTCGCCGGCACGGCGGGCACCGCCGGCAGCGGTGACGCGGGCCGATGCGTCCCCGTGCCCGCCACCAGGACGCGGGCGCCACCGGACGACAACAGGAGGGATGGACCGTTCCAGCGGGGTCGTGGCCTTTCGACGGTTGCGGATTCGTCGTCGGTCATCCGGCGCTCCACGGCGAGGAAGGTCGGCGGGCGGCACGTGCTGAGAGGCGCCACCCCGAGTGCGCCTCGTGATCCCCCGACAACTCCCGGTTGCCAGGGTACGCACCTTTCCGACCTTCCGTCGAGATCCCGTGCCGGGCCGGGGATCACCAGTTGGCGGGCAGCCCCGGCGTCGTGGCGGGCAGCGCGTGGCCGGGCGGGTGGATGATGTACGTGACGCCGCCGCTGCTGGAGCTCCGCAGCCACACGTTCTCGAAGTCCGCCCGGGGATAGACGTGCCGCACGGCGGCGTTGTCGGACGACGCCGGGTCGTTGGCGATCACGTCACCCGACGACGTGAAGCCCACGATCGCCATGAGGTGCCCGTTGGTGCCGTAGCCGGCGCCGGGCAGCTCGCCCTTCTTGAACGACTGCGAGGTGATGACCGGGACGCCCGCCTTGATCAGCAGCTCCAGCTCGGTCAGCGACCGCAGCCGCGTGACGAACCCGTCCATCCCGTAGCGTCCGGCGTAGGCGGTGTTGAACGGCCAGTTGCCGGCGCCCTGGTAGGCGTGGTCGTAGGTGTAGCGGGCGGCGTAGTCGACCTCGGGGTTGGGGTCGGAGGGGTCGACCCAGGAGGTGTCCTGCGCGCTCGGCCACTTGTCCCAGTAGCCGAGGACCATGGTGGTCGAGGTCGGGCTGCACCAGGCCTCGCCGCCGCCGTCCCATTCGGGGTAGTGGCCCTGGTGGACGTTCTGGGAGCGGCGCGGCACGGCGAGCTCCGTCCCCCAGGCGATCCCGCCCGGGCTGACCGGCACGGTCTTGCGCTCGGGCACGTTGGAGGCCATGACGCCGGACGTGCGCACGCGCGGCGTGACCGCGGAGCCGGGCGCGCGGTAGAGGGTGAGGCGCAGCTGGTAGGCGGTGATGGGCTTGCCCGCCGCCGCGACCAGCGTGTCCACCGACACGTTCGCGTCGGCGTCGCCCTGTCCCGGCACGGAGGTGCGGCGGATGTCGCCCTCCGCGTACGCCCAGCGGCCGAGCGAGAACCACTTGGTCAGCCCCTCGGCGTTCCTGGCCCTGGCCTCGACCTGCATCCAGCTGCCCGGGGGCACGTCGGCGGTCCAGGACGCGACCAGCTCGGTGGCGTCGAACCCGATGGCCCGCTCGGGGCCGGTCCAGCGGGCGTACTCCCAGGTTTTGGTGCCGAGCGCGTCGGTGTAGGAGACGGTGCCGGCGGCCGTGCCGAACGACAGGCCGTCGCCGGCCGTGGTGCCCTCGTACGTGCCGGTGGCGAAGTCGGCCCGCTGGAAGACGACGTCGGACGTCAGGGCGGTCGGTTTCGCCCCAGCTTCGGCTGGGGCGGAGAGCGCCGTGGCAAGGAGCAGGCTGGACAGGAACACGGTCAGCGCGCGCATGAACCCACCTTCCGGTACAACCGCTGTGTGAAGCATCCGGAAATCTACGTATCAACTCACGCTGCGCAAGTTTCTCGGCGGGGAACGGGGGACATATGCGCAAATACGTGATCCTCGGCGTTCAGGGCAGCGGCAAGGGCACCCAGAGCGCCATGCTCGCCGGCGACCTCGACCTCGTGCACATCAGCGTCGGCGACATCTTCCGCTGGCACGTCAAGAACCACACCAAGCTGGGCGCCCAGGTCCGCCGCCTGGTCGCGGCCGGCGAACTGGTGGGGGACGACCTGGTGGAGTCCGTGGTCCGGGACCGGCTCCAGCAGCACGACTGGAACTACGGCTTCATCATCGACGGCTTCCCCCGCAACCGCCGCCAGGCGGAGTTCTTCCTGGAGAGCTACGACATCGACGGGGTGATCCACCTGGACCTGCCGGACGAGGAGGTGCGCCGCCGCGTCCTGGCCCGCCGCCTGTGCTCACGCTGCGGCATGGACTACAACCTCATCGCCCACCGGCCGGCGGAGGAGGGCCGGTGCGACGTCTGCGGCGGCGAACTGGTCACCCGTGCGGACGACACCCCGGACGCCCTGGCCAGACGCCTGCGCGACTACCACAGCAAGATCGACCCGGTGGTGGAGCTGTTCCGGGGCAAGGAGTACGTGATGACCGTCGACGCCCGGGAGGACAAGGCGACGGTCCAGCGGACCATCCGCACCCGCTTCAACCTCCCGCCCTACACCCCGCCTCAGTGAAAGATCAGGGTGGTGACACCCCCGATTCCCGTAATTCCTTGACGCACCTTATGACGAGGAACACGGGGAACCGGGCCGCTCCCGGCCGTTTCGCCGCCCACACGGGAGCCGGCTCGGGCTCGGCGAACTCGTCCACCCACAGTCCGTGGCGGCGGAAGGTGTTGACGTACGTCGAGAGCGTACGGTGGTTGGCGCCCACCTGGCGGCGCAGCGTGGACAGCTCCCCGTCGGCGCGCCACCAGCCCTCGGCGTGGTAGCGCGCGTCCCCGGGCCAGGAGCCGGACACCCCCGGGCCGCCGGGAAAGCACGGGTGCAGGATCGAACAGGCGAAGACCCCTCCGGGCCGCAACGCGCCGGCGGCGGTGGCGACGGCGCCTTCGAGGTCGTCGATGTCGGAGAGGCCGAAACTGCAGACCACCGCGTCGAACGGGGGAGGATCCAGGAGGCCGGGCCGGGAGACGTTCGCGTGGAGATAGCGGATGCCCAGCGGGGCGTCCCGCTCGGCGGCCCTCGCCTTCGCGATCAGGGCCTCGGAGACGTCCACGCCCACGACGGCGGCGCCCCGGCGGGCCAGCTCGCGGCTGATCCGGCCGTGGCCGCAGGCGATCTCCAGCACCCGCGCGCCCGCGACCGGCCCCAGCAGCTCGAGCAGGCGCACGGAGGCCGGGTCGTCGATGACGTCGGTCCAGCCGGAGGCGTAGAAGTCGGCGATCTCGTCGTAGCGCGCGGCATCGGACATGACCCCGACGGTACGCGTCCTTGATCCCCGGCGGGCGGGTGTTCGTCCAGCGCGGAACGCCTGCCGGGCGGCCGGGCAAAGGGTTCGCCACGGCGGCGCATGGTTCCGGTCGGACCGCCCCGTGAGCAGGGCGGTTGAGAGGAGGATCGTCCCCGGTCGAGCGGCACGGCGCGGTCAGGCGGGGAGGACGACATGGGCATGCCCGGGATCGCGGCGGTCATCGCGCTCCTCGCCGTGGGCGGGTGGACCGGGGTGTACGGATCTTCCTCGCCGCCGCCGCTGCCGGCCGCGGCCCGCGTGCCCGGGAGCCCGGACCTGCGGATCACCGGGGTCGTGAGCCCGGAGCCGATGGTGATCGGCGGGGAGTCGGTCTACTCGGTCACCGTCACGAACGCCGGGGACCGGGCCGCCCAGAACGTGACGGTCATCGACACGCTGGACCGCAACGCGATCCCGGGCCCGATCCCCGACGACTGCTCCCTCATCAGGCACGGCAGCGCCGTCGCCTGCGGCGGCCCCGGGCTGACGCTCCCCGCCGGGCAGAGCGTGAGCTACGAGATCCCGGTCACGATCGACCCGGGCGTCCCGGAGGGCGCGCACGTCCTCAACCGCGTCGAGGTCACGGCCTGGGGGATGGGCAGCGGCTCGACGCGGATGGTCAGCCCGACCCGGGCGCGGGTCAAGGGACGTCCGGAGGCCGCGGGCCCGGACGGCGCCGTCGACGACTGCGCCCACGGCAACACGGGCGGTTCGGAGGACGCGCCGGTGGAGGGCCCGGCCGGGGGCGGCGGATGCGCAACCGCCATTCCCGATCCGGCCCCGGCTCCGCGGCCGACGCCGAGCCCCGACACCCCCACGGAACCGGCCCCCGGGCCCACGGCCGATCCGGTGCCCTCCGTCACGGCGGAGCCGGGCCCCGCTCCGGGCCCCACGGCGGTCGACGACGCCGGGCCTCCGCAGCCCGTCCCCGGCGAGGGCTACGTTCCGCCCCCGCCCGGCCCGGGTTCGCTCCAGCCCGTCCCCGGTCAGGGGCCGGTCCAGCCGGGTCCCGGTCCCGCGGGTTTCGGCGAGAAGGCAGGGCCCGGCCAGGTGCCGTACCCGGAAGGTCTCCATGAGGGCGGATACCAGGTGGGGGTCGGCGGGGAACCCGCCCATCGCGGGCCCCGGCCGGCGTCCGGCGGTGAGGACCCGGAGCCGGAGGGCGACGACCTTCCGCTGGCCGGCGTGTCGGGCTGGGGGCTCGGCCTGGGCCTCGCCGTCCTCCTGGCGATCAGCCTGCTCGTACGGCACTTCTCCCGCCGGGACCATACTCGGAACCCGGCCCCTCCCCGGAAGGAGGCCCCCGCCGAAGCAGGCAAGAAGCGGTGATAATCAGCGAGCGCGAGGGGACAGCGCGTCGCGGGTCCACGAGCCGAGCACCAGCAGCGTCTTGGTCCCGGTCACGTCCCCGGCCCGCCGCAGCCGGTCGATGACCTGCTGCAGATGCCCGAGGTCGCGTACCCGCACGTGGATCAGGGCGTCCGGGTCGCCCGCGATCGTGAACACCGCCTGCACCTCGGGCACGTCCGTGGCGGTGCGGACGATCTCGCTCACGGGAGTCGTGCCCGGATAACGTAGCTCCGTGAACGCCTCGATCCCCCACCCCAGCTTGGCGTAGTCGATCTGCACCGTGAACCCCGTGATCACGCCGAGATCCCTGAGCCGGTCGACCCGCCGCTTCACCGCCGCGACCGACAGCCCGACCAGCTCCGCCATCTCCGAGAACGTCCTGCGCCCGTCCTCCCGCAGCAGCCGGAGGATGCGGTGATCGATGTCGTCCACATCAGGCATGCGAGAACCCCTTCCTCAGGCGCAAAGAACGTCAGCTACCAAGCCCAAGTGTTCACATAGTTTGCGTCTTCCGGGCACTTTCTCATCTAATACTTGCGCATATCATCCCGCGTTGCTGTGCTTGGCACACAAGTACGAGGCCAGGAGGTTCGAGCGTGAGCGAGCCAACAGTGTCGCTCGACGACAAGTACACGGCACACGACGGCCGGGTGCTCATCTCCGGCATCCAGGCCCTGGTGCGCCTGACGCTGGAGCAGCGCCGACTGGACGAGGAACACGGGCTGGACACGCGTGTGTTCGTCACCGGCTACCAGGGTTCGCCGCTGGGAGGCGTGGACCTGGAGATGAAGCGGGCTGCGCGGTTCCTGGAGCCGGCCGGCGTGGTCTTCCAGGCGGGCCTGAACGAGGAGCTGGCCGCCACGGCGGTGGCCGGCACCCAGCTGCTCGACCAGGTGCCGGGCCGCCGCCACGACGGCGTCACCGGCTTCTGGTACGGCAAGAACCCCGGCCTCGACCGCGCCGCCGACGCCATCCGGCACGCCAACACGGCCGGCACGGCGCCCCTCGGCGGCGCGGTGGCCTGGATCGGCGACGACCCCGGCTGCAAGTCCTCCACGCTGCCCAGCACGTGCGAGCCCATGTGCCAGAGCCTGTCCATGCCGCTGCTCGCGCCCGGCTCGGTCGCGGAGATCGTCGAGTTCGGGCTGCACGCGGTGGCCCTGTCGCGCGCCACCGGGCTCTGGGCCGGGCTGAAGATCGTCGCGGACATCGCCGACGCGTCCGCCACGGTGGACCTCGGCCCGCTCCGCACCGGCATCCCGATGCCCGACAAGCGAGACCGCGGCGCCGCCCCCCTCCTGCTCGGCCCCGCCGCGCTGGACGCCGAGCACGACATGCTCACCCGCCGCCTCGACCTGGCCCGCGAGTACGCCCGCGAGCACGGCCTCAACCGGGTGATGTCGGGAGCGGGCAACACCGCCCTGGGCATCCTGGCCTCCGGCACCACGTACGCGGTGGTCCTGCGCGCCCTGGCCGACCTCGGCCTGGACGCGGCGGCGCTGGACGAGCGCGGGATCCGGCTGATCCGGCTCGGGATGCCGTTCCCGCTCGCCTACGACGACCTGGCCGCCATGACCGCCGACCTGGACAAGGTGCTGGTGGTCGAGGACAAGGTGCCGTTCCTGGAGGGGCAGCTCAAGCAGGCCCTGTACGGGAGGGCGCGCGTGCCGGCGGTCGTGGGCCGCGACCTGCTGACCGCCCGCGGCACCCTGGGCGCCGAGGACGTGGCCAAGGCCGTCGCCACCTGCCTGGGCATCGACCTGGTCCCGCGCGCGAAGGTCCGGCCGCGGCGCATGCTGCCGCTGGTGGCCGCGCGCACCCCGTACTTCTGCTCCGGCTGCCCCCACAACACCTCCACCCGCACCTCCGACGGCACGCTGGTCGGGGTGGGCATCGGCTGCCACGCCATGATCGCCCTGGACGGTCACGGCCGTGGCACCCAGGTGGGCCTCACGCAGATGGGCGGCGAGGGCGCGCAGTGGTTCGGGCTGGCGCCGTTCACCGAGGACCGGCACTTCGTGCAGAACCTCGGCGACGGCACCTTCCACCACTCCGGCTCCCTGGCGATCAGGGCCGCCGTCGCCGCCGGGGTGACGATGACGTACAAGCTGCTCTACAACGACGCCGTGGCCATGACCGGCGGCCAGCGCGCGGAGGGCCGGCTGGACGTGCCGGCGCTGACGCACGAGCTGGCCATCGAGGGCGTGCGCCGCATCGTGGTCACCTCGCCGGAGCCGGAGACGTACCGGGACGTGCGGCTGGCGGGGATCGCGTCGGTGCGGCACCGCGACGACCTGCCCGAGGTGGAGAAGGAACTGGCCGCCCTCGACGGCGTGACCGTGCTGATCCACGATGACCGGTGCGCGGCCGAGGAGCGGCGGCTGCGCAAGCGCGGCAAGCTGCCCACGCCCACGGAGAAGGTCGTGATCAACGAGCGGGTCTGCGAGGGCTGCGGCGACTGCGGCGAGGTGTCGACGTGCCTGTCCGTGCAGCCGGTCGAGACCGAGTACGGCCGCAAGACCCGCATCCACCAGGCCTCCTGCAACTCCGACCTGAGCTGCCTCAAGGGCGACTGCCCGTCGTTCCTGCTGGTGGAGCCGGGTACCGTACCCCGTCGCCAGGCTCCGCCGCCGCCCGCCGAGGTGCCGGAGCCCGCGAGCCGGCCCGGCGAGGCCCTGATCCGGATGCCCGGCATCGGCGGCACCGGCGTCGTCACCGTCTCGCAGATCCTGCAGATGGCGGCCCACCTCGACGGCCTGCACGCGTCCGGGCTCGAACAGACCGGGCTCGCGCAGAAGGGCGGGCCCGTGGTCAGCGACGTGCGGATCTCGGCACGGCCCCTGGAGGGCTCCGTGCGGGCCACGCCGGGGAACGTGGACGTGCTGATCGGGTTCGACCTGCTGGGCGCGGCGGCCGAGTCGAACCTGGCCACCGCCTCGCCCGAACGCACGGTCGCCATCCTGAACACCTCCGTCGTCCCGACCGCCGCCATGGTGACCGGACGCGTGGCCGTGCCGGGGCACGCGGACGCGGTCGCCCGCGTCGAGTCCGCCACCAGGCGCGTCGAGTGCCTGGACGCCCAGGGGCTGTCGGAGAGCCTGTTCGGCGACCACATGCCGGTGAACCTGCTCCTCCTCGGCGCCGCCTACCAGCACGGCTGCCTGCCGGTCTCCGCCGCCGCCATCGAGCGGGCCATCACGCTGAACGGGGCCGCCGTCGAGCAGAACCTCGCCGCCTTCCGCTGGGGCCGCGCGACCGTGGTCGAGGTCCCCTCTCCTGAGGTCACGGTCACCGAGGGGCTGGACGAGGTGGTGGCCACCCGCGTCGCCGACCTGACCGGCTACCAGAACGCCGCCTACGCCCGTTCGTACGAGGAGGACGTGCGGCAGGTGGCGGCCACCGCGGTCAAGCGGGCGGGCGAGGAGGCGGGCACCCGCATCGGGCTCGCGTACGCCCGCGCCCTGCACAAGCTCATGGCCTACAAGGACGAGTACGAGGTCGCCCGCCTGCACCTCGACCCCGTGGAGAAGGAGCGGAGGGAGCGCGAGTACGGCCCGGACGCGGTCGTGTCGGTGCTGCTGCACCCGCCGCTGCTGCGGGCGATGGGGCTCAAGCGTAAGATCAAGGTCCGCCGTTCCGCCGGGGTCCTGTTCCGCGGGCTGCGGGCCGCCAAGGTGCTGCGCGGCACGATGTTCGACGTCTTCGGCCACGCCCACGTACGGCGGGTCGAACGCGAGCTGGTCGTCGAATACCGCGACCTGATGCGGACCGCGCTGGACAAGCTCACCCCCGGCGGCGCCGAGGTGGTCGCGGAGATCGCGGGCCTGCCCGACCTGATCCGGGGGTACGAGGACATCAAGCTCGCCCGGGTCGCCGAGTTCCGCGACCGCGCCAAGGCCGCGCTCGCGCGGCTGGACGAGCCCGTTATGAGCCAGGAGAGATCGTGACCGTTGACCGGCTGCTGCCCGACCAGGACGCCAGGGATCTCATCGAGCTGACCCGCGAGATCGCCGACAAGGAGCTCGCGCGCCGGGTCGACGAACACGAGCGCGCCGAGACGTACCCGGAGGGGCTGTTCGCCACGCTGGGCACGGCGGGGCTGCTCGGGCTGCCGTACCCGGAGGAGCTCGGCGGCGGCGGGCAGCCGTACGAGGTCTACCTGCAGGTGATCGAGGAGCTGGCGATGCGGTGGGCGGCCGTCGCGGTCGCCACCAGCGTGCACACCCTCGCCTGCTTCCCCGTCTCCGCCTACGGCACCCCCGCGCAGCGCGAGCGGTGGCTGCCCGACATGCTGGCCGGGCGCCTGATCGGCGGCTACAGCCTGTCGGAGCCCCAGGCCGGGTCCGACGCCGGGGCGCTGACCTGCAAGGCGGAGCGGGTGGAGACCGGCTACCGGATCACCGGCAACAAGGCGTGGATCACCCACGGCGGCCTCGCCGACTTCTACGCGCTGTTCGTCCGGACCGGGGAGGGCTCGCGGGGCATCTCCTGCTTCCTCGCGCCGGGGGCCGCCGACGGGCTGACGTTCGGGCGGCCCGAGGAGAAGATGGGGCTGCACGCCGTGCCGACCACCAGCGCCCACTGGGACGGGGCGATCCTGGAGGAGGACCGCCTGATCGGCGAGGAAGGCCAGGGGCTGCAGATCGCCTTCAGCGCCCTCGACTCGGGGCGGCTCGGCATCGCCGCCTGCGCCACCGGCCTCGCCCAGGCCGCGCTCGACGAGGCCGTGGCCTACGCCAAGGAGCGCCAGACGTTCGGCAAGCGCATCATCGACCACCAGGGGCTCGGGTTCCTGCTGGCGGACATGGCGGCGGGGGTGGAGAGCGCGCGCGCCACCTACCTCGACGCGGCCCGGCGGCGCGACGCTGGCCTGCCGTACAGCAAGCAGGCCAGCATCGCCAAGCTGGTCGCGACGGACGCGGCGATGAAGGTCACTACGGACGCGGTGCAGGTGTTCGGCGGGTACGGGTACACGCGGGAGTTCCGGGTCGAGCGTTACATGCGCGAGGCCAAGATCATGCAGATCTTCGAGGGCACCAACCAGATCCAGCGCCTGGTGATCAGCCGCCACCTGGCCATGTAACCGCTGACATGCGAAAACCCCGCCTGCCGGTGCTGGGAGGCGGGGTTCGCTGTTTTGTGCGTAGGGCTTAAATGATCACTGTTCCGTGAGAGACCTCGCGCGGACGGAACAGCCGGTCGTCGATCGTCGACCGAGACGCCGCCGGCCAGCATGACGCTCGCACTGTAGTGCCGGCGCCGGTGCGGCCCCTCCTTGTGGGAGGTGGTGTAGAGCCTCGGGTCGCGCGGGCTTTCTGGCATTACTCCGTCCTCCATGGGACGCTAACGGGACCGTCCCTCGGAGCGATGTTGTTGAGATTGGCGCCGTCCCCCGGATCCGGCACCGCGGAAACGGGGCTACGGGCTATGGACCACGGGTTTCGTGCTGCGCCAGAGATCAGTGTGAGGATGGGACGAATGTCGGACGGTTCGCGCAGACCACGTCTCACGGTTCTTGCCGAGATCTCTGCGGTGTTGGCAGTCCTGCTTGCCGTGGTTGCCGTCGTCATCGCCTATCTCGCCTACCAGCATGATCGGGAGGTGACGGCAACCGGCACGCCGAAAGCCTCGGTGTCGGTTACGCAGTCAAAGCCGGCTTCAACGCCAAGCGCGACAGAAAGATCCCCCAGCAAGACCGCAGGTCCAAGCGCGCCGACAAACGACTCGGCGCCTGTTTCCTTCATGGCGATCTTGCTTTGGGTCCTCGCCATCACGCTCGTCATCGCTGGGATCTACGTGATCCTTGCCAGGCGCGACCTCCTCTGGGGGATCATCCTCATCATCCTCGGTTTCCTGGTCGGCAGGAACGGCGCCGGCCCCCACGGCTTGAAGTGCACGCCGACTGACCGGGTCCCGGTGGATAGCCGAACTCGACGGCGCGGGTGGGTGTGGTGACCACGTAGCCGTCGGCGTACTCGGCCGTCTCGATGTCGGTGCCGGCGTGGATGCGGAACGGTGCCCCGAGGCCCGCTCGGACGATCGCCCGATGTGGAGCATCAGGACGAATCGCGGGGATATTTCCACTACGACGACTGATCGGCCGACATGGCAGCCACCCGGCCATCGGGACGTTCCGCTCCGGCTTCCGCGGTGGATGACGATTGCTGTTCCAACAGTGGTCGCCTGTGCAGCAGGAGTGCGGTCAGGCCGCCCGCGACCAGGCCCCAGAACGCCGCGCCGATGCCCAGGATCGTCATCCCCGACGCGGTGACCACGAAAGTGACCACCGCGGCCTCCCGTCCCTCCGGCTCGGTCACCGCGCCGGCCAGCGACGAGCCGAGCGCCGACAGCAACGCGAGGCCGGCCACCGCGGTGACCAGGACGGGTGGGGACAGCAGCACCAGAGCCATGGCCAGGCCGGCGCCGAGGCCGAGCGCCAGCTGCCCGGCGCCGAGGGCCACCGTCGCGATCCACCGGCGGCCGGGGTCGGGGTGGGTGTCCGGGCCGGCGGTCAGCGCCGCGGTGATCGCTGCCAGGTTGACGGCGTGACCGCCGAACGGCGCCGCCGCCGCGCTCGCCAGGCCGGTCGCGACGAGGACCGGGCGCAGGGGCGGCATGTACCCGTATGTCGCCATGACCGCCATACCGGGGACGTTCTGCGCGGCCATGGTGACGAGAAACAGCGGGATGGCGATGCTCACCACCACGGACGGGTTCAGCGTCGGGGTGGTCAGCTCGACCGCGGGCCGCAGCGCCGCGCCGGACAGGCCGTTGCCGGGCCCGTGCACCGCGATGGCGATGACCGCCACGACGAGCGCGCCAGGAACTGCCCACTGCCGCAGGTACCGCTGCAACACCGCCCAGGTCAGGACGACGGGCACGGCCAGCAGCGGGATGTCGACGACGGCGCGGACCGGTGCGGTGCACAGGCTGAGGATGACGCCCGCCAGCATGGCACCGGCGATCGGACGCGGGATGGCGGCGATCGCCCGGGCCGGCCAGGGCGACAGGCCGGCCAGGACGATGAGCCCGGCGCAGACGATGAACGCGCCGACCGCGGCCGGGAAGCCGCCGGGCACGGGACCGGTCGCCACCAGCAGCGCCGCGCCGGGGGTGGACCAGGCGATGCTGATCGGCATGCGGTATCGCAGCCCGAGGAAGAGCGCCGCCGCCCCGATGCCGCAGCAGAGGGCGAGCAGCCCGGACGCGGCCTGCCCCGGCGTCGCCCCGACGGCACGCAGCCCGGCGAGCACGACGGTGAACGAACTGGCGTAGCCGACCACCGCGCTGACCAGCCCCGCCATGACGGCCTGCACCCGCACGCCCACCCCTCGTTCCCCATCGTTCCGTTTACGGAACGAACCATAACCACGTGGCCACCGCGGGACAAGCCCGGCGGCGGAATGCAAGGATTGCCGGGTGGACGGCCGTGAGACGGATATAGGGAGCCGGCTGCGGCGATTGCGGGAGGCCCGCGGCATCTCCCTGTCGGCGCTGGCCCGCAGCGCAGGCATCGGCAAGGCCACCCTGTCCGGCCTGGAACTGGGCACCCGCAACCCGACGCTGGAGACGCTCTACGCGGTGGCAGGAGCCTTGGGCGTACCGTTGACGGCCCTGGTTCTGGAGCCCGGCGCACCGCCCGCAGAGGCCGTCCACGTGCCCGGCGCCGCCGTAACGGCCACACTGCTGGAGGTCTTCGAGGAGCCGACCGCGACGTTCGAGTTGCTGCGCATGCGCGTCCGCCCCGGCATCGTGCAACACTCGCCGCCCCACGCCCCCGGCGTGACCGAACACGTCACGGTCTACGCGGGCGTGCTGCGCGCCGGCCCGGCCGACGCCCCCCTGCTGGCTGCGCCGGGCGAGCACATCTCCTGGCAGGCCGACGTCCCACACATCTACAGCACTGTCGGCCCGAACGAAGCGCTGGCCACCCTGCTGATCCGCTCCCCCCGGCAGGCCTGAGCCACCGAATCCACGCCGCACGGCGGCCACCAAGGAACGCGCTCCGAAAGCCTGACAACCGGATTCACCGGATGGCCTCTCCCATGCCCGAGCCGGACCGGCCAGAGCACCACTTCCGATACGACCCCGGCCGAGAGCGAGGCCTACACGGCGACGACGCTGGCGACAGCACCTGTTGAGCGGCCAACGCGTGCTGCGGGGCTGATCCTGCTACGGATCAGAAGGTGCCCGGTTGGCGGTCGGCGCGTCTCGACTCCAGATCTGAGCGCCTCGGGGGAGGTCTTTGATGCCGCCGCCTTCCGGGATCATGCCCCAGAGGAAGGGGATCAGGTACTGAGGCGATTCGCCCAGGAGCGCGGCCAGTTCGTCATCGGTAACGGTGAGGGTGAATCCCGGGCCCGGTTGTCCCGCGTCCCATCCCTGTTCGACGGCCCGCCGGATGCATCCGGCGACCAGGACGGGACGGGCGGCGATCGTTCGCTCTCCTAGCCAGTTGTCCGGCCGGGCGCAGGGGAGTGACACCACGAGAACGCGTCCCGGCTTCTCGGCTCGCTCGACGGCGAAGCTGAGCGGCGACCAGGCCATGCCCTCGTCGTAGGTCGGCTTGTGGCGGACACGCCACCGGAAGACGATGCCGTCGACGGTGATGAGCCGGGAGCCCTTCTTCGGTATCGCCACAGCCGCCTCCAATCTCAGCGGGACGTCCGCAAGCGTAACCGCTGCTCGCCGACATGATCGAGCGGTTTTCGCGGGTGATCAGATCACGCGTCGAGAACATGCGGATCTTCGAGGACACCGACCAGATCCAGCGCCTCGTGATCAGCCGTCACCTTGTCATGTGGCCTCTGTCAAGATCTTGAACCGCCGAACGATGTTCCGCAGTGTCGGCCAATCTCTCTATTAACACGGTGCTCTTGCTGGGTGACGGTGAGCGCGTAAAGATCCCCCATGCAAGGAGGTCGCCATGATCCGCGCACTCAACAAGCTGGGAGACCGACTCCTCGACAAGTTCCTGCCGTCGGCGAACGCGTCGGCCGCGTGCTGGACCGACTGGTGCTGCCAGGGCAAGTTCTGCCGGACCTGCTGCTACCACGACGCCAGCAACACGACCAGCTGCGGCAGCTTCGACTACTGCTGACGCGCCCTACCGACAGCCCCAGGACAGTGCGGGCCGGCCTGGTGTCGGCCGGCACCGTCCTGGTGGTTTTCCGTGCTTCGCCGCCCACCCCTGAGGAGCTCGCATGCCGTATCTCGTCGCCGCCGTAGTCGTCGTCGGATTGCTGTGCCTGGTGGATCTGGTGCTGACCCTGGCGGTGATCCGCCGCCTGCGCGTGCACACGCTGCGGTTGGCCGAGCTGGCGCCGACGGGCGGGGCCCCGATGGTGCAGCCGGGAACGACGCTCGGCGATTTCAGCGCGACCGCCCTCGGCGGCGAGAGCGTGTCGCGGGCGTTCTTCTCGGGGCCCTCCGTGGTGGCGGTGTTCTCCACCGAATGCGCGTCCTGCCACGAGCGGCTGCCGGAGTTCACGTCCTACCTGGCCGACAACCGGCCCGAACGCGTGCTGGCCGTGGTCACGGGCGACCCCGACGAGGCCCGGCGGTTCACCGGGGAGCTGACCTCGGCCACCGTCGTGGTCGAGCCGATGGGCGGCCCGGTGAGCAGGGCGTTGCAGGTCTCCCGGTTCCCGAGCTTCTACCTGGTCGACGGTGACGCGGTGGTCGTCGCGGCCGACACCGCCCCGGGCAGGCTGCCGGCGGCCACGCGCCGATGACCTCTCCTGCCGGGTACGGCGGCGCCGCCCGGCGACGGCGGTTCCGGGCGGCAGCGGCGCCGGCCTGGCGGGCGCACCCCGCCGCCGTACTGGCCTCCGGGCTCACGGTGCTGCTCATGGGCCTGGTCCCGGTGGTCACCGCGTGGCTGACCAAGCTCGTACTCGACGGCCTGGCGGCCGGGGCGGGCCTTGCCGAGCTGCTCCCGTACGGCGTGGCTCTCGGCGTGACCGGCCTGGCGGGCGCGGCCCTGCCCTCGGTCGCGGAGTACGCCCAGGAGCAGCTGCGCCGCGCGCTCCAGGTGCTGATCCAGGACCGGCTGTTCCAGGCCGTCAACGCCCACCCGGGGCTGAGCCGATTCGAGAACCCGGCCTTCCACGACCGGGTACGGCTGGCGCAGGAGGCCGGCCAGAACGCGCCGCAGCGGATCGTCCGCTCCTCCCTGGGGATCGCCCAGGGAGCCGTCACCCTCGCCGGATTCACCGCGGCGCTGGCCGTGCTGGCTCCGGGGATGATCCTCGTCGTGGCGCTCTCCGCGATCCCCTCGGTCCGTGGCCAGCTCGACCTGTCCCGGCGCCGCGCCGGGATGATGTGGGGCGTCAGCTCGAGGAGCCGGCGGCAGATCTTCTTCGCCAGCCTGCTCACCAGCCCCGACGCGGCCAAGGAGATCCGGCTGTTCGGCCTGGGCGACTTCCTGCGCGCCAGGATGCTGGGCGAGCTGCGCGCGGTCAACGCCGCCGAGCAGGGGCTCGCCCGCAGGACGCTGCGTACCCAGGGGTCGCTGTCGCTGGTCGGGGCGGCCGTCGCCGCGCTCGGCCTGCTCTGGGCGATCAGCGGCGCCGCGTCGGGCACGCTGAGCGTCGGCGACGTCGCCGTGTTCGTCGCGGCCGTCGCCGGGGTGCAGTCCGCGCTCACGTCGATCGTCGGTCAGTCGGCCGACGCGCACAACGCGCTGCTGATGTTCGGGCACTACCTCGACGTCGTGGCCGACACGCCGGACCTGCCCGTCCCACGGCATCCCCGCCCCGTCCCCGCGCTGCGCGAGGGCATCGAGGTGCGCGACGTGTGGTTCCGGTACGACGACGCGCATCCGTGGGTGCTGCGCGGGGTCGACCTCTTCATCCCGCGCGGCGGCTCCCTCGCCCTGGTCGGCCTGAACGGCGTGGGCAAGAGCACCCTGGTCAAGCTGATCTGCCGGCTGTACGACCCGGTACGCGGGTCCATCCACTGGGACGGCGTCGACCTGCGGGAGATGGACCCCGCCGAGCTGCGCGGCCGCATCGGCGCGGTGTTCCAGGACTACATGTCGTACGACCTGACCGCCGCCGAGAACATCGGGCTCGGCGACGTCGCGGCGCTCGACGACCGGGACCGGGTCGAGGCCGCCGCCAGGCTGGCCGGGGTCCACGAGACGGTCTCCGGGCTCCCGCGGGGCTACGACACGCTGCTGAGCCGGATCTTCTTCGGTGACAGGGACGACCCCCAGGCCGGAGTGGTGCTGTCCGGCGGGCAGTGGCAGCGCCTCGCGCTGGCCCGCGCCCTGATGCGGGAGGGGCGGGACCTGCTCGTGCTCGACGAGCCGAGCTCCGGCCTGGACGCGCAGGCCGAGCACGCCATCCATCAGAGCCTGCGCCGACACCGCGCGGGGCGGACCAGCCTGCTGATCTCGCACCGGCTCGGCGCGGTGCGGGAGGCGGACGTGATCGTCGTACTGGCCGAGGGGCGGATCGCCGAGCGTGGCTCCCACGTGGAGCTGATGACGCTGGGAGGGGAGTACGCGAGGCTGTTCACCCTGCAGGCCCAGGGCTACGAGCCGGCGGATCCGGAGGAGGGGGCGAGCCTGCGCACGACGACGCCGAGCACGCGGTCGAAGGGCACGTAACCCCACGCCCGCGAGTCCTCGCTGACCGGCCCGTCACCGAGGACGACCAGCCGGCCCGCCGGGACCGTGTCGCCCGGCGCCGCCTCCACCCGAGCCATGACCTGCTCGGGCACCGGGTCACCCGGCACGGCCACCGCGCGCTTGATGAACCACATGGCCGCCCCCGGCTGCGGCAGCGGCCCCGTACGCCACTTTCCCCCGGGCAGCGCGGTCTGCAGCACCACGACCTGGCCGCGCCTGACGCCCGCCCCCGTGGTCCTGCGGACGAGCACCCGGTCGCCCGTGCGGTAGGTAGGCAGCATGCTCGCCCCGCTGATCCGGACGACGACGAACCGCCGCCGGGCGACGATCAGACCGGCGGCCAGGGCCGCGATCGGGGCCAGCAGGATCATGACGCGCCGCACGGCGCCCTCCAAAGTCGATCACCACCAGTGGACTGCCGACACTAACGCCCGATCTCCTCCTCCGACAGCTCCCTCGGGGCGGGAGCCCGGCGCACCCGTACGGCCAGCACGATCAGGACGAGGGGGGAGCCTGCACAGTGCCCACGGGAGCGTGACCGGATCGGCCGCCCCCTCCGAGGACCGCGCGCACCCGAGCACGGGCATCCAGTTCATCAGCATGTCCCTGAGCAGCGGAAGCAGCTCCCGCCTCCCCCGGACGGCCCGGCCGAGCGCCGGCAGCAGCGCCGCCGCGGCGAGGAAGGCGAGGGCGAGCAGCAGCAGGTCGCCGGAGTCCCAGGGCAGGACCCGCAGCGCGGCGCGGCGCCCATCGCCGGCGGCGCAGCACCACGACGGGCACGATCAGGAGGGCGGCGACGGCGGCACCGATGAGGACGTTGGCGGCCTTGGGCACGATGACGGCGGGAGCCAGCGGCACCAGGATCGCCGCGGTGCATAAGGCAGGCACGGAGATTTTCGACGACACCAGCGACGCATTTATCGCTCGCGATGCGATCATGTCAAGCCGCGCGTTCGCGGCCTGCTTCAGCGGACGAGCAGGTGGATGAGGGCGACCCCGCCTACGGCCACGATCAGGAAGCGTAGCGTCGCGGGGCTGAAGCGGCGGCCCACCTCGGCGCCGAGGCGGCCGCCGAGGGCGGAGCCGGTCGCGATGAGCGCGACGGCCGTCCAGTCGTAGTCCGCGACGAACAGGAAGAGCAGCGCGGCGGCGGCGTTGACCACGGCGACCAGGACGTTCTTGGCGGCGTTGAGCCGCTGGGGTGTCTCGTCGAGGAGCATGCCCATGATGGACATGTAGATGATCCCCTGGGCGGCGGCGAAGTAGCCGCCGTAGACGCCGGCGAGCAGCAGTCCGGCGAAGAGCCCGCGACCGGGCGTCTCACGGTGGCGGTGGCGCAGGAGCTTGCTGATGCGGGGCTGCAGGATGACCAGGACGAGGGCCAGGGCCACCAGGACGGGGACGATCCTCTCGAACGCCTCGGCCGGCAGGGTCAGCAGGAGCACGGCGCCGCAGAGGCCGCCGAGCAGGGCGGCGACGCTCAGTTTCAGGAGGCGCCGGAACTGGCCGTGGAGCTCTCGGCGGTACCCGATGGCTCCGCTGATGGAGCCGGGGATCAGGCCGAGCGCGTTGGTGACCGTGGCGGTGACGGGCGGGAGGCCGATGGCGAGCAGTACGGGGAAGGTGATGAGGGTTCCGGAGCCGACGACGGTGTTGAGGGCGCCGGCGCCGATGCTCGTCGCGAAGACGGCGAGCATCTCCCAGGGGGTCACGACGTTCCCGTGGGATGGGGGGAGGCGCTGCTCGTGGCTGGCGGGGTCGGCGTCATGCGGCCGACGTTAGGCGGGAAAAGCTTCGGTGCTCGCCAAAGTGTCGGTGCGGTGGGCGAGGGTGGCGATGTGGGAGGCGAGGTCGGGCCAGAGCGGCTTGGGCAGGTCGTGGCCCATGCCGTCGATGACCACCAGTTCGGCGCCCGGGATGGCGGCGGCGGTCGCGCGGCCGCCGCTCGGGTCGCACAGGGCGTCCTCGGCGCCGTGGATCACCAGCGTGGGGACGCCGACGGAGCGGAGCCGGGCCGTGCGGTCGCCCGAGGCGATGACCGCGGCGGCGCCGCGAACGCGGCCATCGTCTCGGGCCGGGCCTGGCCCACGGACGGGTCGCCCGTGGTGGACATCATCGACGTCAGCGACCGGACCCGGCCGGGGTGCTCGATCGCGAGAGTCTGGGCGATCATCCCGCCCATCGAGGCGCCGACGACATGGGCGCTGTCGAGGCCGAGCGCGTCGAGCAGGCCGACGATGTCGGCCGCCATGTCGGAGAGCGTGTACGAGGCCGAGGAGGCGTCGCCCGCGAGCGCCGCCTCCAGGTCGGGCTGCGGCGCGTCGTGCAGGTGCGTGGACAGGCCGGAGTCGCGGTTGTCGAACCGGATGACGTGCAGACCGCGGTCGACGAGTTCCGCGCAGAGGCCGTCCGGCCAGTTGATCAGCTGCCCGCCGAGGCCCATCACCAGCAGCACGGGCGGGGCCTCGGGGTCGCCGAGGCGCTCGTACGCGACCTCGATGCCCGACGGTCCGACGTTCAACGCCTTTTCAACGGTCACCGGTGAATCATTCCCCGGAAATGCCGGGAAGGATCAGCGGGGCGGGCGGTCCCGGGTGAGGCGGCCGGAGACGGCGGGGAGCAGGCCGCGGGGCAGGTAGAGCACGACCAGGATGAGGACGAGCGCGTACACGGCGTACGACAGCACGCTGGGCGCGTACGACGGCATCCCCGGCAGCGCGGCCAGGCTGTTCAGCCCCTGGACGAGCAGCGTGATCGCGGTGGCGCCGACCACGGCGCCCCAGATCGTGCCCAGCCCCCCGACCACGGCCATCACGATGTACTGGATCGAGATGAGCACGGGGAACGAGCCCGGCGCCACGTACCCCGTGTAGAAGCAGTAGATCCCGCCCGCGAGCCCCGCGAACGCCGCCGACAGCGCGAACACCACCAGCTTGTACCGCCCGACCGGGATCCCCGAGGACGCGGCGGCGGTCTCGCTGGTGGCCAGCGCGCGCAGGGCGCGGCCCGGCCGCGAGGTGATCACGTTCCGGGTCACCAGCATCACCAGCGCCAGCCCGATCCAGGTCATGTACGCGTACGCGGACGCGCCGCCCGCCTCGAACGAGCCGACCGAGAACTGCGGGATGGCCTGCAGCCCGATGTCGCCGCCGGTGACCTCCAGCTGTCCGGCCAGCGAGAGCAGGATGAGCTGCATGGCCAGCGTCGCGAACGCCAGATGGTGCCCGCGCAGCCGTAGCAGCGGCACGCCGATCACCAGCGCCGACGCGGCCGCCACCACGGGCGCGGCGACCAGCCCGGCCAGCGGTGGCACGCCGTGCAGCGTCAGCAGCGCGGCGGTGTAGGCGCCGACGGCGTAGAAGGCGCCCTGGCCCAGTGACACCTGCCCGGCGTACCCCATCAGCAGCGACACCCCGACGGTGACCATCGCGGCCAGCCCGAGCAAGATGTACACGGCCAGCGCGCTGTCGTCGAGCACCGCGGGCAGCGCCAGCGTCACGGCCGCGACCAGCAGCCCGGCCACCAGGCGGATCATGTCGGCTCCTGCGAGATGGCCGAGCGCCGGCTCGCCTGTACGATCATGACGACGATCATGAGACCGAGCGCCACCTCCAGCTGGTGCGATCCGTAGCCGTACCCGGCGGCCATGGTCTCGGCCACGCCCAGCAGCAGCGCTCCGGCCAGCGTGATCACAGGCCGGGTGAGCGCGCCGAAGACGGCCGCGGCGAAGGCGTTCACGATGAGCGTGACGTCGGTGTCGAACGAGATCGGCCGCAGCGGCGTCACCAGCACCCCGGCGATCCCGCCGAGCAGCCCGCCCAGCGCGAACGCCAGCAGCCCCATCAGCCGCGTGTCGATCCCGACCACGCGGGCGGCGTACGGGTTGGAGGCACATGCCGTCAGCGCCTTGCCCAGGTAGGTGCGCCCGAAGAAGAGCGCCAGCAGGGCGAACGCGGCCGCCGTCACGCCGATGACCAGCAGGTGCTGCGTCTGGATGCGCGCGCCCGCCAGCGTCACCGAGCCCGCCAGGCCGGGCGCCGAACGCGGCTGGTCGCCCCAGAGGACGATCTCGACGGCGTACGCGAGCACGCCCACGCCGAGCGTCACGATCAGGGACGACAGCGGCGTGGTGTCCCGCCGGCCGATGGCGGCCAGGCCGGTCAGCAGCCCCGCGAGCGCCGCGGCCAGGACGGCGGCCAGCTCGCTCAGCCCGTGCGGGAACCCCAGTCCGAGCAGCGACGACGTGCACAGCCCGGCCACGACCGCGAACGTGCCCTGCGCGAAGTTCACCACGCCCGTGACCCGGTGGATCACGACCAGGCCGCTGGCGATGAGCGCGATCGCGCACCCGACCGCGAGCCCGTTCAGCAGGTACGTGAGGAAGGCGCTCATGTGATCGCCCCGCCCAGGTACGCGCTGGCCACCCGGGGGTCGCCGGCCAGCTCCGCGCACTCGCCCTCGGTCACCACCCGCCCGGACTCCAGCACGTACGCGCGCCGGCACAGGTCGAACGCCAGCCGCGCGTTCTGCTCGATGAGCAGCACAGTCAGCCCCTGCTCCCGGTTCAGCTCGGCGAGGTGCTCGGCCAGGTCGGCGGTCACGTTCGGGGCCAGGCCCAGGGAGAGCTCGTCGACCACGAGCGCCTCGGGCCGCGACATCAGGGCCCGCCCGAACGCCACCATCTGCTGCTCGCCCCCCGACAGCACCCCGGCCCGCCGCCCGGCCAGCTCCGCCAGCCGGGGCAGCAGCTCGTACACGGACGAGGGGTCCCGCAGGCCAGACCTCCACCCGCCCAGCGCCAGGTTGTCGGCGACCGACAGGTCGGGGAAGAGCTGGCGGCCCTCCGGGATGAGCGCCAGCCTGCCCCCGATCCCCACCGCGCCCGAGGCGGGCCGCAGCAGCCCGGCGAGCGTGTTGGCCAGCGTGGACTTGCCCGCGCCGTTCGGGCCGAGCAGGGCGACCATCTCGCCCCGCCCCACCGTGAGCGTGACGTGGTCCAGCGCGGTCGCGGTGCCGTACGAGACGACCAGGTCCTTGACGTCGATCATGCGCTCTGCCCGAGGTAGGCGGCGAGCACCAGCGGATCGGCCCGCACCTCGGCGGGCGAGCCGTCGGCGATGACCCGGCCCAGGTCGAGCACCACCACGCGGTCGGCCAGCCGGGTCACGAACGCGACGTCGTGCTCCACGAGCAGGATCGTCAGCCCGTCCGCGCGCAGCTCCTCCACCAGCGCCGCGAGCCGCTCGCGCTCCTGGCCGCGCAGCCCCGAGGCGGGCTCGTCGAGCAGCAGCAGCCGGGGCCGCGCGCACAGGGCGCGGGCGAGCTGGAGCGCCCGCTGCTGCCCGATGGGCAGCAGGTCGGCGGGCCGGTCCGCCCACTCGGCCAGCCCCACGCGGCTCAGCACGGCATCCGCCTCGGCGGTGATCTCGCGCTCGTCGCGCCGGTGCCGCGGCAGCCGCAGCGCCGCCGACACGAACCCCGCACCGGTACGGCCGTGCATCCCGACCATGACGTTCTCCCTGACCGTCATGCCGCGGAACACCCTGGCCGCCTGGAACACGATCGACATGCCGAGCCTGGCCCGCCGGTGCGGCGCGAGCCGGTCCACCCGGTGCCCGCGGAACGAGATCTGGCCGTGGTCGGCCGTCAGATGCCCGGTGATGAGGTTGAACAGCGTGGACTTGCCCGCCCCGTTCGGCCCGATGACGCCGCAGACTTCGCCGTCCGCGACGGTCAGGGACACGTCGCGGACGGCGTAGACGCCCCCGAAGGAGCGGGAGAGCCCGGTGACCGTCAGCACCCGCTACCCCGCGCTGACCGTCTTGGTGAGCTGCTCCTTGGCCCAGGTGGTGGGAACGAACTTCCCGTTCTGCACCGTGTTGACCGAGATGAACTCGGGGGAGAGCCCGGAGTGGTCGGTGGGGGAGTAGCGGAAGCGGCCGTTGGGCGTGACCAGGTCCATGGTCTCCAGGGCCTGCTGCACCTTGGCCTTGTCGGTGCTGTTCGCCTTCCTGATCGCCTCGAAGAGCAGCAGGCTCGCGCTGTAGCCGTCCTGCGCGAACTGCGGCGGCGGATAGCCGTGTTTCTGCTGGTACGGCTTGGCCATCTGCTCGATGATCTGCTTCTGCTTGCCGTCGGGCAGATATTCGCCGACGACGCCGATGGCGCTCTGCACGGTCATGCCCTCGGCCGCGCTGCCCATCGGCTCCAGCCACAGCTTGCTGGCCTGCGACGCGGTCAGGAACAGCGGCGTCTTGAGCCCCGAGGCCACGTACTGCTTGGCCGCCGTCACGCCGGGCGCGCCCGAGCCCCAGAACACCAGCGCCTCGGCGGCGGAGTCGCGCACGTGGGTGAAGAGCGGGCTGAAGTCGGAGGTGGTCGTCTCGTACGGCTCGTCCACGGCGACCTTCACGCCGTACTTGGACGCGAGGGCGATCATCGACTTGTGGCCGGAGACCGAATAGGCGCTCTTGGAGTCCCAGGCCACGGCGATCGTCTTGATGCCCTTGGCCTGGATGTACTGCAGGTAGCGCTCGGCGTACATGCTGGACAGGGCGGGGGTGACGAAGATGTACGACTTGATCGGCTCGACCTGCTCCTGGGCGGGGGCCAGCGACAGGTACGGCATCTTGTCGCGCTGCGCGAGCGGCTCGACCGCCAGCGCCGAGTTGGAGAACACCGGGCCGATCAGTACGTCGATGTCGCCCTTGATCTGGTTGTAGGCCACGATGCCCTGGTCGGGGGCGGTCTTGTCGTCGCGTGTGACCAGCTCCACCTTGCGGCCGAGCAGCCCGCCCTGGGCGTTGACCTGCTCGACGGCCAGCTCGACGGCCTTCTTGTCCTCGCTGCCCAGCGGGGTGTAGTTGCCGGTGAGGGAGACGATGAGGCCGACCTTGATCGGGTCTTGAGCACCGCCGCCGGCATCACCGCCGCAGGCGGTCGCGGCTAACGCGAGACAAACCAGAGACGGGAGCAGCCTGCGCATTCAGGACCCTCCAAGCTGGGATGTGGCCCTGAATGTAGGCAGTTATATTACTGCTGTCAATAGATTGCCCAATATCCCCTGGAAGGGCTTAGATGCGGCCTCAGTCGGTGATTCTGACGTTCCTCGGTGATCACGTGTACGGCCGCGGGATCTGCGTGTCCTCGGGCAGCTTCATCGAGGCGTTCGCCAAGGTCGGGATCTCGGAGGAGGCGACGCGTTCGACGCTGACCCGGATGGTCGGCCGCGGCCTGCTGCGCCGCCAGCGTTCGGGCCGCCGCATGTACTTCGGCCTCACCCCGACGAGCGCCGAGGTGCTCAAGGACGGCGAGCGGCGCATCTGGCACAGCGGCGTCGTCAACGACGCGGACGAGGACCGCTGGACCCTGATCGGCTTCTCGCTGCCCGAGTCCTGGCAGCGGGAGCGGCACGAACTGCGCTCGCGGCTGGTCTGGGCCGGGTTCGGGCCGCTGCAGAACGGCCTGTGGATCGCCCCCGGTGACGTGGACGCCGCGCACGTGATCGAGGACCTCGGCGCGAACGTGAAGGTCTTCTCCGCCGAACCCCGCCACCCCACCGACATGCAGGCGCTGGTCGGGGACGCCTACGACCTGTCGGGCCTGGGCGAGCGCTACCGGGAGTTCCTGCGCAGCTGGGACCGGGCCGACCCGGCGGCGGACGCGCCCGACGACCTGGCGCGCTCGCTGACGCTGCTGACCGGCTGGCTGCAGATCATCAGGGCCGATCCGCGCCTGCCGCTGCGCTACCTGCCGCACGACTGGCCGGCGGAGAAGGCCCAGCGGGTCTGCCACACGCTGCACGAGCGGTTCAGGCCGGAGGCGGAGCGGATCGTGGAGCGGCTCCTCGACGTTGTGCCGGACGAAACTTGGGCAGAACGGTGACAGCCATCGCCTAGTGGCCTAACTTGAGGGCTTGAGCGTCAAGGAGCGCCGATGCGGAATCAGGGGATTGGCTCGTGGCCCGCACGCCGGGCCCGCATGACGCCCGAACGGGTGGCGGTGACGTACCGGGGACAGGACCGCACGTACCGTGAGCTGAGCGAACGGACGTACCGGCTGGCCTCGGCGCTCGGCGTGGGGCGCGGCGAGCGGGTCGCCTTCCTCGGGGTCAACCAGCCCGCGATGGTGGAGACGTTCTTCGCGGCGGGGCTGGTGGGGGCCGTGTTCGTGCCGCTCAACGCCCGGCTGGCCCGGCCCGAGCTGCGGTTCATCCTGGAGGACGCGCAGGCGTCGGTCCTCGTGCTGGGCGAGGAGCAGGACGGCGAGGGGCTGCCGGGGCGGCACGTCAGGGCCGCCGAATATGAGGCGCTGCTCGCCTCCGGCTCGCCCGAGCCCATCGACGAGCCGGTGCGCCAGGACGACGTGTGCCTGATCATGTACACGTCCGGGACGACCGGCCGCCCCAAGGGGGCCATGCTCACCCACGCCAACCTGACCTGGAACACCTTCAACCTGCTGGTGGACGTGCCGCTCGCGCACGACGAGGTCACGCTGGTCAGCGCGCCGCTGTTCCACATCGCGGCGCTGGCCCAGACGCTGGTGCCGACCGTGCTCAAGGGCGGCCGGGTCATCCTGGAGCCCTCCTTCGACGTGGACCGGACGTTCGACCTGATCGAGGCGGAGCGGGTGACGGTGATGTTCGGCGTGCCGTCGATGTTCGGCTTCCTCACGCGGTCGCCACGCTGGGCGGGGGCCGACCTGTCGAGCCTGCGGCACCTGCTGTGCGGGGGCGCGCCGGTGCCCGAGCCGCTGATCCGGATTTATCAGGATCGGGGGCTGACGTTCCTGCAGGGGTACGGCATGACCGAGACGGCGCCCGGCGCCCTCTTCCTCGGGCCCGAGCACTCGATCGCCAAGGCGGGCTCGGCCGGGGTGTCGTGCTTCTTCTCCGACGTACGGCTGGTAGCGCCCGACGGCTCCCCGGCGGGTCCCGGAGAGCCGGGCGAGGTGTACGTACAGGGGCCCAACGTCATGGCCGGCTACTGGCGGCGACCGGAGGAGACCGCGAAGGTGCTGTCGGCGGACGGCTGGTTCCGCTCGGGCGACGTCGGCGTCGCCGACGAGGACGGCTACGTGCGCATCTCCGACCGCCTCAAGGACGTGATCATCTCCGGTGGCGAGAACGTCTATCCCGCCGAGGTGGAGAGCGTCCTGTTCGGGCACGAGGCGGTCGCCGAGTGCGCGGTGATCGGCGTGCCGGACGAGAAGTGGGGCGAGGTGGGCAAGGCGCTGGTCGTGCCGGCCCCGGGCGCCGCGATCGAGCCCGATGAGCTGCTGGCGTACCTGGACGGCCGCCTGGCCCGCTTCAAAATCCCGAAATATCTGGAATTCGTCCCCGAATTGCCGAAGAACGCGGCGGGCAAGCTGCTCAAAGCCCACCTCAGAAAGCTCTACGGGCACAACCTTGACGACCAGAGGAGATGATCTGCGAATGCGCACCTCGCCGCCGTTCCGCGCGGACCACGTCGGCAGCCTGCTCCGCCCGCCCGCGCTGCTCCGCGCCCGCGAGACCCTCACGGGCGACGCGCTGCGGGAGGCCGAGGACGAGGCCATCAGGGAGGTGGTACGCCGCCAGGAGGAGATCGGGCTGCAGAGCGCCACCGACGGCGAGTTCCGGCGGGCCTCGTGGCACATGGACTTCATCTACCGGCTCGGCGGCATCGGCCAGGCCACCGACGAGCACATCACGGTGCGCTTCCACAACGAGCAGGGGGACATCGAGTTCACCCCGGCGGCGCTGCGCGTGCACGAGCGGATCCGGCTGAACGAGCCGATCTTCGCCGACGACTTCACGTTCCTGCGCGACACCGTCACCACGGTGGTGCCCAAGCTGACCATCCCCTCGCCGAGCATGGTCCACTACCGGGGCGGGCCGGCGGCCATCGACCCGGCGGTCTACCCGGACGTGGAGGAGTTCTGGCGGGACCTGAGCGCGGCCTACGCCGAGCAGGTGCGCAGGATCGGCGCGCTGGGGTGCACGTACCTGCAGTTCGACGACACGAGCCTGGCCTACCTGAACGACCCGGCCCAGCGGGCGGAGCTGAGCTCGCGCGGGGACGACGCCGAGCACATGCATCTGCGCTACATCAAGCAGATCAACGCCGCCCTGGCCGCCAAGCCCGCCGGGATGACGATCACCACCCACATGTGCCGGGGGAACTTCCGCTCCTCCTGGGCCGCCTCCGGCGGCTACGACTTCGTGGCGGAGGCGCTGTTCGGCGAGCTGAAGGTGGACGGGTTCTTCCTGGAGTTCGACGACGAGCGGTCCGGCGGCTTCGAGCCACTGCGCTTCGTGCCGCCGGGGAAGATGGTGGTGCTGGGGCTGGTCACGACCAAGCGGGGCGAGCTGGAGTCGAAGGACACGCTCAAGCGGCGGATCGACGAGGCCGCCAAGTTCGTCGACCTCGACCAGATCTGCCTGTCGCCGCAGTGCGGGTTCTCGTCGACGGTCGAGGGTAACCAGCTCACGGCCGACGAGCAGTTCGCCAAGCTCCGCCTGATCGTCGAGACGGCCCAGGAGGTCTGGGGCTAGCCCCCATCCAGCCGCCGCGCGTGACGAGAGCCCGGGCCGGCACCTGCCCGGGCTCTCGCGGCCTCGTTATCGGATGACGAGCGTGGTGAGCGCCCGCGGCTGCAGCGTCACCGTGCGGCCCGTCACCGCGGACGGGGTGAGCGAGTTGGCGCCGTCCGTGAGGTACGCGGTCGCCCGGCCGCGCACGCCCTGCCACGTGACCGGTGCGGTGCCCGTGTTGAGCACCTCGACGACGCGCGAGCCGTCCGGGTTGCGGAACGCGGAGACCTTCAGCGCCGGGTCCGCCGCCGCCGTGTCCAGCCTGACCGCGCCCGGCCGGATGAACCTGCTGTACGCCGCCAGCGCCCACAGCCGCTTGGAGACCCGATACGTCTTCGCCGTGTCGTCGAGCTGCAGCAGCGCCCGGGTCGTGCCGCGCGAACCGCCCAGCCAGTAGACGTAGCCGCTGACGTTGCCCAGCGTGAGCGCGTCGTGGACGGCCTGCGCGATCGCGAAGCCGTCGTAGCCGCTGCCGTCGTCCCAGTTCTCGTTCCAGGTGCTGCCGTTCGGGTTCCACTCCGACATCCAGGTCTTCCTGGTCGTCGGCAGCGGGGCGTCCACGGGGCTGGCGTAGGTGTGCCCGGTGTGGGTCTTCACCCAGCGGCGGGCCTCGGGGTCGGCCTCGATCGCGGCCGTGTACGCCTTGGCCTGGTTCCAGCCGAACGAGTCGCAGCAGACCACGCGCGTGCCCTTGGCCACCGGGCCCAGCACCTTGGCGAACTGGGCGGCCTGCTCAGGGGTGAAGCGCATGGACGCGTACGAGGCCGTCCAGTCGGGCTCGTTCGTGAACCCCAGGTCGGTGATCTTGATGCCTTCCTTGGCGTAGAACTTCGTGTACGCCACCAGATAGTTCGCGTACGCCTGCTGCCACTCCGGCTTCAGCGTGCCGCCGCCCTTGTCGTCGCCGTTGTCCTTCATGTAGCCGGGCGCGCTCCAGGCGTCGGCGAAGAACCGCTTCACGCCGTACGCCTGGGCCGCCTTGGCCACCCACACCTGGCTGTTGTCGTCGCCGTCCCACACGTACTTGGGCGGCGCGTCCGGGCCGCCGGGGTCCTCGGGCTGGATCGACACCATGTGGTCGTACGGGCTCCCGGCGGGGGAGGAGCCGATGCCGAGCCGCAGGATGCTCAGCCCGGCGCCCTTCTCGCGGTCGAACCACAGGTCCAGGACCTCGCGCTGCTGCGACTCCGGCAGCGCCTTGAGCAGCTCGTTGCGCCGGAACGCCTGGGAGATGCCGAAGCCGTCGATCTCCTGGTGCCTGACGTGCTCGTTCACGGTGATGGCGGGGGGCTGGGAGGGATTCACCGCAGGGAGGCCGAGCAAGGCGACCGCGACGACTCCACGAAACATGACGCCTCCGAAAGTTTCGGATTTATATCGATATGTTTCATCGATATCGCCGGAACCGTAAGCGCTCCAGAGGCCTCCCGTCAACCGGTGTTCAAACTATGAGTCAGTGCGCGGACTCGGCGCGTTCCTTGATGGTCAGCAGCTGCCTGCGCATCGCCATGAAGTCGACCAGGTCCATCGAGGCGAGGTAGGTGGTGCCGCGCACGCCGGGCTGGGCTCGGACGCGTACCCGGAAGACCATCCGGGTCCTGCCGTCCAGGTCGCGCAGGGAGACCGAGCAGGTGGTGGTGGCGTCCTCGCCGCGCTGGGCGAGCACGAGGGTGTGGGGCGGGTCGGCCTGCTCGACGACGTACCCGGTGCCGTCGGACGCGGGGTGCAGGACGTCCCCGACCTTCAGCGGCTCCTCCGTGGCCGGAGGCTCGGGGGTGCCGCCGCCCGGCCGGTAGCCGCCCAGCCGGACCAGCCAGGCCCAGACGGCGGCCGGGGGAGCGTCGACGGTGACGGCCCTGGTGGCCTGGTACTGCGGGGATCGTACGAGGTCGTCGCCGGCCATCTCGCCGTGGACCTCGCGGTCGTCGGCACCCCAGCGGAGGTGCCACGGACGGACGGCGAGCACGTAGCCCGCCGCCGCGCCGACCGCCAGCCTCAACAGCGACCGTGTCCCGAACATCACGAACTCCTTCGTGTCGACGGTGATGTGGGCGGTGCCGGGGCCCGGCACCGCCCGTTGTGTCAGCGGCCGAAGGCGATGGTCCGGCCCGCCATGACCCGGTTCGCCTGGTAGGTCACCTGGTCGATCGAGCTGCCCTTCGGGTCCACCAGGACGATGGTGTCGCCGCCGTTGTCCAGCCGCAGCCCGCCGTCCAGCGTCACCCGCAGCGCGGCTCCGGCGTCGATCCGGCCGGTCAGCGTCTTACGGCCGCCGGCGGCGTCCGACAGGGCCCAGCCCTCGAGGTCGATCGCGGTCGCCGTGAGGTTGAGCAGGGTGACCGTCTCGTTGCCGCGGTCGGCGCCGGCCGGGTCTGGGAGGGCCGCCACGATCAGCAGATCCCCGGCCGCGACCAGCGGCGGCTTGACGACGGTGCCCGGCGGCGCCGGGTCCGGGGCGATGATGAACTCCTCCGGCCACACCGTGAGCTGGAGCTGCTGCCCGGCACCCTTGATCACGTCGTGCAGGTTGCCGCGTTCGAGCTTGGTGAGCAGGAACACCTCGTCGTCCCCGGTTGACCGGGTCCGCGCGCAGCCAGGCGTCAAAGCCGTCGAAGTCCGTGAAACCGGCCGCGAGGTACGGCACGATGCGGCGGAACAGCTTCGGCCACATCACCAGGGCCTCGGCGTCGGCCAGGCCGGTGACGGTGGCGGCGCCGTCGGGGTCGGCGGTCGAGCCGGGCCAGATGCCGGCGGCCTTGCTCCTGGCCGCCTGCGACACTTCCGCCAGGTGCGTGCGCAGCTCCGCCGGCAGCGTCGCGTAGAACGCCGGATAGACCAGCCCGCCGGCCAGCAGCGTGCCGTTGACGGACGCGTCCACGAGCGCCGGGTCCAGGAACACCGAGGCCCCGTCGGCCCCCGGATGGTCACCCGCGTAGGCGAAGCCGATCAGCCGGCCGTTCGCGTCGACCCCGTTCGTGAGGACGTGCCCGCGGATGGAGTCCTGGTCCGCCGACTTCACCTTGTTCGGCAGGTCCTCCCAGTACCGCACGTTCGTGAACCCGAGGAGGCGCAGCAGCTCGTCCCTGGCCGCGTTGGCCCCGGCGAGCTGCTGGTGCGTCTCCTCGAAGTGGGTCTCCAGCGCGTCGATGGCCTCCAGGCGCACGGAGACGCCGCGGCGGTTGATCTTCGGCGGGTGGCCGGAGCGCCGCGGCAGCGCCTCCACCAGCGCGGGCGAGTCGGGCAGGAACTTCACGGTGTCGCCGTCGGGCTCGGGGCCCTGCCGCGGGAGATCCGCGTACCGGATCACGAAGTTCCCGCGTAAAAGCGTGTAAGTCATGGATTGCCCCCCATCTTGTGGCGAGCGGAGCGTAACCCGCGCACCTCGCGGCGTCCATGGGGGGCGCGGCCGGTCAGTCGAGGCAGAACTCGTTGCCCTCGGGGTCGGCCATCACGATGTGACCGGCGCCGAGCGGGGGAGCGGGCTCGTGGCGCTGGAGCCGGGTGGCGCCGTGGGAGACGAGCCGCTCGGCCTCCGCCTCCAGGGCCGCCATCCGCGCGTCGCCCGCGAGCCCGGGGGCGGCCCGCACATCGAGGTGCACGCGGTTCTTGGCCGTCTTGCCCTCCGGCACCCGCTGGAAGAACAGCCGCGGCCCGGAGCCCTCGGGGTCGATCAGCGCCGAGGCGTCGTTGCGGCGCTCGGGCGGCACGCCCATCGCCTCCAGGGCCTGCTCCCACGACTCGAAGCCCTTGGGCGGGTCCTGCAAGCGGTAGCCGAGCGCCTCGGCCCAGAACGCGGCCAGCCCGGCCGGGTCGGCGCAGTCGAAGGTGATCTGAATGTCGCGGGCCATCTCAGCTCGTCTCCCGGTGGGTGTGCAGGTAGAGGTCGCGCAGCAGGCACACCTCTGACAGATGGTGGATCAGTTCGCGGTTGATGTGCAGGACCAGCGCCGCCAGCGGAAACTCGGCGTACGGTCCCTCCGCCTCGCCGCACGGGCGGGCGAGTCCGGCTTCGCCGAGGGACTCGACCCCGGCCAGCCAGGTGGCGTACTCCGCGTCGAGCTGGGCCAGCGCCGCGCCCGCGGTCGGAGCGTACTCGAACGACCCGTAGTCGGTGGGCGTGCGGCCGAAGTGCGAGGCGTTGCGCATCGCGAGCACGCCGACGATCACGTGCCCGAGTCGCCAGGCGATCGTCGTCACCGGCGGCGGCTCGGGCACCGGCATCGCGAAGTCGATGGTCATCGCGCCGGACCCGGCCCGCACCGGCGCGGCGCCGGTGCCGCGCGGCCGGACGCTCCAGCAGCCGGGCGCCGGCTCCCAGAAGTACTCGTCATCGGTGAGCCCGTCGAGGCGATCGCGCAGCTGATGGGTCCAGTGCCAGTCGATCTGATCTCGGAGCAGGGTGTTCCAGCTCTGGTGGTTCATGGCTCAAGCCTCCCGCATATAGCGGACAGAATCGGTCCGTGATCTGTGGAACGATGAGCGCGTGACTGTCGAGTCGACGACCGAGCGGGTGCTGCGGCTGCTGGCGCTGCTGCAGCGCAGGCCGTCCTGGACCGCTGCCGAGCTCGCCGCCGAGCTGGGTGTCACCGACCGCTCGGTGCGCCGCGACGTGGAGCGGCTGCGCGCGCTCGGCTACCCCGTGCACGCGACGGCGGGCGTCGGCGGCGGCTACCAGCTCGGCGCGGGCACCCGGCTGCCGCCGCTGCTCCTCGACGACGAGGAGGCGATCGCGACGGCGGTGTCCCTGCGGCTGGCGGCGGGAGGCACGGTCGCCGGGGCGGGCGAGGCGGCGCTGCGGGCGCTCGCGAAGCTCGACCAGGTGATGCCGCCCCGGCTGCGCGCCGAGGTCCGGGCGGTGTACGGCGCCACCGAGACCCTGGTCGGCCCCGGGGTCGAGATCGACGCGGAGCTGCTGACGACGCTCGCGCGGGCCTGCCGCGACGCCGTGCGGGTGCGGTTCCGGTATCCCGGCCACGACGGCGGGCAGCGCGAGCGCACGGTCGAGCCGGTGCGGATGGTCTCCACCGGCCGCCGCTGGTACCTGATGGCCTGGGACGTCGACCGCGACGGCTGGCGCACCTTCCGGCTGGACCGGATGCGCGAGGTGGAGGCGACGACCTGGCGCTTCCGGGCGAGGGAGCATCCCGACCCGGCCGCCTACGTGCAGCGGTCCGTGGCCGAGGCGCCGTACCGGTATCTCGCCCGGGTGCGCCTGCACGCCCCGCCCGATCGGGTGCGGGAGCTGGTGCCGCCCCAGGTGGGGCGGGTCGAGGACGATCGCGACGGGTGGTGCGTGCTCGTCGCCGGCGGGCAGGACCTCGACTGGCTGGCCGTGCACGTGGCCCGGCTGGGCTTCGAGGCGGAGGTGCTGGAGCCCGCCGAGCTGCGGGAGGCCGTCGCCCGGCTCGCCCGCCGCCTCGCGGCGATGGCCGGGCCCAGCTGAGGGCTACAGCTAGCGGTAGACCGCCACGGCGGCCTCCGCGACCAGGGTGTCCACGACCGCGACCAGCTCGCCCACCACGGGCGGGGCGGCCGCGGCGATCTCGCGGAGGCGGCCGACCAGCCGGTTCGCCGGCTGATCGAGGTAGAGCTCAGCCTCCAGCCGCAGCACTGCCACCAGCCCGCAGAGCGCGGCGCACCGCGCGTCCGGCGGTTTCCAGCCCTCGACCGCCGAGCGCGCTCCCGAAGAGGCCCGGACGACCGAGGCGATGTCGGCGAGCTGGTAACGCGTGTACGGCAGCATGCCCAGGCGGCGCCCGCTCACCCTGACGAGCACGCCCGAGGCGACCAGGGCCTCGCGGGTGCGGTCGTAGAGGCCGTCCGCCGCCTTCTTGATCAGCAGCCTGACGTCGCCGTCCGCCAAGGAGACGGGGGCGTCGCCGGAGACGGTTACGTGGCCGCCCGCGACGGTGACGCGACCGCTGATGGCCTGTTCGAGCAGCACCGCGCCGGCCAGTCCGAGAGCCATCGACGACTGGTGGATCAGGGGCTTGCCGGACTGGTCGTGCGCGATGAGATACAGGTCCTCGTGGAGCGGCAGCCGGTTCATCATGACCGTCCGGTCAGGCCCTGGACGGTGGGCCGGCGGCCGAGCGCGTACAGGCCGGCCAGCACCAGGGCGCCGACGCCGAGCCAGATCAGGCCCACCAGCTGCGCCATCACGTGGGCGTTGATCACCACGAAGACGAGGATCCCCATCCCGATGAGCGGCGCGATGAGGTGCGTCCACATGGCGTCCGAGCCGAGGCGCAGCGAGTAGTGCACGATCACCGACGCGTGCAGGACGATGAACGCGACCATGGCGCCCATGCTGATCAGGCTGCTGAGCAGGTCGACGCCGTCGGCGCGGGTGGACATCCAGATCCCGAGGCCGACGGACAGCAGGGAGACGAGCATGATGGCGTTGGCCGGGACCGACTGCCTGACCGACACCTTCGCCAGGAACGACGGGAGCTGCCGGTCGCGGGCCATCGCGTACAGCAGGCGCGAGGCCGCGACCTGGGCCACCATGGTGTTGGCCACGCCCCAGGAGAGCGCGGTGGCGGTCGAGGTGAGGTGCCTGAGCCATTCGCCGCCGGCCACCGCGGCCGCGTCGTAGAACGCGGTGTCACCCCCGTGCCGCAGGAGGCCCGCCGGGTCGGGCACCAGCAGGGCGGCCACCCACACCTGCACGATGAACAGCACGCCCGCCAGCACCAGGGCCAGCCGCATGGCCCGGCCCACCTGCTGGGACCCGCCGGTGGACTCCTCGACCAGCATGCTGATCCCGTCGAAGCCGATGAACGACAGCACGGCCACCGACACCGCGGCGAACACCACCGGCCAGGAGAACGTCTCCGGGCTGAACAGCGGGGAGAGGCTGAACCCGCGGCCCTTGCCCTGGAGCAGGGCCCAGACGCCGACCACGAGGAACAGCGCCAGCACGACCAGCTCGAACACGATCATGATGCGGGTGAGCTTGACCGTCATCCGGATGCCCCGGAGGTTGATCGTGGTGTTGAGCGCCACGAAGGCGATCAGCCAGGCCCACACGGGGATCTCCGGCACGATGGCGTGCATGGCGATGGACGCGACGAGGTAGAGCAGGCACGGCACGAGGATGTAGTCGAGCAGGACCATCCATCCGGTCAGAAAACCGGCCGGCGGCGCGATGCCGCGGCCCGCGTAGTTGTAGACCGAGCCGGACAGCGGGAAAGCCTTGACCATCTGCGCGTACGAGGCGGCGGTGAAGAGCAGCGCGACCATCCCGACGAGGTACGCCAGGGCCGGCATGCCGCCCGAGCGGGCGTAGACGGAGCCGAAGATCGCGAACGGGGAGATCGGCACCATGAACACCAGGCCGTAGGACACGAGGTCGGTCAGCCCGACCCCGCGGCGTAACTCCTGCCGGTATCCGAACTGCTCGACGTTCGCGTGCTGTGTGGGCACGACGGCCTCTCCAAGGTCATGCGGGAACGGGGGGTTCGATTGGGCGATCCTTCCGTAGCCCGAGGCCGCGTCGCAAGACCGACGGCAGGCTTATGTCACACGTGAGCAGGGCTCTGAAATGGGAGTTCAGCCGAGGCGGGACTGGAGGCCGTCGAGGACCCGCTGGAGGCCGTACTCGAAGCCGTCCTCGTTGGACTGGGAGGAGAGCTGGTCGCGCTGCGCGGCGTAGCGGGCACGCAGGCGCGGATAGTCCTGCACGGCCCGCTCGGCCGCCGGCCACAGGCGCTCCACCCACTCCTGCTCGGTCTGACCGCTGCGGGTGATCATGGACAGGATCGCGGCCTCGCTGGTGGTGACGCCGAGCACGTACGCGACGAGCGTGCTCATCGCCTGGTCGGCCTCGTCGAGCGGGAAACCGGCGGACTCGAGGACGCCGAGCATGTGCTCCGTCTGGCGCAGCATGTTGGGCCCCAGGTAGGCCAGCCCCACCTCGCCGAGCTTGGCGGCCATCCAGGGGTGGCGCAGGATCGTGGCGCGCAGGCTGTGGGCGATGTGCGCGATGGCCGCCCGCCACGAGGTGGCGTCGCTCTCCTCGGGCAGCGGCAGCTCGCCGTAGACCGCGTCCACGGCCAGCTCGATCAGCTCGTCCTTGTTGGCGACGTGGCGGTAGAGCGAGGTCGCCCCGGCGTTGAGCCGGCTGCCGAGGCGGCGCATGCTCAGGGCGTCGATGCCCTCCTCGTCGAGCAGCCGGACGGCCTCGGCCACGATCTGGTCGCGGCTCAGCGCCGGCTGCTCGCGCTCGCGGCGGGGCCGCGCCCACACCGAAGGGATGGACTGCTCGTCTTTCGCCATACCACTCACCATAGCGCACATTGTGCGCATGTGCGAACGCTGTTAGCGTCGGCGCTTCCGCTTGCGGTTGTGCTGCTGGGGACGGTGGCCGGTGTTGCTCGGGGCGGGGCCGTAGCCGATGGCGCCCATCATGCCCTGCTCCTGGTGATACAGGTTGTGGCAGTGGAACATCCACTCGCCGGGGTTGTCGGCGAGCACGTCCAGGTGGAGCCGCTGGCGCGGCTTGATGTTCACGGTGTCCTTGCGCGGCCCGCGCCCGTCCGGCAGGCGCAGCTGGAACGTGTGGCCGTGCAGGTGCATCGGGTGCCACATGGGCGACTGGTTGTCCACGATCAGCCGGACCGTCTCGCCCCGGTCCACGCGCAGCCGCAGGTGGTCACTGGTGACCTTGTCGTTCATCGTCCACTCGTTGCCGGACGGGCGCATGCCGAGCGTCACCGTGATGGACCTGGACGGGCGGGGCAGATCGTGGGACGACGGGGCCTCCAGGTCCCGGTACGCCAGCATCCGCTCGGTCAGCTCCGGCACCTGGACATCGCTCGCCGGCGACTCCGCCCGGCGATCCGTCCGCACCACCGCGAACGCCCGCCCCCGCTTGCCCTCCGCCATCGCGACCAGCGGGAACGCTCCCGAGTCGAGCCGGGTCAGGAAGTCGTAGCGCTCGCCCATGCCGATGAGGAACGTGTCCACGTTCACCGGATGGCACGGGAAGCCGTCGGTGTGGGTGACGGTCATGCGATGCCCGCCGAGCGCCACGCGGAAGGCGGTGTCGGAGGCCGCGTTGATCACCCGGAACCTGACCACGCGGCCCGGCGCGGTGCGGAAGCTCATCGGGGCGTCCGGCGACCGGCCGTTGACCAAGTAGAGCGGGTGCCGCATCTCCGCCGCCACGCCGCCGAGCGCCTCGCTGCGCAGGGTGTCGTCGTGGTCGGTGGACGCGTTCAGCCGCGCCAGGGCGTCGTCCGGAGTGCCCTCGATGCCGTCCAGCCAGTCGTCGAGCACGACGGTGAACTCCTCGTCGTACTCGAGAGGCTCCCGCGGGTCGCCGACGATCAGCGTGCCGTACAGGCCGCGGTCGGGCTGGGTGCCGACGTGCGAGTGGTAGAAGTACGTGCCGGGATCGGGCGCGACGAAGTCGTAGTCGAACGTCTTGCCCGGCTGGGTCGCCTCCTGGCTGAACCCGGGCGCGCCGTCCATGGGGAAGTCGAGCCGGATGCCGTGCCAGTGCACGGTGGTCGCCGCGGTCAGCTCGTTGACCAGCCGCGCCCGGACCCGCTCACCGGCCATCACCCTGATCTGCGGGCCGGGGACGTCGTCGTTGTAGGTCCAGGTGCGCACCTCGCGCCGCCCCAGGGAGACCGTCGCGGGCCGGGCCCGCAGCACCATCCCCCCGGGTCGTGGCGCCGCCGTCGCGGGCGGGGCGCCCAGCAGGGGGACGGCGCCGGCCAGCGCACTGGCGAATGTGCCGGTGACGAACGTCCGGCGGGAAACCCGCCCACCTGCACCCCACGAACTCGACCAACCACCCACGAGACCTCTCCCTCCGTTCACCAGGCAAGATTACGGAGGGTAACGGGCGAAATCCCCTCGCCACGCTGACGGAGATCCCTGGTGTCCGTCGCGCGGCAGTCGCGCCCAGGGGGCACGGGGCTGTCAGCCGAGCAGGAGTGCGAGCACTAATCCAACAAAGAGCACAACAGCAGCGCCGGCAAGATGGTTCCGCTGGCGCCGATAGTAATCGCTGTTCTTCACGGTCCGACAGGCTGCGCGCCAGATGTCCTGGATGTTGCGGATTTCGCTCGCGTCCAGGCCCGCCCTGGACACGAGCCGATCGGCTATCGCGTTCGCGTACGTCATCAGCGCCAGGACGGCATCTATCCATGGCCACCCGCTGGTCCAGGGCCGGCCCGAAACACTCGCCGCATTCGAGTCTGAGACCCGCCCCAGAAGAACGGCGGCCATGGGCTGCGGCAGCGCTCGCAACACGGCTTCGAATCCAGTCTGTGAGACCACCGCCAGTCCATCGAGCAACCTTGTCGCTGACGCCAGCCGAAGGCGCCTGATGCAGGCCGCGACCAACTTCGCCGAACCCAGGGCCGCCATCAGGCGAGCGGTGCGGTGCACATCCGAGATGACCAGCCGCTCCAGCAGCCCGGGCGCGTCTCGCGTCAGCTCGGGAAGTGGGTATCGCTCACCGGACGCGCTGTCGACCGCGTATCGGAACAGCAGCGCCCTCAACAGCGCTGCGGCCATTTCGTCTTTCAGGCCCAAGACGTACTCGACCCCAGGGAGCAACTGGGCTGCCCGGTGCGTGCGGAACCGCGCGGAAGACGAATCGACTCTGGTGATGCCGATCAACAGCTGAGCCGCGCGGCCGGGATTCGCCGCCGCGTATTCCCGTAACCGGACAGCCGCTCCACTCCCATCCTTCGAAAGTCGTTCGGCCAGCTGCGTCATAACCGCACTCCGATGGTCCCGGGTGAGTTCCCCGAGCCGTTTCATAAAGCGCTCGGCTGCCATTCCATAGAGGAGTTCGGCACACTGGGCGGGGCCTTTTCTCGCGCAGATCAGATTGGCGATCTCGCCCGCACGCTCGTACTCGGACAAGAGGTCGACCTGCCTGTCGCGACCGCACTCGATGAATTTGCGGAAGGCGCCCTCCAGGTCACGCAGGCGCAGTGTGCGAAGGTCCTCGTCCAAAGACGGTTGCTCGAAGAAGTTGTTGACCATCGAGTTGCCGCCCGGGCCGCTATTGATCTGAACGCCGCGCGCATATCTCGCGTCGACCGCATACGAATCCTTCTCCGGCGGCCGTGCCTCGGATGTGTCATCACCTTTCGGATCTTTTTCCGGCATGTTCATCACGAAGAGAAGTTGTTGTGCTGTGAATTGCCGCCGGACTGGTTGATCTGGACGCCCTGGGCATGACGCAGGTCGATGCCGTGGCCATTGGGTGGCTCCGCCGTCTCCTGCGAGCTGCTCGCCGGAGCGGGAGGGAGCAGATACGGCGCGACCAGGGCTCCCAACGCCACCAGGCAGCTGATGACGCTGCCGAGCCTGTCGGCCTTCTCGAGCCCGACAGCGGCGAAATAGCCGACGAGTCCTGCAACGCCGAGCGCGAAAACGATCCTGCCGGTCCAGATCAGGGACGGGCTCCGCCGCGGCACTGACATAGGTCGTCCTTTCGGTGACGGCACGTCGAGAGGATAGGCCCCACCGAGGGCGGGTCGAAACCCCCATGTGACTCCCGCCGGAGGGCTGCCGCGTGGTGACCTCGTGATCGCCGACCCATATCGAAGGGCGGTGTCCACCCACTTGATCACGGTGCCGGCTTGGCGGCGCTCACGACGCCCGCCGCCAGGTTGGTGCCGAAGTACTGCACCCGCCACGCGCCCCCGCTCTTCGACCCCGTGCGGACCTCGAAGCGGCCCCTGCTGAGGACCGGGTTGTCCCGGGTCAGGGCGCTCTTGTTGACCGAGTTGAACGCCCCGGACGGCGCGCCCGGCTTGCGGTAGAAGACCCAGATGCGCTGGTTCCCCAGCCCCTCCCAGGACGCGCCCGGCTTGCCGCGCAGCCGTCCAGAGTGGACGGTGCCTCCGCCCGCCCGCCGTACCGCGTAGTCGAGCTGCGTCGCGTACCGCTGCTCGGCCGTCGCCTCCACGAACACCGCCGTGCTCACCGCCCCGATCACCTCGGGGTCGCTGCGGACCTCGGCCCGCCACTCGCCGCTCTCCATGACGGGCGCCTGCGCGGCGAAGCGGCCGAGGTCGTCGGTGACCGCCTCGGCGAGCTCACGCCGGCCGCACGTCTCCTGTTCCTGGAACGCGATCACGACGGGCAGGCCGGCCGCCGGGCCGGAGGCGCCGTTCTTGACCAGCTCCAGCCGGCCGATGAGCCGGACCAGGTCGCCTCTGGGGACCCGGCGGGGCTCGGCGTCGAAGGACTCGAACCGCGCCTCGGCCTTCGCCCCGCGCCGGTCGACGTCGAACTCGTGCACGGCCGCCGCCCGGCCGGACCGCGCCTCGACCTGCCACGTCCCCTCCCGGTCGGCGGGCTGGAGGGTGTGCGTGGCCAGCCAGTCGCACGGCGGCGGCTGGGCGGCGAACTCGAGCGGTACGCGCGTCCCGTCCGGGCTGAGCAGCCGGCCGCGTAACCGGGTGGCGTTCGCGGTGGACACCTCGATCCGGAGCGCGACCTCGCCGGTGTCCAGGACGACCGGCTGCGGCGTCACCTGGATGGCGACGATGTCGGGCGAAGGCTGCATGTCTCCTCCTGTCAGCAGATCTCGCGGTAGGGCGTGCCGGGGATGAGCCGTTCCCACTCGCTCCGGGAGAGCGAGCGCCCTGCCCTGGCGCACAGGGCGGCGGCCGCGCCGGCGGCGGTGGCGGGCTGGTCGCCGAGCGTGCCGTCGGTCCGCAGCCAGCGCAGCTGCCCGGCGTCGAAGGCCAGCGCGACCACCTCGCCCGCCGGATACACGGTCGGCGGGCCGAGCGGGGCGCGTTCGGCGACGTCCCAGAGCTGGACGCGGTTCGAGCCGCCGACGGCCAGGGTCCGGCCGTCGGGCGAGAACGCCAGCACGTCCACCGCCCCGAACCCCTTGAGCGGCAGGTGGGCCAGCTGCCGGCGGTCGGCGGCGCTCCAGAGCGTCACCCCGGCGGCCAGCGCTCCGGTGGCGATGACCCTGCTGTCCGGGCTGTACGCGATGGCCCGCACGCCGTCCGCGCTCTCCCCGAACGGCCTGGTGACGGCCCCGGCCCCGCCCAGCGACGCGAGCGCGCCGTCCACGCCGTTCACCGCCAGCTCCCGCCCGTCGGGGCGGAAGACCATGCCGGAGCCGCCGGGCACGCTCAGCGTCCGCGTCCTGACCGCGCGGCGGACGTCCCAGAGCTGGACGTCGCGCCAGTTGTTCGCGGGCGGGGTGACGGTCTCCTGGAAGGGCGCCACCGCCAGCGTCGTGCCGTCCGGGCCGAACGCGAGCCCGCCCACCTCGCTCGCGCCTTTGACGAGGAACGTCCGGTCCTTCGTGCCCGTCGTCAGGTTCCAGAGCGTCACCCGCGCGGGATCGGCCGTCCCGACGGCCAGAAGCGTGCCGCCGGGGCTCAGCGCCATCGCGGTCGGGGTGACCGGCAGAGCCGCCAGGCGCTCCAGCCCGCCCAGGTGCCAGACCTCCACCCGGGGCCGCCGCACGATCACCGTACGCCGCGCGGGGTCGATCAGCCCGGCCTCGACCCCGGGCGCCAGCGTGCGGGGGCGGGTGAGGTCGGAGACGTCCAGGGTCACGACGGTGCCGTCGAGCAGGCCGAAGGTGAGCGTGCCCGGGCTCAGCCGGAGCCCGGACACGAGCTCGCCGACCGGATGGGACAGCAGCCGGCTGCCGTTCCGCGCCCAGAGGACGAGGTCGGACCCGTCGTAGGCGGCCAGGAAGCGGCCGTCCTGGCTGAAGCGCAGCGCGCGGGCCCCGAACCCCTTCAGCACCGGCTCCCGCCAGCGCCGCGCGGCGAGGTCCCAGAAGCGGACGTCGCCGCCCGTCCGTACCGCCAGCTCGCGCCGCACCGGGTCGAACGCGAGCGCCGCGCCGGGCAACCGGGCCAGCACGCCCTGCCAGTCGCGCAGCTCGATCCGGCCGCCGGGCAGGGTGGCGGCCATCAGGCCGTCGTCGGCGGAGAAGGCGACCTCGGTGGCGTCGCCGACGGCCACCGGGCGCTGGCTGGTGAGGTCCCACACCCGCACGCGGCCCTCGGCCGTGGTGGCCGCCAGCAGCAGCCTTCTGGGGCTGAACGCCAGCCGCTGCGCGCCCTCCCCGAACTCGGCGACCCGCACCCCGCGCTCGGCGTCCCAGACGGAGATCGACCGCTCGCCGGCCACGGCCAGCCTGCGTCCGTCGGCACTGAGCGCGATCGCGCTCACGAGACCGCTCACCCCGCCGAAGGCGCGGGCGGGCCGTCCGGCGTGCACGTCCCAGAGGGTGAACCTGCCGCCGTCCAGCACGGCCAGCCGCGTGCCGTCGTCGCTGAGGTCGAATCGGGCCGAGCCCGAGACCGGAGCGGGGCGGAAGGCCGAGCGCTCGCGCTGGGCCAGCGAGGCGTACATGGCGGAGCGCGCCTCGGCCACGGGCGCGAGCCGCCACGCGGCCACGCTCAGCAGCAGCGCCGTCAGCGGGTCGCCGGCCCGGGTCCGGTTCGCGAGCGCGGCCACCCGGCGGGCGGCCGACGTGTCCCGCTGGCGCGTGCCCAGCACGTTCTGCACGACCACGACCCCCATCGCGGCCAGCAGCACCGCGACGAGCGCCGCGATCGTGCCGCTGACGCGCCGGCGCCGCCTGGCCAGGTCACGGGTGCGCTCGCGGGAGGCGTCCAGGAACGCCTGCTCGCGCTGGTTCGGCCGGAGCGGCCCGCGCCCGTTCGCGACCCATTCGACGCTCTCGTCCAGGACCGTGCCCCGGTAGAGGTCGTCGGGGCGGCGGCCGTTGGCGTGCCACACGGTGGCCGCCCTGTTCAGGGCGTGGTGGACGGTCAGCGCCTCGCGATCGGCCTCGACCCAGTCCCGCAGGCGCGGCCACGCCCGCAGCAGCGCCGCCCCCGCCAGCGTGATCGACTCGCCCTTGTGGACGAGCAGGCCCGCGTCCGTGTACGCCTGGAGCACCCGTTCCACGCCGGCCGGGTCCCGCGCGCCGTCGACGAGATCCCGGGTGGCCGCCTCCCTGAGCGCGGTCTCGGCGCTCTCGTCGGTGCGCACCATGCGCAGCAGAGCCGAGGGGACGAGCGCCCGATCCTCCGGGCTGAGCCGCTCGTAGACGGCCTCGGCGACCTCGGCCGGCGACGGCGTGGCCGGTTCGGCGGGCGGCCCGATCTCCCCGGCGGCCCGGCTCCCGCTGCTGAGCAGCCCGGAGAGCCCGCCCTGCGACAGGCCCGGCCCGCCGGCGGCGCCGTTCATGGCGATGAGGTCGAGCAGGAGGGAACGCGCCGCCGGCCGGGCCTCCGCGTCCAGCGACATCGCCTCGCTCACCAGGCGCCGCAAGGGCTCCGCCAGCACGGTGAAGTCGGGCCGCGTGCCGGCCACCTGGTAGCGCAGGAGGGCGAGGTCGCCGGAGAACGGCGGCCGCCCGGTGGCCGCGTACAGCATCATCGCGCCCCACGCCCACACGTCCACGGCGGATCCGCCGCGCTGCCCGGCCAGCCGCTCGGGCGCCATGTACGGCGGCGTGCCCGCCGCGAACTCCCCCTCGGTCGTCTGCGACATCTCGCCCGTCCTGGCGAGCCCGAAGTCGATCACCCGCGGCCCGTCGGGCCCGAGCAGCACGTTGGCCGGCTTCAGGTCCCGGTGCACCACGTCGGCGTCGTGGATGGCGGCCAGCGCCGTGGCCACCCCGACGGCCAGCCGGTGCAGCCGGTCGGCGTCGAACGGCCCGTGCCGCTCGACGGCCGTGCGCAGGCTGGGCCCCTCGATGTGCTCGCTCACGATGTACGGCGTGGGCCCGTCGAGGTCGGCGTCGATGATGCGGGCCGTGCAGAACGAGGCCACCTTCCGCGCGGCCGTCACCTCCTTGACGAAGTCGGCCCGGGCCCCGGCGTGCTCCAGGAACTCCGGGCGGATGACCTTGATCGCCACGCGTCGCCCGGCGTCGTCGTAGGCGTCGTACACGACCCCTTGCCCGCCCGCGCCCAGCCGGCCCGCCAGCCAGTATTCGCCCAGTTGTGCCGGGTCGCCCGGCAAAAGAGGCGTCACGGACACCCAAGCTAGCGATTGCCCACGATCGCGCGCCACCGGGAATGTCCTAGGGAAAACCCGAGCCGATGGGGTTGATCTGGCGAACGCCGCAGGCATACGGTGTTAAACGATTAACACACCATCGCACAGCCAGGCGAGAACCATCGGCGTGCCGACCTCCCCATCCACATCAGAGGCCAGAGATTTCCCTTTATTTCCGTAGGGAATGCTAGGTTATACGACTAACATGAGACCTACAGCGCGACAAGTGGCCGAGCTGGCGAACGTGTCCGTGGCGACCGTCTCCTACGTGCTCAGCGGCCGGGACCGCCCCGTGGCCGCCGAGACGAGGCAGCGGGTGCTCGATGCCGCCAGGCAGCTCGGCTACACCCCCAACCAGGCCGCCAGGAGCCTGCGCAAGCGCCGCACCCAGCGGATCTGCCTCGTGCTCAGCTCGCTCGGCGGCGTGCCGAGCGACGAGCGCCTGGCCACCGACCTGCACGAGATGGCCGACGCGCGCGGCTACTCCGTGGTGACGCTCGCCGTCTACTCCGAGGCCCGCGCGAAGGCCGCCGTCGACGTGCTGCGCGGCGGCGTCGCCGACGGCGCGCTGATCAACCTCGCCGGCGACCACCTCACCCGCGACCTGGTCACCGGGCTCGCCGGCACCGGGCTGCCGATGGTGGTCCTGAGCAACGAGGACGGCCTCGAGGGCTGCGACCTCGTACGCACTCCGGAGACGGAGGCGTGCGCGGAGGCGGTCGAGCACCTGCTGGCCCAGGGCAGGCGGCGCATCGCGTTCCTGGCGCACCGCCACGAGCTCCACCGGGAGCAGCCCGCAGGCCGGCTGCTCGGCTACACGACCGCCCTGGACCGGCACGGCGTCAGCGAGCGGATCATCACCACGGGCGCGGACGACCGCGTGGCGGCCTACCAGACCGCCGCCGAGCTGCTGCGCTCGCCCGACCGCCCCGACGCGATCTTCGCGGCCTCCGACCGCGCCGCGATCAGCGCGATCTGGGCCGCCAGGGACGCCGGGCTCAGCGTGCCCGGCGACGTCGCGATCGTCGGCGCCGGCAACATCGACGAGGGTCTCATCAGCAATCCGCAGCTCAGCACCGTCGGCCCGCTCCGCCACGACTACACCGACGTCGCACGCTTGCTCTTCGACCGCCTCCAGGCCGAGGAGCAACCACCCGCCCGCGAGATCGTCCGCTCCTGGACCTTCCTGCGGCGGGGCTCTTCGTAGAAGGGAAAACCCGAGATGTCCTCCCCTCTGTCTCGCCGTGACCTGCTCCGCCTGGCCGCCGCCACCGCCGCCGTACCCGTCCTTTCATCTTGCGCCGGCGCGCCGACCACCCAGGCCGCCGCGCCCGGGACGTTCACCGTCTACTGGAACGCGGGCCACGACTACCAGGCCTACCGCAAGGTGATCGCCGAGTTCGAGCAGGCCAACAAGGTCAAGGTCAACCTGCAGAAGTACCAGTGGCCCGACCTGCGCACCAGGCTGCTGGCCGACTTCGCCTCCGGGACCGTGCCCGACCTGGTCGAGGAGCCCGGCGGATGGGTGCAGGAGTTCGCCGTCTCCGGCAACGCCCGCTCGCTGCAGGAGTACGTCGACCGCGACGGCCAGGCGATGGGCTTCCCCTCCGACTGGCAGCCGGTCACCGTGGAGCGCAACTCGTACCAGGAAAAGGTGTACGGCGTGCAGCTCCACCTGACCTGCAACACGCTCTTCTACAACAAGGCCATGCTCAGGGACGCCGGGGTGGAGGTGCCGACCACCTGGGAGGAGTTCCTGGCCGCCGCCAAGAAGCTCACCAGGGACGGCGTGTACGGCGTCGCGCTCAACCAGGACTACACCTACCTCTGGCCCTGGCTGGCCCAGGCCGGCGTCACCCCCTACGACCCCGCGACCGGCAAGGTCATGACGCCGGTCGCGGACGCGGTCGCCGCCCTGCAGTTCCAGGCCGACCTGGTCCACAAGCACAAGGTCGCCCCGGTGCCGGTGACGGGCACCGACTACTCGGGCCCGCAGAAGCTGTTCTCGGCCAAGCGCGCCGCGATGATCTTCACCGGCCCGTGGGACCTGGACCCGATCAGGAAGACCAGCCCCGACATTGAGCTGGGCGTCGCGCCGCCGCTCAAGCACAAGACGCAGGCCACGCAGGCGGCGGGCGTCAGCATGTTCGTCCCCGCCAAGGCCACCAGGCCCGACCTGTCGTGGGACTTCATCAAGCGCATCACCGCCATCGAGGTCGAGCAGGCCGCCACCAAGGAGACCGGCATGCTCATGCCGCGCGTCTCCTGGACGAAGCTGCCCGAGGTGGAGTCGAACGAGGTCACCAAGGTCTTCGCCGACGCCCTCCCGTACGCCAAGGACTCCTCCCAGCAGGTGCGCCTCACCGGGCAGCTCGGCAAGTGGGAGGAGCAGCTCAAGGTCATGTACCAGCAGGTGCTCATCCAGAACCAGCCGGCCGCCGAGGCGCTCGCGACGTTCACCGAGTCGGCCGAGGGCTTCCTGCGGTGATGAGGCCCCGCACGCTCTCCGGCCGTTACGCGCGGACGGCCTACCTGTTCCTCCTTCCCGCCATCCTGTTCTTCGCGGCCTTCTTCTACCTGCCGATCGGCAACGTCGTGGCCACCAGCGTGCGCACCGGGCCGCAGGCCGACCAGTGGGCCGGGCTGGGCAACTACGCGCAGGCGCTGGCCGACCCGGCGGTGCGGCACTCGTTCCTGGTCACGGTGGCCTTCGCGGTGGCCGTGGTCGTGGGCTCGATCGTGCTCGGGCTGGCCCTGGCGATGGCGCTCGACCAGCCGCTCAAGGGGCGGGTGGCGTTCCGGGTGCTGCTGCTGGTGCCGTACCTGACCTCCGTGGCGATCGTCGGCCTGCTGTGGCGCAACATCCTCGACCCCGAGCTGGGCGTGCTGAACCGGGTGCTGCTCGCGGCCGGGCTGCCCGCGCAGCAGTGGCTCAACACCGCGCCGCTGCTCACGATCGCCGCCGTGACGCTGTGGCAGAGCGTGGGCTACACGATGGTGCTGTTCCTGGCCGGGTTGCAGGGCATCCCCGAGACGTACCACGAGGCCGCCAAGATCGACGGCGCGGACGCGTGGCGCCGCTTCTGGCGCATCACGCTGCCGCTGCTGGCTCCCACGACGCTGTTCGTGTCGGTGATGGCGGTGATCTCGGGGCTGCAGGCGTTCGGGCAGGCGTACATCATCACGGGCGGCGGGCCCGGCGACGCCACCGACCTGTCCGTCTTCCACATCTTCAACGTGGCCTTCCGCACCAGGGACTTCGGCTACTCCTCGGCGCAGTCGGTGCTGCTGCTGATCGTGATCGTGGCGTTCACGCTGGTCCAGCTCCGGGCGGGGCGGCGCGGAGAGGTCGTGTACTGATGCGCAGGACGCTGCTCTACCTCCTGCTCGGGCTGGCCTCGCTCATCACCGTGCTGCCGCTGCTCTACATGCTGTCGCTGTCGCTCCAGACCGAGGCCGAAACCCTGTCGGCGCAGGCCGTGGTCTGGCCGGAATCACCGCAGTGGGGCAACTACGCGGAGCTGTTCGCCCGCGCGCCGTTCGGGAACTTCATCGTTAACAGCCTCGTCGTGGCCGGCGCCATCACGCTGGCGCACCTGATCTTCGACCCGCTGGTCGGGTACGTGTTCGCCAAGTTCCGCTTCCCGCTGCGCAACACCCTGTTCGTGGCGCTGCTGGCCACGCTCATGGTGCCGTTCTTCGTGCGGATGATCCCGCTGTACGTGCTCATGGCCAACCTGGGGTGGCTCAACACGTACCAGGGGTTGATCGCGCCGTTCCTCATGGACGCGTTCGGGATCTTCCTCATGCGGCAGTTCATCCAGCCCATCCCCGACGACCTGATCAGCGCGGCCCGCATCGACGGCGCCTCCGAGCTGGGCATCTACCGGCGGATCATCCTGCCGCAGACGCGGCCGGCGCTGGCCGTGCTCGGGCTGTTCACGTTCGTCTTCCAGTGGAACGAGTTCCTCTGGCCGCTGGTCGCCACCACGACGCCCGAGATGCGCACCATTCCCGTCGGGCTCACCCTGTTCAACCAGGAGTACTTCACGTTGTGGCACCTCACGGCCGCGGGCTCGGTGATCCTCTTCGTCCCCACCGCCGTCCTGTTCGTCCTCACCCAGCGATACTTCGTGCGCGGCATCGCGCTGACCGGCCTCAAATAGGAGTCATTTCTTGCGTCCGAACGTGATCGTGTTCTTCACCGACCAGCAGCGGTGGGACACCGTCGGCCCCTTCACCCCCAACCTCGACAGGATGGCCAGGCACGGCACGCAGGCCACGGTCGCGCTCACGCCGCAGCCGGTGTGCGCGCCCGCCCGCGCCGCGCTCCAGACGGGCCGCTACCCGACCACGACCGGCGTCTACCGCAACGGCCGCGTGCTGCCGCCCGAGGAGCGCACGCTGGCCCACCACTTCGGCGCGGCCGGCTACGCCACCGGCTACATCGGCAAGTGGCACCTCGGCGGCAGCGAGCCGGTCCCGGCCGACCGGCGCGGCGGCTACCGGTCGTGGCTGGCCGCGAACGCGCTGGAGCACACCTCCGACGCCTACCGCACGATCGTGTACGACGAGGCCGACGACCCCGTGCTGCTGCCCGGCTACCGCTCCGACGCCCTCGTGGACGCGGCCATCAGGTACGTCGCCGACCACCACGAGGAGCCGTTCTTCCTGTTCCTGTCGTTCCTGGAGCCGCACCACCAGAACGAGGTGGACAACTACCCGGCGCCCGACGGCTACGAGGAGCGCTACCAGGGCCGCTGGATGCCACCGGACCTGGCCGCCCTCGGCGGCACCGCCCACCAGCACATGGGCGGCTACCTGGGGCAGGTCAAGCGGCTGGACGAGGGGCTCGGGCGGCTGCTGGACGCGCTGCGCAGCATGGACCTGCTGGACGACACGATCGTGGCGTACACCTCCGACCACGGCAACCACTTCAAGACCCGCAACGGCGAGTACAAGCGCTCGTGCCACGACGCGTCGCTGCGCGTGCCCCTGGCGCTGCGCGGCCCCGGCTTCGACGGCGGCGGCGCCGTCTCCCGCCCGGTCAGCACCATCGACCTGCCTGCCACGCTCCTGGAGGCCGCCGGCCTGCCCGTCCCCGACTCCATGCAGGGGCGCTCGTTCCTCCCGCTGGTCCGCGACCCCCGGGCGGCCTGGCCCGAGGAGGTGTTCTTCCAGGTGAGCGAGTCGGAGGTGGGACGCGGGATCCGGACCTCGCGCTGGAAGTACTACGCCGTCGCCGAGGACGCCCACCCGTGGGACGACCCCGGCTCCGCCGCCTACCGGGAGCAGGCGCTGTACGACCTGGAGAACGACCCGCACGAGCTGGTCAACCTGGCGGGGTTCCCGTCGCACGCCGGGGCGGCGGCGCAGCTGCGTGAGCGGCTCGTCCGCCGGATCGCGGAGGCCGAGGGAGCCGAGCCGGTCATCGAGCCGGCCGTCGAGCGCCCCGCGCCGCCGCAGGCGATGACCGACCCGGAGGTACGGCTGAGCGGCTCCAAGCCGGTCCGCTTCGGCCACCAGCGCCCCGGAGCGCGGCAGGGGTCCGGTTGAGGCGAAGATGGGAGACGCGTAGACGGCCCAGCTGACAGCGAAACGGGGAACCCGTATGTCCATAGACCTCCAGTCCACCGGCACGTTCGCCATCGGTGACAAGACCGTTCACCGGCTCGGCTTCGGGGCCATGAGTCTCACCGGGCCCGGGGTCTGGGGGCCGCCCCGCGATCACGACGAGGCCGTGCGAGTGTTGCGGCGGGCAGTGGAGCTGGGCGTCGATCTCATCGACACCGCCGACTCCTACGGGCCCTACATCAGTGAGGAGATCATCCGGGAGGCGCTGCACCCGTACCCGGAGCGGCTGCTGATCGCGACCAAGGCCGGGTTCGTGCGGCCGGGGCCGGCGCAGTGGGTGGTCGTGGGGCGGCCCGCGTACCTGCGGCAGGAGGTCGAGATGAGCCTGAGGCGGCTCGGGGTGGAGCGGATCGACCTGCTCCAGCTGCACCGCATCGACCCGGAGGTGCCGCTGGAGGACCAGCTCGGCGAGCTCAGAGCGCTGCGGGACGAGGGCAAGATCGGCAGCATCGGCCTGTCGGAGGTGAGCGTCGAGGAGCTGGAGCGGGCGCGGCGCATCGTCGAGATCGTCACCGTGCAGAACCGCTACAGCCTCACCAACGGGTTCTCGGAGGCCGTGCTGGAGCACTGTGAGGAGCAGGGGATCGGGTTCATCCCCTACAGCCCCATCGCCAAGGGTGCGCTGGCGGCGGCCGGGAGCCCCGTGGGCGACGTGGCCAAGGCCGTCGGGGCCACGCCCGCGCAGGTGAGCCTGGCGTGGTTGCTGGCGCGTTCGCCGGTGATGATGCCGATTCCGGGCACGTCCTCGGTGGCTCACCTGGAGGAGAACCTTGCCGCCTCCACCGTGGAGCTGACGGCCGAGCAGGTGAGCGAGCTGACCGCCGCCGCCCGCTGACCGCCGCCCCGCTGACGGCCCTCTGGCGGGCCCCTGGTGTGGGGGCCCGCCAGAACGCTGGGTCAGTTCAGACCGGATTTCATGGCGGTGAGGAGTTCGGCGTTCGTGGTGTCGCCGCTGAGCTCCCAGAAGAAGGCGCCGCCGAGGCCCTGGCTCTTCGAGTAGCTCATCTTGCCGCCGATCGTGCTCGGCGTGTCATAGCTCCACCACTGGCCGCCGCAGTACGCGTACGCGGTGCCCGCGACCGTGCCGGTGGCCGGGCAGCGGGTCTTGAGCACCTTGTAGTCCTCGATGCCCTGCTCGTACGTGCCCGGCGCCGGTCCCGAGGCCGTGCCGCCGGGCGCGGCCTGAGTGACCCCGGCCCAGCCGCGGCCGTAGAAGCCGATGCCGAGCAGCAGCTTGCTCGCCGGCACGCCCTTGCCCTTGAGCTTCTGGATCGCGGCGTCGGAGTAGAAGCCAGGGGTCGGGATCCCGGAGTAGGAGGTGAGCGGGGAGTGCGGGGCGGTCGGGCCCTGCGGCGCGAAGGCGCCGAAGTAGTCGTACGTCATGACGTTGTACCAGTCGACGTACTGCGCGGCGCCCGCGTAGTCGGCCGCGTCGATCTTGCCGCCGTTCGTGCCGTCGGCGGTGATGGCCGCGGTGACCAGGTTGCCGGAGCCGAAGCGGGAGCGCAGCGCCGACATGACGTTCCTGAACGCCGCCGGGCCGCTGGAGTCGCAGGTGAGGCCGCAGGCGTTCGGGTACTCCCAGTCGATGTCGATGCCGTCGAACACGTCCGCCCAGCGCGGGTCCTCGACCAGGTTGTAGCAGGAGTTGGCGAAGGCCGTCGGGTTCTGCGCGGCCTGGGTGAAGCCGCCGGACCAGGTCCAGCCGCCGAAGGAGAACAGCACCTTCAGGTTCGGGTACTTCTTCTTGAGCTTGCGCAGCTGGTTGAAGCTGCCGCGCAGCGCGCCCGCGTCCCAGGTGTCGGCCACGCCGTCCACGCTCTCGCCGGCCTGGTAGAAGCGGTCGTAGTCGGCGTAGCTGTCGCCGATCGTGCACTGGCCGTTCTGCACGTTGCCGAACGCGTAGTTGATGTGGGTCAGCTTGGCCGCCGAGCCGCTCGTGTCGATGTTCTTGACGTGGTATCCGCGCTGGTAGACGCCCCACTGCACGAAGTAGCCGAGCACCTTGTTCCCGCCTCCGCCGCCGCCCGTGGTCGTGGCGGTGGCGGTGTTGCTGTTGGCGGAGCGGTTGCCGGCGGCGTCGCGGGCGCGGACGGTGTAGCTGTAGGCGGTGTTGGCGCTCAGTCCGGTGTCGGTGTGGGTGGTGCCGGTGACGGTGGTGATGAGGGTGCCGCCTCGGTAGATCTCGTAGCCGGTGACGGCGACGTTGTCGGTGGAGGCGTCCCAGGCGAGGGAGACGGTGCTGCCGCTCACGCCGGTCGAGCGCAGGTTGCCGGGCACCGACGGGGCGGTGGTGTCGGTGCCGCCGCCCGTGGTTGTGGCGGTGGCGGTGTTGCTGTTGGCGGAGCGGTTGCCGGCGGCGTCGCGGGCGCGGACGGTGTAGCTGTAGGCGGTGTTGGCGCTCAGCCCGGTGTCGGTGTGGGTGGTGCCGGTGACGGTGGTGATGAGGGTGCCGCCTCGGTAGATCTCGTAGCCGGTGACGGCGACGTTGTCGGTGGAGGC